>NZ_JBMLTK010000129.1:79254-92368 GCF_049240005.1 Flavobacterium sp. | reverse complement strand
CATGAGTCCCGAAAGCCGCTACAGTTGTTGTATTCATAGCATGTAAAATTTGTTCATCATAAAGGTAAGATAATATTCTTTGGCTCTTTTGTGAATTTTGGTTGCATATTGAGCGTTTCGTTGTAGTAATTTAGATGAGTTCACCATTTGACGTGTCGTTTCTGGGGAAGCTAGAGGCGAGAAACGAGAAGCGAGACTTTGATAATTTCACCACTAGACGTATCGTATTTCCCAACCTAACCCACGTATCGTCGGTCGGAGCCTGAGCCTGCCGGCGGCTGGTGCCTAAGCTTGTCGAAGGCTAAGCGCAAAGACTTTTAGTATTAAGATCTAAGTATTAAGACTCCGAGACGTTCACCACTTCACGTTTCGTTTTTGGGGAAGCTAGTCCCGATAGCTATCGGGATAGACTTTATGACGTTCACCATTTTACGTATCATTTTCCCAACCTAACCACGTATCGTCGGTTGGTTCTTGAGCTTGTCGAAGGCTGGTGCCTGAGCTTGTCGAAGGCAACCGCAAAGGTCGCAAAGATTTACGCAAAGGTCGCAAAGTTTTTTTAGTATCAAGATTGGAGTATTAAGTATTAAGACTTCGATGAATTCACCATTTTACGTATCATTTCCCCAACCTAACCACGTATCGTCGGTGCCTGAGCTTGTCGAAGGCCAATCTTTAAATCTTTCAATCTCGAAATCTCGAAATCTCGAAATCTTTAAATCTCGAAATCTTTGCGAAGCTCCCTCCGTCTGTTCGCTATAGTCCGCAAAAAATACGCTGTTTCCACACGCACTGCGTCGGGCTTCTTGGGTCGCCCATGCAGTTGCGGTTCCAACAAGCGTATTTTTCTTACGGGCTGCCGCTTCCATACGGGCTAGGGCATACGTTACTAACGTTTAGTGGAAAAATACCTATAAGTAGGTAGGTGAGGGAGGAGGGAAGTGCGTAAATTAGCAAAAGTTTACCGTCAAAATTTGAACATACGCGAAAACGATTCAATCTAATAAACTAATAATTAGCAAAACTTATTTAATCAATACAGTGTTATTATTTTTTTTCTGATTGTTTTTGAAAGTTGTTAGTAATGAAAGGGCTTCGTTAATTATCGAGTTGGTAGATTTTTTTAAAACTAAAGAGTAATATTCAGGAAATCGAATAATATTATTCATCACAATTAATTTCCCACGTGGATAAATCCATCAACTTAACACGAACACCCATATCAGATGGTTTCCGAGGCGGAATTCCAAATATTTCAGAATGAGAATAGTTAGTAGGCTCTGGTCTGTGAATTACAGCCAATGGTAAAGGGTTTGATCTAATAGCAGACACAGACATTGAAATCACACCATTATTTTCAGGAATTCGAGCACGTTTTAAGGATTCTAATGGCGTAGAATATTCAGACCAATCAACAGACAATCCTCCTTCTCCTTTTGCATCAAAAGCTACAGGTCTTATCATTCTTTTAGGATTAGTTGCATTGAAATCAATATTTTGTTTATGAACTCTCATATAAACAAGATGCTCGTCTGGTATATGAAGTTTAACATCCATATCTAATATTTGAAAGGTAATGGAAGTAGTTGAAATTTTAAATCATTCAGTAAAAACTCACCTTCAGAAAACTGTTTTTTTGGAGAATCCGAATAAAAAGTACCAGTGTTGTTTTTAAAATCGATATTTACAAAAAGTCTAAAATTATCTTCATTCCATATAACGTCTATTGTTCCTGAGGGACCGTGATGCATTTTCGGTAAATGTAAACTTCCTGAAAAGATGCCCCTAAGCCATCTATTAAAACTAATTATGAAATTAGCAGCAGCTTTCCATGATTCAATAGTGTAACCAACAGCACCTTCATCGTCCCAATTATCTTTCAAATCAAGAATGTATTTTCCCTCAATAAAAATATTTTCTAACTCCTTGTTTACTATTGGTATTTTTAAATCCACTTCATCGTTTACACTCAAAATATAATCTTGAGCAATCTTTTCTTCAGCCGCAGACTTAATCCATGTAGTTTTTTTTATGGACTGCCAATCTATTAAAGACGGATGATTCGATGAGCTTATACTTTTATAACTATAATCATCTTCGGCAATATTGGAAGATTGACTTTCTCTAAAGTTTTGATACATGTAAACTTTTTCTATGTTAGTAGCATCAGTGGCCATAAACTTTAAATTAATTTTATATCTCCTGAGTAACTTTCACGAAGCATTTTATCTCTCTCTATAGCTTTTTCAATTTCAATCTTTAATTCTACTAAGTCTTGTATTGCAACATGTAAATGTAATTCATTCCTTGGAATAGAATTTTGATATTCAATATAGAATTTATGTAAAATCAAACCATATTTATCATCATCTGAACTTCCTGGCATAAATCTAATATCAGTTAAGAATTTAAATTCTCTTAAATTGTTTGAATTCTCAACCTTATATTCTCTTACTTTATCAGTTAGTTGTACTCTTTCGAAGTTTGATAGTATTTGGAGTAAATTTGCTTTAAGTTTGTTGGTTTCTTTTGAATTTATACCAACTCTAGAGAGTTCTTTGTATGATTCTGCTAGATTTTTTGAAAGTACTGACACATCTGCATACGACAAACCTGTATAACTTATTAAGGTTCTCCATAACTCATCGCCATCAACTTTTAATAGTTCTGTCAAGTCCAGAGCAATATCTCCATAAAGCTTTCCAATTTCAAGGTTTTTGATATAATCAACTAGTTGGTTTAATTGTGAATCGGTAAGTTCATTGATGATCTTAAAGCCAGGAAATACCTGCTCGGGAACCATAATTCGTGCCATAGAGTAAATATTAAGCTGTAAACATATAGTGAAAATACTAAAATTGCTCAAAAAACTTGTTATTTATATCATAAATATTTTGCAGCAAATTTTTCATTAATCTGTTAAAAATAAAAACACTCAAAAAGAACTTCTACTAGCGGCAACAGCACTCCCGCAAACCAACCAAGACCCTTATCTCAAAATTACCACCAAAACAACCTCCTTGACACCAGTTTTAAGGAGATTTATTTTTCAGTTGCGGCTGCCTACAACAATTTATTTAAGGTTTCGTAAGGGAGCTTATGTGCTTGTTACAAGTTTGGTTCTCCGTATCAATAATAATGAGAATAGCCGCTTCTGCAACGAAGCGGTTTTTTATGCTTGTACATTTGCAACAAGAAACGGAGGTAAAAGGGTAAAGCGACTTTTATTAGTACAGAGAACCAAACAAGTTAGCACAAAAGACCAACTAAGTTAGTACAAAGAACCAACTAAGTTAGTACAAAGAACCAACTAAGTTAGTACAAAGAACCAATTAAGTTAGTACAAAAGACCAACTAAGTTAGTATTAAATACATACTTTATTAGTACAAAGTACATTATTACATGGTATTAAGTACTAATAAAACGGCTAAAAAGTCCGAAATTTTAACAAATTATGTCTTTTAGACAGCAGCGAGATTTGCTGTTTTATGGCAAGGCACGGCAGCAAATTCAGCTACAATTTCATGGAAGCTTCTGAGATAGGTCAAAGGGATAAGCAAGAAAAATCGGTTAACCTAATTTTAGGGATAGACATTTTCTCGCGCATTTTACAGAAAGCGTTTCATTATTTTAAAAGTCGCATAAATTTGTAGCTAAGTGAATACAGTTGATGAATGGTCTCTAATTGCAAAAGCAAAAGAGATTTTAAAACGAATAAAAAAATAGAGCAATGGAAACTTCAAAATTTGACATAGCCGACTATCTAGATTGTAACGAGATGATTGCCGAATACCTGAACACTGTTTTAGCCGAAGGAAACGAATCTGATGTTATCACAGCAATTGGGCATATTGCAAAATCAATTGGCATGACTAAAATTGCTCAAGAAACCGGATTAAGCAGACCAAGTTTATACAAAGCCTTGTCTGACGGTTCTAAACCGCAGTTTGAGACAATTATGAAAGTGTTAAAAGCAATTGGTGGACAGCTACAGATTAATCCCGTAACTGTGTAAGAAATACCACCGTTACATGCAGTTTAGATAAGCTAGTGTTTGTGGTTCTGTGACAGTGCAGTGGTAAATTATAAATTCTGTTTTTTTAGGAGATAATTGGTAAAAATCCCTATCTTCGAAGTGGATCAAAACGTTGTGCATGATACTAAAACCGACTGTATGAAAAAATCTCTTTTAACTATTATTTTATTGACAATTGCTACTGTGACATTTGCTCAAAAGAATTTTATTGATCAACCATATGTTGAAACTGCGGCAAAAGTTGATACACTTCTTGTGCCTGACAAAATTTATATTTCGATCAATCTGAACGAAGCAGATAGTAGGAATAAAAAATCAGTTGAAGAAAAAGAAAAAGAACTCGAGGCAACTTTGAAAAAATTAAACATTGACACTGAAAAGGACTTATCACTTTTAGACTTTTCAAGCGATTTTAAAAGTTACTTTTTAAAAGGTCAAAATGTAATTAAGTCTAAAATGTATTCTCTAATAGTTAAGAATGCAGTTCAAGCAGGAAAAGTACTAGCTGAATTAGAAAGTGTTGGAATTTCTAATGTTACAGTTGAACGGACCGAATATTCCAACTCAGAAGAAATTTTACTTGAACTAAAAGCTAAAGCAGTCGAAAAATCGAAATTAATAGCAGAAAGACTTGCAAAACCTCTACATCAAAAAATAGGAAAAGCGCTCTTTATTTCTGACGTTAATACAATTTCAAATGCTTTGCAAGGTCAAGCACCAGGAATTATTGTTAGAGGAATGGGCAATATTTATGGGGCAAGAGCAACAGAACCAATTTTTACTGAATTTCAAAAAATAAAGTTTGAAGTACAGGTAAACGTAAAGTATGTTCTTGAATAAAAATACTACCCCTGCTCCATAAGTCTCATTTTCTAAAACCAACCAACAAAACCCACAAAGTTCAACTCGTTTCTTCTCAAACGAAGTTTTTTAGTTACGACTTCTCGATAGAAAAAGCCATAACCCTACATCCCAAATCCTAATTTTGTAATAACTTTGTAATTACAAATAAGCATTATGGAAGTTTCAATCATCAAAATAGGCAATTCAAAAGGTTTTCGATTAAGCAAAACAATTCTGGAGCGATACAACATTACCGACAAAGTTGAAATGATTCTCGAAAATGAGCAGATTGTATTGCGTCCCATAGCGAAGCCGCGAGAAGGTTGGGATAAAGCATTTCAAAAAATGCATGAAAATGGAGATGATCAACTCCTGTTGAACGATGTTTTTGAAGACGAAAATTTCGACGAATGGAAGTAAAACAATATCAAATCGTTTTGGTTAATCTGGATCCCACCGTAGGAAGTGAGATTCAAAAAACACGTCCTTGTGTTGTTATTTCTCCCAACGAAATGAATGATAACTTACGAACGGTGGTCATTGCGCCGCTAACGTCGACGAGCAGAAATTACCCAACCCGCGTACAAGTTAAGCACAACAATCAAGTAGGCTGGGTGGTTATCGATCAAATAAGAACAATTGATAAAATACGTATTGTGAAGAAACTTGGTCCGCTCACCAATCCAGAAATACAAGCATGTAAACGCGTAATCCAAGAAACCTTCGTCGACTAGTGGGCTGCTGTATCATCGACAGCTATCTAACAATCAACGACAAAGGTATCGCCGTATTTTGCACATCCACCCAAATCTAAGCTCATTTGAAAACTACGCCAGAACTTAACTGAAGTCTACTAACACCATTTTAAACACGTATTTCTGGGTGAGCGACAGCAGCGACATCCTTTAAGGCGCTACAGGATTTCCACTAAACGCTCGCCTTAAAGATACAGCGTATGGCGCGACGGCGGTTCGATGATACGTTTGCGAAGCGCTATGATGGCACCGCCGGCACCCCCAAAAAATTGGTACATCTGTACATGAGATGAGGTATTTTGATTTACAAGTTTGTGCGAGTTTATGTTGGAGATGGCATGTGTTGAAAGCTAAGCGCAAAGACTTTTAGTACTAAGATCTAAGTATTAAGACTCCGAGACGTTCACCATTTCACGTTTCGTTTTTGGGGAAGTTAGTCCCGATAGCTATCGGGATTGAAGCATTCACCCGTTAACGTGTCATTTTGCCCGCCTGAACCCACATATCGTCGGTGCCTGAGCTTGTCGAAGACTTTTTTTTGGGGAAGCTAGAAGCTAGACACGAGTCCCGATAGCTATCGGGAGAGACTTTATAACGTTCACCATTTTACGTATCATTTTCCCAACCTAACTACGTATCGTCGGTGCCTGAGCTTGTCGAAGGCCAATCTTTCAATCTTTTAATCTCGCAATCTCGAAATCTCAAAAAAAAGACCTCCGTTTCCGAAGGCCTCTTCCTCAATCAACCAATCATAACTATTTCAAAATCTTTTAATTTTTTGTGTTCATTTTTCCACGAGTACCATCGGCGCGGTAGTAGTAATACGTATCGTCTTGGTATTCAGAGGTGTTATAGCCGTAATCGTAACCGTTGTAGTAGGTGCGTCTCCGAATGTCGCCTACAAAATTGACGATGTTTCCGCGGCGATCGTACTCAATTCGCAAACCGCCAATCTGACTCATCGCGAAACGGTTGTATCGCATATACACAGTACCAATGCGGTTCACTCGATCGAACGCGTCGTAGTTGATGAATACGTTTCCAACTCTGCGAACACGTCCGAATGCATCGTGCTCAATGCGAACGCCGTAGTTTACTTCGACCTGGTTTCTGCCTCGAGCTTGAGCACGGGTTCCAGCTTTGCGATAGTAATAATCGCCGGTTGTCTCTGGTCGCGTATTGAAATCGAATTGACCGTCAGGAAATACGTAAAAGTCGATTCCTCTTTCAGTGAAAACAAAAGGTTCTGCGTTTTCGACGGTGCAAGGAAAATCGTTAAAAGCTGTAGCCGTTGTTAATGTTCCCAACGTTAAGGCTACGAACAGGCGTAAAGTAATAGTTTTCATCATTTCTAAAATTTTAAAACTTCCTACTCTTTCGATTTTCGGTTTTCTCGAATTCAAAACTTGAATTGTATACGAATATCCAAAGCACATGCCGAAATTGACTTCCCTGCGCGTGCCAAACCAAGACACTTCGGCAACTTTAATTACAACTAACTGTAATTCAATTTAATAGTAAAGTCTCCTTTACGAATCGTTGACCAAGCGTTAACAAGTCGTTTGAAAATGATGCAGGCATTCAGCGCACAAATTAGCGCATTTTTTAGGAAAAGACCGACTTAAAAACAATGAATCATTTTAAACCTTCGCATTGCTGTGTCGATTATCAAGTTCTTTATTTTATTGCCAACAAACTGATTATAAATCTACTAGCGATTGTTTTTGTCGGATTTGTGGTTTTTGGCAATTGTATTTTTGGGAAGTCGTAAAAAAGTGCTTATTTCGCCAACGAAAATGCGTTAGAGAAATTCGTCCCGCTGTTTCTGCTTCTTTAGCGATTTTGCATGGTTTCAAGTACTCGCTTTTGTATGCCAAAAATTAAGTAGCCTGTTACGTAAACAAGCTTTTTTATTTCGTAAACCTCTTTACAAGAATGAGTAAATTACCGCAGGAACATAAATTTATCGACCTCTCAGATTACGGCCGACCCGCAGCGAAAATCATTGCCAATTCCTTAAAAGACACAGCATTAACGCCGCTTCACGTCACATTCGGTTTTATAATTGCCGGATTAATCGCAATTTATTGCATCATCTTTAATCACTACTTTTTAGCCGCCTTTTTCTTAATCGTGAAGTCTGTTTTAGATGCTGCCGATGGTGAGTTATCGCGCGTAAAACAAACACCGTCGTATGTGGGTCGCTATACCGATTCGGTGGCCGACATAATCTTGAATTTTTTTATTTTCTTGGCCATTTGGTATGTCACAGAAATTTCCATTTGGATTTGCTTGATTGCTTTTTTGGGACTTCAACTGCAAGGAACGCTCTATAATTACTACTACGTTATCTTGCGAAACCGATTTGCAGGCGATACAACAAGTCGCGTTATCGAAGATAAAACGCCCATTGCTTTACCCGGCGAGTCGCAAAAACACGTTAATGTGCTGTTTTTCTTATACAAATTGTTTTATTCTGTTTTTGATAAAGCAATTTATGCACTCGATCGGAACGCCAATAAAGGACAAATTTTTCCGAATTGGCTTATGACTTTCGTATCGACATTCGGATTGGGTTTTCAACTATTCGTTATCGCGTTCTTACTTGTATTCGATTTAAAACAGCTGATTCTGCCGTTTTTCGTAGCATATACCGCCATGGTTTTTATTTGCGTAGGCGTTCGGCGCTACTTTTATCATTTACCTGTTGGCTTGTAATTTTCAGAAGTGCTTTTTTTTTAAATCGATTTTCGTTTGCGATAGAGAATAAAAGTAAAAGCTCTGTTCTTTTGATGAAAATCGAGTAGTTTATTTATTGATAATCAGTTTATTCCGATTAAAATTAGAACTTCAGATCTTATTATTCCATAAAAAAACCAACCGAATTTGATAGTTCAAATCCAGTTGGTTTTCTGTTTTTTCTAGAAATAAGCTTCTGCCGTTCGACTATTAGAAGTTGAATTGCAAATCGAAACGATCCAAATTCATCACTTTCGTCCAAGCAGCAACGAAATCTTTCACGAATTTTTCTTTGGAATCGTCGCTAGCGTACACTTCGGCTAAGGCGCGTAATTCTGAGTTGGATGCGAAGATCAAATCGGCGCGAGTAGCTGTCCATTTTAAGGCTTTGGTATTGCTGTTGCGTCCTTCGAAGATTTCTTGCGTATCGTCGGTTGCTGTCCAAGTGGTTCCAATTTCCAACAATTTCACAAAATACTCGTTGTTTAATTGGTCTTTGGTGTTTGCCAAGATTCCGTGTTTATTTCCATTGTAGTTTGCATTCAAGGCGCGTAAACCTCCCACTAAAACGGTCATTTCCGGAGCAGTAAGCGTTAATTGTTGTGCTTTATCAATGAGTAATGCCTCTGTTGGAACGGTGTATTGTTTCTTGCTGTAGTTTCTAAATCCGTCGGCAATTGGTTCTAAAACATCGAACGAAGCTACTGCGGTTTGTTCTTGCGAAGCATCCATACGTCCGGGAGTAAACGGTACTTCCGCAGTATAGCCGGCATTTTTGGCAGCTTGTTCTACAGCAGCGCTTCCCGCCAACACAATGATATCAGCTAAAGATACTTTGACATCTTTCGATTTTGCATTGAAATCGGCTTGTATGCGTTCGTACACTGCAAGTACTTTTTTCAATTGCGCGGGGTTGTTCACTTCCCAGTTGCGTTGTGGTTCTAAGCGAATGCGCGCTCCGTTGGCACCACCACGACGGTCTGAAATTCTAAATGTAGAAGCTGATGCCCAAGCAGTACTCACCATTTCCGACAAGCTTAAACCGCTGTTTAACAAGGTGGTTTTTAGTTTGGAAATGTCTTTTGACGTAACTAATTTGTGATTTACCGCCGGAATCGGATCTTGCCAAATTAAATCTTCTGAGGGTGCTTCTGGTCCGAGGTAGGTAGTTTTCGGTCCCATATCGCGGTGTGTTAATTTGAACCAAGCGCGTGCAAATGCATCGTTAAATGCGTCTGGGTTTGCCATGAATCTGCGTGATATCTTCTCGTACTCCGGATCGAAACGCATCGACAAATCGGTGGTTAACATGTATGGTTTGTGCTTTTTCGTTTTATCGAAAGCATCCGGAATCACTAAATCTTCGGTTTTGGCTACCCATTGGTGTGCTCCCGCCGGACTTTTCGTTAATTCCCATTCATAACCGAATAGAATTTGGAAATAATCCTGATTCCATTTGTTAGGCGTTTTTGTCCAAGTAACTTCCAGTCCAGAAGTAATGGCATCGCCACCTTTTCCTGATTTGTAGTTGTTCTGCCAGCCCAAGCCTTGTGCTTCAATACCGGCTGCTTCTGGTTCTACACCTACATTTTTTGCGTCTGCAGCACCGTGCGTTTTACCTAAGGTGTGTCCGCCGGCAATAAGTGCAACGGTTTCTTCGTCGTTCATTCCCATTCGTCCGAAGGTTTCGCGAATGTCTTTTGCTGCAAGTACCGGATCTGGATTTCCGTTCGGACCTTCCGGATTCACATAAATTAATCCCATTTGAACGGCTGCAAGCGGATTTTCAAGTTTGCGACCTTCGCTATACCGCTTGTCGTCTAACCATTTTTTCTCTGGTCCCCAATACACATGCGATTCAGGTTCCCAAACGTCGACACGGCCGCCTGCAAATCCGAAAGTTTTAAATCCAGCGTTTTCAAGCGCTACATTTCCGGCAAGTATCATCAAATCGGCCCACGAAATCTTGTTTCCGTATTTCTGTTTGATTGGCCAAAGTAATCGGCGTGCTTTGTCTAAGTTGGCATTATCGGGCCAGCTGTTTAGTGGTGCAAAGCGTTGTTGTCCGGCACGCGAACCGCCACGACCGTCGCCCGTACGATACGTTCCTGCACTGTGCCACGCCATGCGGATAAATAAACCAGCGTAGCTTCCAAAATCGGCAGGCCAAAATTCCTGCGAAGAAGTCATTAACGTATTAATGTCCTTTTTTAAAGCTTGATAATCGAGCGATTTAAATCCTTTTGCATAATTGTAGTTCGCGCCCATCGGATCAGAGAGTTCCGAATTTTTGCGCAAGACACTTAAGTCGAGCTGACTCGGCCACCAGTCTTTATTTGTGTAACCGTTTTGTGGAGTAGGCGCTGCCTCGGTAGTTGCAGCTGCTTTGCCCGGATTGTCGAAACCAAACGGACATTTTCCGCCTTCTGCGCGTTCCTGCGCTTGCATGCTAAATGCCATAAGAATGCTTGTTAATGTGAAGAATTTTTTCATATGTCAGTGGTTTAAGATCTTTAACAGTTCAAAAGTAATTAGTATGTTTGTTCTATAAAAACGATATTTTCAATAACATTATTGATGCAGTAGATGAATATTCAGCAATTTCAGTACGTTTTAGCGGTTCATGAGTACCAACATTTCGAATTAGCTGCGGAGAAGTGCTTTGTAACGCAGTCGACATTGAGCACCATGATTTCAAAATTTGAAGATGAGATTGGAATTAAGATTTTCGATCGCAAGAAAAAACCGGTGCAACTTACTACCGAAGGTTTGGAAATTGTGAAGCAACTCCAAGTGATTTCAAAGAATATTGCAGCTTTTAAGGAATTGACGCAAGAGTTAAAGGGCGAAATTACGGGAACGCTGAGTTTATCAGTGATTCCTACCGTTGCGCCGTTTTTGCTTCCGCTATTTTTGCAGGATTTTGCGAGGAAGTTTCCGAACTTGAATATCATTGTTCGCGAAGAGACGACAGCGGAAATCATTCGTAAGTTAAAATCGCGTGCTTTGGACATTGGCATATTATCTACTCCGATAAACGACAAAGAAATTATCGAGTATCCGCTGTACGACGAGCCATTTTTATTTTACGATGCCGAGCAAGTAGGTTGCGCCGAAGTAGCTGCTAAAAGTATCGATTTGAATAATTTATGTGTGATGGAGGAGGGGCATTGTATGCGAACGCAGGTTTTGCAAATTTGTGATCAACGTGATCGCTTGCTGACTTCGAAGTTAAATTTTGAGTACAAAGCCGGTTCGATAGATGGTTTGTTGCGTTTTGTGAAGGCTAATAAAGCGGCGACATTTTTACCGTATTTGGCTACAACCGATTTTCCTGAAGCTGAACGTTTGCATTTAAGTAGCTTTTCGAATCCGATTCCGTATCGAACAATTGGCTTGGTGGTGCACAATCATTTTGTAAAGAATAAGTTGTTGCACATTTTACAAAAGGAAATTTCAGACAAGGTTGTCGATCAACTTCCCAAAATCGGAACAACTGGCGCGCAGCTCAATCCGTTGGCATAAGGTTTGGCACAAAGCTTGTATACGCTTGAAAAAACACAATCATGAAACCAGTTCTTTTCTATCGTCATGCAGTTATTTCCCTTTCGTTAATTTATTTATGGTGTGTGTATATGTTCTTCAATTACTACACCGAACCTGCCGGCATGTTTAGAGGATTTACCTTGTTTTTTGAATTCATTTACACCTGTACAATCGCGGCAGTTTTAGCTTTTTTGTTTTTGCTTTTACAGCTGAAATTCAAGCGTTTTCCAACACATTTTCTGTTTCATCTTGTATTTTACTTGTGCAGCAACTGCCTATTTATTTACAGCATCCTCTTTGTTTTAGGCATATTTAAAATTGAGGATTTAGAAAATTGGTATTTCGCGGCTCCTTTATTGCTGTTTGCACCTTTGATGTATTGGCGTTTGGCGAAGCCGGAGGTGCTTTAGAATATTTGATAGATCCTAAAAAGTCGTTTAAGTTCTTTGCTAAATCTGCTTAAAAAGTTTGTTTTCAAACTTACTGTTTCAATTGAGATTACCTTGTATTTTCCAATAAAGGTTACCTCCAAAAGAGCACTTGTCTGATAATTCTTAAGGTAATAATTCTTAAAGATTTCTTTTTGATTTAAAATAGATTTGTGAAAATCGATGTTCGATAAAAGAGAATTATCTGAAATGAAAATTTCTCTCTCTTCAAATATTTCATTTTTTGAAATATGTACTTTTTTTAATTTATGTTTGAATTTACTCAAGTAAGTGTAGCAATCTTCTTTTTTTGAAAAAAAGAACTGGCTTTGACTTCGGTCTGGAAAAACTTGACTAGTTTCATTTTGGACTTCTTCTTTAGCGATTTCAAGAAGGAAATCAATGAATTGTTTTTCATCAAAGTACCAGATTAAGTTCAAATTTCTAGCATGAAAACAAATCTCATATTCAGTTTTATGATTGAAGCTCGTCTCCTTTATTTTGTCGTTATAAGCTAAGATTTTATTCAGCAGTGACGAAACGCTTATATCTTCTTTGCTACAATAATTAAAGATTAGAATAAAGAGAGGCTTTAACTCAGTGTATCTATTTATTCTTTTAAAGTCTCTAAAATCCCTAGTATCTATAATTGAATTAACACTTTTCTTTTCTATATCTATCCGATACAAGTACATTTTACAATTTTATAAACTACAACTTCTCCTTCAAATACTTCGCAGTAATCGATTTCTTGTTCTTCACAACC
>NZ_JBMLTK010000129.1:28336-79154 GCF_049240005.1 Flavobacterium sp. | reverse complement strand
CTACAACTTCTCCTTCAAATACTTCGCAGTAATCGATTTCTTGTTCTTCACAACCTCTTCTGGCGTACCGATAGCCAATAATTCTCCGCCGTTATCGCCGCCTTCCGTACCTAAATCTATCACCCAATCGGCGCATTTTATCAAATCTAAATTGTGCTCGATAACAATGATCGAATGTCCTTTATCGATTAGCGCGTCGAACGATTTCAGCAGCTTTTTAATGTCGTGGAAATGTAAACCCGTTGTTGGCTCATCGAAAATAAACAACGCCTTTTCCTTCGTACTTCCTTTCACTAAAAATGAGGCCAATTTAATACGTTGCGCTTCACCTCCAGATAAAGTCGACGATGATTGTCCCAACTGTACGTAACCCAAACCAACATCTTGTAACGGCTGCAAACGCTGCACGATTTTAGGTTGCTTATTTTCGTCGAAAAACTGCACAGCCTCGTCGATAGTCATTGTTAAAATATCGTCGATGTTCTTTTCGGCAAACTTCACTTCTAAAATATCGTTTTTGAAGCGTTTTCCTTTACAAGCGTCGCAAGGCAACGAAACATCGGCCATGAAAACCATTTCTACTTCGATGCTGCCTTCGCCTTTGCAAGTTTCGCAACGACCACCGTCAACGTTAAACGAAAAATGCTTGGATTGATAGCCGCGAATCTTCGACAATTTTTCCTTCGCATACAAATCGCGAATTTCGTCGTAGGCTTTTATATACGTTACCGGATTCGAGCGTGAACTTCTTCCAATCGGATTCTGATCTACGTACTCGATATGCTGGATTTTGTGGTAATGTCCTTGCAATTCGCCAAATTTACCCGCTTTTTCACCAATACCTTCCAATTTCTTCTGCATCGCTGGATACAGAATTTTCTTCACTAAAGTACTCTTTCCACTACCGGAAACGCCCGTAATTACGGTAAGTACTTCCAGCGGAAAACGCACATCAACATTCTTCAAGTTGTTTTCTCTCGCTCCTAAAATATCGATATACGCCGACCATTTTCGACGTTTTTTCGGTACTTCAATTTCTAAATCGCCATTTAGATAACGCGCAGTTAGCGAATTCGATTTCAAAATTTCGTTGAACGTTCCCTGGGCAACCAACGTTCCTCCCAAAGAACCTGCTTCGGGTCCGATGTCTATAATAACATCGGCCATTTTCATGATGTCCTCGTCGTGCTCTACTACAATCACGGTATTTCCCAAATCGCGTAAATGCAACAGAACTTTAATTAATCGCTCGGTATCCTTCGGATGCAAACCAATACTTGGTTCGTCTAGAATATACATCGAACCTACCAACGAACTTCCCAAAGACGTCGCCAAATTGATACGCTGCGATTCGCCACCCGATAACGAAGCCGAATTGCGATTCAAATTCAAATAACTCAAACCAACATCCGATAAAAATCGAAGTCGACTCTTAATTTCAATCAACAAACGTTCGGCAACTTTGGCATCGAACGCACTCAATTGCAAACCATCAAAAAAGGGAATCAAATCCTTAATCGAAACGTTTACCAAGTCGGAAATCGATTTTCCGTTAATCTTCACATACGCTGCTTCTTTGCGGAGTCGCGTTCCTTTGCAATCGGGGCATTTGGTTTTTCCGCGGTAACGCGCCAACATCACCCTATTTTGAATTTTGTAGTTCTTTTCTTCCAATTCCTTGAAGAAATCGTTTAAACCTACAAAGTACTTATTGCCTTTCCAAAGCAGTTCTTTCTCGCCGTCGCTGAGTTGCGCGTAAGGACGGTGAATCGGAAAATTGAACTTGTAGGCATTATTTACCAACTGATCGCGGTACCAACTCATACTTTCGCCACGCCAAGCGTACACGGCATTTTCGTATATGGATAAAGATGAATTCGGAATCACCAAATCTTCGTCGATTCCAATCACACTGCCAAAACCTTCACATTTCGGACAAGCACCAAACGGATTATTAAAGCTAAATAAATGCACATTAGGTTCTAAAAACGTCATGCCGTCGCGATCGAAACTATTGCTAAACACATAGCGTTCGTCACCATCTGCCGATGCCAATGTACATTTTCCTTTTCCTTCATAAAACGCCGTTTGAATGGCGTCGGCTAAACGATTCAAGAAATCTTCATCATCCTCGTTTTCTTTGTTGATTACAATTCGGTCAACAACCAAAAAGCCTACTTCAAATTTGGTTTTCGTTTCTAAAACCTCGTCGATACGGAGCAATTTCCCATCGGCAAGCATACGGGCAAATCCCTGTTGCAGCAATACCGAAAGTTTTTGCTCGACCGTGCGACCTTTCTCGATAAAAAGTGGCGATAACAACAACCATCGACTCCCATTCTCGAACGTTTTTACGCGTTCAATCACCGAAGTTACAGTATCTTTAGTCACTTCTTCACCCGAAATAGGCGAATACGTTTTGCCAATTCGAGCAAATAATAGTTTTATGTAATCGTAAATCTCGGTGCTGGTTCCAACCGTCGATCGGGCGTTGGTGGTATTTACCTTTTGTTCAATGGCAATCGCCGGAGCAATACCTTTGATGTATTCGACTTTTGGCTTGTCGAGTCGACCAAGAAACTGACGCGCATACGACGACAAGCTCTCTACATAGCGCCGTTGTCCTTCCGCGTAAAGCGTATCAAACGCCAAACTCGATTTTCCGCTTCCAGATAATCCGGTGATAACTACAAGTTTGTTTCGCGGAATACCAACACTTAAATCTTTAAGGTTGTGCATTTGAGCACCTTTGATGATAATGTTGTGCTTGGAGTCTAATTCGGCAATGTCGGCGTGCATAAAAGCTAATTTTACGCAAAGATATGAAAGGCAGAAGGCTTATTCTACTAAACAATTGATAACAGACGCAACTTGATATAAAATTTAGCATCTTAAAATATGTAAGATATTCGGGTTTTAATTACATATTTGGTTACAGTTTTGGTTGAATTACGTTAAAATTGTTTGCAAATGTTAAAAATCAAGATATTTTTTGCATTTCATTTCGAAATGTGTTTACATTTGGTTCATAATTAACATCAAAATAACAGACGCCTATACAATAACAATACTTTTAGTTTTAAAAATTGCTCACGTTTTAAAAGAAGTATGTTATGGCTACTGTTCAACTCCCCGACGCCCTTTTGATTCGGAATTACGTTGCTGGCGACGAATCGGCACTCGAAATCCTTATTAACAGACACCAATCAAAACTGTACGGTTTCATTTACTCGAAAGTTAACGACAGAGACGTGTCCGACGATATCTTTCAAGATACGTTTATCAAAGTCATTAAGACGCTAAAATCCGATTCGTACAACGAAGAAGGGAAGTTCTTACCTTGGGTCATGCGTATTGCTCATAACCTCATTGTAGATCACTTCCGCAGAAATAAAAAAATGCCAATGGTACGCGATACCGATGAATATTCGGTGTTCAATACTATAAAAGAAGCCGATCTAAACATCGAAAACCAAATCATTACCGAGCAAATCGAAGGCGACTTGCGGAAACTCATCCTCGAACTGCCTGCCGATCAGCGCGAAGTGCTCATGATGCGGATGTACCAAGACCTCAGTTTCAAAGAAATTGCCGATAACACGGGTGTTAGCATTAACACAGCGCTCGGTCGCATGCGTTACGCGCTAATGAATTTGCGAAAGCTCATCGAAAAACATCAAATTATTTTGACGAATTAGACAATATTGCCGTATTTGTGGCGTTCTGTTTTAAACAGACAAACACACAATTATGGCAAAAATCTACGCGCAAAAAAAAATTACTGTGAAACCCATGCATCCGAAACCTGAGACGGTACGGTTTCTGCTCAATTATTCCAAAGCACTGACTATGAAAAAAGTAGGAAATGTGCAGCTAGAAATCATAGCAAACTAAAAAATGAGAAAATCCGGTTTAGTCCGGATTTTTTTATGAAAATGCTTTTCAAAATCGAATTGCATTCACGGTATATTACGTCTTTTTCGACTTGTAATAGTCCGAAATTACCGTTTTCCGACCAATAGTTTTGGTAATGATGTCGCGCTCCAAATCCCAGCCACGTGCCGGCGAGTATTCTCTGCCGTACCAAATAATCTGAAGATGTAAATCGTTCCAAATTTCTTTAGGAAACAATCGTTTAGCGTCGCGTTCGGTTTGTACGACACTTTTGCCGTTTGAAAATCCCCAACGATACATAAGTCGATGAATGTGCGTATCCACCGGAAAAGCCGGAACGCCAAAGGCTTGCGACATCACCACGCTGGCCGTTTTGTGTCCAACTGCCGGTAACGCTTCCAGAGCTTCAAAACTCTGCGGAACTTCGCCATTGTATTTCTCTAGTAAAATCTGCGACAAGCCGAAAATACCAGCCGATTTCATCGGACTCAATCCGCACGGACGAATAATTTCCTTAATGCGGTCCTGTCCCAGACGTATCATCGCTTCCGGCGTCGAGGCTTCGGCAAACAAAATTGGCGTCACCTGGTTCACACGAACATCGGTACACTGCGCCGACAGCAAAACCGCAATCAGCAAGGTGTACGCATCCGTGTGGTCGAGCGGTATCGGAATCTCCGGATACAATTCTTTTAACGTATTTATAACGAATGAAACGCGTTCAGATTTATTCATTTCAATAATTTTAGACAGGTTTTTGGCGGCTTTTCTTGCTGTTTGCTGCAACTCCTCCATTTTCCCGCAATTCAGCCCAGGCAAAAACACGAGCTTCTTAGGTCGCTGTGTTTTACGCCGGCTTCATAGCGGTAAAATGTGCGGGGTTTTCGCGTCCATCAAGGCCGGGCCTCCTAAACCAAAAATCGTTCACAAGATCAATTCATCAAATTAACAAAATTAATCCGAATGACTACATTAACAAAAGGCGATAAAGTGCCCCAATTTGAAGGTAAAGATCAAGACGGCAACGTACACAAAGCCGCCGATTACCTAGGAAAAAAACTCGTGGTTTTCTTCTATCCAAAAGCCGATACACCGGGCTGCACCGCCGAAGCCTGCGATTTGCGCGACAACTTCGAACACCTGCAAGCACGTGGCTACGAATTGTTAGGCGTTAGTGCCGATTCTGCGAAAGCACAAGCCAAGTTCAAAGACAAGTACCACCTGCCGTTTCCACTTATCGCCGATGAAGATAAAGCTGTTATTCAGGCGTTTGGCGTTTGGGGACCAAAGAAATTTATGGGAAAAACCTACGACGGAATTCATAGAACCACGTTCCTAATCGACGAGCAGGGCCTTATTGAAGATGTGATCTCCGACGTAAAAACAAAAGCGCACGCGGCGCAGATTCTTAAATAGTTAGCTGTGTTTCAAATAAAAACCCGATTCATTTTTTGAATCGGGTTTTTTATGTCTCATTTCTGTCTGCTTTCAGTTCAATCTCGACTTTTGATCATTTCAAATCGTGAAAAATCGCAGGTTAAACTGGAGTTCACTACGAAACCAACACTTTATTCGGATCGTAACCAAATAAACGGTGCTTTTTAATGAGCTCGGCAATACCTGGTGGCAACATCGGTTCCCAGCCTGGTTTCCCTTGGCCAATCATTTTTAGTACTTCGCGTGAAAACACCTGTAAATTCTGTGGATCGAAATCGTCGATATCAACCACTTTTCCATTGAATTTAAAGAATTTATACAATTCTTTCATGCGTGGATGCACTTTCAAATTCTCCGAATTGATGATTTCTCCATCTTCGCCCAACATCGGATAAAGAAACACTTTCAAATCGCGATAAAACAATTTTCCGAAAGCTTCCAAAATTCCTCCACTCAAATGGCGGTAGTATTTCTCGTCGAAAATATCAATCAAGTTGTTTACACCCAATGCCAATCCCATACGTGCTTTGGTGTAGTTGCTGAAATATTCAACAACCTTGTAGTATTCTTGGAAGTTCGAAATCATTACCGTTTGTCCGAGCGAGCAAAGCAATTCAGCACGATCCATAAAGTCGCGTTCGTCGATTTCGCCGTCGGAACGTAAATTCGATAAAGTGATTTCGAAAACTACCAACGTATTTTTCTCATCAACTTTATTCTCCTGAATAAACATTTGATACGACTTTTTGTACATATCCATGTTTACTACCGTTACGGGTCGGAAACTTCCGCGTAAAGCGAGAATATTTTTTTTGTAAAGAATTGCTGCCGGCAAAATGTTGTTTCCATCGGGTCCGAACATCACCGCATCGGTCATGCCGTTTTTCACCAACTGCAAACTCATTAAACGGTTATCTACATTCGCAAAACGCGGTCCGCTGAAGTTTATCGTATCAATTTCCAACTGATCTTTATCCAAATGATCGTACAGATAGCGAAGTAATCTTTTCGGATCGTTGTACTTGTAGAATGCACCGTAAATCAAGTTCACACCTAGGATTCCTAAAGTTTCTTGCTGCAAGCGCGCATCGGTTTCCTTAAAACGAATGTGAATGATGATTTCATTGTAATCTTCGTCGGGTTCAATCTGGAACCGAATACCAACCCAACCGTGTCCTTTATATTGCTTCGCAAAATCGATGGTTGCAACCGTATTTGCGTAACTGAAGAAGATTTTATTTGGATGTTTTTCGCGACTCAAACGGCGTTCAATCAAATCAACTTCGTGATTCAACATTTTCTTTAAACGCGATTCGGTCACATAACGACCGTCGGCTTCAACACCGTAAATCGCATCTGAAAAGTCTTTGTCGTACGCCGACATCGCCTTAGCAATCGTTCCAGAAGAGCCGCCCGATCTAAAGAAGTGACGCACTGTTTCTTGGCCGGCACCGATTTCTGCAAAAGTTCCGTAGATGTTTTCGTTTAAGTTAATGCGTAGCGCCTTATCTTTTATCGAAGGTACTTGTTCAATGACCTTGTCTCCTTTTAACTTTATTCCGGTGTCCATTGCTGTTGCGATTTAGCACAAAATTATAATAAAAGCTTCGTGATTCCTGCTATTTTGCCCGAAAGTTAGCATTTAATTAGCAATAACAATTGCACATATTTCGTGCCAAAACGGAAACAGATTAATAACTTTGCCGTCGATGAATCCGAAATTAGACGTCTATTTTTTAGGAACAGGAACTTCACAAGGTATTCCAGTTATTGGAAGCACGCATCCTGTTTGTTTAAGTGAAGATTTTCGAGACAAGCGCCTACGTGTTTCCATTCGTGTTAAATCGGCAACAACTACTTTGGTAATCGATTGCGGTCCAGACTTTCGTCAACAAATGTTGCGATCGCAAACCGCTAAGCTCGACGCCATTTTATTTACTCACGAACACGCCGATCATACCGCCGGTCTCGACGATATTCGCCCGTTTTCGCTGTCGAAAGGCGCATTGCCTATTTACGTTTCTGAGGCAGTAAATCAAAATTTACGTTCGCGTTTTGCCTATATTTTTGATGAAGAAAACCGCTATCCCGGTGCGCCCGAGGTTCAGGTACACATCATCGAAGCGGGCAGAGCTTTTAAAGTTGGGGATATCGACATACTTCCGATCGAAGCAAAACACGGAAATCTGCCCATTTTAGGCTTCCGATTTGGAAAAGTAGCGTACATGACCGATGTGAAAACACTTTCTGCAGAAGCGCTAGAACAGCTTAAGAATTTGGATGTACTAATTATCAATGCGCTTCGACAAGAGCCACATCCCACCCATTTAAACGTGGGTGAAGCACTTGCCCTTATTGAACAAATACAACCCAAGAAAACCTATTTTACGCATATCAGTCACCATTTGGGATTCCACGAAAGTGTGTCAAAAACACTTCCTAAAACTATAGAATTAGCATACGACAACCTCGAAATTGAAATTTTATGAAAAAATCTATCTTCTTGTATCTCTTTATTTTATCGGTATTATTCAATGTGTTTACCTACGTTTTTTTATCAAAACAGGTAAAGTTTAATCAGGATCAATTAACGAAGGTGGAAAAGCGATCTTCAGAGAAAATCAAGAAATTAGAAGATGCTTCGGCTGATTCCAATTATTTCGCATTGGAAAACAACCAGAATGCACAAAACTATTTCGAAAAACCCGATGGTAGTTTTATCGCTCCGGAAAAATTAATTCCGTTCGTTAAAGAGCAGCTGATTTCATACAACGACAAGCCAACAGGAAATCCGTACACCGGTTACGAGCCAATCGACGGAAAAAAGTTCCTAATCAATAAGGTAAAAGTTTTGAACCACCGCTGGATTATTGTCGACTTTAACAATACCGATCTTTGGGGCGAAGCCATTATTAAATACTTCATTAACGATGATGGTACCGTCGATTTCGAAACAGCTGAATCGCTTCTTTACAGCAAATAAGCGTCCATATTCAACTAAAAAAAGCGGATATTCTGATACGGAATGTCCGCTTTTTTATTTTGTGAAACGTGCACAAAAGAGTTGAAATGTTAAAATTTCAAAATTTGATGAAATATGCGGTTTTTCCGTAAAATTTATTGTTTGGGTTTTCGTAGGGATAAACCCGTTATTCCCCTTCCCGTTAGGGCGAAGCTCGCTAAAAAAACGAACATTGCGTTACGGAAAAACCGTAAATTTTAAAGCTAATGCGACAATCTTATCAAATGTGTTAGCAAGCAAAATTGTTTTGATGGAATTCATTTTCTTAAACTTTTTTCAACCAATCTAAAAGGTCAAAGAAATTTTGAGGCGCAACGCCATGTCCGGCGGCATATTCGTGAAATTCGTGACGAATTCCGAGTGCAGTTAATTTTTCGGGAGCTTTTCGAGCCCAATCAATAGGAATGACTTGATCTACAATTCCGTGCGAAGCAAAAATTCGTGTTTTTTCGAAACTGTTCTCTTTCGTTTCTAAAAAGATTTCCGTATTCAAATAGCCACTCAACGCAGCAATATTGGATACTGTTTCAGGATATGACAGCGCTAGGGCATACGATAAAATCGCTCCTTGGCTAAAACCAATTACCACCGTTCGGTCTGTCGAAAAGTCACGAGCAGCTTGATAGCGTTCGATTGTTTCTTTTAGTAAGTCGCGAGACTGCGCCGCTTGCACTAAGTCGCTAAACTTATTTTCATTGGCATCAAAATTTATAGCATACCAAGCAAAACTTCCGTAATACAAATCGTAAGGCGCACGAAGCGAGATAATATGGTCGTTGGCAGGTAATTCGGGGGCGAAGCCAAATAAATCTTCTTCATTACTTCCGTAACCGTGAATCAGAAAAATTAATCGAGAATTTTCGTTTTTTTCTGCGGCAGCGCGCTCCAAGGCGTAGAGTTCGGTCATTTTATAGTTTTTTGAAGAATTTTTGGAACAAACTTCCTAGCAGTGGCAGCGGTTTGATGCTTCCCGAAGAAGCACTAAAAATTCCGTAAAACATAAGTACGCTGATAAAAATCCACAAGGCCGTAGCAATTTGTAAATTTTCGAAGTTCGAAATGATCACACCCAAGGAAATAAACGTAATCGTTAATCCAAGTCCTTGGCGAATGTGAAAACTTGCGTACGGATTTTTATCCTCTGCGTTCATCGACATTGCGATAAGCGGACCAACAAATACGATATAACTAATAATGGCCGCCGTTTTTCCTGAATTAATTTCTTGTGGTGTCATGAATTACAACTTGATTATTATTGATACTTCCTACAACATTTCCTTTGGTTTCAAATCCGAGTAGCGCGGCATTTTTACAAGAGCTGTACAAATTCTCTGGGCCTACCTGTGCGGTTCCAGCAGTTTCAAAAATCGTTAGATTTGCTTTTTCGCCTTCTTTTAACTGGGGTGTTGCGATGCCAAATAGCGCGCGTCCTGCCGTTAATTTATCTATGAGCAACTCGGTTTCTAACTTCGTATGTAAACAGCCGAAAGCATAATCTAAACCGATACTTCCCGGCAATGCAATTTCGAATTCAACCATTTTTTCTTCCAAAGTTCTTGGTGCATGATCGGTGGTGATGCAATCGATTGTTCCGTCTTTTAACCCATCGATAAGTGCTGCTTGATCTGCGGAACTTCGTGGTGGAGGCATTACTTTTTTGTTGCTGCCGAAGTCAGAATAATCATCTTCCGTCATCATGATGTTATTCATCGAAACACTGCACGTTACAGCCAATCCTGAGGCTTTAGCCCGACGAATTACCGCTACGCTTTCTGCTGTAGATATTGTAGGGAAGTGCAGTTTGCCTCCTGCGTAACGCAATATTTCTATATTTCGACTAATTTCAACGCTTTCCGCCAAAGCAGGAATTCCTTTTAAACCGAGTTTTGTAGCTGCTACACCTTCGGAAGCGAAACCTTTGCCTGCTAATTTCTTATCGAGTGAGTAACAAATTACCACAGTGTTTAAATCTTTGGTGTATTGCAAGGCTAGTTTAAGTACGTTGGCATCGTCAGGAGTTTTTTTGTAATCGCCAACCGCTACAGCTCCTGCTATATGCATTTCGTAAATGTTCGATAAATCTTTTCCGTTTTGCTCAACCGTAAGCGCACCAATCGGATACATTTGCGTAAGCTCGTTAGCCGACTTACCCAAAGCAAAAAGTACCTGCGCTTGTGTATCTGTAACTGGATTGTTGTTTGGTTCGTACAAGATTCCGGTAAATCCAGATTTTGCAGCTACTTGTAAACCATTTTTAATAGTTCCGCGATCTTCAAAACCGGGCTCACCAAACTGAACTGAAGTATCAAACCAACCCACAGACACTCCCAGATTATCGCCTGAAATGACAAGGTCTGCGGAAGCATCAATTTGCGAACTAATCTGCTGAATTATTCCATCTTTAATAAGGATGTCGGTGCGTTTCAAGTGCAACGAGCTTCGCGAATCGTAACAGCTAACATTTTTGAGAAGTATCGTCATTTTACAAACTTTTGAATCAATATTTCACAGATTAAAAACAAGAAAGCAAGCAGTGCCAAAGTGCGCCAAAAGCCGCTGTTATCGCGTGCCGCTGAAAATTCGGATAGCAATTGTTCAAACGAATCTATTTCTTTGGCAGCAGACGGAATATCGAACCGAGCGCTTACATCACTTTCGTTGCGTTTGTAGTTAAAACTCATTTTGTCGATGGCTTTTCCTTCAAACAATAAATCGTAGTTGCCTGCAACTGTTGGCGCTTCTCCAAAATTGAGATATAATTTTTTTCCGTTAATGCGTTGTTTTGGTATGAAATCGTACGATTTTTCAGCACGATTCACAATATGAGCAACTTGATCGGTTTCCAAATTCAAGTCGACAATTTTCTCCTGTTCTCCAAAAATCTCAAACTTCTGCAATCCCGCGCTGTTGTTGCCCGTTGCCATCCGATCGAACGTTACGACAACCAAAGGCGATTGGTAAAAGTTTGAATTCGGACTCGATAATCCTGCATTGAAAAGGAATACGTGTCCTTGACCGAGTTTAACGGCTTGCAGAAATGCAGATCCGTCGGCAAAGGTGAGTAACGGCAAAGTTCGTCCGCTGATCGTAAACGACGGATTAGCGAAAGGATACTGGAAATTATCGATTTTCTTCTCAAAAACACCTTGGAATAATTCGCTTTCAAAGGTAATTCCGGTAACTAATTTTTTGGATTTTGCCGAAGCAGTCGCTGAAAGTTGGAGTTTTTCGAGAATTACTTTGTAAGCTTCGGCACTTAGGGTTTCTCGAGGTACAATACTCAGATTTACGCCATTTTCGACGGCTTCTAACAAATTTGCGACTAAAGTGGGCGTGAATTCGGGTATCTCGTTTAGAATGATCAACTGCTGCTTTCCGATAACGGCGTAATCTAAACCGCGAATATCGGTTTCTGTCAAGTCGAATTCTGTCGTTCCAAATATTTTGCGCAGCGAAACGTTACGTTCAGTTTCGCCAACCAGCAATACTTTAAATTTTTGTGGCGCGGCAATTTCAAAGTAAAAGTTGTTGTCGTACGCCAGTGCATTGTCTGTAATTTGAACGTAGCCGGAGAATGGCAGTTTAGGCAAAGTAATGCTTACTCGTTGCGTATTTGTATTGAGTTTTACAACGGATTTTGCCACTGCAAGATTTCCGTTATAAACTTGAAGTGCAGTGGAAGCTTCGCCTTCGCCAAATTTTTGTAAATCGATGGCAATTTTGTAGAAGTCTTCTTGTGTTTCGGTAAGTTCAACGTTAGTAATCGCTATGTTCTGTTCCGATTCAATTTTTGGAATGTGGAAGTACAACTGCTGATTTCCGTCGGTTTTAGGTGATTTCAATTCCGATAAACCGTCTGTAAAAACAACGATGTCTTTGGCGCCTTTGACCTCGTCGGCTGAGCGCGATATCGCAGCATTTAAGTCGAATGGTAGGGCAGAAGTGGTAATTTTTTGTACTTCTTTTCGGATGGTTTTGATATCGGTATTAAAGTAGGCTTCGTCGTTGGTAATCAAAGATATTTTTCGGTTTTCATCCAAAGCGGATAAAATGGCTGCGATATTATATTCTAAAACGCTTCCCTTTTTGGTTTCAGCTCCGTTGGAAAAAGAATTATCTACGATGAGTACTAATTCGTTGTCGGCTGCTTGCGTATTTTCATTTTCAAAAAAGGGTTGTGCAAAGGCGAAGATTAGAAAGCTCAACAGCAATAATCGACTCGCTAAAAGCAAGTATTTTTTTAAGGTAGAACTCTTTCGTGTTTGAATAGAAAGTTCTTGTAACAGTTTTACGTTTGTGAAATAGTATTTCTTAAAACGTCGTAACTGGAACAAATGCACCAGTATGGGCACAATTAAAAATCCGAGAAAGTATAGAAATTCGGGATGTTTAAACGACATCGTATATGATTGCTGATCGAAGCCCAAAAATAGAACTTTAGATCTTAATTTTTCCCAGAATTTAGGAGAATTACAGAAATCATAACCGACCTTTGTGAAAACAATTGAATATGGAAATTATTTTAGGAAAGAAAGTAGGCGATTTAGTCTTTGGGATGCTTCCCGCAGAAGTGGAAAATCTTTACGGAACGCCCGATTACAGTTACACCGATGACGATAATGATTTAATTTACATCTACAATCAGCTGCAATTGCGTTTGGCATTTTACGAACTGGAAGATTTCAAATTGTGTTATGTAATTACTGCAAATCCGAAAGCTGTAGTTCATGAAATCAGTTTTATAGGAATGAATTTGAATGAAGCAACCGATTTATTGCAGCAACAAACTAAGGTAAAGCCGTTTTCAGAGCGTTTGGATTTAACCGAATTACTTGTATTCGAAGGAGTGAGTTTTAATTTGGTAGCCGAATTTGGTACGGTTTCTAAATTGGAAATCGGCGTTGCAGTTAGTGATAACGATGAATTTGTTTTTCCGAAGCGTTAAGCTATTTGGTTTGGAGAATAAAAAATGGCTGTTGGAAAAAACCGACAGCCATTTTTCGTTACAATCTGTTGTTTTTTATTTTTTTGGAGCTTCTTTAAGTAGTTCTACCTCAAAAATTACTTCGCTATTTGGTGGAATAACGTTTCCGCCACCACGACTTCCGTATGCTAATTCTGCTGGAATGAAGAAGGTAGCTTTATCGCCAAAACTCATCATTTTCAAACCTTCCATCAATCCTGGGATGAGTCCGCCTTGCGCTAAAGTGAGTTCAATCGGACGATAGCCATTCATTTTAGCTCTATTTTCATCGAATTTACCCCAAGTTTTGCTTGTTTGCTCGTCGCTCGACTCAAACATAGTCCCGTCGGGTAAGTAACCCGTAAAAGGTATAAAAACGGTTTCAGTATCTGTGGGTTTTGTGCCGTTTCCTTTAGTGATCACATAGGTTACGCCACTTTCGGTTTTAGAACCTGTTGCTTTCAAAGCTGTTAAACGCTGCGCTGTCGACGAGATCAAGTCTTTATATTGCTCGCGGTACACGCGTTTTTTCTCGTCTTCTTGTGCCTGTTTTTGTTTGCGTATTTCTTCTTGCTGCTTGCGAGCTGCTTCTTCGGCTTCTGCAGCTTTCTTATCTTCGTCGGGTTTCGAAGCAAAATAATCGCTCATCACCTTAACGGCATCAAATGATTTAGCAGCCGTTCCAACGCGACGAATCGTTACTTTTTCGATAATATCGTTTTGTTCGATTTTATTCACAACGTCTTGTCCAACTTTAACTTCGCCAAAAACCGTGTGCTTTCCGTCGAGCCAAGGCGTTTCTTTGTGCGTAATAAAAAACTGACTTCCATTTGTGCGCGGTCCGCTGTTTGCCATCGATAAAATACCCGCTTTGTTGTGCTTTAAGTCCGTGATTTCGTCTTTAAATTTATAACCTGGGCTTCCGCTACCCGTTCCTGTCGGGTCGCCACCTTGTATCATAAAATCTTTAATTACACGGTGAAATTTAAGTCCGTCGTAAAAAGGTTTGTTTTTTAGTTTTTCGTCGGTTACCCAAGTATTCGTTCCTTCCGAAAGGCTTACGAAATTAGCTACGGTTACGGGAGTTTTATCGTAAGCAAGCTTTAAGGTAATTGTTCCTTTGTTTGTTTTTATGTCTGCAAATAATCCATCGCCAGCGGCTGGTGTCGGAGTTACTGCTTTTTTAGCAACCGTTGTTTTGGCAGGTGCTTTCTTTACGCCGGGTTTTCCACCTTTTTGAGCATAAAGGTTAAATGAAAAAATGAGTAATAAACTTAAGATACTTGATTTCATAGTTTAATTTTCTCCCTTACTCTTTTCGCGATTGCCGGGATTTTCAGGATTTGTCCCGTTGTTGAACTTATTTTACAATTTCAATTTCAAAAACTAAGTCGGTATTCGGCGGAACTACATCTTTACCAGCTGCTCCGTATGCCAAAGCCGCAGGAACAAAAACAATCGCTTTTTCGCCGTACTTCAATTGTTCCACACCTTCAATAAAGCCAGGAACCAAGCCCACTTTATTTCCGTACTGAAACGGAATAGGAGTATAGCCGTTTTGGATTTTACGATTCTGATCGAACATGCCGTATTTCTTTGCGACCTCTTCTACACTCGAATCCAAAAGTATGCCATCGCTGAAATACGCACCATAGTGAATATTGATTACGTCGCCCGCTTTCGGTTTCTCTCCCGTCGATGATTTTACAATGTAATATTGCACGCCCGACGGTAATTTTTTTCCTTTTGCCTTTGCGTTAGCGAATTCCTGCAGCGTTTTCTCGATTACGGCGGCAAATTCTTTTTTGTAACGGAGTTTATTTGCAGCTTCCAACTCGGCACGTTTTTTTGCCTCATCGCCCGCATTTGCCATGTATTTTGAAAATTCTGAAACGGCGTCGAAACGTTTAGCAGACTCGCCTTTACGGATAATTTTAATCCCAATAATTCCGTCGTCTTGAACAATTTTGTTTACGACATCCATACCTTCGCCAACTACTTTACCAAAAATGGTGTGCTTGCCATCAAGCCAAGGCGTTGCTACATGAGTAATGAAAAATTGTGAACTGTTGGTTCCTGGTCCTGAGTTTGCCATTGCTAGTAAACCACCGTTGTCGAAACTAAACGGAACTTGTTCGTCTTTAAACATATAGCCAGCATCGCCACTGCCGTTTCCAAGCGGATCGCCGCCTTGAATCATAAAGTTTTGAATCACGCGGTGAAATTTAAGTCCGTCGTAAAAAGGTTTACCCTTCTTGTCGCCAACAACAAATTTATTGGTTCCTTCGGCTAAAGTCACAAAATTAGCAACAGTTACCGGAGCTTCTTTGTAAAACAAGGTCGCTACAATTACGCCTTTTGTCGTTGTTATTTCAGCGTATATGCCGTCTTCTAAATCGGCGTACTTATCAGTGCACGCAAACAGCGTAAATAAAAGTGCAAAAGAAATTAGTTTCTTCACTGTTTTGGAGTATTAGAATTAGTGTTTACTTGTGTTTCAGGTTTAAAATCGTGTAGCGTTACGGTACAAGCAATAGTTGTATTTGGACCAATTCTCTTGGTATCGCCTCTAAAACCGTATGCCATGTGCGAAGGAAATAAAAATGTTACCACTTCTTTTTTCTTCATCAGTTTTATGCCGTCGCGCAAGCCCATTAATATATTTTGTTTATCCACGGCATACGTTTGCGGACGCAGCTCAACTTCTGAATAAATCACGTTGCCGTTTAAATCGGAAATAGAATAGTCGAAATACGCAACATCGCCTTTCTTGGGTTTAAGTGTATCGTTTTGGTTTTTATTTTCATAAAAGTACCAGTATCCTTTGCTGCTCGCGATGTATTTAATCTTCGGATTGCTTTTGATTACCGAATCGATAGCGGCTTCTTCTCGGCCAACGAGTTTTTTGTTGCGTTCAACCGACTCCCGCATAAAAGTTCCCGATGTTCGCGAAACGGGCATTCGAGCTTGTTGCTGCGAACAGGCCGATACAACCAGTAGGGTTAGGAGGCTCAATATGTATTTTTTCATGATTATATGTCTAAATTTAAGACCAGTTCTTCAAATTTTTGTATCGTTTCTGCTAAGCTAACGTTCGATTTTCCGCCTGCCGCATTGATATGCCCGCCGCCGTTAAAATGTGCTATTGCAAACTGATTCACATCAAAATCGCCTTGCGAACGAAACGATATTTTAATGATTTTTTCATCCGTGTGTTCAATAAAAATCGCTGCAAATACAATGCCTTTTATCGACAAGGCCAAATTTACTAAACCTTCCGTATCGCCTTTAACATAATTAAACGCATCCAGCTCGGCTTGCGACAATTTCGTGTATGCCGTTTTCTTTTCGGGAAATACCTTTAAATTCTGCAAGCTGCGCCCCATCAATTGCAAGCGGTCGGCCGAGAAATTATCGTGAATGTTCGAATAAATTTTAGCGTGATCGATGCCGGTTTGCATCAAATGCGCAACGGCTAAATGTGTGCTTGGTTTTGTAGCAGCAAATCGAAACGAACCGGTGTCGGTTACAATTCCCGTGTATAAACAAGCGGCAACGTCTTTGTTCAAGTAATCCTGGCAACCTAATCCGACAGCCAAGTCGTATATCATTTCGCAAGTCGATGCATAAGCGGTATCTGAAAACGTGATTTGTGCATACGTATCGGGCATTTGGTGGTGGTCGACCATCACGTAAAACGCCGATTTGTTTTTCAGTGCGTGTTCCATATCGCCTGCACGGTGAAATGCATTAAAATCGAGCGTAAAAATGGTATCACAACTGTTTAAAAGTGCCGTGGCGGCTGAATTTTGTTCGTCGAAAACAACAATGCGTTCCGATTCGGGCATCCATGCTAAAAATTCGGGATAGCGATTGGGTGTGAAAACTTCGATTTTATGTCCGAATTGCTTCAATAAATGATATAAACCGAGCGATGAGCCCATAGCATCGCCATCGGGACTTTTATGGGTTACAATACCAATTTTCCCAGGATTGGCGAGCTGTGCACGTAATTTCTCTAAAAGCGCTTCATTCATGCGACGAAAATACAACTTAAACGCACTTTTTATACGTTTTCGTGAATTTGGATTAGAAAAAATTAACAAACCTTTGGTTGTTTGAAGGTAGTTTTTCAGTTTTTATGGGGTGCCGGCGGTGCTATCGTAGCGCTTCGCAAACGTATCGTCGGACCGCCGTCGCGCTATCCGCTGTATTTTTTTGGCGCACGTTTGGTGGAAGCTCATTTACGCCAAAAAAGATGTCGCTCCTATCGCTCACCCGAAAGAAGGGGGAAATGGAAAGAATGGAAAAAAGGGAAAAATAGAAAAAATGAAAAAAAGCGAATCCCGATAGCTTTTGGAAGCGAAAAAAGCGAAAAAGGGAAAATGGAGCACGATGTTTCACAAAGTTATTCTTAATGTACACAATGTTCCCTTCGACGTGGTCAGTCTAAGACGAATTGCGGATTAGTTGGGTAAAACGATACGTTAAGTGGTAAACGTCGCGGAGTCTATCCCGATAGCTATCGGGACTAACTTCTATTTTCTAGCTTCCCAAAAAACGATACGTAAAATGTTGAACGTCACGATCCCGATAGCTATCGGGACTAGCTTCTCGTGTCTAGCTTCTATTATCTAAAAAGTGGTAAATTCATTTCACTGCGGTAAGGACAGCAGCGGAAAGCGTGTGCGCGCCTTTGCGTACCGTTGCCGAAGGGCGGTAGCGACGGCAGAAGCTACAAGCACAAGTGCAACGGCCGCAAAGGCGAAACACCTTGCAGCGAATGGCCTGACGGCGGCTAAGAGCTTCCATCGAACGTTTGCCGCCGGACCGCCCAAAATAAGCAACTTCGTTTTATCGCATACAAGGTTAATGTTATCTAAAAAGTGCCAACAAGAACCTGAGTAAACCGCGATTATTTGATAATTTGCAGCATCACGCGGGTCTATCCATTATTTTTTAATTCCTATTTTAGCCTGCAGTTACTATTCATTATGATTTCAGAACACGAATTTGAATTACAGTTACAAAAGATAATCGATCAGGCTTTGCTGGAAGATGTGGGTCCGGGCGATTACAGTTCGCTCGCATGTATTCCGGCGGCAGCAACCGGCCGTGCGAAATTGCTCGTAAAAGAAGCGGGGATTATTGCCGGCGTTGCTTTTGCTCAAATGATTTTCAAAACGGTAGATCCAGACTTGCACGTGGATGTTTTAATTTCGGACGGCACTCCCGTTCAAATTGGCGATGTGGTGCTGCACGTTTCGGGGAAGTCGCAATCGATTTTAAAAGCCGAACGCACCGTACTGAACAGCATGCAACGCATGAGTGCGATTGCTACTAAAACCAATAAATTCGTTCAACTGCTGCAAGGAACTTCGTGTAAAATTTTAGACACGCGAAAAACGACTCCGAATTTTAGAGCGGCAGAGAAATGGGCCGTGAAAATTGGCGGCGGCGAAAATCATCGTTTTGCGTTGTACGACATGATCATGTTGAAGGATAACCACAATGATTTTGCGGGATCGATTACCAATGCCATTCAAAAAACCAAGGATTTCTTACAAGAACATGGTTTGGATTTGAAAATAATTGTGGAAGCCAGAAACATTGCCGAAGTACAAGAAATTCTGGATGCCGGCGGTGTGTTTCGGATTTTGCTCGACAACTTTAGCTTTGAGCAAACTCGCGAAGCCGTTGCTTTGATTGGCGATAAAACCCGTACCGAATCGTCGGGAAACATAAATGAAAAAACGATTCGCGCGTATGCCGAATGCGGTGTGAATTACATTTCGTCGGGTGCATTAACTCACTCGGTTTACAACATGGATTTAAGTTTAAAAGCCTTTTAATGTTGCTACAAGACAAACCGTTATCGTTTGAAAAATGGCCGGTTTTGAAGCCGATAATTTCATTTTTAGATAGATGGAAGCTCGGTTTTATGGGCGATTTATCGCTGTATCGTTTGTTGAAAATCTATGGCGTGGGAATTGCCGAAAGTGCAGTTTCGTACCGTGCGGGAGCCATTGCCTGGAGTTTCTTTATGGCGCTGTTTCCGTTTGCACTTTTTGTATTGAACTTGATTCCGTTTATTCCTATTCCCAATTTTCAGGACGATTTTCTCGAATTTGTTGCGGGCAGCGTACCACCAAATACATACGACGCCATTTCTGTAATCTTGTTCGATATCATGAATAACAGTAACAGCTCGTTATTGTCGTCTGGGTTTTTATTGGCGATTTTTTTGCAAGCCAACGGTGTTAACGCCATCTTAGGCGGTTTTGAATATTCTAAATACTACGGGAACAAGCGCAGCTTTTTTCGGCAGTATTTTGTAGCGATGGTCATTTCATTTCTATTAATCTTTTTTCTGATTCTTACGGTTTCGGGTGTCGTTGTTTTTGAGGTTTTTGTACAGAAATCTAAAATTCAGAGTGTTATTTCCGATCGTATTCAATTGTTGGAAATCGGTCGGTATTTGTTTCTAGCTTTAATGATCTTTCTGACAGTGAGTACTTTACTGAAGTATGGTGCCAGACGTTCGGAGCGCTTGCCGTTTTTTAGTATCGGTTCGGTGGTTACAACTTTAATTGTAATTCTCACCTCATTTTTATTTGGTATTTGGGTCGAGAAGTTTGCACAATACAACGAATTGTATGGATCTATTGGCACACTTTTAATTCTTATGTTTTATATTTGGTTGAATTCCATGATCCTTTTATTGGGATTTGAACTCAATGCGGTTATTCGAACTTTAAAACGCGAAAACACCTAACTAATTGATTTTGGTGTACTTGTTTAATTGTAAGTAAGAAATTATGAAATTGTTTTACAGCAGTAGATTATTCTCAAAACCGACATTTTCGGTGCTTTTTTTTATGTTGTTTTTCCAGCTTTCGATCGGGCAAACAGTTCTTGGAAAATGGAAAACTATAGACGACCAAACAGGTAAAGCTATGTCGATTGTGGAAATTGTGGAACGAAACGGAAAAATAGAAGGTCGGGTGATCGATATTTTAAATCCGGCTAACAAAAACCGACGTTGCGAGAACTGTGAAGGGGAAAATAAAAATAAGCCAATTTTAAACCTTCGTATCATTGAAGGATTAAGCAAGAAAGGTGATGAATACAGCGGTGGACATATTTTAGATCCGAAGACAGGAAAGAAATACAAATGCTACATAACCTTAGAAAATAAGGATAAATTAAAGGTTCGAGGCTATATCGGAATCTCGCTCTTAGGGCGAACCCAATATTGGCATCGCGTTCATTAAACTATAATTCATGCCATACATTAATGTGGTATTGCCCCTAGCGGTTAATACTGCTTTTACCTATTTCGTAACCAACGAACAACTTTCCCAGCTGCAAATTGGTATTCGAGTTGTTGTTCCGTTCGGGCAAAGAAAGTTATACACTGCTTTGGTGAGCGAATATGATGTGCCCGCCCCACAAGTCTACGAAGCCAAACCTGTTCACGATATTTTAGACGAGAGTCCGATTGTTACCAAACCGCAACTGCAGCTTTGGCTTTGGATTGCCGACTATTATATGTGTAGTGTAGGCGAGGTTTTTCGTGCAGCCATGCCAAGCGCACTTCTTTTAGCCAGCGAAACCATTGTAAGCGCCTTCGATACAAATCCAGACACTAACGCACTCGACGACGATGAGTATTTAGTGTACGAAGCAATGCAAGTAAAATCGTCGCTAACGATTGCCGAAGTTGAAAAAATCATCGGTAAAAAGGTATCTTTTAAAAAATTGCAGCGCTTGATTTCCTCTAAAGTAGTGAAGCTAGAGGAAGAGGTAAAAGAAGTGTATAAACCAAAATTAGTGAGTTATATCCGACTTGCGGAAGCTTTTCAAGACAAAGAAGCGTTGCCTTTGTTGTTGCAGGAATTATCCCGGGCAGAAAAACAAAAAATGGCCGTACTGGCTTTTTTCGATACCCAGAAAAAAACCGATAAATACATTAGTTACAAAGAGTTTGTGTCGCAAGAACGGGTGTCGCAATCGGCAGTCGACTCATTAATTACCAAAGGTGTTTTTGAGAAGTATTACATTGAAACATCGCGATTATCGGGCAATTTTTCTGAAGGGAGTTCTGCTATTTCACTTTCAGCAGCACAGGCAAAAGCCAAGCAAGAAATTACCGACGCCTGGACGAAAAGCGAAACGGTTTTACTCAAAGGGGTAACCGCTTCGGGAAAGACAGAAGTTTACATGTCGATTATTAACGACTTGCTCAATACAGAGAATCAAGTGTTGTATTTGTTGCCAGAAATTGCGCTCACGACTCAATTAGTAGGTCGCTTACGTAAGCAGTTTGGGAATAAAGTTGCGGTTTATCATTCTCGATTAAGTATTAACGAGCGCGTCGAGGTTTGGAAGCAAATTTTAGAGCGAAAACCTGAAGCACAAATTGTAATCGGAGCACGATCGGCATTGCTTTTGCCGTTTAGCAATTTGGATTGTATTGTTATTGACGAAGAACATGAACCTACATTTAAGCAGCAAGATCCAGCGCCGCGTTATCATGCTCGCGATGCCGCTTTAGTTCTGGCTCGATTTGCAGAAGCTAAAGTGTTGCTGGGTTCGGCTACGCCATCTTTAGAAAGTACGTATAATGTAAAAACGACCAAGTACGGATATGTAGAACTAAACGAGCGTTTCGCATTACAGCCTTTACCGCAGGTCGAAATTGTAGATTTAAAAGACAAGCAAAAGCGGAAATTAATGACCGGGCATTTCAGCGATACGTTGTTGGAAGCCATTCGCGAAACTTTGGAACAGAAACAACAAATAATATTGTTTCAAAACCGTCGCGGGTACTCGCCCATAACGGAGTGCATTACCTGCGGCCATGTTCCGCATTGCAATCAGTGTGATGTAGCACTCACGTATCACCAATCTAAAAATCAGTTGCGTTGCCACTATTGTGGATTTTCGGTTCCGCAGCCGGTAAGTTGTTATGCGTGTAAGAGTCAGACTTTAATACACAAAGGATTTGGAACGGAGCAAATTCAAAACGAATTGCAAGAGTTGTTTCCAAATATCCGTGTTTTGCGAATGGATCAGGACTCTACTTCCGGGAAGTTTGCCTTTGAGAAGATCATCGATTCGTTTAAAAATCGGGAAGCTGAGATTTTAGTCGGCACGCAAATGGTTGCCAAAGGTCTTGATTTTAGTGCAGTAACCTTGGTTGGGATTATGGACGCCGATTCAATTTTATATCAATCGGATTTCCGTGCTAACGAAAGAACATTTCAGTTGTTTACGCAGGTAGCGGGTAGGGCAGGGCGTAGCACGAATCCGGGTAAAGTGATTTTGCAAACGTATAATCCGTTTCATTTTGTATTGAAAGATTTTATCAATAACGATTATGCGGCTATGGTAGATCGCGAGCTACAAGAACGGCAGCAGTTTTATTATCCACCGGTATTTAAATTGGCAAAACTTACGTTTAAGAGCAAGAACTTCGAACTTACGCAAGTTGCCGGAACTTGGTTTGCAAACGCACTTAAAGAGCATACGCGCGCGCAGGTGTTAGGTCCGATTGAGCCAGCTGTGGGTCGTATTCGCAACGAGTATTTGCAACATTTAATGGTTAAATATGCGAAAGGTGCTGCGGAAAAAGATTTAAAGGAGAAATTGCGTAAAATCCGAAGTAGTTTCGAAGCAATTGCGCAGTTTAAGTCTGTGCGTTTGATTGTGAATATCGATTATTACTAGAGTTAAGTTAAACTCAAGGCGCGTTTGAGATCGTCTTTTTTATTCCGCGAAAGCGGTATTTTAATTGTTCCGATCTCGGCATATTTTGAATTAAACTTTTCGACTTTATCGATATTAACGATAAACGATTTGTGTACACGAACAAAGCGCTCGCTGGGCAAATCATTTTCGAACGATTTCATCGTGGAAAGCACTAAATGCGTTTCATCGTCGGTGATCACTTTAATGTAGTCGCCGTACGCTTCTACGTATTTAATCCGATTGGTAAAAACTTTGAGTTTTTTGAGTTTGCTTTTAATGAAGATGTGTGTTCCGTCTTCCTCAGGAGCATCTTTAAGTAGCGAATACTGCTGCAAAGCTCGGCGTATTGCCGCATCGAATCGGGCGTTAGTGATGGGTTTTTGCAGGTAATCGGTGGCATCGTAATCAAAAGCTTTAACGGCATAATCGGGTTTGGATGTAATGAAAATGACTTGCGGTTTCTTTTTAAGACCGTCGAGTAAATCAAATCCGTTGATTACGGGCATTTCGATGTCGAGGAAAATGAGATCCACCTCATTATACGACATAAAGTTTTTTGCTTCTATAGCATTAGAGAACTCGCCAACTAATTTTAAATGTAGTGAATTACTAACGTGTTTATTTACTACCATTCGTTGTATGGCGCTGTCATCTACTATAACACAGTTTAATTTCACACTCATATTTGCAATTTATATTTGGGATGGTCTAAAATAGCTACTAATATCTGAATACACTAGCATTTCCAAGAAAAATATTGCAGTTCGTCGATATTTTTTTCGGAATGGATTTCCTTTAAATAAAATGATTACTTTTGCACCCACTTTAACAAAATAATTTATTTGTTTATGAATCAATACGAAACTGTTTTCATCTTGAATCCCGTTTTATCTGAGACCCAGGTAAAGGAAACAGTAAGCAAGTTTGAAGATTTTCTTACGAGCAGAGGTGCAGAGATGGTAGCTAAAGAAGACTGGGGCTTAAAGAAGCTCGCTTATGAAATCCAACACAAGAAAAGTGGTTTTTATCACTTATTTGAGTTCAAAGCACCTGCAGAAGTGTTAATCGCTTTCGAAACTGAATTCAGACGAGATGAGCGCGTAATGCGTTTCTTGACTGTGAGTTTAGACAAACACGCGATTTCTTGGGCAGAGCGCAGAAGAGAAAAACTTAAAATTGCTAAAGCTTAATTATTATGGCAACATTACAACAATCGGCTTCAGGTAAGAAAGACGGAGATATCCGTTACTTAACCCCGCTAAACATAGAAACAAACAAGACTAAAAAATATTGTCGTTTCAAAAGGTCTGGTATCAAATACGTAGATTACAAAGACGCAGATTTCTTGTTGAAATTCGTAAACGAGCAAGGTAAAATTTTACCACGTCGTTTAACTGGAACCTCATTAAAATATCAAAGAAAAGTATCTGTTGCTGTAAAAAGAGCGCGTCACTTAGCGCTTATGCCTTACGTTGCAGATTTATTAAAATAAGAATCAGAAATTATGGAACTTATACTTAAACAAGACGTACCTAATTTAGGTTTTAAAGACGACGTAGTTTCTGTGAAGCCGGGCTACGGCAGAAACTTCCTTATTCCTCAAGGTTTTGCTCAGTTAGCAACTCCTTCTGCTAAGAAAGTTTTGGCTGAAAACCTAAAGCAAAGAGCACACAAAGAAGCTAAAATTGTTGCTGATGCGAAAGAAAAAGCAGAAGCACTGAAAGCTCTTGAAATTAAAATCACTGCAAAAGCAGGTGGTGAGAAACTTTTTGGTTCAATCACCAACATCGATATCGCTGATGCACTTGCTAAAAGTGGTCACGAAATCGAAAGAAAATTCATCACTTCAGGTATCGTGAAAAGAACTGGAAAGTACAGTGCTACCGTTCGTTTACACAGAGATGTAGTAGTTGAATTGGCTTACGAGATTGTAGCTGAAAACTAATTTTCAATTATAGAATACATTAAATCCCGTCTCGGCGGGATTTTTTTTTACCATGAAATACCTACGACTTTCCCGACCGCAATTCGAAGAACTTGCCGACGAGTTTGCGAAATTCCTAGCGGTTCAATCAATCGATAAACAACAATGGGACGAAATTAAGGCGAACAACACCGCCGAAGTCGAGCGCCAACTCGATAATTTTTCCGACTTCATCTGGGACGGTGTACTCAGCAATACCGCATTCCTCGAACATTTCACCAAAAGCATTGTTTTTCTCTTTAAATGTTCCGAAGAAAATATACAAGCTATTGTAATCAAATGCGCCGATCCAAACCTTGATCTTACAACTGCCGAAGGAGTCAACGCTATTTCCGATTCGCTTTTTACCGATTTGTTTGAAATTCAGTCTGGTGCTAAGAACTACACTCCCGATCGAAACACAGCTATTTTTGAAATCATCAAACAAGGTGCCTTTATTTCAGACGGAGAAATGTTCTCGCAAATCGATGCCGTAATTCGGGGATAAAATCTGCTTTTTATTTTTATCTTAGTTGAGTATTAGCACTCAATTGAATGGACATCAAAGAACAGATCACTGCCTTACGAAACGAGCTCGATAAACACAATTATCAATATTACATTTTAGATCAGCCGTTGATTTCAGACACGGAATTCGATCTAAAAATGAAACAACTTCAAAAGTTAGAATCCGATTTTCCCGAATTCGACGATCCCAATTCTCCCACAAAGCGTGTAGGTGGCGGAGTCACAAAGAATTTCGAAACTGTGGTGCATTCCAACCGAATGTACTCACTCGAAAATGGATACAACAGCGAAGAGGTAGTTGACTGGTACAATCGCATTCTTAAAAGTACCGGACGTACAAGTGTAGAACTCGTTTGCGAACTCAAATACGACGGTGCTTCCATAAGTTTGGAATATTTCGATGGTGTTTTCCAACGCGCCATTACTCGAGGCGACGGTTTTCAAGGTGATGACGTTAGCGAGAACATTCGAACCATCAAAACAATTCCTTTGAAATTACATAGCCAGCATTTTAAAGGCTTTAGTGTGTTTCGTGGCGAAGTAATTTTGCCCATTGATGGATTCAATAAGCTAAACGAGATTCAAGAAAGTAAGGGATTGCCTCTATATGCAAATCCGAGAAATACCGCTTCAGGTACACTAAAATTGCAGGACAGTACCGAAGTGGCAAAACGTACGTTGGAGTGTTTAATTTACGGCGGAATTACTGAGCAATTTGCCAAGAAGCACAGCGATTTTTTGCAACATGCAGCAACTGCGGGCTTTAAAGTTCCGAGCAGCTACCGCGTTTGCAGTTCTATTGATGAGGTTTTTACTTTTCTAGATGAATGGGATGTAAAGCGACACGAACTCCCGTACGAAACCGACGGTGTTGTGATTAAAGTCAACGAGATTTTCTTACAAGAAGAAATAGGATACACAGCTAAAAATCCGCGTTGGGCACTGGCTTATAAATTTAAGACCGAAACGGCCGTTACGCAATTAAAAAGCGTTTCTTATCAAGTTGGTCGAACCGGCGCCATTACGCCTGTTGCGAATCTCGAGCCGGTACAACTCGCCGGAACAACAGTTAAACGCGCTTCGTTGCATAACGCCGACCAGATTGAAAAACTAGATTTGCATATCAACGACTATGTTTTTGTTGAAAAAGGCGGCGAAATTATCCCTAAAATAACCGGGGTTGATTTCACCAAACGCAACGAAACAACGGAGAAAATTATTTTCATTGAGCATTGCCCCGAATGTGGTTCGACACTTAGCCGAACCGAGGGCGAAGCCCAACATTATTGCACAAACGACAGTAGTTGTCCGCCGCAAATAATCGGAAAAATCGAGCATTTTATTTCGCGGAAGGCGCTCGATATCGATGGTCTTGGTGGCGAAACGGTCGCGCAGTTATTTCGTGAAAATCGCATCAAAAATGTAGCGGATTTGTACGATTTAAAACTCGACGATTTACTGCCACTGGAACGTATGGCAATGAAATCGGCACAAAACTTACTTGCAGGAGTAGAAGCCTCGAAATCGGTTGGTTTTGAACGCGTTTTATTTGGTTTGGGAATCCGACATGTGGGCGAAACGGTGGCAAAGAAATTAGCTCAACATTTCAAAAACATCGATAACCTGGCTGCGGCAACTGTTGAACAATTACTGGAAATTGATGAAATTGGCGAACGTATCGCGAACAGTGTCGTTAGTTTTTTCGGTACGGAAAGTCAGCGTGAGTTAGTAAGCCGTTTGCGCACTGCGGGTTTGCAATTTGAAATTAATCAAGAAGAGCTTTCTTTGTTAAGCGACACGCTAGCTGGGCAGGCTGTGGTTATTTCAGGCGTATTTAGCACGCACAGCCGCGATGAGTTGAAGTTACTAGTTGAAAAACACGGAGGAAAAATGGTATCTTCTATTTCGGCGAAAACCTCTTTTGTATTGGCTGGTGAGAACATGGGACCGGCTAAACTAGAAAAAGCCAAACAATTGGGCGTGAAGATACTAGACGAACAATCCTTTTTAAATTTAATAGATGAAAATTAAGAACCCAACCTTGATATTGTATTGGTTATCAAGCATCAGTTTTGTAACATTTTTTATGTTGGGCTGGGATTATCCTGCACTACTTGCCAAATCTTGCGTAGTCCCTTCTATCGGAATGTACTATTTGAATAGTAGAAACGGCAAATTTAGTTTCCTTCCGATAAGCATTTTCCTGTTATGTTACATGGGCGACGTTGCAGTACTCATTGATCAGGAAGACTTTTTCATCTATTCCGCTTATGCTTTTTTGATTGTTTATAGTTTGATGCTGATTTATGCTGTGAAAGATCTAAAACATGTTACTTTCAAAAGACGGGATATGCCAGTTATACTAGTTGTTACTGGTTCTTTAATATATGTTGTCATTTCTGTTTTAGAGATGCAATTTAGCAATCCAAAAGGGCAGAATTTCCTATATCTCATTTATGCTTTGGTGCTTACTGTTTTATCGATTTTAGTCTTTGCAGGTTATACGGCAAAAGGCAGTTTACAGTATTTGAGTTTTGGGTTAGCTACAACCTGCTTCATCTTATCTGATATTTTCTATTCCATTAAGAGCTTTTACGTTTATTCCGATCTACTGCAATTATTAACTTTAGCGATGCAAATGCTTTCTTATTTCTTTTTAGCCAAGTATTTCATCATGCGTGAAGCCGAAGAAGCTCGACAGTTGCAAAAGAAGCTATCGGTAGAATAGTTCACGATGTAAAGTCGGAACCTGAGTTTGTTGAAGGCTGGTTTTAGAAGCTAGAGGCGAGAAACGAGTCCCGATAGCTATCGGGATAGACTTCGATGATTTTGCCATTTAACGTATTGTTTAACCTCCCGAGTCCACGTATCGTCGTTGCCTGAGCTTGTCGAAGGCGAGAACTTGATGAGTTCACCACTTAACGTGTCTTTTTCGGGAAGCTAGAAGCTAGACACGAGAAGCTAGACTTCATGACGTTCACCATTTCAAGTATCATATTCCCACATTGACCTAAAATTCGTCGTTGCCTGAGCTTGTCGAAGGCAGCATTGTACATATTGTGAAAAACCTTGTGAAACATTGTGCCCCATTTTCCCTTTTTTTCACTCTCTCTCTTTCAATTTTTTTACTTTTTTCCATTTTTTTTATTCTTAACTTGCACCTTTCCCGCGCGAACGGGTGCAGCGATATCCTTTTTGGCGATTTTAATTTCCACCGAACGTTTGCCAAAAAGATAAAGCGGAACACGTGACGGCGTGAACCTTTTTTGCGCAGCGACGACTCGTTTGCCGGCGCGCCCAAATAAAAAAACAGATTTTCTTACAGTTGAATAACCGTTTTCGACGTGTCGTACGAACCTTCGACAAACGTGTAGTCGAGGCGACCCAGTTGCAAACCGTAACAACCAACCTGATTTACAAGTACTTTCTTGCCGATTTTGTTGTCGATTACCGTAGGTTTTTCCAAAAAAGTGTGCGTATGACCGCCGAGAATTAAATCGATGTTTTCCGATTGCGCAGCGAGTTTTACATCGGAAATTTTGTTGTCGCGGTACGAGTAGCCGAGGTGCGATAAGCAAATCACTAAATCGCAGTGCTTTTGCTTGAGTTCGGCTGCAATTTCGTTGGCAATACCAACCGGATCGCGGTACACAACGCCTTCGCAATTTCGAGCTTCGACCAAGCCGTTTAAATCGATTCCCAGACCAAAGATTCCAATTTTCAATCCCCCTTTATTCACAATTTTGTAGGGTTTCAAAACTTCTTTCAAGCCAGCGGATTTGAGGTCGTAATTCGCATTTACAAATGCAAACTTTACGTGTTCTTGATGTTTTAAAAATCCAGAAACACCGTTGTCAAAGTCGTGATTTCCAACCGTTGCCACGTCGTAGCCGAGCATCGACATTAACTTGAATTCGAGTTCGCCACCAAAGAAATTAAAGTACGGTGTGCCTTGAAAAATGTCGCCGCTATCAAGTAACAATACCTGCTCGTTTTCGCGACGTACTTGCTCGATAACCGCTGCTCGACGCGCAATTCCGCCCTGTCCGGAGTACTTTGCATCTTCTTTTGGAAACGGATCAATATGACTGTGAACGTCGTTTGTGTGTAAAATGACCAGCTTTTTTGCTTTACTAGCAGCCGAGAAAGCGAAGGTGGGCTGTAAAAGCAGCAACGACGACGCCGAAACCGATTGTGCGATAAAGTGTCTTCTATTCATGATTACGATCTTTTATCGGTTATCAAAACCTCATTAGAAAATTGCACCGTTTTATTCTTTTTAAACGACTGAATTATGGCATCGCGAAGTTTGAGTTGTAAATCGAGCCTTTTTTTAGACTTCTGAAAAAAGGTCATTTTATCGCCGCCGTTTGCTAAATAATCGGAAGTTAAAACGATATAAGTTTTGGAATTGTCTAGCGGTTTTCCCTGAATTTTAATGTCGATTGCCTGACCTTTTTCATCGATCGTAAAGCTCAAACCGTAGAGCGGGTGCGGTTTTTCTTCGACGATCATGTACTGGCAAATTTCGAGTATTTGTGCAGCATCGAGCGTTTCGACTACTGCGGTATTTTCGAACGGCATAATTTTAAAGGCGTTTCGTAGGGTCACATCGCCCTTTGGTAAATTAGACCGAATACCTCCGTGATTGAAAAGTACGAGGTCGATTTTTGTATTGAAGTTTCGTTCACAAATTGGATTGCAAATTTCGTAGCAGCTTTGTGCCAGCCAATTTCCAATATTTGTTTGCCACTTTCCACTAGATTTATCCAACGCTACTGGGTTGTAACACAAGAGCGTGTCTAATTTTTGATCGAGATTTTTTTTGTAGGGAAGAATGAAGTCGGTTACTTGTTGCGCATTTGGAAGCGAATCTACGAGCTTGATTTCCTTGCCAGATATTGCTGTTACGCTGTGATTTGATTTACAGCCAACAACGATTAGCAACGTTAAGATTGTGATAAGACTGTACCGCAAAAACGGATACTTTCCTAGATTTACCATCGTTTTCGTAAGTTTTTTAACTTTGTTGCAAAGTAAGATGCTTTTCGTGTAAGAACGTACATTTACGTCGAATTCAATATCAACTAATTGTTAACTTTATTTTCATGACAAATCAATTTATCGGAACAGGCGTTGCCTTGGTTACTCCATTCAAAAGCAATTTAGAAGTCGATTTTGAAGCTTTAACCCGTATTGTCAAGTACGTTTCCGATAATGGCGTCAACTATTTGGTTGTTTTGGGTACCACGGGCGAGCCAGCGACACTTACTTCGACCGAAAAAAAGCAGGTCATTGATTGCATAAAAGCAGCGAACACCAAAAATTTGCCCTTGGTTTTGGGAGTAGGAGGGAACAATACTGCTGCTTTGATTGAAGAGCTTCAAACAGCCGATTTTACTGGATTTTCTGCCATCTTATCGGTGAGTCCGTACTACAACAAACCTTCGCAAGAAGGCATTTACCAGCATTTTGCTGCTTTAGCTCAAGTGAGTCCGCTTCCGATCATTTTATATAATGTGCCTGGTCGCACTGCTAGTAATATGTTGCCAAAAACGGTTGCGCGATTGGCAAATGATTTTTCAAACATTATCGGAATAAAAGAAGCCGCTGGCGATGTGGTTCAGGCGCTGGAGTTAATACGACTTGTACCCAAAGATTTTCTAGTTATTTCAGGCGATGATATGGTTACCTTACCTATTATTTTAGCGGGAGGTGCCGGAGTTATTTCGGTAATCGGCGAAGGACTTCCGGGGGCATTCTCTAAAATGGTGCAGCTTGGCTTGGAGAGAAAAGTCGACGAAGCCTTTGCGTTGCATTACCAAATTGCCCCTGCCATTGATTTGATTTTTGAAGAAGGAAACCCGGCAGGCATTAAAGAAATGCAGGCGCAACTCGGCTTGTGTGAAAATGCGGTACGTTTGCCTTTAGTTGCCGCAACCGATTCCTTGAAAGCTAAAATTGCCACTTATTTAAAATCCGCACACTAATTTACTAGATGTGTCGTTTTCCTCACGGTTTTGAGTGGCATGTGCGTACTTAAAATCGATTCGTTTACTATCAATATAAATCACTATTTTTGCACACTTAATTTTTGAGTGTATATAGTTAGCTTTTCGCTTTATGATAAAAAGAATTTTTGCGTTGTTTTTAGTTTTACTGGTTCTTGCTTCTTGTAGTGAGTATCAGAAAGCGCTAAAAAACGAAGATGTAGCTCAGAAGTACAAGATTGGAGAGAAAATGTACGAAGCTAAAAAGTACCAAAAAGCACTTCGTTTGTTTGAACAAATTGCGCCAACATATCGCGGAAAGCCGCAAGCTGAAAAGCTTTTTTATATGTATGGAAAATCCTTCTATGCAGAAAAGGAGTTTTACAGTGCTGGTTACCAGTTTGATAACTTTGTGTCGAGTTATCCGCGCTCAGAAAAAGTAGAGGAGGTAGCTTATTTGGGCGCTATTTCTTATTCGAAATTATCACCGCGCTACAGTTTAGATCAAGTGGATACCTACAAGGCTATTGATAAATTACAGAGTTTTATCGATAATTATCCTGATTCCAAGTATTTAGCTGAAGCCAACGAAGTGGTTAAGCAAATGCGTGAAAAAATTGAAAAAAAGAACTTTGAAATTGCGAAGCAGTACAACACGATTAGCGACCATAAGTCGGCCTTAGTTGCACTCGATATCTTTTTGGGAGAATTTCCAGGGACGCCTTTTAAAGAAGAAGCTTTGTACTACCGATTCGATTCAGCTTATCAACTAGCAATTAACTCGATAGAAAGTAAAAAACAAGAAAGATTGCTCGCAGCGAAGCAAGCACATGCAACTTTGATTAAATTTGCACCAGAATCTAAATTCAGAAAAAAAGCCGACGAAATGTTGGAACAATTAAATAACGACTTAAAATCTTTTTCGAAATAATAATTATGGATCTAAAGAAAGCCTCCGCACCAGTAAATACGGTAACTTACAACAAAACAGCCATCGAAAAACCAACAGGTAACATTTACGAGGCAATTACCGTAATCGCAAAAAGAGCTAACCAAATCAACGCTGAAATTAAAAAAGAGTTGACAGAGAAGTTGGAAGAGTTTGCTACTTACAACGATTCTTTGGAAGAAATTTTCGAAAACAAAGAGCAAATCGAAGTATCAAAATATTATGAGAAGCTTCCAAAGCCTCACGCTTTAGCCGTGCAAGAGTGGATGGAAGATAAAATTTACCACCGCGACGCTAACAAATAGTCCGGATGTCAGTTCTTAACGGACGAAAAGTTTTATTAGCAGTATCGGGCGGGATTGCGGCATACAAAACGGCGCAACTCGTCCGTTTGTTTATTAAAGCTGGCGCAGAAGTTCAAGTCATTCTAACCGACGCGGCAAAAGACTTTGTTACACCACTTACGCTATCAACGCTATCGAAACGAGAAGTGTTTTCTCATTTTTATAACGACGATGAAAGGGAAGCCAAGTGGAACAATCATGTTGAATTAGCTCTGTGGGCTGATCTCATGCTAATTGCTCCTGCAACCGCAAACACGCTATCTAAAATGGCACACGGCGTTTGCGATAACTTGTTGTTAGCTACCTATCTTTCGGCGAAATGTCCGGTGTATTTCGCACCAGCGATGGATTTGGATATGTATAAGCACGAAACTTCAAAAGAGAATTTCGCACGCTTACAATCATTCGATAATATTATGATTCCAGCTGAATCGGGCGAACTCGCCAGCGGATTAAGTGGCGAAGGTCGTATGGCTGAACCCGAAAATATTATCAGTTTTATCGAGAATCATCTGCTACAGCAACTTCCGCTTCGAGGAAAAAAAGTACTTATAACAGCGGGACCGACCTACGAACCCATTGATCCGGTGCGATTTGTAGGAAATCATTCTACAGGAAAAATGGGATACGACTTGGCCGAAGAAGCGGCTCGTAACGGTGCAGAAGTTTTTCTAGTAAGCGGTCCGAGTCATTTGCATCTTCAAAATCCAAACATCCACATCACACGAGTTCAAACGGCTGATCAAATGCATAAGGCGTGTTTAGAAGTATATGCCGAGGTAGATATCGCGATAGCCGCCGCCGCCGTCGCCGATTATAGACCAAAAAATGTTGCTCCTGAGAAAATAAAAAAGAAAGAATCGTGTTTACATTTAGAATTGGAAAAGACCGTCGATATTCTAGCCGATCTCGGCTCTAAGAAAGCTAAGCAGTTTTTGGTCGGTTTTGCGTTGGAAACAGAAAACGAATTTGAAAACGCTTGTTTAAAAATTGAGCGCAAAAATCTAAATTTGATTGTTTTAAATTCGCTAAGAGATGCAGGTGCAGGATTTGGAGTTCCAACAAATAAAGTAACTTTAATCGATGCCCACAAAGCCGCAACCGATTTGCCGTTAATGACTAAAGAAAATGTTGCAGCGGCTATTTTTCAAAGAATTATACAAATGACCCATGCGTAAAATACTGATTCTTCTTACTTCTATTTTCACGACGCTTTCGTTTTCCCAAGAATTGAACTGCGTGGTTCAAGTAAATTCAAATCAGATTACGAAAACCAACCAGCAGATTTTTAAAACTTTAGAAAAATCGCTTACCGAGTTGGTTAATAATACCAAATGGTCTGATTTAGATTTCAAAAAGAAAGAACGCATCGAATGCAGTATGTTTATTACGGTGAGTTCCTACAATAACGATCAGTTTGTGGCTTCGCTTCAAATTCAGTCGTCAAGACCTGTTTACAACGCAGGTTATCAAAGTCCCGTTTTCAATTACAACGACAAAGATTTCATCTTTCGATACGTCGAATTTGAAAATTTATTCTACGATCCAAACTCCTTTACCTCAAATTTAGTGGCAGTGATTTCATTCTATGCCAACTATATTATTGGTTTAGATCAAGATACTTTTTCAGAAGCGGGCGGAACTCCGTACTTCGCTGCGGCACAAAACATCGTGAGCTTATCGCAAGGGCAAGGCGGTAAAGGCTGGAACCAAACCGACGGAAATCAAAATCGGTATTTTTTAGCTGCCGATATGCTATCAAATACATTTCTTCCGCTCCGAACCGCAATCTACAAATACCACCGTTTGGGTCTCGACCGTATGACCGATGACATAAAAGAAGCAAAAACAGCAGTTAAAAGTGCAATAATGAGCATAGACGAAGTTCACAAAGTTCGTCCAAACGCCTTCTTAACGCGTATTTTCTTTGATGCTAAAGCCGAAGAAATTCAGCAGATTTTCTCGGGCGGTCCGGAAACAAACGCCATCGAATTATCGAACATGTTAAATAAACTGTCGCCAATGAACTCCAGTAAATGGACCTCAGTTAAAATTTAATACCTTTGGGTTCCGATTTATTTATGCCCATATGCTTCGTTCCCTATCGATACAGAATTTTGCTCTTTTACGCCGGATAAATCTCGAATTTACGGCAGGTTTCACCGCTCTTACAGGTGAAACGGGTGCCGGAAAATCTATATTGTTAAACGCATTAGGTCTGATACGCGGCGATCGTGCCGATACTACAGCGCTCTACGACAAAGAAGAGAAATGTATCGTTGAAGCCGAGTTCGATATCGAGAAATATCAGCTTCAAGATTTCTTCGAAACGCACGATTTGGATTACGATCCGTTAACCATAGTTCGTAGAGAAATTCTTCCAAACGGAAAATCACGAGCATTTGTTAACGATGCACCGGTTTTAGTGAATACCTTGCAACTATTAGCTGCCGAGTTAATCGATATTCACGGGCAACAAGACACGCGAAATCTCAGCGATAAACTCTACCAAATTGCGTTCCTAGATGCATTTGCGCAAACAACGCAACAGCTACAGTTGTTTCAAACGCAGTTAAAAGCACATCAAAAACTGCTCAAACAAATTGCCGATAAAGAACGCGAACTCTACGAAGCTCAAAAAGCTAAAGATTACAATACTTTTCTTTTTGAAGAGTTACAGGCGCTCCAACTTCAAGAGGGCGATCAGGCTATTTGGGAAGGCGAACTCAATAAACTTGAAAACGCCGAAACCATCAAAGAGGCATTGGCTTTTTCAAAATACAGCATCGACGATACCGAGTTTTCTGTCGCTTCACAACTCAATCAAATTCAAGCAAAACTTAAACGAATCGCCGACTTTCATCCCGACTACCAAGATTTTCACGATCGAATTGCTTCAATGCTCATTGATGTACGCGAGCTCGATAAAGAATTAAGTGCACAAATCGATGCCATAGAAGCAAATCCAGCGGAGAAAGAAGCGCTGCAGGAAAAAGTCGACACCTTATATCAACTATTTAGAAAGCATCAAGTTTCGTCGGATGCCGACTTAATTGACGTCAGAAACCAACTAGAAGCACAAATTTCTGCCATAGAAAACAATCAAGAAGAACTCGAACTGTGGAAAAAAACGGCTAATGAACAGCGCGCTGCCTTACAACAAGTTGCGCAAACGCTCAGTGAAGCTCGAAAAAAAGCGGCTCCAAAACTCGAAAGCGAATTGGCCGTGCTCACCAAAGAACTGGGTATGCCGTATGCGAAATTTGCTTTGACTCTTCAACAAACATCCGATTTCACAACCACAGGTATCGACGACGTCGAAATTGTTTTTTCGGCTAATCCAGGCACCGATCTGCAAGCTTTGAGAAAATCGGCATCGGGTGGTGAGCTTTCTCGAATCATGTTGGTAATAAAATCCATACTCGCCAAACACAGTAAGTTGCCAACGCTCATTTTCGACGAAATCGACACCGGAGTATCTGGTGAAATTGCCTACAAAATGTCTGAAATCATGCGAGGAATGGCGTCCGATATGCAATTATTCGCGATCACGCACCTGCCGCAAGTTGCTGCTGCTGCCAACGAACATTTCCGCGTAAGCAAAGCAGTTAACGGAACAGAAACCGAAACAAAAGTACTTCGTCTCGATCTCGAAGAGCGAATTTCCGAAATCGCATCAATGATTTCCGGTTCCACAGCATCGGCGGCTGCCATCGAACACGCACGAAGTTTATTACACAGAACCTCGTCGTAAACCGAAACGCTCATCTATTTTTAATTCCGATAACTCAGGTTTAATAATATCTTTGTAACATCAAAAACAACTACAATTATGATTATAGCTCCAAGAATGCGCGGCTTTATCTGCTTAACAGCTCATCCAGACGGCAGCAGACAGAACGTTAAAAATCAAATCCACTACGTACAGCAACAACCTGCACTCGATAGCTACAAGAAAGTCTTGGTCATCGGTGCCAGTACTGGCTTTGGCTTGGCTTCACGAATTACTGCCGCTTTCGGTTCCGGCGCAGCAACCATAGGAGTGTTTTTTGAAAAACCGGCATCACCAGGCAAAACAGCTTCGCCCGGTTGGTACAATGCAGCAGCATTTGAAGAAGAAGCCGCTCAAAAAGGACTCTACGCTAAAAGCATCAACGGCGATGCATTTTCGGATGCCATCAAACAACAAACAATCGACTTAATTAAACAAGATCTTGGTCAGGTCGATTGTGTCGTGTATTCTTTGGCTTCACCTGTACGTTTACACCCAAAAACCGGCGTTTTACACCGTTCCGCGTTAAAGCCTATCGGGAAAACATTCACGAATAAAACAGTCGATTTCCACACCGGAGTTGTTTCAACGATAAGTATTGAACCTGCAACCGAAGATGATATTCAAAATACCATTACTGTTATGGGCGGCGAGGACTGGCAAATGTGGATGGATGCACTCCTTGAATCAGGTGTTCTGGCGGAAAATGCAGTTACGGTGGCCTACAGCTATATTGGCCCAGAAGTAACCGAAGCCGTTTATCGAAAAGGAACTATTGGTCGTGCGAAAGATCATTTGGAAGCTACCGCCGATGTGATAACCGAGCAACTTAAATCGATCAACGGAAAAGCGTACATTTCTGTCAATAAAGCATTGGTAACCCAAGCTAGTAGCGCTATTCCAGTAATTCCGCTGTACATTTCGCTGTTGTACAAACTCATGAAATCTAAAGGAACACACGAGGGCTGCATCGAACAAATGTATCGTTTGTTTAGTGAGCGCTTGGTTAAATCGGGCGAAGTTCCTACCGACACCGAAGGACGTATTCGTATAGACGATTGGGAAATGGATGCCGAAATTCAAGCAGAAATTGCAAAGCTTTGGGAACAATCGGATACCGAGTCGCTCGTAGGCTTCGGAGATTTGGAAGGTTACCGAAACGATTTCTTAAATCTGTTTGGTTTTGGCTATAAAGAAGTCGACTACGACGCTGAAGCCAACGAACTAGTCGATGTACCAAGCATCAAATAAATTAAGTCCCTCTTTGTGAGGGATTTTTTTTGGGCAAGTGCCGGCTATTTAGTGGAAATTCTTTTTGCCGGCACCCGGCTTTCCGCAGTAGTGCAGTTCGGGCTTAGGCCCTTCTGCAGCTACTTGGCTCCAATCCGTCTTGCGAAAAACGTCCTTACGAAATAGATTTTACTAAGTTCAAAAGACCTGTAACAGCTATTTTGTGAAAATATTGAGTGTTAATTGGGATAATTTTTAGAAAAAACCCAATGTTTACGCTGTCTCGCCGAGTTTTGATGTCGGTATTATCTCTACCTTCGCTCTCTAAATAAATTTTTAATTACATGAAAAAAATTACATTAACAGTATTGTTCTTGTGCGCGTTTGCATGGAGCAGTATAGCCCAAGTTCAAGTTGGCTCGGGTAACAATCAGTTGCAAAACGTTCCGATTGAGCCGTATTACAATTTCAGTTATTCACAGTCTATCTATTTAGCTTCTGAGATCAATGCAACAGGTCAAATTACGGGGATTCAATACTACTATTCGGGTACAACAAGTTTAGAAAGTAGTCAAGAATGGGTTGTTTATCTCAAAACTTCCGACCGCACTTCTTTTGCCGACGCAACCGATTGGGAAGATATAGCAACGTTTACGCAAGTGTATTCAGGAGTCTTTCCAGTTACCGCACCAGGATGGTACACAATCAATTTCGATGTTCCGTTTGATTACAACGGTACCGATAACTTAATCGTTGCTGTGGAGGAAAATCAAGATGATTTCGATGGCTTTAGCGATGATTTTTGGAATTCACCAGTAACAGGAAATCGTTCGATTTATGCGTATTCAGACGACTTAAACATTGATCCCACGAATCCAACAGACGTTCCCGACGGAGCGGATGTTTTTACGGGTGTTGCGGCATTTGTGCCAAACATCATTTTTGAAGGAATTCAGCAAGCATGTGCAACACCAGGAGGTTTAACTGTAAATGGAGTTACGAGTACTTCAGCAACAGTTACATGGAATGCAGGAGATCAATCAAACTGGGAAATATTTGTTGTTCCAGCATCAGAACCAGCTCCTACTGAAGCAGATGCAGGAGTTGCTGTTTCGGGAACGGCACAATATGCAGCTTCAAATTTAACAGCAACCACCACATATAACGTTTATGTTCGTGCCGTATGCAGCGGAGGCCTATTAAGTACTTGGTCAAGCGCTGTAACATTCACAACGACAATAGATTGCTCAGCAGCTACAGAAATAGAAGCGTGTGGAGAAGAAGTGTCGTATACTTTAGCAGCCGGAAACGGAACCTTAAATGTGGAAGCATGTGGTTTTGACACACCTGGTCAGGAGAAACTATACGTCTTTACACCTGAAATCACAGGGATTTACGAATTACAAGTTACTGCAGCAACGGGCGGTTACGTAGATTATTTTTTTAAACCAGTAGAAGGAGCTACTTGCGATGCAAACGGGTGGGAATGCATCGACGATATTAATGCAGCAGCTACTGCAGAAATCGGCTTTCTGACTGGAGGAGTTTCGTACTTTATTTTAGTCGATGCTGAATCTACAACAGCAAAATCACAAACATTCAACATCGTTTGCGCGCCTGCTTGTACAGCACCGCAAGCACAGTTTGTTTCAGAAGCTAATTGCGCAGAAAATGAGGAATTCTTCGTTTTTGTTGAAGTTGATTTTCTTGGAACGGCTACCGGTGCAACTGTTACCGATGATCAAGGTTCGCCTGCACAAACAATTATTGGGTTAGGGGAACTAGAGTTTGGTCCATATCCAATCGGAACCGAAGTAATATTTACAGTTGCAAATGATCAAGACGAAACTTGTTTTAATGCTTATGATGCAATTACGGTAGCAAGCTGCCCACCTGCAAATGATGAATGTGAAAATGCAATTTCACTTACTGTTGGCGGTGCTATCGAAGAACAGCCTGTTGACGTTGCGAATGCTGGCGCTACAGATTCTGAGCAAGCTGAACCAACAACGTGTTTCGGTTATGATGGAGGTGACATTTGGTATGTATTAGAAGTTCCTGCATCAGGTTCAGTGACAATCCAAACTGGTAATAGTTCGACCGGCGGAACGGGAATCGATACAGTAATAACTGCTTACACCGGAACATGCGACGCGCTAACTCAAATTTCCTGCGATGATGATGGGGTACCAGGATTTGCAGACGGTTACAGCCGAGTGGTTCTAAGCGGAAGAACTCCAGGAGAGCTTATCTACTTACGTGTTTACGAATATAATAACGACGCAGTGGGCACATTTTCAATATCTGCCTTTGATGCTTCGCTTCTAAGTGTAGGAGACGAGAATATTCAAAAATCGGCTGTGTATCCAAATCCTGTTAAAGATACATTGACTGTTTCAAATCAGGATATAATTTCGAATATTTCAGTATTCAATATTGTTGGTCAACAAGTATTACTTCAAAATGTAAATAATTCAGAAGCTAGAGTCGACTTTTCGAGCCTTGCTGCTGGCACGTACTTGTTGAAAGTTCAAGCTGGAAATAGTGTAGAAACTATAAAAATAGTTAAGAACTAGATACTCCAAATATTTACATTAAAAGCCTCGATTATTTTCGAGGCTTTTTTGTTTTACGGCTGTTGTAGTATTGTCAACAAAAGTTAAAAATGCGGTTTATTAACAAAAAAACATGAAATCGTTACGGAATGTTTAGCAAAAAATTAAGATTTATTTTTAAATTAGCCGACGATAACTTAATTATTTACTAAATGAAAAAAATTACGCTAACCTTGGCGCTTCTTTGCCTTTTCGTGGTAGGAGGTTTTGCTCAGGTGCAAGTCGGAACAGGCAACGATGAAACGCGCAATGCGCCGATCGAGCCTTTTTACGGTTACACCTACTCGCAATCCGTTTATCTCGCTTCGGAGATCAACGCTTCAGGTCAAATTACCGGAATCCAATACTATTTTTCTGGTACAACTGCGCTACCAAATTCACAGCAATGGGTAGTTTATTTAGCGCAATCTTCACGTGAATCGTTTGCGGATCAGGCAGACTGGGAAGATATTGCTAATTTTACACAAGTTTATTCAGGTCCATACCCAGTAAACGGTCCTGGATGGTATACAATTACTTTCGATACGCCGTTCGATTACAACGGTACTGATAATCTAATTGTTGCTGTCGAAGAGAATTCAGTGAATTATGACGCATCAACTGATGATTTTTGGAATACTGCTGTCAGTGGAAACAGAACTATCTATGCATTTTCAGACGGTACTAATCCAGATCCGGCTGATCCAAACAATGACTTTAATGGATTTTTATCTAGAGGAGTTGCTGCTGCGGTTCCAACAATCATTTTCGAAGGCATTGTACAAGCATGTCCAAATCCTGGCGCTGCGGTAGTCGAAGACATTACAACTACTACTTCAACTATTACTTGGCAGGTGAATGGTAGCGAAACGGCTTGGGAAGTTTTCATTACTGAAGTTGGCGCAGGTGCGCCTGACGCGGGTACTGCGGGTACTGCGGTTTCGGGTGCAGCTACTTTTAACGCTACAAATTTGAGCCCTGCTACTAATTATTCAGTTTATGTTCGTGCTATTTGTAGCGGAACATTAGCAAGCGGATGGGTTGGTCCAACTAATTTCATAACGCTTTGTGAGCCGTTTTCAGATTTGACAACGGATTTTGAAAATTCTGCTGGGGGAACTACTCCGGATTGTTACTCGAAGATTGTTAACTCCACGGCAGCTTTCGCATCTGCTGGTGTAGTAACGTTTTCAGGAGCTAACGGTACCGCAAGATCTTATGAATTAAACAATTCTAACGACGCAAACGCTCAAATTGCATTAGTTTCACCTCCATTGGCTCAACTTGCCGCAGGTACACACCGCGTTAAATTTTTTGCTAATGGATTTGGTGATGATCCAATTGAAGTAGGGACAATTACAGACCCTAGCGATATCTCAACATTCACGCTTGTAGAAACTATTGTTACCGAAAATGGTTGGTCACTTGAGACTGTGGCATTCCCAGCTACGACAGACATGTTTATTGCATTTAAGCACGGTGGTGGCGGAACTTTCAGTACACTTCGTGTAGACGAAATCGTGTGGGAACCGCTTCCAACTTCGGCTCCTGAGTGTGTTGCAGATGCAGTAGCAACACCTGATGCTTCTTGTGGTAACTACGAAAATACTATCGCTTGGTCGGCAGTAGAAGGTGCTGACGGATATCTAATTAACGTGGGAACTACCCCTGGTGGTGTTGAAATCGTTGAAGCAGAAGATTTAGGTTTAGCAACTGAGTTCGCTTTCAGCGGAAATCGCGATACTACTTACTACTTCACAGTAATTGCTTATAATGATTTTGGTCCTGCAACCGGTTGTGCCGAGCAAACTTTTACTACCGTTCCAGATGGCTGTTACTGCGTTTCTGCTCCATCAAGTAACGATGGTGCAGGTATTACTTCTATTGTTATAGGTCAATCTGAATATGCTATTCCAGATGTAACCTACCAAGATAATTCTGCGGAAATCGTAGATTTAAACAGAGGTTTAGTTAACAACTTACAGATTACCTTTGCAACTGGTTATACATACAATACGTATGTTGTTATCGACTTAAACGATGATTTCAATTTTACAGAGGATGAAATTTTGTTTACTGGTCAATCATTAGCAACTAATCCAACAACTTACGATGCGTCCTTCATTGTTCCAGCCGACGCTCCTCTTGGTGAGCACAGAATGAGACTTGTAACTGCAGATACTATGCCAGTCGCTAACTTCGATCCGTGCTACGATGGTTCTTACGCCGTTGTTGTTGATTTTACTGTAAACATCGTTCAAGCTTCTTGTACACCAGCTGCTGCTACGGCAACTGTGGTGCCGGATTGTGATAACGGTCAATACAACATTGAAGTTGTAGTTACTGATTTAGGTAGCGGTACTCCAAGTATTTCTGATGGTTCAAATGAAACACCAGTTACAGCTGTTGGAACTTATACTGTGGGTCCATTTGAAAACCTTTCTTCTGTAACATTAACTTTACTTCACGGCGTTGAAGAAGCATGTAATATCCCACTTGGAACATTCAACTACATTTGTCCTCCTTCATGTGATAATGCAATAGTTATTGCAGCTTGTGGAGAGTCTGTTGATTTAGCCGTTCCAGCTGGTGCTGGTGCATGGAATGTGACTACTTGCGGCTTCAGCACTCCTGGAGTTGAGATTATTTACTCATTCACTCCTGAAACAACAGGTTTGTATAGTTTACAGGTTACAGCAGCGACTGGTGGTTATGTTGATTATTTCTACAAAGTGGCAGATGATGTTTGTGACAGCACTGGTTGGACATGTATCGATGATTTAAGCTTTGCTGCTGTTCGTGAGATTGGTATTTTGACAGCGGGAGTTGAGTACTTAATCCTTACTGATTCAGAGGGGACAACTGCTAGAAATCATACTTTTAATATCGTTTGTGCACCTTCTTGTACAAACGCTGTGGCAAGTGTACTTGCAACTGCTGATTGCGCTAACGGTGAAGTTTTCTTCGCTACCGTTTCAATCACAAACATGGGTTCAGCGACTTCGCTTACAGTTTCTGATGATCAAGGTTCAAACCCACAAGCTGTGACTGCAGTTGGTACTGTAACTTTTGGTCCTTACGCAATTGGTACTGATGTAATCTTTACTGTAGCAAACGATCAAGACGAAACTTGTGTTTTCGATACTAACGCTGTTACTATTACCGATTGTCCTCCAGCAAACGACGAGTGTTCTGGCGCAATATTTATGAATGTAGGTGGTGCGTACGAGGAACAAGCCATCGATGTTTCAAACGGTGGTGCTACAGCTACTAATATGGGTAACCCGACTACTTGTGCTGGTTATGTTGGTGGCGACGTATGGTGTATGGTTGAAGTTCCTGCATCAGGATCTCTAACAATTGAAACTGGCGACAGTTCAGCAGGTGATACAGGTGTTGATACTGTTGTTACTGCTTACAGCGGAGCTTGTGGTCAGCTTACTCAAATCGCATGCGATGACGACGGAGCATCTACAGGAAGCTACAGCCGTTTAGTGTTGTCTAACAGAACACCAGGTGAATATATTTATCTACGTGTTTATGAATATAACAACGACAACGTAGGTACTTTCTCTGTATCTGCATTCGACGCATCTTTACTTGGAACAGATAATTTCAATTCTACAAAACTATCTATTTATCCAAATCCAGTAAACGATGTACTTTCATTGAACTACAACACTAACATTACTAATGTAGCTGTATTCAATATCGTAGGTCAGCAAGTACTTTCTCAAACTGCAAACGGAACAGAAGTGAAAGTAAATATGTCAACATTAGCAGCAGGTGCTTACATTGTGAAAGTAACCGCAGATAATATGACTAAAACTGTAAAAGTTATCAAAAACTAATTTGATTCTTTTCGATATCAAATCCCTCGGTTTACGCCGAGGGATTTTTTTTGCACTAAACTCAGCGTATCTTTGACACATGGATATCTTTTTTTCAATTATAGTTCCCGTTTATAATCGTCAAGACGAATTATTCGAGTTTTTAGATAGCATCGCAAAAACCAGTTTTAATGAACCTTTTGAAGTTCTTGTAATCGACGACGGTTCAAGTGTGGATCTTAGTAACGTGGTTCGTCCTTTTATCGATAAACTAAATCTCAAGTATTTAAAGAAATCAAATTCTGGTCCGGGTGATAGCCGAAATTACGGCATGCGGCAGGCAATGGGTAATTACTTCTTGATTTTTGATTCAGATTGTATCATTCCTGAGGATTATCTAACTACAGTTTCTAAATCTTTAAAAGAAGAGTATGTCGATTGTTTCGGAGGTCCCGACGATTCCGATCCATCGTTTTCGAAAGTCCAGAAGGCAATCGATTTTGTTATGACAGCACCCATTACTACTGGCGGAATTCGTGGAGGTTCTGAAAAAGTAACTAAGTTTCAGCCACGAAGCTTCAACATGGGACTTTCGCGGGAAGCTTTTCTCGCTACCGGCGGTTTTGCTAAGATACATCCTGGAGAAGATCCTGAGCTGGTGTTTCGTCTCTGGAAATTAGGATTTAAAACACAGCTAATTCCTACGGCAAAAGTTTGTCACAAAAGGCGAGTCGACTTAGATAAATTTCACCTGCAGGTTTCTAAATTCGGAGCTACAAGAGCTATTTTAAATAAGTGGTATCCGGAATACGCAAAACCAACCTTTTGGTTACCAACACTATTCGTTGTTTATACCTGTTTTTCTGTACTAATTTCACTATTAAGTACAATACCTATTTTTTTATTATTTGTTTACTCCTTGCTTGTACTTCTATCCGCTATAATAAAGTATCGAAGCCTAGTTGTCGGATTTTTAGCTGTAAAAGCTTTATATATTATGATGTTTGGCTATGGAATTCACTTTTTAGAAACAACGATAATTTTACTGTTTTCAAAGAAAGAACCGCAAGAACTCTTCCCTAAATTATTTTTTAAATGAAAAAAGTTGTGCTAACAGGTGGTATTGGCAGCGGGAAATCGACCGTAGCCAAAATTTTTGAAAGTTTTGGTGTGCCCGTTTTTTATGCCGATCAGGTTGCAAAAGCACAGTATTTCGAACCAAACGTAATTTTAAAGCTCTCGCAAGAAGTCACAGCTCCTATAATAATTGAGGGCAAAGTAGACTTATCTTACCTAAAGAGCCATTTGTTTACAAATCCTATATTGAAAAAACAGGTTGAAGCCGTTATTCATCCTGCAGTTGCAGACCAATACCGATTGTTTTGTGACAGAAACCAATCGGCTTCGTATACAATTAACGAAATGGCTCTTGTATTCGAAAATAATCGACAAGAAGATTTCGATTATATTATTTCAGTAATTGCAGACGAAGAGATGCGAATTGAACGCGTAATTCGTCGCGATCAGATGTCGCGTCAGGAAATTTTAGACCGAATAGCGCTGCAAACCTCAGACCATATAAGACTTTCTCAAAGTAGCTTTATAATATACAATAATAATCTTACAGAACTTTACGGTCAGATTGAAAAAATACATAAATTCTTACAATTTTCTCAATAAAAGGGCGTTTTGTTAATGTTTGGTTAACGGTTAAAAGGTACAATTGTTAAAATATTAATTTTGCTGTGATGAGTAAGTACTTATTTCGGCTTTTAGTTTTTTTCATGAGTCTGTCAATGATAGGCATCATAATAGTGCAATCGTATCTCATCAACACGTCCTTTCAAAACAACAACGAGCAGTTTAAGTATCATGTTAATCAGGTTATTTCTAACGTTGCAGAGCACCTTCAGCAACAAGAAACCTATAGCATGTTAGCCGAGTACAATCGATTGAAAGACAGTATTGGTACAAGTCCGAAACAGAGTGATTTACTCAACTTTATTTTGGTACAACAAAATAAACTCACCAACGAAACTATTGTGTATAGCAACAGTATCGTGGCAGAAGATTACAATTTATCGTTCTTTGACAAAAAACGAGATTCAGTTATGGCAGCTAACTTTATCTCAAAAAGTAAAACACAAGTTTATTCCGGATCTGCTCTAGATAATGCTGATTTTCAGCAAAATGTGTCACCATCATTAACCGTGACAAAAACAGGAAAAATTGATCTTCTTGACAAAGCGCAATACGAAATCTTCTTTAAAGACATAGTCGAAAATAAATCGTTAAGTGATCGTATTTCCGTAGATCGTTTGCGATTAATGCTAAGTAAGGAACTTCGAGATGCGGATGTGCTAACGCCTTTCGAATTTGGCGTCTACGAAAATGGATTGGCAACAAAAATCAAAAGCGAAAACTTCGAGGAAATTAAAGGTGAGACGTTTTCAACGAGAATTTTAACAAATAGCCAAGGCGAAAGTAAGTATAAATTGATGCTCACCTTTCCCGAAAAGAAAAAATTTCTCTTTTCTGAATTGTTGAACATTACAATTTTGTCGGCTTTATTTACTTTGTTAATTATCATTGCCTACAGCAGCGCCCTAAATCAATTGATTAAGCAAAGACAGATTTCGGAAATAAAAACCGACTTCATCAATAATATGACACACGAATTTAAAACGCCAATCGCAACAATAAACTTGGCACTAGATTCGTTAAAAAATCCAAAGGTAAAGGCTGATGAAGAGAAGATGAGCCGTTACTTGGGTATGATTCGCGAGGAAAATAAACGGATGCACGCACAAGTTGAAAACGTTCTAAGAATTTCAAAATTAGAAAAACGCGAGCTCGATATCTCTAAAGAATCGGTCTCTGTGCACGAGATTTTAGAGGACGCCATGGAGCATGTTCGTTTAATTATTGAAGATCGTGAAGGAAAGGTAAGTTCACATTTCGAAGCACAAAGAGATGTTGCCCTACTAAACGATGTACATTTTACAAACGTGTTTGTGAATATTCTTGATAATGCGATTAAATATTCTCCGCTGCCGCCAGTAATCGATGTCTTCACTGAAAATCTGAAAGATTTTATTCTTGTGAAAATCACCGATCAAGGTGCAGGGATGAGTAAAGCTGCTCTAAAACGAATCTTCGAAAAGTTCTATCGCGAACATACCGGAGACGTTCATAACGTAAAAGGCCACGGATTAGGCTTGGCTTATGTAAAAAGAATTGCCGACGACCATAATGTTAGCATTACTGTCGAAAGTGAAAAAGGAAAAGGAAGTACATTTATTTTAAAAATACCGTTAATAAATTGACGTATGGAAACAGAAAACAAAAAAATATTGCTAGTTGAAGACGATCCAAATTTTGGATCTATTTTAAAAGATTACTTAATCTTAAACGACTTCGACGTAACTCTTGCTAAAAACGGCATGGAAGGTTTTGAAAAGTTTAAGAAAGATACATACGACCTGTGCATCTTAGACGTTATGATGCCTTATAAAGATGGCTACACGTTAGCGAAAGAAATTCGTGAGAAAAATAAAGACGTGCCTTTGATTTTCTTGACGGCAAAATCGATGAAAGAAGACGTACTAAAAGGATACAAAGTAGGTGCCGACGATTACCTAAACAAGCCGTTTGATTCGGAAGTGCTTCTGATGAAAATCAAAGCAATCATGCAACGTAAATCGTCTGAAGGAAAAGCTGAGGCCTTGAAATTCGAATTCCAAATCGGAAATTTCCATTTGAATGCAAAGCTTCGTTTCTTAACGTACCTAAACGAAGAGCCAATCAAACTTTCGCCTAAAGAAAACGAGCTTCTTAAGTTACTCGCTATTTACGAAAATGATTTAATGCCGCGAGAATTAGCACTTACCAAAATTTGGAGAGACGACAACTACTTCACTTCTAGAAGTATGGACGTTTACATCGCGAAATTGCGTAAGTATCTAAAGTCGGATGAGAACGTTGAAATCCTCAACATCCACGGAGAAGGTTTTAGATTAGTGGTGAAAAATAAAGCGTTGGCATAACAACGTTCAATTATACCAAGAGATTAGCCGTTTTTTTAAGACGGCTTTTTTGTTTCGCAGATTTTACAGTTCCTTCAAAAGTACTTCGATATCGGGAAGCTGCTGGATTTCCAACCACGTAGCCGACAATCGGTTTTGAAAGTAAGTGAGCTGCCTTTTTGCAAAACGGCGCGTATTCATTTTTATCGCTTCAACGGCGTTCTCCAATGAAATTTCTCCGTCGAAATATTGGAATAGTTCTTTGTAACCAACAGTATTTAAAGCGTTTAAATGTCTGTTTTTGTACAAATTTTTAGCTTCCTCTAACAAACCGTGGGCCATCATGATGTCTACTCGTTTGTTAATACGTTCGTAAATAAGAGAACGCTCGGTATTTAAGCCAAGCAGCTTTGTTTCAAAATTTCTGTGCACTTGATTTTGATTTCGCCAAAAAGAGTACGGCTTATCGCTGGCAAGCGACACTTCCAGCGCTCGCAAAATACGTTGCGGATTTTGTAGATCCACTTCGTTATAGTATTCCGAGTCGAGTTGCTGAAGTCGATTTTGAATAGCCGAAAGTCCTTCACTTTGATATAAATCACGTACTTCCGTGCGCACAGCATTGGGAACATCTGGAAATACGTCTAAACCTTTGATCAGCGCTTCGACATACAAACCGCTGCCACCAACCACAACTGCACTGCCGAATGCCTTTAAAAGTTCGTCGATTTTAACAAGTGCTTCTTTTTCAAAATCGCCAACGCTGTAGTTGTCGAAGATGCTTTTATGTTGAATGAAATGATGCGGTACTGCTGCTAATTCATCGATACTGGGAACTGCTGTGCCGATATACATATCGCGATAAAATTGCCGAGAATCAGCGCTGATAATTTCTGTATGAAGTTGTTTTGCCAATGAAATAGCGAACGCTGTTTTTCCAATGGCTGTCGGACCAACTACAAAATATACGTTTGGTTTCATGAAGGTAAGTCGATAGTTTTTGCAAACTTCTGCCGACGCAAAAAGCGGTGAATTAATAAGACACGTGCTGGTGCGTGAATCAACGGAACGGTATTTTTCTCTACTTTTTCAAGATTGGCGATTTGAAAATTCAAATCAAAAAAACCATATCCCAATAACTCATTGTTTTTCAAACGAATAAAACTTCTTTCGGAATACGTACGACCTTGTCCAACCACTAAAAAATCTCGCTTATTCAAATTTGCCTTTTCGAGTTCGGCTAATTTTACGTCCTGTTCTTCCGACGCAACAACCTCATTTTCAAAAGCGATTTTGTCGTTTATTACGATTTGAGTTTTGAAATTCAAGACATTTGAAAAGTGCGCTCGAACGTATTTATTTGCGTCTGAAGCTCCGCTAAAATATTGTGCAGCTTGATTTTGCTTGCGCGAAGAAATGGTATGAACTATTGTTTGATCTTCTATTTTAAATGACCAACTTGCTGGCTGCGATTTTCTTGGTTTGTGCACGTATTTTAACGTTGCTGTTTCCAGAAATTCCAACAGTTTTAAGTCGGCAATAAGCTCAGAACCAGTGCGTTCGTACGTTACTTCGTAGGTATTTTCTCGTAAAAAGTTATTCCAAGGCTCTTTTCCCAAAAAATACTGATTTACTTTCTTTCGAATGTTACTGCTTTTTCCCGCATGAATGATTTGTCCGTTCTTGTCGTGAAAGAAAAACACACCTACCGCCGACGGGCATTTCTGAATGGCATCGAATATTCGCGGTTCAAGTTCGTTAGTACGTTCGGATTTGATTACTGATTGTAGAATTTCGCGTTCAGTGTCGCGTTCAAGCAAATATTTAAAAAGCTTCAATGTCGCTAAAGCATCGCCCGATGCCCGGTGTCTGTCGGCGATCGGAATACCTAAACTTCGTACCAATTTTCCAAGAGAATACGCTTCTTGGTTAGGAAGTAACTTTTGCGCTAATCGAACAGTATCTATCGTTTGTGCATAGAAATCGTAGCCGAGTTGTGCAAATTCGTTTCGAATCATCCGATAATCAAATTCGGCGTTGTGTGCTACCAGAAAACAGCCGTCGGTTATCTCAATAATACGTTTGGCAAGTTCATAAAACTTCGGTGCGTTTACAAGCATGGCGTTATTAATGCCTGTCAGTTTTTGAACAAAAGGTTGTATCGGTTTTTCGGGATTAACTAGGCTAATGAGTTGATCTACAATTTCATTTCCGTCGTATTTGTAGATGGCAATTTCGGTAATTCCCTCTTCATTATACTTTCCACCGGTGGTTTCTACATCTACTATTGCGTACAAATTCTCAAACTTTTATCGGGTTCCAAAAATAGCACTGCCGACACGAATCATAGTGCTGCCGTTTTCAATTGCGATCGGATAATCACCCGACATACCCATAGACAATACGTCAAAATTGTGCACGAGCGCATATTTCTGATATAATTGGTTCAGTCGGTTAAATTCCGCACTGATGATTTCACGATTTTCAGTAAACGAAGCCATTCCCATTAATCCGCGAATGCGAA
>NZ_JBMLTK010000129.1:22974-28236 GCF_049240005.1 Flavobacterium sp. | reverse complement strand
ATGATTTCACGATTTTCAGTAAACGAAGCCATTCCCATTAATCCGCGAATGCGAATAAAGTTGCTTTTCGGAAGGTTTAGAATTTCTTCTAATTCAGCCTCGTCTAAACCAAATTTCGTTTCTTCACCTGCAATATACACTTGAAGCAAAATGGCAATTTCGCGTTCCAATTTTCTTGCTTCTTTTTCAATTTCTAAATACAAACGCAACGAATCAACACCGTGAATCAAAGAAACGTGCGGCAAAAGCTGTTTTACTTTATTTCGCTGCAAATGTCCGATCATGTGCCATTCAATATCTTCCGGAAGCTTTTGCGCCTTTTGTGTCAGCTCTTGTACTTTATTTTCTCCAAAAATACGTTGTCCGGCTTCGTACGCTTCTAAAATTAAAGAATTGGGCTTTGTTTTTGAAACAGCCACAAGCGTTACCGATTCAGGTAAATTTTCTTTGATTTTCAGTAAGTTCTCACGCACAGTTGTCATAGTTCGTAAATAATTAATCCGCTTCTGAATTTAGGTTCAAAATACGTGCTTTTAGGCGGCATGATAAAGTTATGATCGGCTAATTCTTTGATTTCTGTGATGGAAGACGGATACAACAAAAATCCCACTTCATATTCGCCTTCGTCAATAACTTCTTTTATTGTTGTAATCGATTGTTTTCCAGGAATATAATCAATGCGTTCGTCGTTTCGTAAGTCGCTAATTTTCAATACCGGATTGAGTACATAGCGGTACAAAATATGTGCGTCTAACTTTTCTTCTATGGTTTGAAGATCAAATGGATTTTTGAACTGCAACTTGTAAAACGATTGTTTGAAATACATTCCAAAATGATACTTCTGGTCCGGTTTGTACAGTTCTTTTCCTTTGTTGGTAACCCAGAAGTGTTTTTCGATTTCCCGCAGAAAATCTTCCTCAGTCAAACCTGCCAAATCTCGGATGATCCTGTTGTATTCAAATATTTTAATGTCTTGTTCGGCAATTAAAAAAGATAAGAATAGGGAAGAGGCCGGCTGTTCGTTGGCATACTGCTTTTCGAGTAAATCGGCAGAGGCAGAACGGTGGTGACCGTCGGCGATGTAGAGTTTCTTTTGCTTAGCGAAGTAATGTTGAATTTCAGCTACAACTTCGGCTTGCGCAATTTTCCAAAGCGTATGTGTATCTTTCTGTGGTGTAGAAAATCGGTAAATTGGTTCAGTACTACTAATTTGTTCCAGTTTTTCGCTAAATGCTGCACTTTGTTCGTACGCAATTAAAACGGGTTCGGTATTAAATCGCGTTTGATGCAAATAATCTTTAAATAATTCGACGCGGTATTGCAAGGTGTCTTCGTGTTGTTTGATGACTCCCGAGCGATAATCTTCCACAGAGCAACCACCCACAATTCCTTGGAATGTGCCGTGTTTCGATTCAATTCGATACAAATAAAATGCAGATTCCGGATCGGTTATTAAAGTACCATCAGCTTTAAAATCGGCGTACTTCTGTGCCACAAGCTTAAAGCGTTTTTCTAAACCAATTTTCTGCTGGTTTACATAAGCCGGATTTAGCACGTGAAGAAACGAATACGGATTAAAATCGAGTTGTGCTGCAAGTTCGGCCGCCGAATAATCGTCGTACGATTTGCAGGTAACTAACGACACTTTGTCGGCACCGGGTCGTGCTACTGCTATGGGTTCGAAGCGTGCCAACGACTATTTTTTGAATTGATCTGCTACTACTTCGGCTTTTTTCGAAGCAGCATAATTATAAAATCCTTCTCCCGATTTAACGCCTAGTTTTCCGGCGCGAACCATGTTTACAAGCAATGGGCAAGGAGCGTACTTCGGATTTTTGAATCCATCGTACATCACATGTAAAATAGCTAAACAAACGTCCAATCCAATGAAATCGGCTAATTGCAGTGGTCCCATCGGATGCGCCATTCCCAATTTCATAACGGTATCAATTTCGCTTACGCCTGCAACACCGTTGTAAAGTGTTTCGATAGATTCGTTAATCATCGGCATCAAAATTCTATTAGCGACAAATCCAGGATAGTCGTTTACTTCTACAGGTGTTTTTCCCAGTTGCTCGGAAAGCGACATAATGGTTTTTGTTGTTGCAGCCGAAGTATTGTAGCCGTTAATGATTTCAACCAACTTCATCAACGGAACCGGATTCATAAAATGCATACCAATAACGCGTTCCGGATTCGAAACTACAGCAGCAATTTGCGTAATCGAAATAGACGAAGTATTGGTAGCCAAGATGCAATTCTCAGAAGCAAACTCGCTCAATTGCTTAAATATCTTCAGCTTTAAATCTAGATTTTCAGTTGCAGCTTCCACAATCAAATCAGACGTTTCCGCGGCAGCTTTTAAATCGGTCGATGGCTGTAAATGAGAAAGCGTCTCAGTTTTGTCGGCTTCAGAAATACTTCCTTTGGCAACCATCCGATCCAGATTCGTTGCAATGGTGTTCATGCCGCGTTCCAAGGCAGCTTCCGAAATATCTACAAGTGTTACGGCAAAGCCTTTTTGAGCGAAGGTGTGTGCAATTCCGTTGCCCATGGTTCCTGCGCCGATTACAGTAATTTTTTTCATTTTATTTAGAATATGATTTCAATATTTTGTTTTAGATCTTTATCAAATTTACTTAGATAAGCTTCTTTTTGTCTACGGTTTCAAGGTCCTTTTTTATTTCGTTTAATAATTGCTCTTCACTAGGCAAATAAAGCTGGTATTGACTCGCTAGAATTGAGTTATTGTTTTCTGGCAATGAATATTTTACTACTGCATCATTTTTGTCAGCGCAAAGCAAAACTCCTATTGTTGGTCGTTCGTGCGCTACTTTCTCAATTCTGTCGTAGTAGTTCACGTACATCTGAAGTTGTCCTAAATCTTCGTGAGATAGCTTGTGCGTTTTTATTTCAAATAGAACAAAGCATTGCAACAATCTATTATAAAATACCAAATCTATGAAAAAATCATCCCCGTCAAGGTGAATTCGCTTTTGTCTAGCAACGAACGAAAATCCGTTACCAAGTTCTAAAAGGAAATCTTGTAAGTTCGAAATTATTGCGTTTTCAAGATCTTTTTCGTAGTAGGAGCTTTCTCGTTTTAAATTTAAAAACTCTAAAACAAGAGGATCCTTAATTATCTCCGTTGGATTTTTGGGTACAGTTTCATTTCTAGCAACAGCTAAAACACTTTCAGTATCATTACTAAGAAGTAATCGTTCAAAAAGCTGGCTATTTATTTGCCGTTCCATTTGCCTTATTGACCAATTATTTTTGACAGTTTCTGCGATGTAAAATTCTCTTTTGTCGTTATTAGTTATACGAAGTAAAATTCGATAGTGAGTCCAGCTTAATTGTGAACGCAGTGAGTTCACATTTGGAAAAGTTCGATAAAACTGTCGATACCAATTCAAATTTCTTGTAGAAAATCCGCTACCATATTCAGGTTGTAGCTGATTGGATAGGTACTTTATTAAGTAATTTCCATAGTCAGCGCGCTCTTTCCCCTGTTGTTCTTCGTTAAAAATCCGCTCACCGATGTACCAATACATCATTGTTCTATGATGCTCTATCGAGCGAACAGCATTTTCTCGCGATTGTACAATCAAAGATTTAATTTCCTGCAAGAAGTTCTGCGACAAATCCATAACTATTTTTTTCTCATCGCATCTATGATCATATATGCCATTCGCAATGCTTCCGTTCCATCCGACAAACTCACCACCGGGCGCGTTTTGTTTGTAATCGCATCTGCAAAAGTTTCCAACTCGTCGAGTATGGCGTTATTCGGCTTAACATCGGGATTCTCAAAATAAATTTGCTTTTTCACGCCTTCCGCATTTTGGAGAATCATGTCAAAATCACCCGGATTTTCAGGTGCATCCTTCATTTTAACTACTTCGCATTTCTTTTCTAGAAAATCAACCGAGATGTAAGCGTCTTTTTGGAAAAACCGACTTTTCCTCATGTTTTTCAACGAAATCCTACTTGCAGTTAAATTTGCTACACAACCGTTTTCAAACTCCAATCGCGCATTCGCAATGTCGGGCGTTTCCGAAATTACACTCACGCCACTAGCATGCACCGCTTTTACTTTCGAATTCACAACGCTTAGAATGACATCGATATCGTGAATCATCAAGTCAAGCACAACAGGTACATCGGTTCCACGCGGATTGAACTCAGCCAATCGATGCGTTTCAATAAACATCGGATTATTAATTTTTTCGCGAACCGCTTGAAAAGCCGGATTAAACCGCTCCACGTGTCCCACTTGGCCGAGTAGCTTCATTTCTTCTGCAATGGCAATAATTTCTTCGGCTTCGGCAACCGTGTTGCTAATCGGTTTTTCAATAAAAATATGCTTGCCCGATTTCAAGGCCACTTTGGCACATTTGTAATGCGAAAGGGTAGGGGTTACAATGTCGATTACATCAACGGCATGTATCAATGTTGCTATGGTATGGAACTGTTTATAGCCAAATTCAGCGGCAATTTTAGCGCCATTTTCCAGATTTTCGTCGTAAAAACCAACGAGTTCGTATTTTTCAGATTGTTGTAAAAGCTTAAGGTGAATTTTACCTAAATGACCCGCACCAAGGACACCAATTTTTAACATAACTCACATTTTCTACAAAAGTAACATTATACCCGTTGTGTTTTTAAATTCGCGTAAAGAAAAGCGTCTTTTTACACCCATTTACGGAAGAATAATTTCATTTTTATGCAGTTTCATTTTCTTTTTTTGGGCAATGCGCCGCAACAATCCTGCGCCAAAAATAATTTGTGCAAGCGGCGCCCGCGCTTTTTGCTGCAACTCCTCGCTTCCGATAGCTATCGGAATCGTGCCTCGTCGCTGTGGGGTTTCCGCGCCAATCGCTATTGCGGAATCGAGACGTCCTTGCGAGACAGGTCTTTTAGAAGCTAGTTTATATCTCTTGAAATACTTTTTATCGGCTTGATACGTTCTGTGTCAAACTATCCATCAAATTCTTTGAACTTCGGCGTATTCTGCGCGCTTAAAAATACGGGTTCTTGTGCGTGTCGAATCCTTAACCGCAAAGTTCGCAAAGATTTTCGCAAAGTTTGCGAAGCAGTATTTTAGTATTAAGATTTGAGTCCCGATAGCTATCGGGAAAGATTTCGAGACGTTCACCACTTAACATTTCATTTTCCCGCTCTTACCTACGAATCGTCTTAGCCTGAGCCTGTCGAAGGCTGGTGCAATTTTTAGGCGGCTTGACACGTTCTGTGCTTTCC
>NZ_JBMLTK010000129.1:17110-22874 GCF_049240005.1 Flavobacterium sp. | reverse complement strand
AGCCTGTCGAAGGCTGGTGCAATTTTTAGGCGGCTTGACACGTTCTGTGCTTTCCTCACCGGCGAAACATTCCACCAAATTCTGTGAACTTCGGTGTATTCTGCGCGCTTAAAAAAAGCTGCTGTCTCAGCTTGTCGAAGGCTGGCGTTGTTTGCATTGTGAAAAACTTTGTGAAACATTGTGCTCCTTAAATCTTTTTATCTCGAAATTTCGAAATCACAAAATTTTTCCTAATTACGGTTTTTCCGTAAAATTTATTTCTGGGATTTTCGTACGTGGGAATCGCTCCCCATCCCACCCGCCCCCATCAAAGCGAAGTTTTGAAAAAAAATCGACATACCATTACGGGTTTTCCGCATATTTTTTAAAAACGTCAATTCGAATTCAAAAACACACTTTTCTTGAATTAAAATAGGTCGAAAGTGATTGCTTGCCTTATTTTTGAGCAATTAATTGAACTGCGGATTCCGCTTTTTTTAGCAACCGAAGCATTATGAAAATTCTGGTTTTATCGGATACTCACGGACATATCGACGAACGTATTTTAGAATACGCGTCAAAAGCCGACGAAGTTTGGCATGCAGGTGATATCGGAAACCTTTCGGTTGTCGATCAACTTGAAAAAGTGGCGAAACTTCGAGCAGTTTTCGGAAACATCGACGGACAGTCGGCCCGCCTCCGGTTTCCGGAAAACAATTTTTTTGAAGTCGACGGTTTAAGTGTGCTTATCCGACACATTTGTGGTTATCCCGGAACCTACAATCAAATCACGCGGTCTTTAATTGAGACAAACAAACCAAAAATGGTGATTTGCGGACATTCGCATATATTAAAAGTGATGAGAGATCCGAGATACCAGCACTTGCACATGAATCCAGGTGCCTGCGGAATCAGTGGCTTTCATCAAATTCGTACCATGCTCCGTTTTGAGATTGAAGCTGCTAAACCAACGAATCTAGAAGTAATCGAATTGGGCGCGCGACACATAAAAAAAAGTCCAGTATAACACCGGACTTTTCTTCGCACTAATAAACTAAGTTTACAGGTTTACCGTATTCGATCTACAGATTTTACAAGATCTTCATCCCTTTTGATGGCCTTGTTGGCTAACGCCAAACAAACGATAGAAACAATAGGAAGGAAGCTCCCAATACCTTTCACAGAACCTAGAGGTCCTCCAGATAAATTTAGCAATCGATATACAAGTACTCCTAATAAAATTACATGAATTAAAATGTTCAGACGACCAAGTACAAATTGCTGCTTACGATTCTTATAACTCAGCAAACTCACCACACTCAGCATGGCCGAAAGTCCAAACAGCATACTAAATTCAATCTTGCTAAATGCAAAAATATCGTTTCCATTATCAACATACATTGGAGATAAAAACGATACAACTCCCGACAAAAAGAAGGCAATTATTAAATAAACAGTTTGTATCCGCTGTAACATATTTACTACTCTGAACACTGCAAATGTATAAGCTCTTTTTTAAAAAAACCTTGTATTTACTAGAAATTAATTTGTAATATTGCAGCACAAAGGCATAAGTACTTCATTTTATGTCTTTTGTTTCTAAAAATTCTAAGCAACATTTTTTTACTCACAATTCCCTATCTAAACTTATCCGGAAATCTATGTTCGATAGTTCCAAACTAAAGGCAATGAAGCTGCCTGAGTTGCAAGAAATTGCGAAAGCTTCTCAACAAATTAAATATCACGGCGTTAAAAAAGAAGCTCTAATTGAAAGTATTCTTGCTTTACAAAATCAGGATTCTAAAACCGCAGATGTAAACGTTGAACCTAAAAGCGAAAAACGAGGTCGCAAGCGTAAGGATACTAATGATGCGGGATCGCAAGTTCCGCTTTTTGAAGAAGTTCCTACTGAACAGCCTATTGCCGAAACCGCTAAGCCAGTTTTGGAAGCCGCTGATAATCAGGTAAACGAACCAGCAGTTGCGTACCAAAACAATAACGATCGCCAAAAGAATTTCAATAAAAAGAAATTTGAGCCCAGAGCGCCAAAACCTTTCGGTAAACGTTCGGAACAGTTTTCGGAAAATACTCCGCCAAAAGCTGAAAACACTGATCCTGCTGAAGAAGCTACGTCAACACCCGTACAGGTTAAGTCTGCACCCTTTCAAAAAAATCAGAACGAGCAACGAAATAACTTCCAAAACCAAAATTCGCTAGCGAGTAACGGTAACAATCCAAACGGAAACTTTAAAAAGAAACCTGCATACAAAGACGCCGATTACGAATTTGATGGCATCATCGAATCTGAAGGCGTTCTCGAAATGATGCCTGATGGATATGGTTTTCTTCGTTCTTCGGATTACAACTACTTGGCTTCACCAGACGATATTTATCTCTCAACTTCACAAATACGTTTGTTTGGTCTGAAAACAGGTGATACTGTCAAAGGCGTGGTGCGTCCGCCGAAAGAAGGAGAGAAGTTTTTCCCTCTAGTTAAAGTTTTGAAAATCAACGGACACGATCCGCAAATTGTTCGCGACCGAATTGCTTTCGAACACTTAACTCCCGTTTTCCCACAAGAAAAATTTCGCTTAGCTGAAAAACAAAGTTCTATTTCTACACGAATCATCGATTTATTTGCACCGATAGGTAAAGGACAACGCGGTATGATTGTCGCCCAACCGAAAACAGGTAAAACGATGTTGTTGAAAGATATTGCAAATGCAATTGCTGCAAATCACCCCGAAGTTTATCTATTGGTATTGCTAATCGACGAGCGTCCGGAAGAGGTAACCGATATGCAGCGTTCTGTTCGCGGCGAAGTTATTGCATCGACCTTTGATCGCGAGCCGCAAGAGCACGTGAAAATTGCGAATATCGTTCTTGAAAAAGCCAAACGATTGGTTGAATGCGGACACGATGTTGTGATTCTACTCGATTCGATAACACGTTTAGCCAGAGCGTACAACACGGTACAACCTGCGTCAGGTAAAGTACTTAGTGGTGGTGTCGACGCTAATGCACTTCAGAAACCAAAACGATTTTTCGGTGCTGCTCGTAATGTCGAAAACGGCGGATCACTGTCGATTATCGCCACAGCACTTACCGAGACAGGTTCTAAAATGGACGAAGTGATTTTTGAAGAGTTCAAAGGAACTGGAAATATGGAATTGCAATTAGATCGTAAAATTGCCAATAAGCGTATTTTCCCTGCGATTGACCTAATGTCGTCATCTACACGTCGCGATGACATGCTACTCGACGAAAAAACATTGCAACGTATGTGGATCATGCGTAAATATTTGTCGGATATGAACCCGGTGGAGGCCATGGATTTTGTTAACGACAGATTCAAGAAAACCCGAAATAATGAAGAGTTTTTGATTTCGATGAACGATTAAAAACCAAACTTCACGAGATAAAATCGGCAACAAGATTTTAGCAAAAAAGGTACTTTAAGTCAAATTCGTATTTGTTTAAAGTTCAAGTTATAGAAGTTAGTTTACAAGCTAATTTCCACTACCTTTGGAAAGCTACATCCTTGTTGCCGATTTTTTTATGATAAACTTTAGTCGTTTTAAATCACTATTAGCCATATTTCCAGCTGTTTATTTCGCTTTTTTCGCTTACGCAGAAAAGAATAATACTTCGCAGAAAAAAGATGTACGTTTTGCAGGTAAAAATTACAATCAAAGTTCACATTCTTTTAGTAAAGATTACTTAATAGGGAAGTTTATTCCGGCTTCACATCCCGATTTTTCTATTATTCCTGAACAGTATTCCACGAAAAAAGATTTGTTTTTGCGTCGCGAAGTGTTAGACGCATTCCAACAAATGCATACAAAAGCAGCGCAAGAAGGAATCTCCCTAAAAATAATTTCTGCCACTCGAAACTTCACGTATCAAAAGAAGATTTGGGAGAAGAAATGGCGCGGTCAAACGCTTGTTTCTGGAAAGAATCTTGCGATAACAGTCAAAAATCCGGTACATCGCGCAAAAATCATCATGAAATACAGCGCTATGCCTGGAACTTCACGTCATCACTGGGGAACAGACATAGATATTAATAGCGTTTCACCTTCCTACTTCGAAACCCAAAAAGGAAAAAAGGAATATCAATGGTTAGTTGAGCATGCAGCAACTTACGGATTTTGTCAGGTTTATAACGAAAAAGGCGCTAATCGTTCCAGCGGTTATGAGGTTGAAAAATGGCATTGGAGTTATATGCCTACTGCAAAGAAGCTCCTTCGAGAGTATCAATCACAAATTAGTGAAACCGACATCTCTGGTTTTTTAGGTGCAGAGACAGCCAAAAAACTGAAAGTGGTTGAAACCTACGTATTGGCAATAAACTCGAATTGTAATTAAACTTTTTTAAAAACGGCTTCCGAAGAACGCTAGCTACACAAAAGAACTGTTTTACCTTTGCAATTCAGTTTTTATAATACATTTTGAGAAAAATCTTAATTATAGACGACGAGGAGAAGCTACGTGGGTTGCTAGCTAGAATCATTAGCTTGGAAGGTTTCGAAGTACATCAAGCTAGTGATAAAAAATCAGGTCTTCGTAAATTAACACAAACCGACGTGGATGTGGTTTTATGCGACGTCAAGCTTCCCGATGCATTTGGAATTGATTTGGCGAAGGAAATTAAAACCAGTTCTCCGACTACCGAAGTCATATTGCTTACCGCTTACGGAAACATTCCCGATGGCGTTCAAGCGATAAAAAATGGCGCCTTCGATTATCTAACCAAAGGAGACGATAACAACAAGATAATTCCGTTATTGTATCGTGCGTTAGAGAAAGTTGATTTATCGAAACGTGTTGCAAATCTGGAGCAACAACTTGGAAATAAACATTCGTTTGATAAAGTTATTGGTACATCAAAAGCGATAAAAGATGCTGTAGCCTTGGCGCAGCGAGTAGCAACGACCGATACCACTGTTTTACTCACTGGAGAAACTGGAACTGGAAAAGAGGTTTTCGCACAAGCAATTCATCACGCTAGTAACCGATCCAAAAATAATTTCGTAGCTATAAATTGCTCTGCTTTTAGCAAAGAATTGTGAGAAAGCGAAATGTTTGGGCATCGTGCTGGGGCATTCACCGGTGCTATGAAAGATCAAAAAGGTCTTTTTGAAGCCGCGAATAACGGCACAATTTTCTTGGATGAAATCGGTGAAATGGCAATCGATCTACAAGCGAAATTGCTCCGAGTTTTGGAAACAGGAAGTTTTATTCGCGTAGGCGATTCGACACCCACTAAAGTAAATGTACGCATTATTGCTGCCACCAATCGCGATCTAAATGATGAAATTCAAAGGGGTAATTTTCGTTCCGATTTGTTTTATCGTATTTCGGTATTTCAAATTCATTTACCACCCTTACGCGAACGAAATTCCGATATTGAAGCACTTGCCAAACTGTTTTTAGAAAAAGCCTCAGCAAAAACAAACAAACGAATTACAACGGTCGATCCAAACTATTTTCAAGCCCTACAAGCGCATGAGTGGAAAGGGAATATCCGTGAATTGAAAAATGTCGTTGAAAGAAGCGTTATTTTAGCAGATTCGCAAATTACGATCGAGCATCTTCCAGCCGACTTTCAATTGGCAACAACTGCAGTTGTAAAAAGTAAGACACTCTCGGCTTTTGAACTTGCAAGCGCAGAGAAAATTCACATTCAGAAAGTTCTTAATTACACAAACGGCAACAAAACAAAAACTGCTGAATTACTCGGAGTTGCACTAACAACGCTGTATCGCAAAATCCAAGAATACGA
>NZ_JBMLTK010000129.1:0-17010 GCF_049240005.1 Flavobacterium sp. | reverse complement strand
CTGAATTACTCGGAGTTGCACTAACAACGCTGTATCGCAAAATCCAAGAATACGATCTGAAATGAAAAAAATAAAAAGGTAAGTCTTTGCAGGTGATAAATAGTTTTTTATTTTTAAAATCCAAAATATTTATATATGCCATACAGTAAAACTTACCTCGACCAATTGACTTTCGATTTTATAGGTGCTGCGATTGAAGTGCATCGCGAATTAGGACCTGGCCTTATCGAAGGAGTTTATCAAAAATGTTTAGAGCACGAATTACGTTTGAGGAAAATTTCTTACACCTCGCAGTTTAATGTTCCTGTTTTTTACAACGGATTAGAACTAGATGCTAATTTGCGTTGCGATTTTCTAATAGAAAATACACTTTTAGTAGAAATCAAAGCAGTAGAAAGAATCTTGCCTGTTCACGAAGCGCAAATTATTTCCTATTTGAAACTACTACAATCTCCGAAAGGCATCTTGATTAATTTCAATGTGGTTAATTTATTTCGCGAAGGTCAAAAGACATTTGTAACAGAGCTTTACAGGAACCTGCCGGATTAACTGCACTTTTTTCGTTTCGAAACAATCGTTTTAGTAATGAACAATCGTCACTTATGACTTGAACAAGTTGGTTACTCGCTTGTTTGGTTTTAATGTACACCGAATAGTTAACCAGTATTTTATGTTATTTGGACTACAGAGTTGTTCGCTTATGTGTTAAGTTTTCAATCACAAAGACACATAGGTTTACTTGTATGAAATAACTAGTTATGATCCTATTTGGTCAGTATTTTCAACCACATAGGCACATATGCTTAAACAGGTTATGTGCCTATGTGGTTAGTATTTTAACCACATAGACACATAGGTTTACTTGTCTAAAGTAAGTGGTTATATGCCTATGTGGTCGGTATTTTAAACCACACAGACACATAGGTTTACTTATATAAAATAACGGGTTATGTGCCTATGTGGTCGGTATTTTAAACCACATAGACATATAGGTTTACTTTTCTAAAGTAAGTGGTTATGTGCCTATGTGGTCAGTATTTTAACAACATCGACTCATAAGTTAAATTGTATAAAATAACTGGTTATGTGCCTATGTGGTCGGTATTTTAAACCACATAGACATATAGGTTTACTTGTATAAAGTAAATGGTTATGTGCCTATGCGGTCGGTATTTCGAAAGGCTGGCATCAAGAAAGTTAATTGCAAAACGATACGACTGACCCTTTCAAAATGATAGGGTTTTTACATTAAGTTCTATTCCGATAAATTCTAAGTAATTGTAATTCAGTATTTTATATTTATGTTGAATAAACGGAGAGCTTTTTGCCAAACTCCGAACATTCTAAATTAATTCAAATGAAAAATCGAATTACAATGGTTGGTCGTACAAGAGCGACTTTTCAAATGTTCCCTTCCAGTTCCTTTCTAAATCTAAAACCCTAAATCATGTCAGTTTTACTTTTCACTGCGCTTGGCGTAATCATTTACGCCGTTTTGTTTAAATCAATCGACTGGTTCGATAAAATCTAAATACCATGTTAGCACTTTTCATCATCGCAATAGCCACATTCGTATATATGTGTTATGTGCTGCTTAAACCCGAAAAATTCTAAAAACACTTCAATATAAAATTATGAATTCAGAAATATTTGGAGCGCTTTTAATGTTTGTAGCCGTAGTAATACTTGCATTTCCGCTCGGTAGCTACATCGCAAGAGTTTTTAACTTCGAGAAAACCTGGCTTGATCGAATTTTTAATCCGCTCGACAAAGTAATCTACAAACTTTCAGGTATAAATCCTTGCGTGGAAATGACCTGGAAGCAGCAGCTTGTAGCCCTACTATCCATTAACGTTACCTGGTTTATCCTATCCATGCTCGTTCTAACAAACATGAGTAATTTACCGCTAAATCCAGATAATAATCCTTCCATGTCGGCCGACTTGGCTTTCAATACTGCAATAAGTTTTGTTACCAATACCAATCTTCAGCATTACTCGGGCGAAACCGGACTTTCTTATCTCGGACAGTTACTGCTCATGTTGTGGCAGTTTATCAGCGCAGCCTGCGGTATTGCTATTAGTGCAGCCGTTTTCAAATCTATGCGGGAGCGCAGCACTACAACGCTGGGCAATTTCTATGCGTTCTTCGTACGGAGCAGCACCAGAATTTTACTTCCCTTATCGATTATCGTAGCAACAATCTTGGTTTTTAACGGAACTCCAATGACATTCGATGGAAAAGATACCGTAAGAACTCTCGAAGGTGCCGAACAACAAGTTAGCCGTGGTCCGGTTGCAGCTTTCGTTGCCATCAAACAGCTCGGCACGAACGGAGGCGGATTTTACGGTCCGAACTCGGCGAACCCTATGGAAAATCCGAACTACTTTACCAATATCGTAGAAACTGTATCTATTTTGTTAATTCCGATGGCACTGATAATCGCAATGGGAATTTATGTGAATAAGCGAAAATTCTCTTACATAGTTTTTGGTGTAATGACACTGGGATTTCTGCTATTAGCGCTTCCGTCGGTTTATTTTGAAATGCAAGGAAATAGCGCTGTTGCGGATCTTGGCGTGAGTCAGCCGCTCGGAAGCATGGAAGGTAAAGAAGTTCGTTTTGGTTCTGCAGCATCGGCCACTTGGGCCATTTTCACTACCTGCACCAGCAACGGATCCGTAAATTCTATGCACGACAGCCTAACGCCGTTAACAGGTTCATTCGCGATGTTGGGAATGATGGTAAACTGTTTCTTCGGTGGAGTGGGAGTCGGATTTCTCAATTTCTATATCTTCATAATCCTTGCGGTTTTTATTAGTGGTTTGATGGTCGGAAGAACGCCGGAATTTCTTGGAAAGAAAATCGAAACCAAAGAAATGAAAATTGCTATGGTTATTGCGCTTTTACATCCGCTGCTAATCTTAACCGGAACGGCTCTGGCAAGCGCGGTATTTACTTCCGATCCCGATACATATTCCGCTTGGCTGGCAAATCCAGGTTATCACGGCTTTAGCGAAATGTTATACGAGTTTACCTCGTCTAGTGCTAACAACGGCAGCGGTTTTGAAGGTTTAGGAGACAACACACCATTTTGGAATATCACCTGCGGAATTGTTATGCTGTTGGCACGCTATCTTCCCATCATCGGGCCCGTTGCCATCGCCGGAATTCTGGCTTCAAAAAACTACATTCCGGAAAGCGCTGGTACGCTGAAAACCGATACTGCAACTTTCGGTTTAATGACTTTCGCGGTAATCGCCATATTAGCAGCGCTAGCCTTTTTCCCAGCGCTAACTCTTGGTCCACTCGCCGAGTATTTTTCAATGTCTAAATAACGTCTCATGGCAAAAAATGTATCTTTATATGAAAGAGCTTTCTTAATAGAAGCTTTAAAACAATCGTTCATCAAACTCAATCCAATCAAAATGTTTCGCAATCCGGTGATGTTTACCGTCGAAATCGGAACTGCTGTGATGTTTGCAGTTTGTTTGTGGATTATCGCTGGCGCAGAATCTCAAGGCTCATTGGCGTACAATTTAACTGTTTTTGTTGTCCTCTTCCTTACGCTGTTATTTGCCAATTTTGCCGAAGCTCTCGCCGAAGCGCGTGGGAAAGCACAAGCCGATAGTTTGCGAAAAACACGTGCTGAAACGCCGGCAAAACGCTTACGGAATTTTACGAATTCGGATAAAGTTGAACTAGAAGAAATTCAATCGTCTGATCTCCAAAAAAATGATGTCTTTATTTGCGAAGCCGGCGATATCATTCCTGCGGATGGTGAAATTATCGAAGGTTTAGCCACAATCGATGAAAGCGCCATTACTGGTGAATCGGCTCCGGTAATTCGCGAGGCTGGTGGCGATAAAAGTTCAGTGACTGGCGGAACAAAAGTGCTTTCCGACAAAATTATCGTGCGCGTAACTACCGAACAAGGCGAGAGTTTTCTCGATAAAATGATTGCTTTAGTGGAAGGCGCAAGTCGGCAAAAAACTCCGAACGAAATTGCGCTAACCATCTTACTTGCTGGATTTACACTCGTTTTTATAATCGTAACCGTAACTTTAAAACCTTTTGCCGATTATGCCAATACGCCAATCACCATCGCAGCATTTATTTCGCTTTTTGTGTGTTTGATTCCAACGACGATCGGCGGACTCTTATCTGCAATCGGAATTGCGGGTATGGATCGTGCGCTTCGTGCCAACGTAATCACCAAAAGTGGAAAAGCCGTAGAAACAGCGGGCGATGTCGATGTATTGCTACTCGATAAAACAGGAACGATTACCATCGGAAACAGAAAAGCAACGCGATTTTATCCAGCAATCGGCGTTTCAGACGATGCTTTTAAAGAAGCGGTAGTTTTAAGTTCATTGGCCGATGAAACGCCCGAGGGAAAGTCGATTATCGAATTGGCAAATGTCAGCAAACACGATTTTTATTCTGCCGAAGCTCGTTTTATAAACTTTACCGCCGAAACGCGCAGCAGTGGCGTTGATTTGGGAAACAAACGTATTCGAAAAGGTGCTGCCGATGCCATTCGGAAATTGTGTGAAGCTGTTGGAAATGAATTCCCTAAAGAAATTCTCGATCAAGTAACAGCCATTTCGGCTAACGGTGGTACGCCCTTGGTTGTGTCGGTAAACGAAATTCCTTTTGGTGTTGTAGAACTTCAAGACATTATTAAACCCGGAATCCAAGAACGATTCGAGCGCTTACGCAGAATGGGAATCAAAACGGTAATGGTTACAGGCGATAATCCGCTTACGGCAAAGTTCATAGCTGAAAAAGCGGGCGTCGATGATTTTATCGCAGAAGCAAAACCCGAAGATAAAATGAACTACATCAAGAAAGAACAGGCGAACGGTCGCTTAGTAGCGATGATGGGCGACGGAACCAACGACGCTCCTGCCTTAGCTCAGGCAGATGTGGGTGTAGCTATGAATAGCGGAACACAAGCGGCCAAAGAAGCTGGAAATATGGTCGATTTAGATAACGATCCAACCAAATTAATCGAAATCGTGGAAATCGGAAAGCAGTTGCTCATGACACGAGGAACTTTAACCACATTCAGTATCGCAAACGACGTGGCAAAGTACTTCGCAATCATTCCCGCTTTGTTCATTATGGGCATTCCGGCTTTGCAAGGGCTAAACATCATGCAATTGCAAAGTCCCGAAAGTGCGATTTTATCTGCGGTGATTTTTAATGCCATTATTATTCCTATGCTCATTCCGCTTGCGCTGAAAGGAGTAGCGTACAATCCAATTGGTGCCAGCGCATTACTTCGACGAAATTTATTGATTTACGGACTCGGAGGCGTTCTCGTTCCCTTTATTGGAATCAAAGCCATCGATCTTTTAGTTTCACTCTTCATCTAAAAACACCATGAAAACACCATTTCTTATTGGGTTGCGCCTAACTGCCGTTTGTGCCTTTTTGTTCTGCGGACTCTATATTTTTTCTATTCTCGGAATTTCTAAATTAGTTCCGGAAGACATAGCTTTTGCCAAAAATGAGTCAGGCTTCTATGAAAATGTCGGACAAACATTTACGACTGATCGTTACTTTTGGTCGCGCCCATCAGCAGTCGATTACAACGCAGCAGCTTCGGGCGGAAGCAACAAAGGACCTTCAAATCCGGAGTATTTAGCAACTGTGAAAGCCCGAATTGATACACTTTTGGCTCATAATCCAGGTTTAAAAAAGAGCGATATTCCCTCGGATTTAGTTACGGCGAGCGGAAGTGGTTTAGATGCCAATATTTCTGTGGCTTCCGCACAAATTCAAGTTAATCGCATCGCAAAAGTTCGTAACATTGAAATCGAAAAATTGAAAAAATTGGTCGAAGCACATATCGAAAAGCCGTTTTTAGGTGTTTTCGGAACCACAAAAATCAACGTTGTTAAATTAAACGCAGCACTCGACAAGCTGAAATAAAATCATGAGAAAATTAATCTTACCTATATTTTGCGCGCTAAGCGGAAGTTTGTACTCGCAAACCGACTCCAAATCTTCAAACCTAACATTTAGCGGATATCTGGAAAGCTACTACGGTTACGATTTTGCAAATCCAGACGATCATCTGCGTCCAGCGGGAGTGTATTCCCACAACAAACACAACGAAGTAAATCTGAATTTAGGATTTGTGAAGGCTGCGTATTCATCTGAGCGCTTACGCGGAAATTTAGCTGTGATGGCAGGAACGTATGCCGATGCAAACCTAGCTTCCGAGTCGCCTACTTTGCAGAACATCTTTGAAGCAAACGTCGGAGTTAAGCTATCCGAAAACAAAAATTTGTGGATCGATGCAGGGATTTTTGCTTCGCACATCGGTTTTGAAAGTGCCGTTGGAAAAGACTGTTGGAATCTAACGCGCAGTATTCTCGCCGATAATTCTCCGTATTACGAAAGTGGTGTCAAGGTTTCTTATACTTCCCCGTCAGGGAAATGGTTTGTAAGTGGCTTGTTGCTAAACGGTTGGCAACGTATTCAGCGTGTGGAAGGCAATAACACGTTAGCGTTCGGACACCAAATTACCTTCAAACCCAATGCGAAAGTTACGCTCAATAGTAGTTCTTTTGTGGGAAGCGATTCACCGGATATTGACCGTAAAATGCGCTACTTCCACAACTTCTACGGACAATTTCAACTCACAGATAAATTCGGATTGATTGCCGGTTTTGATATTGGCGCACAGCAAACAGCCAAAAAAAGTAAAACCTATCACTCGTGGTATTCGCCAGTTTTAATCGGAAAATATGCGCTGAGTTCAAAGTCGACACACGCTGCACGGGCCGAATATTACAACGATGAAAATCAAGTAATTATCGCTACCACTTCACCAAACGGTTTTCAAACGGCAAGTTACTCTGTAAATTACGATTATCAAATTACGACCAATGCTGTTTGGCGTATCGAAGCACGCGGATTTAGTTCTAAAGATCGGATTTATACCTACGATGATGCTCCAGCTCCGCAAAACTATCTTATTACCACAGCTTTAGCATTTTCTTTTTGATATGACCGAAAAAGATAAAACCGTACAGCATTTCCTTGACTTGATTAAAAAATCTCGGAAGGGAAAGTTCAAAATTTACATCGGAATGAGTGCCGGTGTAGGTAAAACGTATCGGATGCTGCAAGAAGCTAAAACGTTGATGACGAACGGTATCGATGTTAAAATAGGTTTTATCGAAACGCATAACCGCAAAGAAACACACGAATTACTTGAGGGTTTAACACTGATTCCGCGACGTAAAATTTTCTACAAAGGCAAAGAATTAGAAGAACTCGACGTGCAGGCAATCATTAATTTACGGCCTGAAGTGGTTATTGTTGATGAGTTGGCGCACACCAATGTGGAAGGAAGTAAGAACGAAAAGCGCTGGCAAGACGTTCTTGAAATAATCTCCGCCGGAATTAATGTTATTTCGGCGGTGAATATTCAACACATTGAAAGTTTGCATCAGGAAATCAAGGAAATCACTGGTGTAGATGTTAAAGAACGTGTGCCCGACAGCGTTTTGGCTCAAGCCGATGAGGTCGTAAACATCGATTTAACCGCCGATGAATTGATCACGCGACTGAAAGAGGGGAAGATTTATACCGCAGAGAAAATTCCTTGGGCGCTCAATAATTTTTTTAAAAGCGAACATATTTTGCAGCTCCGCGAACTCGCTCTCAAGGAAGTCGCTTCGCAAGTCGAACGAAAAGTTGAAACTGAAATTACCAAACCAAATTCCATAAAACACGAGCGCTTTATGGCGTGTATCAGCAGTAACGACAAAACAGCCAAAACTGTAATCCGAAAAACCGCGCGTCTGGCCAATTACTACCACAGCAAATGGTACGTGCTGTATGTGCAAACGCCGGCTGAAAGTCCGAGTAAAATACCGCTCGACAAGCAACGACATTTAATCAATCATTTTAAATTAGCAACCGAATTAAAAGCCGACATCATTAAAATTGAAAGTGCTTCGGTTGCCAAAACCATCATCGAACAAGCTGAATTGCGAAAAATAACTACCGTTTGTATCGGAAAGCCACACTTTAGCTTGCTGCGCATTATTTTGTCGACCAATATTTTTAATCAGTTGCTTAAGAAGTTGTCGTCCAGTCATATCGATCTCGTTATACTTTCGTAGATGAAAATTAAAACCAAACTTACGTTAGGTGTAGGCCTACTTTTTATTTTGATTGTGGTGTTGAGTTTAGTCGGCGCACGAAACATCAATGCACTTAAAACCGATACCGAATCTATACTCGACGCAAATTACAACACACTCGAGTATTGTAGAACGATGCTCATTTCTTTGGAAGATCGTTCGGAAGTGGCGCTCGATATCTTTGAAACCAATCTTCGAAATCAGGAAAAGAACATCACTGAAATCGGTGAACGCGAGGCAACAAACCTAATTCGCGTCAAGTTTAATGCGTTGAAAAACAGCTCAGAACAAGATATTATTAAAAGTGATATTCGAGCGGGAATTTATGTTTTAATGGATTTGAACATGCAAGCCATCGCACGTAAGAGTCAGATTGCCAGCACCACAGCCAACGAGGCTATTACTTGGATTGCGATAACGGGAACGCTTTGCTTTGTAATTGCTTTTACCCTTTTGGTGAATTTACCTTCGCACATTGCCAATCCGATTCGGGAAATTACCGACAGCATTCGAAATATCGCCGCACAGCAGTATTCGCAACGGGTTCGTTTTGAAAGTCATAGCGAATTTGGCCAATTAGCAAAATCGTTTAACACGATGGCCGAAAAGCTCGAAGAGTACAACAACAGCAATTTAGCGAAGTTAATGATGGAAAAACGCCGGATTGAAACGCTCATCAACAACATGAACGATCCGGTTATTGGTCTGGATGAAAGAATGCAAATCATTTTCGCAAACGAACAAGCTATTAAAATCTCTGGTTTAAAAACTGCCGACGTCATCGGTAAACCTGCAAAGGACTTAGCAGTTTCAAACGATTTAATTCGAACGCTTATTCAGGATTTAGAACTCGCGCAAACCGATACGTACAAGCGTCAAGTTCCCATGAAAATCTTCGCCGAAAACAAAGAAAGTTATTTTGAAAAAGAAACTATTCCAATCGCAATACAACCTACGGGCGAAGCCGAATCGAAGCTAGTCGGACACGTCGTTTTTCTGCGAAATGTAACTTCATACAAAGAACTCGATTCGGCTAAAACAAACTTTATAGCAACGGTTTCACACGAATTCAAAACGCCAATTTCTTCGATAAAAATGAGTCTGCAATTACTCGAAAACGAACAAATTGGAACATTAAATCCCGAGCAAAAGAATCTAGTCGACAGCATAAAAGACGATACAAGCCGACTCCTAAAAATAACGAGCGAATTGCTCAATATTACCCAGGTGGAAAGTGGAAATGTTCAATTAACGCTTTTTCCCGAGCAGCCGTCGGAGATTGTTCGTTACGCAATAGATGCTACCAAAACGCAGGCAGAACAGAAACAAATAGCAGTGGTTTTTTCTGATACTACTGAAAACAGTAAAGTGCTGATTGATCATGAAAAAACCGCTTGGGTACTTACTAACTTGGTGTCGAATGCCATTCGATATTCGCATGAAAATGCACAGGTTACGATTCGCATTTTCGATTCAGCTACTACTTTAGCGATTGCCGTTCAAGATACCGGACAAGGAATCGCTCCACAGTATATCGACAAAATTTTCGACCGGTATTTTCGCGTTCCGGGTACCGAAACAGAAGGGACAGGCTTGGGTTTGGCAATTAGTAAAGAATTTATTGAGGCTCAAGGTGGAAGCATCAACGTTGAAAGCGATTATGGTTCAGGAAGTACGTTCACAATCCGACTTCAAAAAGCAAGTGTTTGAAAAATGCTGAAAGTCAGTAGCTTAAATCATGGACAGTCATAAATTTCTTTTAACGACGACTTTCGGCTGATTGTTTCTGTGTACTTTTCCATCACTAAATCAATGACAGCATGGAAATAAAACAACACGACGATGGTAAAAAAGGCAAGTTCTTCATTGAAGTTGCCGGAAAAGAAGAAGCCGAGATGACCTATGTTTGGGCGGGCTCAGATAAAATAATTATCGATCATACTGCCGTTTCCGAAGTTCTTAAAGGTCAGAATGCCGGAAAGCAATTGGTGGCAGCAGCTGTAAACTTCGCAAGAGAAAAGCAAATAAAAATTTTACCGCTGTGTCCGTTCGCAAAAGCAGTTATTCAAAAAAATGCCGATTATCACGATATTTTATAGCGGTAAGTAAATCTATAACAATCAGAATTTTATTTTTAAATCCTGCGTTTTTATTACCTATAATAGAAAAATAATACCTCCGTCTAAACTAATCTTGCAATAGTTAAAAACGATTGCAGCTCAGGTTTAGGCGGATTTTTTATTTGCACCTTTGCTTCGCGAATTAGGCCAGCTAATTGAATTTTTTAGATTTAATTAACGTCGCATCTGTAAATTATACAAAATCGGACTGCAAAAAAGCCTGTTTCTTTGCAATCTCAAAAATCCTATCTCGTTTATGAAGATAAAAAACCTTGTATTTGTAGTTCTTGGATTACTTCTTATATATCTTATTGTCAGTAGAATAAATGCAAATAAAGAAGCCGATGTCGGTTCAAAAGGCGGTGGTCCAAAATCAGATAAACCCATTCCCGTTCAAGCAATTATAGCCGCAGCCGAACCATTTTCAGAACAACTTGCCGTTTCTGGAAACATTGAAGCTAACGAAACCATTGAAATACGTCCGGAAGTTTCGGGTATCGTTACCGGAATTTACTTTGAAGAAGGCAGCAGTGTGCGTGCAGGGCAACTCTTGATTAAAATTAACGATGTCGATTTGCGTGCACAACTCGGTTCGGCACAAACAAAAATGAAGTTGGCATCAGAAACCTTGCGACGAGCCAAATTGCTGTTCGAAAAAGAAGCCATCAGCAAAGAGGAGCTAGACGTAGCAAATTCGGATTTTGAAATGGCAAAATCGGCTACCGAACTCATTCGCGCACAAATTCAAAAAACAAGTATTATCGCGCCGTTTTCGGGTAAAATTGGTCTGCGATCGATATCCAAAGGTGCATACGTAACTCCACAAACGCTAATCGGAAAATTAGTGCAATCGAATACGGTGAAACTTACTTTCGCCATTCCAGAAAAATACAGTTCGCTGCTGCAGAATAACAGCAACATTCAATTTCGGGTGGCTGGAATCAAAGACACATTAACGGCGCGTATTTACGCCATAGAACCTGAAATTGCCACCGAAACGCGAGCCATGAAAATCCGTGCAAAAGCAGATAACAAAACAGGAAAACTGTTTCCGGGAACCTTTGCCGATGTATTGCTAAATATCGGTGAAAACCAAAAAGCAATTTTCGTTCCTACAGAAGCTGTAATTCCAATTCAAAACGGCCAGAAAGTTTTTGTGGCTAAGAACGGAAAAGCCACCGAAAAGCAAATCGAAAGTATTAGTCGCGACAACCAAAAAGTTGCTGTAGCTTCGGGTTTAACCGCAGGCGATACAGTGATTGTTTCGGGTGTTATGGCTTTAAAAGAAGGTAGTTTAGTTAAACCAGCAATCGTTAAAAAATGAGTCTTTCTACACTAAGTATCCGCCGTCCGGTTCTTACGATTGTACTCAATTTATTGATTGTACTTTTCGGAATAATCGGATACACCTTTTTGGGAATTCGGGAATTTCCATCGATCGATCCCGCTCAAATTTCCGTACAGACCAACTACGCAGGTGCAAACGCAGATATCATCGAATCGCAAATCACCGAACCGCTCGAGAAAGCAATTAATGCCGTCGACGGTATTCGAAATATTTCCAGTACCAGCGCGCAAGGAACCAGTATCATAACAATAGAGTTCAATCTCGATAAAAACTTGGAAGAAGCGGCAAACGATGTACGCGATAAAGTTTCGCAAGCCGTTCGAAATCTGCCGCAAGATTTAACAGCACCGCCCGTGGTTTCTAAAGCCGACGCGAATTCGGATCCGATTTTAACAATGACGATGAAAAGCGATTCGAAAAACGTGTTGGAACTCACCGATTATGCCGACAACGTTTTAGCGCAACGACTACAAACCATTCCCGGCGTTAGTAGCGTTCAAATTTGGGGACAGCGAAAATACGCCATGCGATTGTGGATTGATCCTGTGAAATTAGCCGCCTACGGTCTTACTGTTCAAGACGTACAAAACGCATTGACCAGCCAAAATGTGGAGTTGCCGAGCGGGAAATTAACAGGCGCAAACACCGAACTTACCGTGAAAACGCTCGGTAATTTAGAGAAGGAAACCGATTTTGAGAATCTGATTATCAAAAATTCGGGAACGCAAACCGTTCGTTTTGCCGACGTAGGAAATGCCAGCTTGGAAGCCGAAAATCTAGAAACACGTTTGAGTGATTCCGGACAAACCATGGTAGCACTTTCGTTAATTCCACAACCCGGAACAAACTACCTCGATATTGCCGAAGCTTTTTATAAGCAATACGAACAGTTTAAGAAAGATTTACCAAAAGGTTTTGAAATCGACGTGGCAATCGACCAAACCTTGTTCATCAAAAAAGCCATTCTCGAAGTAGCCGAAACATTAATCATTGCTTTACTTCTGGTAACGCTGGTTATCTATTTGTTTTTCCGCGACTGGGCCATTGCGTTCCGACCGCTTATCGATATTCCCGTTTCGCTAATCGCCACCTTTTTCATCATGTACTTGTGCGGTTTTTCGATCAATGTACTCACTTTATTGGCAATTGTGTTAGCTACAGGTTTGGTTGTTGACGATGGAATTGTAGTTACCGAAAATATCTTTAAAAAAGTAGAGGAGGGGATGACACCCGTGGAAGCCGCTATTAAAGGAAGTAACGAAATTTTCTTTGCCGTAATTTCCATTTCCATAACCTTGGCAGCGGTTTTTCTACCCGTGATTTTTTTAGAAGGATTTGTTGGTCGTTTGTTTAGGGAATTCGGAATCGTAATTGGTGCCGCAGTTCTTATCTCTGCGTTTGTGTCGCTGACCCTAACGCCCATGCTTAATGCCTATTTGATGAAGGGCGGCGAACAAAAACGCAGTAAATTTTATGTACTTACCGAACCCTTTTTCGTGAATTTGAATCGTTCGTACCACCAGAGTTTAGAGGGTTTTATGAAGCGAAAATGGTTGAGCTTCCCGATCTTACTCGGATGTTTAGGATTATCGTATTTATTCTATCAAATCTTACCTAAAGAAACGGCACCATACGACGATCGGAGTATGATTCTTCTGAACATTACCGGGCCAGAAGGCGCAACCTACGATTACATGGACCGTTCGATGCAGGAAATTGCGAATTTAATCAACGATTCGATTCCTGAAAAGGAAGTGAGTTTAGTTGTTACCTCACCCGGATTTGGCGCTGGCGCTGTAAACCGTGGTTTTGTGCGTTTATCACTACTGGAACCCGATGAACGCGGCGATTCAAAAGCGCAAAAAGATATCGCGCAAGATTTAACGAAATGGACAAAGAAATATTCCGACATCAAGACAGCCGTTTCGGAACAACCAACGATTTCCGTGAATCGGCGTGGTGGTTTGCCTGTGCAGTACATTATTCAAGCCAAGAATTTCGATATGTTAAAGGAGAAAGTTCCGGCATTTATGGAAGAAATTTCCAAAGATCCAACGTTTTCTATCACCGATGTGAATTTAAAATTCAACAAACCAGAAATCTACGTAACTATTGATCGCGAAAAAGCCGAATCGCTCGGAATTTCGGTTTTAGATATTGCACAAACTTTACAATTATCGCTTAGCGGGCAACGATTTGGTTACTTTCTGATGAACGGCAGGCAATATCAAGTAATCGGACAATTTGATAAAGCCGATCGCGATACGCCCATCGATTTAGCGTCTATTTATGTGCGAAATGCCAGCGGACAGTTAATCCAAATGGATAACGTGGTTTCGATTGAGGAAAAAAGTAGTCCGCCACAATTGTTCCACAACAACCGCTATATGTCGGCTACCGTTTCCGCGGGTTTAGCGCCCGGCAAAAGTATGAGCGACGGCATTGCCGCGATGGAAGCCGCGAAAGCAAAAGTACTCGACGATACATTTACAACCGATTTAGGTGGTGAGAGTCGCGATTTTGCCGAAAGTAATTCGAACACCAGCTTTGCATTTGGATTGGCACTGTTGCTTATTTTCTTGATTTTGGCCGCGCAATTCGAAAGTTTTATCGATCCGTTTATCATCATTTTAACGGTTCCGATGGCTGTAGCCGGAGCGTTATTCTCGCTGTGGTTGTTTGGTCAAACTTGGAACATCTTCAGTCAGATTGGAACGGTGATGTTAATTGGATTAGTAACGAAAAACGGCATTTTAATTGTTGAATTTGCGAACCAATTGCGAGAAGAAGGCAAATCAAAATGGGAAGCCATTATGGAAGCTTCGGAATCGCGTTTGCGACCCATTTTAATGACGAGTTTGACGCTCGCTCTCGGAGCCTTGCCGATTGCCATTTCTTTAGGCGCCGCCTCGAAAAGCCGTATGGGAATGGGAATTGTAATTGTTGGTGGAACCATCTTTTCTTTGATTTTAACCTTATATGTAATTCCGGCCGTGTATTATATGTGGTCACGAAAAAGAGTGATACGTCCAGAATTTCAGAACCTTAAAGATTAAGTATGCGAAAACTTGTATTTGTGCTGTATTTAAGTTTGTTCGGCCTCGCTGTGCCTGAAACTTTTAGTCAGCAAGTTTTGCCCCTAGATAAAGCCGTTGCCGAGCTTTTGTCGGCTAATTTTGAAATCAATATTTCGAAGAAGTTAGCGGTAGTCGATTCGTTAAACGTTACTGCAGGAAATGCCGGAATGTTGCCTCAAATTGCCGCTGTAGTTACCAATAACAACACGGTTTTGAACCAAAAGCAATCGCAAGCCAACGGAAATGAAATTGAAATCGACGGTGCTAAAAACCTAAACATCAATTACGGAGTTGCGCTCGACTGGACCGTTTTCGATGGTTTTAGAATGTTTTCTCGCAAAAAAGAACTCGCCGAAATCCGTAATCAAGGAACTGCCGAGTTTAAAGCAGCTGTTCTCGATCGATTGGCGGCGCTTTACAATGCGTATTTTACCGTATCGGTGCTGCAAACGCAAGTTGCTACGCTTGATGAGGTGATTCGCGTGTCGGAAGAACGTTTACGCATTGTTCAAGCGCGTTTTCAAATTGGTAAAGCCGCACGTTTAGAAGTGCTTAACGCTGAAGTTGATTTAAACGCCGACAGGTCGCAACGCCTCGAGTTACAACAAGTATTGAGCGATACGAAAGTTAGCTTATCGGGCATTTTAGGCCGACGCGATTTTGTAGATTTCGCCGTTGAAAACCTACCGCAGCAGTTGATTACGTTGGATAAAGAAGCGCTTAGAGCAAAAATGATTGCAGAGAATCCAACTTTGCAACTCGGACAAATAAACAAGCGGATAGCCGAGCAGCAACTTCGACAGGCGAAAAGCTCGCGGTATCCGACACTTAGTGTAAATACGGGTTACAATTTAATCCGAAATCAAACGCCGTTTGGATTCATTACCGAGTCAACAGGACGAAATTTCACTTACGGTTTTACCGCCCGTCTTAACTTATTCGATGGCTTTAACCAAAATCGGTTGGAGCGCGTAGCTAAAACTCAAGTCGAAATCGCACGTCTGGCGGAAGATCAAGTGCTTGTGCAATTACAAGCGCAGTTTGATCAGCTTTTTTCTCGCTATCTGTTTGCGATTGAGCGTTTAGGAGTTGAGCGTGAGAATGAAACTCTTGCAGCCCGAAACTTAGAAATCACCGACGATAAGTTTAAAATCGGAACGGTCTCAGCTATTGAATATCGCACCGCTCAAAACAACTTCTCCCAGGCAAAATTACGTTTGGCCGATGCAGCCCTAGACGTCGAGTTACTGGTTGTAGCTATCGAGCAATTATGCGGAACCTTGAAGGTTTAAAAATATTACAGCAATTACCTTTTTTGAGTTTTCCGTTTCTTTTCTGAATGTTGTTGTTCCGAAATTTTACGTAGGGCGTACTTCGCTTTAGCAAGTTCGTCGATAAAATTGTCTAAACTCTCAGCAAAGACGCTTAGTCGTTGGTGTTCAAATTGATCATCTACGAGTTTGCTTTCCGAAATTTGCAGGTAAACAATTCCCGATACGGTTTCTTTAATATCGAAGAAAAATGTGCGGTTTGAACGAGAAAAACGAGCGGAGTACAGTTCCTTTTTTTTCATACTAAAGCTATTTGGCGTTTATAAATACAGTTGCAAAATACTAAAAGGTTTGTAAATAGAAAAAATAGAAAAAATGGAAAAAATGGAATTCCGATAGCTATCGGAAGCGAAAAATTTCCCTTTTGCGAACTTTGCGGTAAGCCTTCTACAAGATCATACACTAGCTTTTATTCGCACAGAAAACACGGAACCGCACAGAATTAGGCGGGAAATTTAGCTGTTGAGGAAAACACAGAACGTATCAAATCGCCTGAAAAATTGCACCGCTCTTCGACAGGATCAAGCTCCGACTATACTTGGGTTAGGGTGGGAACATGAAACGTAAAATGGTGAACATCGTAATCCCGATAGCTATCGGGACTTTCCCGATAGCTTTCGGGACTCAAATCTTAATACTAAAAAGTCTTTCTTCTCTGCCTTCGACAAGCTCAGGCACCACCCTTCGACAAGCTCAGGCACCACCCTTCGACAGGCTCAGGCACCGAAGATACGTGGGTTATGTAGGGCAAAAAGATAGGTTAGGTGGGAACTCATCGGAGTCTATCCCGATAGCTATCGGGACTAGTTTCTATAAACCAGCCTTCGACAGGCTCAGGCTCCGGTCGCTGGTCCGTGGGTTCAGTAGGACAAAACGATACGTTAAGGGTGAACGTCACAATCCCGATAGCCATCGGGACTAACTTCCCCAAAAACCGATACGTTAAACGGCAAACGTCACTACGTA
>NZ_JBMLTK010000128.1:0-40637 GCF_049240005.1 Flavobacterium sp. | reverse complement strand
TGTTTGACTTGTGATTCTATCATTATTAAATTTTACCCATGCTTCACGACTAGTTTTATAATTGCGCTCATATTCTAAATCATTCTTTAGAGACTGATTATGGATAAAGTCATTCAAAGAGCTATATTCAACTTTACTTTTTTGAGAATATAATTGAAAAAATGAAAAAACAGTCAGCAAGGGTAAAAAGAGAGATTTCATAAGTAGAAAGATTAAAATTAAAAATGAAACCTAGAAAAGAATCTAAAATCATGCTTTCTGAATTTCAAAAATAAAAGTAGATAAAATTTTACTTTAAAAATATAATTAACTGAATTAGAGTATAAAAAAATATAATTTAACTTAATTTTTATAATATAAATAAATTAAAAATAAATTTAATACAAAGTTATATACCGCTCCATAGTTTAGACTGAGAAGTAATTTTAATATCTCTATAGGACTTTATACTTATTAAGTAATAAAAAGAAATTAATTAATTTAAATTTTTTAAAAATACAAATTAGAGATATCCCAACATGACTTGTACTGAAGCTTAAAGACGGCTTAGTTACTTAATCTATTACTCTTTTCCCCTACTTTTGCCACAAAACTTAAAAACGTGTACGAGCATACGTATCCCAAAAAACGATTCGAAAAAACACTGGCGTTTGTAAAGAAACACTTGCCTGCGCACTGCCACATTCTAGATCTTGGCGTAGAAAATCCACTAGGCGAACTTCTCAAAAAAGAGGGCTTTAACGTACAAAATACCTCTGGCGAAGATCTAGATATACACCAAGACGGATTACACATAAACGCCGACGCAGTAACCGCCTTCGAAATTTTCGAACATTTACTCAATCCGTTTACCGTACTGCAAAACGTAAAGAGCCACAAACTCGTGGCTTCTGTTCCGTTGCGTCTCTGGTTTTCACCGGCATATCGTTCTAAAAATGATGTGTGGGACCGACACTTCCACGAATTTGAAGATTGGCAATTCGATTGGCTGCTCGAAAAAGCTGGCTGGAAAATCATCGCCACAGAAAAGTGGACACACCCAGTGAATAAAATCGGTATCCGACCGCTGTTGCACCGAGTTACTCCACGCTATTACATCGTTTACGCGGAACGAATTATCAAATAATACATGAAAATTGCCGTTGTTGTTCCCGCACATAACGAAGAGCCGTTTATTGGTATTCTAATAAACAGCCTTCGAGCGCAAACCCGACAACCCGATCAAGTTGTAGTTGTTTCCGATCACAGCACCGACAATACTGTGGAAGCCGCCCGCAAAGCCGTCGAAAATCACCCAAATTTTGCGGTGATCGAACGTAAATCATCCGCAAAGCACGAACCGGGATCTAAGGTAATACGCGCCTTTCAGGAAGGTTTGCAACAGGTTGAACCTGATTTTGACGTCGTCGTAAAACTCGATGCCGATCTAGATTTACCGCCAAACTATTTTGATTGGTTGGAAACCGTTTTCAAAAATCCGAAGGTCGGAATTGCCGGTGGCCAAGCTGCTATCGAAGTAAACGGACGCTGGGAAGTAGAACGACTCACCGACAACGATCACGTTCGAGGCGCTTTTAAAGCTTACAGCAAAAACTGTTTCGAGAAAATTGGCGGTTTGAAAGCCGCTATGGGTTGGGATACTGTCGATGAACTTCTGGCAAAATTCTATGGCTTTGATGTTATTGTCAACGAAAATCTTATCGTAAAACACCTAAAACCAACCGGTTTCAGCTACAATAAAAAAGCAGCGAAAACCCAGGGCGAAGCGTTCTATAGCCTGGGATACGGATTTTTACTAACAGCAATCGCCTCTCTGAAGCTAGCGCTACGCAAGAAAAAACCAACCTTAGTTTTCACATACTTAACCGGCTTTTTAACGGCTTCCCTTTCGGCGAAAGCCAAATTAGTAACCGCCGAACAAGCCCGCTTTATAAAATCGTATCGTTGGAAAAAAATTAAGCAGAAACTATTTGGATGAACAAGACTCAGAGTAGAATCACTACCTTTACTCTAATTGAAATGCTATGATGTTATTGCGCTATCTGACTCAAATGGGTCGGTATTTTTTAATGATCAAAGAGGTTTTCAACAAACCAACCAAATGGTCGGTTATGAAAGGACTCATCCTTAAAGAAGTCGACGATCTGATAATCGACTCGTTAGGAATTGTGTGTTTTATTTCCTTCTTCGTAGGTGGCGTGGTTTCGATACAAACGGCTCTAAACCTCACTAATCCCTTGATTCCCAAATATCTTATTGGTTTCGCAACCCGACAATCCATTATTCTCGAATTTGCACCCACATTTATTTCGATTATCATGGCCGGAAAAATGGGTTCGTTCATTACATCCAGCATCGGAACCATGCGCGTTACCGAACAAATCGACGCGCTCGAAGTAATGGGCGTTAATTCACTAAACTACCTCGTTTTTCCAAAAATCATAGCGCTACTTTTGTATCCGTTTGTGATCGGAATCTCGATGTTTCTTGGCATTTTCGGAGGTTACGTCGCAGCAGTTTATGGCGGTTTTGCCAGCAGTGCCGACTTTATTGCTGGAACTCAAAACGAATTTATCCCCTTTCACATCGCCTATGCCTTCATAAAAACGTTCATCTTTGCTATTTTACTCGCAACAATACCGAGTTTTCACGGCTACTATATGAAAGGTGGCGCACTGGAAGTCGGTAAAGCATCGACCGTTTCGTTCGTGTGGACATCAGTAACCATCATTACCATGAATTACATTCTAACTCAAATGCTGCTGACATGATAACAATTACCGATGTTAAAAAGGCATTTAACGGCAGTCAGGTTCTTAAAGGAATTTCGACCGTTTTTCGAACCGGTGAAACCAATCTCATCATCGGACAAAGCGGTAGCGGAAAAACCGTTTTGCTGAAAACACTGCTGGGAATTCACAGTCCGGATTCGGGGACTATCGACTTCGACGGACGCATTTACGCCGATCTTTCCAAAGACGAACGCCGGGAATTGCGTACCGAAATCGGCATGGTATTTCAAGGCAGCGCCTTATTCGACAGCATGACTGTGGCCGAAAACGTAGCTTTTCCGCTGCGGATGTTCACCACTAAGTCGAGAGCTGAAATCAACGAACGTGTCGATGTTGTTTTGCAACGTGTAAACCTAATCGACGCTCATAAAAAATTGCCAAGCGAAATCTCCGGCGGTATGCAAAAACGAGTTGCCATTGCTCGAGCCATCGTGAACAATCCGAAATACTTGTTTTGCGACGAACCAAACTCCGGCCTCGATCCCAATACCGCGATTCTTATCGATAACCTAATTCAGGAAATCACCAAAGAATACAACATCACAACCGTGATTAACACCCACGATATGAACTCGGTGATGGAAATTGGTGAAAACATCGTATTCCTAAAAAACGGAATCAAAGAATGGCAAGGAGATAAGTCGCAGATTTTCGTAACCGACAATAAAGCCGTAACCGACTTCGTCTATTCGTCGAATTTATTCAAGAAAGTTCGCGAAGCGTATTTGAAAGGCTAAACAACCTAAGTTCGACAACGACGCCCGTTAATTACAAACGCGCAGCTTCGGCACTAATTTCCTTTATCGATTGCTCGTCGGATAACGGATAAATTAAGATCGTATCATGCGTTTCTACAATCATAAAATTGCTCAAGCCTTTTACTACGATACGTTTGTTCGAAGTCGTGGAAATTACATTTCCATTCGATTCTTTACTCAATAAACGCGCATTTACCACCGCATTATTTTGCGCATCTTTAGGCAACTTTTCGTACAAGGCGCCCCAAGTTCCCAGATCGTTCCAGTCGAAACTCGCGGGTAATACAACAACATTTTGCGCCGGTTCCATCACGGCATAATCGATAGAAATATTTGCTGCTTGCGGATAAACTTGCGCTAATGTTGCTTTCGTTTCCTCAGCCGTTTGTACTTCGCTAAAAACCGAGAACAATTGCATCATTTCCGGCTGATATTTCTCAAAAGCACTCAATACCGAACGTGCGCTCCACACAAAAATTCCAGCATTCCAATAAAAAGTACCGGCAGCTAAAAATTCCTTGGCCGTCTCTAAATCAGGCTTTTCGCGAAACTGCTTGACACGTTTAAATGCGCCTAAATTTTCCCCACTTTCAATGTATCCAAAACCGGTATTCGGAAAGGTCGGAACAATTCCCAATGTAAGCAACACATCTTCGCGCGATGCATATTCCATTGCCAAATCAACATCAGAAATAAATGCTACTTCATCTTCAATAAAATGGTCGCTCGGCGCCACAATAAAAACAGCATCCGGATTTGCTAGTTTAATTTTTAAAGCTGCAAACAAGATACACGGCGCCGTATTGCGCATGGCTGGTTCGGCTATAATGTTATCGTGATGCACTTTTGGCAACTGCTCTGCCACCAAAGAAACGTACGCCTGATTCGTTAAGACCAAAATTTGCGACTCAGGAACAACGCGTTGCAAGCGATCGAACGTTTGTTGCAATAAACTTTTTCCCGTTCCCAACATGTCGTGAAACTGTTTCGGGTGCTCGGCTGTACTCACCGGCCAAAAGCGCGAGCCCACGCCACCAGCCATTATCACTGCAAATCTGTTGTTATTTTTCATGCATTATCTGTTTAACTTCTGCGTTTGGCCTGAATTTGAATCGCCGTCCTGTTTGCACTTCCGTACATTCAATCAGTTTTTGAATTAAGCCAACTTTTCGAAAAACCCGGCCGTCGGGCGTTTGAAAGAAACTGTTGTACGGCAAAGTAAATAAATAATCGTATTCCGTTTCCGGATCGTACTGTTTAAATGCAATCGTTAACGTAACATCGGTTCCATCGCTAGCCGACGGGTTTCGCAAATGACGCGCTAACAATTGCAATAAATCGGCTGGAAAAACCTCCGTATTCAAAACCGGCAACATCAACGTTCGAAACTCGTGTTTCCACTCCAAACCATGCGGTTTTATACGCCGACCGTATTTTTCAAATGCCGTCAAATGCGCAATTTCATGCACCAGCGTCATCAAAAACCGATACTTATTTTTACCGCCGTTTACCGTAATTCGGTGCTTGCCATCCCCTTCCTTGCGGTAATCACCGTGTTTAGTTTTCCGATCGTTCACGATCTGCAAATGCACATGCCAATGCACAATCAGGTCAAAACAGTAGTCGACCGCAGCTTCGGGTACGTATTTCGCTAAAATATCTTTCACAAGGGCGAAATGGTTGTGTGTCAGTCTGTTTTAAATAAATCTTTATGGAGTTGACAACGCGACTGGCAGCACTTTTCCGTTGAAAAAACGATGACCATTTTGCACAAAATCGGCAATAAAACTACCCATTTCCGGCGCAGTTACCGGCGCTACGTAACCCGGAAACGCCTCTGCTAACATTTCGGTTTGCACAGCTCCCAAAGCCAACGAATTAAAATAAATTCCTTGTTCTTTAAACTCTTCTGCCAACAGCTCAAACAACGTAATGAGTGCGCCTTTACTGCTGCTATACGCCGCCAAACCCGAAAATTTGCTGCTTCCTTGTATGCCACCCATCGAACTGATTCCCAAAACATGCGAACCGCGGTGCAAAAACGGCAACAACGCCTGCGTGAGCATTGCCACAGCAAAAACATTCACCCGATAGACCGATTCAAAATCGGCTAAGGTAAGCGACTCAAATTTCTTGCAAATCAAAGTTCCTGCGTTGTGAACTAAACCATCTATGCCACTTATTTCCAAAGATTTAAGTGCGATAGCAATTTTTTCTCCTTCGTTGTCGACCGATAAATCTGCGTTTAACTTAATCAATCGATCCGATTCTAAATTTACTTCGCTAGCGTTTCGACTTACTAAAACCACGCGCGCGCCAGCGTCCAGCAGTGTTTTTACAGTTTCAAGTCCAATTCCGCGCGAAGCTCCTGTTACTAAAAATGTTTTCATATGTATTTGGGCAGTCCGGCCCTAAAAGCGTTATCAAAAAACGGATCTGCGCCGGGCCGTCGCGCTTTCCGCTGCAATCTTTTGTTCCTTCGCAAAGCTACGTAACAAAAGGATTTTCGCTACAATCGCTACTGCGAAAATCAAACCATAAAAAAACCGCTCTTTGAAAGCGGTTTTTTTATCTAAAATCTATTTTTCAAATATTGGTAAATTACGCAAGCATGGTAACTGGCTGTTCCAAATACATACGTAAGGTTTGTAAGAATTGTGCTCCAATAGCACCATCAACCGTACGGTGATCGCAAGCTAAAGTAAGAGTCATCGTATTTCCTACCACGATTTGTCCGTTTTTCACCACCGGCTTTTCTACGATTGCGCCTACCGACAAAATCGCCGAATTCGGTTGGTTAATAATCGACGTAAATTCGCGAATACCAAACATACCTAAATTCGAAATGGTAAACGTACTTCCGTCCATTTCATCTGGCGTAAGTTTTTTACTCTTCGCTCGACCTGCCACATCTTTCACCGCATGTGTGATTTCAGAAAACGACATTTGGTCGGCAAATTTCAAGACCGGAACAACCAAGCCGTCTTCCACAGCAACCGCCACACCAATGTGAATGTGTTTGTTGATCAACGTAGCCTCTTCCGTCCAACGTGAATTTACTTTTGGATGCTTGCGCAACGCCATTGCCGAAGCTTTAATCACCATATCGTTATACGAAACTTTCGTGTCTGGAATGGCATTGATCACGCTACGTGCTGCAATTGCTGCGTCCATATCTACTTCGATTGTCAAGAAGAAATGCGGAGCCGTAAAGCTCGATTCCGACAAGCGTTTTGCGATGATTTTACGCATTTGCGAATTCTTCACTTCCGCAACCGATTCGCTTCCAACAGGCTTGTACACCGGCGCTGGAGTAGCGGCAGTGGCGGCAACAGGAGCAGCAGCGGCTTGTGGTTTGAAGTTTTCAATATCCGATTTAATGATGCGACCGTTTTCGCCAGAACCTTTCACTTGACGCAAATCGATTCCTTTCTCTTCAGCCATTTTGCGTGCCAAGGGAGAAACAAACAAACGACCGCCGGTGTGAGCTACTTCTTCTACAGCAGCAGCAACGGGTGAAGCTACAGCAGTCTCAGCAGCTTGTGACGCAGCTGGCGCAGGAGCAGCTGAAGCTGCATTAACGCCCGACACATCTGTTCCGGCCGGACCAATAATCGCCAACATGCTATCTACTGGAGCCGATTCGCCAGCTTTCACACCAATTTTAAGAAGCGTTCCGGAATGAAACGATTCGAATTCCATTGTTGCTTTATCTGTTTCGATCTCTGCAAGAATATCACCTTCTTTAATTGTATCTCCTTCGACTTTAAGCCAAGTAGCAACAGTTCCTTGCGTCATCGTATCGCTCAAGCGCGGCATAGTAACTACAATCACGCCTTTTGGCAATGCACCGCCAGCAGCTGGAGCAGCAGCCTCGGCAACTGGAGCAGCTTCTTGTTTTGGAGCGGCGTCTGCTTTTGGTGCAGCTTCTGCAGCAGCGTCGTATACTTCGCCAGCTTCACCAATAACGGCAAGCAACGAATCTACAGGCGCTGTTCCGCCTTCTGGCACACCGATGTGTAGCAACACGCCCGAGTTGAATGATTCAAACTCCATGGTTGCTTTATCTGTTTCGATTTCAGCTAATATATCGCCCTCTTTCACCTGATCTCCGACCTTCTTTAACCATTTAGCAACAGTTCCTTCAGTCATCGTATCACTCAGGCGCGGCATGGTAACTTTTGTAGCCATCTATTTCAGTTTATGAGGTAAAAATGGATAATCTTTTTGTTCGTAAACCACATCGTACAATTGCTGTACTTCTGGGAAATCCGATTCTTCGGCAAATGTGGCACACTCTTCGACTAAATCTTTCACACGCTCATCGATAATTTCTATCTCGGCATCGGTTGCGTATTTGTTCTCTTTAATGATGTCGAGAACTTGTGTAATTGGGTCGATTTTTTTGTACTCTTCTACCTCGTCTTTGGTTCGGTATAATTGTGCATCCGACATCGAGTGACCTCTGTATCGGTACGTTTTCATTTCAAGGAATGTAGGGCCATCGCCGCGTCTTGCACGTTCAATAGCTTCGTGCATCGCTTCGGCAACTTTCACGGGATTCATACCGTCAACTGGTCCGCATGGCATTTCGTAACCTAAACCAAGTTTCCAAATATCGCCGTGGTTTGCAGTTCTTTCTACGGAAGTACCCATTGCATAGCCGTTGTTCTCAACGATAAATACTACAGGAAGTTTCCACAACATAGCCATGTTAAAAGCTTCGTGCAAGGAACCCTGACGTGCAGCACCATCACCAAAATAAGTTAAGGTTACGCCATCGCGACCAAAATACTTATCTGCGAAAGCAATACCTGCACCTACTGGAATTTGCGCACCCACGATACCGTGACCACCGTAAAAACCGTGCTCTTTCGAGAAAATGTGCATCGAACCACCCATACCTTTCGAAGTACCGGTAACTTTTCCGAGTAGCTCGGCCATTACTTTTCGTGGATCAACGCCCATTCCGATGGGTTGCACGTGATTTCGGTACGCGGTAATCATTTTATCTTTCGACAAATCCATTACGTGTAGTGCACCAGCTAACACTGCTTCTTGACCATTGTACAAGTGTAAAAATCCGCGAACTTTTTGCTGAATGTAAAGCGCTGCTAGTTTATCTTCGAACTTGCGCCAAAACAGCATATCCTCGTACCACTTCAGGTAAACATCCTTAGTTATTTCTTTCATTTTTTTAAACGATTGTGATTGCTTGACAAATAAAAAACAGTTCTCAAGCGCAAAATAGTTTCCTCACAGCTAGCTTTGCCGGTTTAAACTGTCGGCTGCAAAAATAAAACAATCATTCCGACGAGAAAAATGTAAATATTTTATTTTTAACGAATCAGAGGAAGTTTTTATCAAAAGTGAACGGCAGGAGATCTTTTATCGAGTCGGATTTGAAAATAGCGCCTTCCGCACCCATAAAAAAGAGCTCGATATTATTGTTTGCGAGCATTTCGTATTCTGCAAGCGACTGCCGGCAGGCACCACATGGCGGTATGGGATGCAGATTATCCTTATTTTCGTTACAGGCGGTCACAGCAACTGTTTTTACTGCCACACCTGGATACTTTGCACCGGCATAAAAAACCGCCACTCGCTCGGCACAGAGTCCGCTGGGATAAGCCGCATTTTCTTGGTTAGACCCCGTAACAACCGCTCCGTTTTCGAGTAAAATAGCAGCACCCACTCGGAATCTTGAATAGGGTGCGTAGGCTTGATCGCGGGCAATAATAGCTTCTTGCATCAAAGACGCTACGTCGGCTGGCAATTCAGACAGGTTTTCATAAGTTGTGAACTCAAGATGTACGCTTTGTTTTTTCATAAAGTTCGGAGGAAAAAAAATCCAAATTCTCAATTTTTGAAAATTTGGATTTTGTTGATATCATTGTTGTTCTTCTAATATTCGTCGTATTGCTCACCAAAGTTAAACGTGAGTGAAAATCGCAAGGTGTTTTCTAATGGATTTCGAACGCGGCTCGCCGAAAACAGATATGAAACATCTATTTTCACAATGTTGTATTTGAAACCTGCGCCAAGAGAAAAGAATTTTCTTGCTCCTTTGGTTTCGTTCTCATTAAAATATCCGAGTCGCATCGCAAAACTATCTTGATACAAATACTCTGCGGCAGCTGAGTAAGTAAATTCGCGCAATTCTTCTGCGAAACCATCAGGGGCATCGTTAAAGGATTTAAAGATACCTTCAACCCAACCTACTCTGCGATATTCTTCGTTGTTTAATTGACGTTCTTCATTACTGATTTCACCATCGCCATCTAAATCTTTAGGAATTTGTGGCGTTGGCACCAAAAGCTTTGTTAATTCTAAACTTACCCCTACTTTATTGTAATCGTCGAAAATAAAATCAAAACCACCTCCAAGACGCAGGTTTGAAGGAAGGAAGTTTGTACTAAGATCGTCTGAGTCGTAACTGATTTTCGGGCCTAAATTTTGGAAATTGAATCCGGCACGCCATCTTCCGTTAAAATCGCTATACGCCTGTTCCTCGGATTGGTAATAACCGGCAACATCGACCGCGAATGAAGAAGCTGGTGAAGCATCGCCAGTAGCATCTTGAATTCGAAGCATGGAGCGAATGTATCGTCCAGCAACAGACATAGAGAATCGTTCGCTAAGTTTTAGGGCATACGACCCATCGACTGCTAATTCGTTAGGAGTTACAACTCTTCCTGGATCGTCGAGAGTTTCTTGTAGCACAATATCACCAAGTCCGAAATAGCGAAGCGAAGCTGCAAAGGCAGAACGTTCTCCAATACGGTTGTAGTAAGTAACTTGACTTAGCGCAATATCATTCACTAAATCAGTTAAATACGGCGTATAACTAGCTGAGAAACCTTGTTTATCGATAATAAATGCGTATTTCGCTGGGTTGTATTGCTGGGAAAAAGCATCGGGAGAAGTTGCCACACCTTGATCGGCTAAACCTGCTGAACGCGCATCGGCAGCGACAAGTAAAAAGGGAACTCCGGTCGTTATCACTCGGTTGTCGTCTTGTGCAAAACCCTTGAACATTGCCAACAAACCAAGTAGCAATACTGATTTTCTTTTCATTCTAACGTCTGGAATTATATGAAACAAATATAGTTTTTTTCTAAAGGATAACAAGTTTCTCAATTTTTTCGGATGTTTTTCCCGTTGCTTTCGAGCGTACGGTGAGTTTATAAATGTACGTTCCCTTTCCGATTTTATCTCCAAAATCGTCGCGACCGTCCCAAGTAATACTACGGCTGAGGAAACCTTCGGTGTTAATTACTTGATTTCTAGTCCATACCACTTTTCCTGTGATGGTCATAACTTGAATTTGAACATCTAGATCTTCGAAGGGCCTGTTGTGGGTGAACCAAAATTCTGTATAATTAACAAATGGGTTGGGGTAATTTAGAACATTTTTCAGAGTTAGACTTTCATCTCCAACCACAACAAACTGAATTTCACCCGTCACGGGATTGTTGTATACATCCCAAGCTGTAACCTTAATTGTATGTAATCCCGGTTCTAAACTAGTGAACGGAAATCGAAGTCGTCCACGAGCATAGTTATTTTCATCGGATTCATAATAATCGTTCATGATAAATGGCTTGCTTTCATCGTTATCGAGAATCGCAATAATATCATGACCAATCCCGCTCGCAGTATTAATCCCGTTCTCATCTTCAAAAATTGCAAGAAGAAACGGATTCTCATTGGTGATTCCTCCGTTTACAAAAGTTTCGTCGTTCATGAATAAACGGACCTGTGGAGGCGTGTTATCTACAGGAGGGTTTGGATTTATACCGCCCACTCGAATCGCGGTATTTACACCGGTCTGATCAATAGCTTGGCCCGTTCTTTTGGCATAAAAACTAATTCTACCATTCCCTACAGGAACTTTAATATCGCGTGGAACTATGAATTCAACGTCAAATTTTCCTGCAGTGACAGAAGCATTGCCCCGGAAAATAGTTTCACCCAAATTCATGTAATCTAAAATGATTAATTGACCACTGCTGTTGGTAGTACCGTCGTTTGCCAAAGTTGATCGCTCGATAGCTTTATCGTACACCGTAATACTTGCATCGCCGGTATAATTACTCAGTAAAGTGTTTCCAGTTTCATCGCGAATTTCACCAGTTAGTTTTACTTTAGAAAGCGCCTGAAGATCTACAATTCCGTTTTGAATAGGCGTGTCATTCACTTGCGTTAAAACGATCGTTGGTTTTGGAATAGCTAGTTCTAGAGCCGGATCTCCGATGTAAAAAACCATAAGCGGATTGCTCGACGAATCGTTCTTCGAATTTCGGAGCGCTTCCGCGATAGAGCTTAAATCGTTCGTTCCATATCCGTATAAGTTTGATGCAATCTCTTCGTTAATCTGCTGGCCGGCATCGACGGTAATCTGGCGCGTGGTGGTGAGCAAAGAAATTGCTCCGCCGGCTGGATTCCAATACATAAATTCCCCAGCGGTTGGTCGACCTGGATTGTCAAAACGAGTGAATTCACATGTTATCGTAACGAACAGCGGATATTTGTAACGATTCGTTAGGTTTTGCACATCCGTTTTTTCAAGAATACGTTCATCCGCTAAACCATCTTCTCCGCCGTGTCCGAAATAATTGAAAACCAGAGCACCTTTACCGAACTCGTTTACAAAATCGGTACGCGCTTTCGGATATCGTTCGCCTCCCGCAGAACTTTCCTGAATATAGCTATCGGTGTGTATTTTCGTAACATTAACAAAGGGTTTTGCGGCTACAATATCGGCGGCCAATTCATCGATACCGCTTTGCAAGCGCGCTTCAGCAGCGGCATCGACGTCGTCGGAAATGAGAACGAAGTTGTTTCTCCAACGACCGTAGGATTTAAAATCGTAATATTCGATCACTTTATTAACCATTTCGGCAGCTTTTGCAAGTGAGTTTACGGGCATTCTGCCGACAGCTACGTCGAGACCTGTCGCAGCAGCGGGATTCATATTCCCTTCGGATTCATCCAATAAAACAAAAAAGTCGTCTGAGATAAAAGACGAAAAGCGCGAGAACGGATCTACAGCATGAAAAATTGGAACGAAATTGGTATTGTTCCGTGTTCGATTTAGCGGATCGTATGAAGCATCGCCAAAAAGACAGAGGTATTTGAGTCGGTTTTCTGGCGAAGATGCATTGTGATACACGTATCTGATGAAATTTCGGATAGCGCCAATGTCTTGTTTACCACCTCCAAATTCGTTAAATATGGGCTCTAATTCTACGACTTTAACGTTAAGACCGCCTCGAAGTCTATGAAAATTTGCTAAACGCTCGGCTTCAGAAGCAAAAAGTTTTGGTGTGATTATGATGTAATCGATGTCTGTAAAAGCAGCGTTTTGCGAGTTAAATATGGTTCCTTTTAGATTCTGATTTGCCACCTTGGAATTAGACAATCTTCTCGGAGTGAGAAAGTTCTGTTCGTCTACGACGAGAAATCGCGGGCTATTGGCAGTTTCAAACTTAAAACTCAACGTATTTTGAGCTGCTGCATTTGAAATTGCTTTCACATTATAAATATCTGTAATATCCCATATTTGTTCAATCCCTGAGGAATTAGCAATATTAAACTGCGCGACAGGCTCTGCTGTTGGTAAATTATCAACCCAAAATCTGTATGATGTATTATTGCCTGCAAGCCGGGCTTTAGCTCTGACTATAATATAGTCTAAAAATCCTCTAGATCCTGGAACTCCGTTGTTGTCGAATTCGACATCTACAGTCATGATTTGAGTTGCAGGAACTGTAAAAGTGCTATTACCCGCAAAACCTTGGATAGTGATGCTGTTTGCAATTGTAAGAGCGCTTAAGTTTATCGTTGTTCCCGCAGCACCGTTAACTAAGAAATTAAACTTAGTGGAGGTGAACGCCGATGCGCAGGCAGAAACCGTAATTCGTGCCTCGGTTCCAGCAACTAATTCCGGTAGCTCAAATTCAAAGGAGCGTTCGTTTTCTACGGTGAAGTCCTCGCCAAACCACCTTCTCCCTAAACGAGCTACGTTAACCAAGTCCTTTTCATGGTATAAGTACGCATCATAACTGTCGAAAGATGTTGAAGCGGCTTGCTCAGGTTCCACGAAAGTGGAAATTCGTTTCCCTTGCCCACTCACCGTTATATAATAATAGGTCTCAGTAGCGTACAAGTTGTTGTGGGTGACATTTTCTAAACTCCAATTGTCTACACCTTCGCCGTAGAACAAAATATAATCTGCAGCGTCGAACTTACCATCGGATTCACCGGCTACAAAAATCGCATTTTCGGCTAAATCGGTGGGATAATCGACATTGTTTCGCAGCGGAAGCATTCGTCCTCCGTTTCCAAAAAGACGAATTTGCCGTGGATCAATTTGATTGACGTTTATGCCCAATTGTTGCAAGAAGGAACGAGAAATCTTGTATAAACCCGATTTTTCAATGGCAAATTTGTACCAATTTCCCGAAGTTAACACTGAATTTTGAATACCGGTAAACGAAGCTTGAGAACGCTCTTGAGCTTCCTGTTTCGGGCGTAAATTAAAGGAAAATGACTCTAAACGAACAGCTGCACCGTTGATACGAGCAACCGCATTAACCTTAATTCGCGCTTTTGTTTGGTTTCTGCTCTTTGAAATAAAAAAAATTGCATTGAAATCATTGGGCAGCTTTACTTGTCCAAGTGTCGACAATTGTATGTTAGAAAGTGGAGCAGTTACCACGTTTGTTAATTCTACATCGTAGCTCCCCGAACGAATGTCCTTTAATATCTGAGCATATTCGATTAGCTGCTCCTCGGCATCATAAACATAATGTGTAGCATCAAAAGAAAGCGGATTGATTAGATTGCCTGTCGCGGCATCGAATTTTGGCTCACTCCAGTTGATAGATATGGAGCCATTTGTTTGCCCAAACAAACGAATAGAAACGACAAGGAAAAGTACTAGAAATGTTCGCATCAGTAAGGAAACGTAAACTTTTGGTAAATATTGCGGCGGTAAAAATAAATTTAAAATGTAGGGAAAAACAATAAATAGATGCTTAATTCGTTCTAAGGTTGTGCAGATTTAAGAAAGCACTTGTAATTGTTTAAAAATGTGTTGCGATATAAGAGTTAATTGTTATATTGCGCTCCAAAATTTTATTACCTGCTGAACGTATGAAAATAAACAAATTTCCGGCTGTACGCTTGATTTTGTCAATGGCACTTGTCTTTGTTGCTGCCAGTTGTAGCAAAAATTCTGGCGGAAAAAACACTTCTTCCGCAACTGGATGGAAGTTAAACGACAAGCGAGGAGGATTTCAAGTAAACACGAAGTACAAGAACCAGCAAGCAGCTCCAGGCTTGGTACTCGTTGAAGGTGGAACTTTTACTATGGGAAAAGTTCAAGATGATGTGATGCACGATTGGAACAACAGTCCAAACCAGCAACACGTTCAGTCGTTCTACATGGATGAAACAGAAGTTACCAATTTAATGTATATGGAATACTTAGATTGGTTGAAAAAAGTTTTTCCACCAACAGAAGACAACTATAAAAATATTTACGAAGGCGCTTTGCTTGATACTTTGGTATGGAGAAATCGTTTAGGATATAACGAAACGATGACCAACTATTACTTGCGTCATCCAGCGTATTCTAATTACCCAGTAGTTGGTGTTAATTGGATCCAAGCAACTGAGTTTGCTAAATGGAGAACTGACCGTGTAAACGAAGCACTTCTTGAGAAAAACGGCTATTTGAAAAAAGATGCTAAGATTTTAAATCAAAGTGCAGAAAGTACATTTAGTACTGAAACTTACTTGGCAGCACCTACAAAAACCTACGGTGGTAACGAAGAAATCGTACTAAAAGGTAAAAATGGTAAGGCGAAACCAATTAAGACTAAAGGTTCTAAAGGTCAGCCAGGTGAAACGAAAGAGCCTACCAATATTTATGCTCAAATAAGTTCAGGTATTATGTCACCTGAATACAGACTTCCAACAGAAGCTGAATGGGAATATGCAGCTGCTTCTGACGTAGGTAATCGTGAATACAACAACTACAAAGGACAAAAGAAATATCCTTGGAAAGGAACCTACACTCGTTCTGGAACTAGAAAATATCGTGGCGATCAATTAGCCAACTTCAAACAAGCTAAAGGTGACTACGGTGGAATTGCAGGGTGGTCTGACGACGGAGCAGATATCACAAACGCTGTAAAATCGTATCCACCAAACGACTTTGGATTATATGATATGGCAGGTAACGTATCAGAGTGGGTTGCCGACGTTTATCGTCCAATTGTTGATGATGAAGCAAATGATTTCAACTACTACCGTGGAAACGTGTACACCAAGCAAAAAATTGGTGAGGATGGTAAAGTAGAGTTAGTAACTCCTGAAAATGTCAAGTATGACACTATCAGCAACGGTAGAATTATGGCGAGAAATTTCCCAGGACAAATTGCGACGGTACCAGTTGATGAGAAAGAAACTTATCTACGTCAAAACTTTGACAAGTCAGACATGAGAAATTACCGCGACGGTGACAAGCAATCTACACGTTACTTTGACTTCGGCAACTCTGAAGACGACGATAAAGCTAAGGACACGAAGCGCATGTACGACTCTCCCAAGCACAATGTTTCGGTTGATAGCATAGGACAGATGACCAGAAAATACGATAAGTCTAGCAAACGAACTACGCTTGTAAACGATGATGTTCGTGTTTTCAAAGGTGGAAGCTGGAGAGACCGCGCTTACTGGTTGGATCCTGCGCAACGCAGATATTTCCCACAAGATATGGCTACTGATTACATCGGATTCCGTTGCGCCATGTCGCGTGTTGGTCCTAAATCAGACAAGAAAAAAAGAGCTAGAAATTAAGCTCCAAAAAAAGTAATCTTAGAGTAGCCGATTTCACAAGAATCGGCTACTTTTTTTTAGTATTTTCATACATTTACATATAATGTCGTTGCCCATGTCGATATCTGACTTACATCAATTATTTATAGAATCAGCTGGTATTTCAACCGATACGCGTAAAATTAAATCGAATTCAATCTTTTTTGCTCTCCGAGGACCAAATTTTGATGCTAATAAATTTGCCGCCGACGCACTTGAAGCGGGCGCTGCGTATGTAGTAATTGACAATCCTAAATATGTGATAGATCACCGTACGGTCTTGGTTGATAATTGCCTTATTGCTTTACAACAATTAGCGCACTATCACAGAAATTTTCTGGGTATTCCTATTATTGCACTTACAGGCAGCAATGGAAAAACAACCACAAAAGAGTTAATACATGTCGTATTACAAGAAAAATTCAACACCAAAGCAACAATTGGCAACTTAAATAATCATATTGGTGTTCCGTTAACACTTTTATCGTTCGACAGAGAAACCGAAATAGGAATTGTTGAAATGGGCGCCAACCATCAGAAAGAAATTGAACAACTATGTCGAATAGCTGAACCGGATTTTGGTTACATTACTAATTTCGGGAAAGCGCATTTAGAAGGTTTTGGTGGTATTGAAGGCGTCATTAAAGGGAAAACAGAATTATACAAATACTTAGCAAACCGACAAAAAGTAGCTTTCGTCAACGCCGACGACAGCACACAAGTTCAAAAATCTAATAGTATAAAAACTGTTTCTTTCGGTTTTTCAAATACCAAAGCTGATATTCAATTTCAAAACTTAACAAATGAGGCTGAAGTAGGTGTTATGCTTCGTGACCAAAAAATTGTGTCAAAACTAGTTGGCAAATACAACATCCCCAATATTTGTGCTGCAGTTGCAATTGGTACTTACTTCGAAATTCCAATAGAAAACATTAAATCGGCAATTGCACAATACACACCTACAAACAACCGGTCGCAAAACATCAAAATTGGAAAAATTGAGATTATTTCCGATGCTTACAATGCAAATCCAAGTAGCATGGAAGCTGCATTACGTAACCTAGCATCAGCAAAAGCGACACAAAAGATGGCCATTTTAGGCGACATGTATGAATTGGGTGCCGAAAGTTCCAAGGAACACGCATTGTTGATCAAATTAGCAAATGATTTAAAACTGCCAACTATATTTATCGGACCAAGTTTTTCGGCTGCTAAATGCACGTTTGACCACCAGCAATTTTACGTGAGTTTTGACGATTTTGCGCTCAATTTCAAACAGGACTTAACTGATACATTAATTTTAGTAAAAGGATCTCGTGCTATGGCATTGGAACGCGTAATTCCATTGCTTGAGAAGGTACAGCAGAAAGTTAATTAAAACAATGAACTGAAATGCTTAAAATCAATTGTAAAAAATAAAATTTAGTATTTTTACAGAAGTTAGGTATTATCCCCACCTCTAAAAGCCGTCACCATGAAGTACGTGCTATTTTTGTTATTACTTGTTTCGCAAAGTTACGGCCAGCTTACCGCATTCACCGTTGACGTTACACCTACGCCCGAAACTTGTCCTTCAAACGGAAGTATTTCGATTGTTGTAAATAATCAAACTGCGGGTAGTAACATTACTTTTTTTATATACGAACTGCCTAACACAACTAACCCAATTGATCAGTTTACTACCTTACAACGCGGCTCTCTAACTTCTGGAAACTACCGATTAACAGCCGTTCAGACACTTGGAAACGAACAAAACTCAGCTAGTGAAGATTTTACAATTGTGGAACAGTTAACCGAACTGGAGTTTACAATCGCTCAAAGTGTAAGCAGTTCTTGTAATTCAAATGCCGGTGTTTTAACTGTTGATGTAACGTCAGGAAATCCGCCTTATTTGTACGATATAATCAGTGGCCCAATCATTTTTCCGCAACAATCTTCAAACGTTTTCTCTGGTTTGCCCGCAGGTGAGTTTTTAGTACGGGTTACCGACTTATGCGGATCCGATGTATTTGAATACACCTTAACACTACCATTAAACCAGATATCCATTGGTTTGAATACTTTTCCACTAACGATAAATTCCTGTACTTCGACTACTTCCACCAATGCACTAACAGCTGGTGAAGGCACCACCATAATCTATCCATTGACCGCAACCTACACGATCAACTATCCAACAGGAACCGTTATTGTTTCAACCGTGATTCCAAACGGACCATCCGATGTATTGGAAATCAGTCGCGACTTTGAATTATTTCCAGGTGTTACCTATACCTACGACCTACAAATAGTTGACTCTTGCAACACAACGTTCAACAGTAATGGAAACGAAATATCATTTGCCCCGTCTGTAGCATTAAGTGGTGAACCTAATGAATGCTTACAAGACAACTTGATTTTAAGCGTAAGTAATATTTCTCCTCCCTATTTTGTTAATTTCACTACTGCTCCACCTTCTTTTGTGCCAACAGATTTCGTTGCAACCTATCCTGGACCATTCACCGAAACTCAAATCACTTTTGGAAGTGAAACTGATTTACCGCCTCCCGGAATCTACGAAGTATCTATTTCAGATGCCTGTGGGCGAACTGCAACGGCGCAATACGAAATAATCGAAGAAGAAATTGAACCCGAGACAAGAGCATCTAATGGAAATTGCAATACGGGTACAGGGACCGTTAGAATTTCCCTACCACAAGATCGCGAAATTGTACAGGCAACCATGGTCAGTGCTCCTGCTACATACCCTAATCCAGTTCCGATTGATGTATCAGGCAATATCATTTCTAGCAGCGGAGATTTAGTTATTACAGGCCTCCCCGTTGGAACTTACGATTTTACTTTAGTAGATAATTGTGGTACAGTTTACGATTCTACCGACGTTACCGACGCCACAATCCAACCCTATCAACCGCTTGCTCTCAATGCCGCAGTTGCACCTAGCTGTAGCAGTGGCTTTGGAGCAGTAAGAGTCCGATCCGGAAATGGTGCCTTAACAAGTTTACAAATTATAGCAGCTCCTACAACCTACCCTTTACCCTTACCAGCTAACGTAAGTTCGTTAATAACAAGCGGGACTGCCTTCTTACCCGAGTTACCAGCGGGCGATTATGTCTTCGAAGGAGTTGATGTTTGTGGAGTTACGCAAACCTTAAATGTTACTGTTGTTGGCTATGTTCGGGGAACTACAAACTACAATTATGAACAAAACTGCGGTTCATTTAACCTTACAGTAAATGATACCGGAAGTATATTAGGGAGCAATTACTGGTGGCAACGATTTAATCCCGAAGAGCAAACTTGGGAACATCCGATAACGGGTGAAAATTATGTCGAAAACACCGACTTAACTGAAAACAATGCAATTGCTTTAACTAACGGAGAAACACTTTTAAACCAGTCGATTATAGGAACTTTCAGAATCATTAAGGTGTTTCAAAGTTTCAATAACGGCGTTTTCTATTGCTTAGAAGTTTTTGACCCTTTTACATTTTCAGGAAATCTTGAAGTAGTTTCAGTTTCTAGTATAGAGTGTATAGAAAATGATCCAAATAAAGACGTTTTGATTCAAGTTAGTGGAGTTCCACCCTACAATTTTAGCATTCAAGCGATTGATGGGGTACCAACTGTATTTGATAACGGAACGAACAATGTCTTTCAAAATCTCAGTAATGCTATTTACGATTTTGAAATTGAAGATTCGTGCGGACGTAGAATTTTTTATTCCGTTAATGTAAATTCTCTAGCACCCGTTGCAGTTGCAAATACCCCTACTACACCTCAAATCCTGGCATGTACAAACCCAGGAATTACAACTGGGGTTGCTTTCGATTTAACAACATTTCAACAAGAAATTCTTGGCAACCAGACGGCAGGACTCTATGAAATTAGCTATTTTGTTGACCCAACTGAGAGAGACAGCAATACCAATAGAATAGAAACACCAAATAACTTTTTAAACACTTCAAATCCGCAAACTATTTATGTCCGTGTCGATAATCTAAGTACTGATGTTTGCTACGGAACAACAGAATTTACAATCAATGCTGTCGAAAACCCTATTTTGCAGCAACAACCCCAGCAAACTATCTGTGAAAATGGGACCGATGTTTTTTTGTTTGCTGAAAGTGGCTTCGATAGCTATTTGTGGAGCACTGGTGCAACAACACAGTTCATACGCGTTTCTGAGGCAGGAACTTATACAGTTACTTGCCGTAATAACCTTGGCGATTTATTCTGCGAAAGCAGTGTTGACTTCTTGGTAACAGCATCATCTGCACCAACTGAACTTTCTATAGACTCGTTGGACTGGACTGAAAATCAAAACTCAATCACTGCAGTGGCAAATGGTAGTGGCACTTACGAGTACAGCATCAATGGCGGTCCGTTTCAAAATAACGGAAATTTCACCGATCTCTCGCCAGGCGTATATACAATAACAGCTGTTGATATTTTTGGTTGCGGCGATCTCAGCAGAGATGTCGTGTTGTTAAATTATCCGAAATTCTTCACCCCCAATGGAGACGGATTCAACGATACGTGGCATATCAAAAATGCCGTATTTGAACCGGGTATTGAAATAATAATTTTCGATCGATACGGAAAAATTCTAACTTCTTTACAATCCGATAGCGAAGGTTGGGACGGTACGTACAACGGACAAAATATGTTCTCCGACGATTATTGGTTTCGGGTGATCCGCGCAGATAAACGAATTCACCTTGGACATTTTACTTTGAAACGATAATTCGTTTGTAAAGCAGTATAGATAATTGAACTACTCCCAAGAGTAAAAACGCAGCTCCCAAAATCTGCTTCAACGAAAATGTACCGGTAAATGCGGCACTATTTAAATAACTCAAGCAGAAAATAAACGTTAACATGCCCACGGTAGTTCCTATTAAAGTGCCACCCAAGTAGAAGCTAAATCGATCACGATTTGTATCTGCGAACTTGGAAGAAACCACGTAAATGTTCCAAGCTACCCAAAACGGCAGCTGAAAAAAATTTAAACTACTTAATAAAATACCCCTTTGAAACGAACCGAAACTTTCGAAAGGATTTGCTACTGTAGTTTGTGTTTCCACAGACGAAAACAGCAGGGAAAAGCCGATGGCAATCAAAAAGAAATTCGAAAACAACTTCAAAAAAAACTGCAAACGCTGCTGCTTACTCAACACAGCCGCGAAATAGAACGTGCTCGAAATTACTAGGGCTTCAATGAGTACAACTCCAGCAATAAAGGCAAGTAAATCGGCAATTCCGATTTGGGAATAAATTGAAAAGCCTACTAAATTTAAGTATCCAAGCGGAACAGACCCTATAAAAGAGATGACAAATCCGGCCAATAGCGCTCTAAGTACTTTCATTAAAAATTTTGGATGGTCTGATTGAGCTTGTTATGCATACGTAATTCTGCCATGCCTTCGCGAAACGTAAGGTATCGAAAACCGCGTTTGTGATTCATCCTAGAAATACGATACATGTACGCGAAATGTCGGCACAACTCGTTCCAAGCAAAGAAAATCCCGTGCTTAGGATCATAAATATGTGTCGGTTCACTGCCCGCACCATTCACTTCCACAAACATAAAATTTTTCCCCGCTTGTAAATCGGCTTTTGATTTAAACATCACATCAATTCGACCGAAATAAAAATCGGGCATTTGCTTTACATATTTTTCAATACCTAAACACATTTCAGTTGTAATCCAATCCGAGTAATCGTAAAATTTCGATCCACGAGCGTGATTCCCAAACGGAACAATAATTTTACTTTTTCCAACTTCTAAAACCTCATGCAAATTAATCGCACCTTGCCTTTTAATCGCCGAAAGTTGCATCGCAAAACGTAAATTCTTCAACAACAACTGTTCGATAGTCGATTTCCCATCACCAACCACAGTCATAAATTCTTTACCAACAATTCCGGTAATGCGACCGTTTTCTTGGCCAGGCAAGCGCACATAAAAGATTCCTACCTCACTGCTGTACGGAATCAGATTTTGTAAAATGTATTTGAAGTCGGCTTGTTGGTGATAATTCAACCATTGTTCTGCGTTTTCCAACTTAACAACAGCCGATCCGCGCAAACCCATATCGGGCTTAGCAATGCACGGAAACACAATGTTGTTGCGCTCCCGTTCGGCATTACAGCTCTCGAAATCTGCATCCGGCGAAACTAAAATCGTAGTCGGATACGCTTCTTTGGGTAACTGATCGTAAATGTCTTTCTTACTTTCGTTCAAATAACCGCCGTTCTTGATATTCGGATTACAGGCATTAAAGAAGAAAATGTGCCGTTCGCGCAAGGCATAAAATGCCCATTGAAAATAAATGGGAACATAAACCACTTGAAACGGCCAATATTCCCAATTGAATAGTTTATGAAAAAAAATGCGGATTTTAAGCAACGGATATCGGGTTTTCTTTGTTTTCGAGCAAATCAACATACTTCATTTCCAAACCTTGTTCGGTTTCTACTAACTGAGTAATGCTTATGGTTTGCAGTTGATTTGCGCGCTTCATTACTATACCGTTTTGAGAGTTTCCGGCATTTTTCAAGTTGTGAAATTTGAAAATGGTATCGGCATCTGGCTGCGGATTCCTTTCTAAAAACTCGGCAAACCAACGTTCGCGTTCCAATCGGGTTTCGGCATCGTACAAGGTAGCCGACGAATAAATATGGTTGTCGTTTCTCGATAAGAGCTTTAGAAACTTTTCGGAACCATTCCAACGAAATTCGTGTAAACTACCGTTTTGATAAATCACTAAGGTAAAAGGCTCCACGCGATCGAGATCAATCAAATCGATACCCGCAATAATATCGTCTTGAATCAGTAATTCCAAGACGATCAAACCTCTACTTAGTCGGTACGGCGGTTGGTGTTTGTGCTTTTCGAAGGCGCCATTCAGTAAAACAATGGCTTTTTGCTGGGTATCGGTTGCAAACCAAGTTCCGCCGGCAGCAGGATCTTTCGGAAAAAAAACCGATTTCCCTTTCACTTCGTAAAACCGCGGCGTTTCGGCACGACGATAAGTAACCTCGTCGCGGTTCGAAGTGATAATTAATTTATTGTTTTTGGAAACAACTGTTACTGTGCACATTGCTGTCGATATGCTATAGTTGAGCGCGCAACGCCAAAACTTTCAGGAATGTCGATATCCTTAATTCCGAGTAGCGCCACTTTAATCAAGGCTTGATGATGTATGCAATGCTCGTAGTTGTAGAGCAATTCGCGCTGATAATTTGTAGCGATGTTCAGGTTTTGTCCGTCGACGGTTTGCACTAAGGCAAGCAACTTATCATCTTTGATCAAGCTTACTTTCAGACCATTTATAGCATCAATGGCTGCTGCTACCGAAGTTTGAAGCAGCAAGTCGCGCTTCCGGTTGTCGTAATGAACCTCGGCTGTAGTGTAAGCTTGTTCCAAGCACTGAAACATTTCGATAATATGACGCGTGTGTTCTCCAATGCTGGCTTCGCTTAAAGAAGAATTCTTTGCGGTATAAGCAGCATTATCGAGCTGTTCTAAAACAAACAGCAAATTATCAAGTCCAGCGTCAACAGCAGAAAACATCATGAGTTACATTTTAGTTTCAATCCTTTTTACGGGATATCTAAATACAAAGAAAGAACAAACAAGAACAATTACCGCCAAAATAAACAAAAATCCGCCGTCGTTCTGCACTTCTAGTCCTAAAACAAATATATGCGAAAAAACCGCGCCAAACATAGTTCCTCCAGCAAGTAATGCGCCCCAACGCGAATATTTACCTGAAATCAGCAAAATAGCCGCAATTAATTCAACAATACCCGAACCGATACGTCCGAACGGTTCAACACCAAGCTGTGTGAAAATCCAAACACTTTCAGTGGCACCCGAAAATTTGAAAAACAAAGTTTGCAATAAAATGCCAGCTGCGGCAAATCGGGCGATGTGGTAAACAATCTTACTTTTCATTACTGATTGATTTTACGCCAATTCGCATCAGCTTTGGTTTTCAAATTCTTTTCATCCTTATTCCAACTTTTTAAAGTGTTGTTGAAGTATGCATTGTAAAACAAATACAATTTCCCGTCTAAAATTTTAAACGTCTTTACATCAACCTCAACCTTTTCGCCGTTGGCACCCATGGCATACGCACACCAACCTCCGTATTGTGGCACGTATTTTTTTGCATCGGCCAAAAACAATTTTTGGTTTGCTTCCGACTTAAAATAATACGTTACTCCACGAAAAGACACTTTAAATTTAGCATCGCCTTTCTGCGGACCGCCGTTCGAGAAATACGAAACCGGATCGTAGCCTTCCAGCGCCAAGCCTTTTTCAACATTGTAATTCGAAATTTTGTCAGCGCCTTGCTGACCGTAGCTCACAGCCATTCCGGCTACCAAGCACAATAATAACATACGTAATTTCATTTTGTTAGGTTTTAAAGTTGAAGCAAAGTTGCGGCAACTCACAAAATGAAAATGTCGGTTAGCCGACACTTGCCACTAATTTCTTAAAATCAGCGTAATTGGGGAAGGTAATTTCTTTGCGGTTATACGTGATAACACCCGTATTTTCTAGCTCCGACAGCAATTGAACGGCAGTTTGCCGCGACGAACATATGATTTGAGAAATGTCGGCCTGCGTCAGAAAATTCTCTAAGGTAACCGTTGATCCCGTTTTTACGCCGTCTTTCTCCGACCAATCGTTTAAGAAGTATAACAAACGTGATTTAGCATCTTTTCGCATCAAATTTTGATAGCTATTGCGAATACGACGCATTTTAAAACCTACAAATTTGGTATAACTGAGCGCTAATTCGGGGTATTTGAGCAGTAAATTTTCAAAATCGGCTACGGTAAAGCTGCAAATGAGTACTTCGTCGGAAAGCACTTTTGCTTCTGTGGTGTAGGTCGTATCGGGTTCCAGCGTGACGGCGCCAAACAAATCGCCTCGTTCGAGCAAATCTTCAACCGATTCGTTGCCTCCTTCGTCGGTTACGGTAAGTTTTATACGTCCTTTTTTAAGTAGGAAAATCCGCGGTTCTTCGATTTCAGATAGGCGGATAATCTCGTTGTGCTTTGCTTTTTTAAAACCCGTGATGATACAGAGTTGTTTGATTTGCTCGTTTTTAAGCACTTGAAACAACTTATGGTCGCGCAGGTACCAATATTTTAGTGTATCACTCATGTGCTAAAATTACAAGTTTTGTTGAATTGCAAGAAAGAATTTTTAACAACTGTTTTTATTTTTTTGGGCGTTCCGGCGCCTCAGTACTGGGAAGATGTGTCAGGCGCCGTCGGGTCTTCCGCTTCCCCGATAGCTATCGGGGTTTTTTGCCCGACGCGGATCAAAAAACGAGATTTCCGCTGCAACCCCTAACGCGGGGAATGTGCACAAAAAGCGATCGTACGAAAAAAGTACCTTTACAATCAAAAATCGAACACAATATTCCGAAGTTGGAGATGCTGTCGGTTTTCTCGAACGCGACTTATTTACTTTTTCCACTACTAAAATCCGTGATATGATTTCAAGTTTGGGGTGATTTAAAACTAGCCTTGAAGTCGGGAGGGTTTGGGGATTAGCTTCAAAGTCGGGAGGGTTTGGGGAGAAGCCTCAAAGTCGGGAGGGTTTGCGGAGCAAGACAGGTACGGTTAGCAAACGTGCAAATCTTCACAATTGCATTTCTACTTAGTTTGCAAATTGAAAACTTTTGATATTTTTGCTTCATGAAAGTTCTAGTCAAGAAAACAATTTTATACTACTGTAAAAAATATCCATTAGCGGAAACGCCTTTACTGATTTGGTATAACGAATTTTCAAAACTTGCGATAAAGAACTTCAATGAATTGAAAGCTATTTATGGAAACGCAAGCATAATAAATAACAATCGTGTTGTTTTCAATATAAAAGGCAATGATTTTAGATTAGTAGTTTCGGTCAATTTTAGCCAAGCTGCGTGTTATGTTATTTGGTTTGGAACACATAAAGAATACGATAAAATAAATGTTGAAACCATTGATTTCGACACTTCAATTTTGACAAAAGCATTATAGATATGGGCTGGAAAGTATTAAAAACAGAAAACGATTACAACAAAGCTTCAATGCGATTAATGGAAATTTTCCACGCAGAACCGAATACACCGGAAAGCGACGAGTTGGATTTATTAATGGTTTTGGTTAAAGATTATGACGATAAGCATTACAAATTGCCAGAACTTAACGCATTAGAAGTTATCAAGTATAAAATGCAAGAAATGGGAATTAAGAACAAAGATCTTGAGCCAATAATTGGAAGTAAAGGACATGTTTCCGCAATTCTATCTGGCAAACGAGAAATAACATTAAAAATGGCCCAAAAGCTTAAAGATTACTTTAGTATTCCAGCCGAAGTATTTCTGCATAGCGTTTGATTTTTAGAGCTTCTACATGCATTTTTGCTAACATTTCCCGTGAAGACGCAGTTGCTGGAAATGGAATTGCGTACTCTCCGCTTAACAAAAACGAAGTTAAGAAAACAGATTCTTATTTGAACACGAAATCAGACAATTGCGTTTGCACGGTGTTAGCGGAGGTCACGACACAATCGCAAAGCAACGAACGTCCGAAAATGTCGTAAACACAACCCAGAGACATCAGTCGAGCCCGTTCTGCCAACAAAACACGTTTCGTCACTCAAGGCGATGTTCGTTGGCAAACAGCGAATGTTCACGAAGTTTGCACGTGTGCTTTTCGCCGCTCGACACGGACTGATACTAGACAACTTTGTCTGCATTATCAAGCGTTTTAGTCGATCAAAAAATAAAAGTGATAATCATGGATGTTAAACACGCCCTGCGGGAGCGAGTCGGGAGATTTTGAGGAGCAGGGTAGAAGAAGGGTAATGTTGATTTATGTTGTCCTTAATATTAATTATGACGCCATTTTTTGTAACTACCAAGTAGTGGAGTTAAAATTCTCTAATCCGAATGTAAGCTAAAATATTGATGGAAGTCTAAATGTTTAATTACTTACATCAACCGCGCTTTAGCAAGTGCTTTGTTAGACGAATCTTTAATTACCTTACTATAAGCATCTGTTTAAATAGTTCAATAGATGTTTCATTCAAGTCCTTGTCCATGTATATCAGTAAGCCATATGTTTTTGCACAGCTTTCAATTTCACATGTAAGCCAAGAAAAAGCAGTTAAATGGTATAGGAAGACTGATGTTAAAGTCAAGAGTAAGCTTGTTGATAATCTATATCCTCGAATTAGCCTAAATTGTATTAGAATTATTGATATAACTCCAAATAAAAAAAACATCCAAATGGAATTCCAATTTTGATTACTGTCTGAAAAGATGTTAGCGATGAAAATAGTTAAGATTATAAGAAGTATAAGTAATCCAAAATATGTATGTGAGCTAGTTTTAGGTGTTTGTAGTTTCTCTGCCAAACTAACTATAAATGTCACTAGAAAACCGATGAATGCTGAAATAGTTAGAATCCAGAGACAAAAACAGAAGGTCTGGTTCAAATTTACAAGTGTTTGTGTATATGATAAGTAGCCAGACCATTTATCAGATTCTAAAATCTTATGTTTTGAATGATAGTAAAGTTCCATAATTATTGATTTCCTTGTATCTGAAGATAACAGGTCTGTATCATTGTTTAGAATTGACATTTTATCAACTGAACCAAGGATCGATTTTATTTTATTAGGATTTAAGCTATTTTTTCCAAATATTTTATCAAAAACATCAATCTTAATTTCTTCATCTGTCTTATCGAAACCTCTTTCCGCTCCTAAGTCCGTCCAGTTTTTCTTTAGTCCTAAATGAACTATATTTTCTTGATCCATGAATGAATCGCTTACATTCGAGAACACAATTCCAAGCATAAAAGAAATTATAATTAGTGAAGAAGTAAGCGAGCCCATTTGAAAGATTTTCACGAAAACACTAATAAATTTATTTCCGTTACTGTAATCTTTAAAATACAATTTGATCTTGTCGCTAAAAGTGATCAAATAAAAGTCAATAAAAGACTGATTGGCTTTATGAAATACTGGCATTAAATAAAGTAGATACAAGAAAGCGAATGATAAAACGATACAAACTATAAACCCTTGCACAAAAATGTCCCAAGAGAGACCTTTATCAAAATAATTGAGTATAGAAATTTCCATTAGCATATTCAAATTCTATTAAGTTTACAGCTAACTACTAAAAAGAAGAATATTTACCACCTTACTCTCCAATATTTTTTACATAAAATCCCGCAAGTTGCATTCTTTTTTAAAAATCTCGCTCGATTCGTGACCTTTTATAAAAACTTTGCTTATCTAATCCTCGCTAAATTACACACTCTCCTCATCCCAAAACTACCTACTTATAGGTATTTTTCACGAATTTTAGGTAACGTATTTCCCAGCCCCGGGTGCAGCGGCAGCCCGGAGAAAAAGACGGCTACGTGAACCGTGCAGCAAACGGCGACCCAAGAAGCCGGATGCCGCGCGTGTGAACGTGCCGTATTTTTTGAGGACTATAGCGGAAGACGGGAGTAGCTGCATTAGGGAGATATTAGAGGTTAGAAGTTAGAAGTTAGAAGTTAGAAGTTAGAAGTTAGAAGTTAGAGGTTAGAGGTTAGAAGTTAGAGGTTAGAGGTTAGAAGTTAGAGGTTAGAAGTTAGAGGTTAGAGGTTAGAAGTTAGAGGTTAGAGGTTAGAGGTTAGAGGTTAGAGGATAGAAGTTAGAGGTTAGAGGTTAGACTTTGCGACGTTCACCACTTGACGTGTCGTTTTTCCTGCCCGAACCCGCTGATCGCTTTCAGCAAACAGCGAAAAGCAAAGAACTATCGACTAAAAGCTAACAGCTGACAGCTAATCGCTAAAAAACTAAAACTGCCGCGTGCTCAGTAACACCAATGTACAAGCTACTTCGCTGCTGATCTGGGATTCGGATAAAATCTGGTAAAACTCCGGATTTTCGGTGCCGGGATTGAAGATGACACGTCGCGGGTGCAAACTCAAAATGTAGTCGTAATACGCTTTTTGGCGCTCGGGATTCAAATATAAGGTTACCGTGTCGATATCGTCGAAATCTTCGGTGGTGGCGTGTATCGGAACGTCGGCAACAACGCCGGGCTTCTGCCCTATCGCAACCACGGCAATATTGTTCTTTCGCAACTGCTGAATTGCCAAATACGCATACCGATCCGGATTGGTACTGGCACCCAAAACCAATGTTTTAGCTGACATCTTTTTTTATTTAAAAGTACGAATACCTGTCCTAAAAACAAAAGAGACCGGACGCAAACCGATCTCTTTAGACAAACAAACAAAACAAACAAACCAATTTAATGACTCTTATACATACGCGGATTCCACAACAAGGGTTTCCAAATGCGGTAACTTTCGGCAATTAAAATCAGATTAATCAGCAATAAACCAAGTGTTTGCAATAATTCTCCCAGTTCATCTGGTTCTAAAAAGTTGTGAAATAAGAAGATGTTAAGCGTTAACGGAAGCGCAACGAAAGCACCAACGCGTGCAAACACCTGCGAAATCAGTAAAATTCCTGCCAACAACTCGGCTATGCCCAAAAACTCCCAGAAAAATCCAGACTGGCGCATGCCAAAAATGTAGTTTTTAATCTTCAGTATTTCAACCGTCGGCGCCACTTCCTGACCCGATTTTACCGTATCGATAATTTCTGTCGGCGGCGGCGTTGGCTTTTCAAATTTCTTGATGCCGCCGTAAAACATCCCAATATCAAATTCAATGCAATAAATAAATAGCGTTTCATATAGTTGCGTTTAAGTTAGGTTAGTTTAATTTTTGATATTCGAAACTCGGATTTCCACGCTCGCCTTGCGCATTCACTAACGAAATGAAACGCAGTTTGTATATGTTACCGGCTGTGTCTTTTAAAATGTAAAAACGATCGTCGCGCGCGCTTGGTAAACTTGTAGGTCCGCCGCCGTTTCTCCACGACGATCCGATAACACGCTGGTCGGCTGCTGCCGTTGTCTCAAAATTAGCTGTGTTTACATTCGCTAAACTGTAATTCGCGTACAGCACGCCTTCGCTGTTCAATACTTGGTAAATGCGTGTTCCGCCCAAGGCATTGCTCACAATAAAATCTTGAAACGCATACGATACCGTTCCGGTTCCAAAATTGGTGTAGTTGGTAAACGGCGTAAACTGTAAATCCCATTTGTTTTTTTCTGGTTGGGCTACCACCGTATTTCCTGTCGTTAAATTCACGTAAGTAAAATGATAATCGGCATTTTTAGCTACCAAAACCTCGCTAAATGTGGTTGCTTCTGGCGCTGCATATTGAATTTTGTATCCATTTCCGTTTCTAAGCACGCGAATTTTTAACCAGCCGCGCGAATTTCCATAAGCATTTACACTACCCACACCTGGCGCGGCCGTTGCCACATCAAAACCGCGGTTAATGAGATATACTTTGTTGTCGGCATCGTTGGCTGCTACTTCAGCAATAGCGGTTTGGGCTAAATTTCCGCTCGGATCGTCAACATATGCTGGATTTCCATTTACAACTCCGGTTCCACCACCCTCGCCCACTGCAACCGACGGGTCTATTTCCTGTGGAATCGTCATATCGTTAACTGCCAATTGTTTCGCAGCCATTTTTAACGCACCGTTTAAAACGACACGAAACTCCGATCCGCTGTAAAATCCAAGATCAAATGAAGCGCGCGGCACTTGCAATTCGGCTCCCGAACTTAAATCTACATAAACGATATTCGGAACGTTGGGGCCGCCCACAGCTGGTGCTTTTGTAAGTTGTGTTACGGGAACTTCATTGAAATTAGCCACTAGCGAAGCCGCTTCGGGAGCCACAGTAACGTTTACATCGGAACTTCCCGTCAACTGGAATGCAACCGATTTTGCCTGACCTTCGATGGCCTGCGTTAGTCGCGTGATTTGAAAACTGACGGTTGTTGCTCCTACTTCGTACGGAATTTCGAGATTGTTTGCCGATGTTGGCGCGATGGATAAATTAAAATCGGTACCTAAAACAGCGTTTGTCCCCGTAAATGTTAGCTCTAGAACACCCGATTTAGCCGCAGCTGTTTCAAAATTGAGGACGATATCGGTGCTGCTTTCGACCAAGTTAAGCTGTGCACTTGAAAAACCGACGGAGTTTTGCGCGGCCGAATCGTTATCTTTTTCGCAGGAAGTAAAAACCAGCAAGAAAAGTGTCAGAAAACTAAATACATGTTTCATAATCAAATAATTATATATTAAAGAGATAGGATAATTTTAAAAAGTAAGATCTTCCGTAACCTAAAAGCACACCGCTTCCGGAACTGTGAACGCCGCCGGCATTTGGATTTGATTGATTGATGCTGCCCACATCGAGCACGTTTCGGGCACCGAAGCCAAGCGACAAGCCCGACTTAAAATTCTTGGTAAACGTGGTATCTAGCCAACCAAAATCGGATAGCGTTGCCAAATCGTAGGTAGCTTCGCCGGCATCGTTTGTTGTGGCTTGAAATTGCTGCTGGCGTCCGGTGTATTTATAAAAAACGGCAAAGGTGCTGTTGATTTTCTTGAATTGATACGTCGCCGAAAAATTGGCAAGCAGGGAATACAGAAATTTATCCGACGAAATTGCCTCGCCGTTTTGCAATTCTTGGGAAATACCAATAAGGGAAAGTCCGGCTTGCATTTGTAAATCTTGCCATTGTATTGAATTTGTAATGGAGAAATTCTGCATCTGATATTTGCTGATGTTGATGTACTGCGACTTCACCATCGGCGCAGTTTCTACCAACGCCATACTAATGCGATCGTTCACAAAGAGGAATTGCGTTTGAATACCCGATTGTATGGATACATTTCCGAGTTTGTAACGCGTTTGATACCCCAAATCGGCTGCATGACTGGTTTCGGGGAGCAGATTTTGATTGCCGACGAAAAAATGTCCGGAGAAGATAATCTGAGAATAGAGTTCTTCGAAATTTGGTGTTCGGTACGATCGTCCGTAGCCGAAACGCAGCTCACTACGCGAATGTAAACGCACTTTAAATTGTGCCGAAGTGGCTATTTGATTGTCGAAACGATCTTGAAACGAATAGCGAAAACCGGTTCGGATTTGGAGTTTTGGAGTGAGATCGGATTCGGCAGACCAGAACAAATCGGCATTTGAAATTGATTTTTCCACAACTTGTTCCAAATTGTTTTCGGCACTTACGAGCGAAAATCCGAGATTTCGAACGGCTTCGTATCCAAATTGGTGCTCGATACGCGTTCCGGTTCGGATTTTACTAAGCGTTCCGGTGCTGTACCACAAATCGGAACCTTGATCTTTACGCTTTTGCAGCGATTGTTCCGTATCGGTGTTGTGATTGTATTGAAAATTAGTGCGGTCGCGTCGTTGATTTTGGTATGAAAACGATACGGCAAGCGGATACGTTTGCGAAATCTTGCTATCTATCTGAAAAACATGGGATTGCCGCTGTGTTTTATACCGACTGTCGGCCGAGAACAAGGTAGGTTCAAACGGCGGATTGTTCACTGCAAATACAACACGATTATACACATCGAGCGATTCCCATAGATAATCCAGTTTGTAGGTTAATTTCAGTTGATTAAACGAATAATTCAGATACGAATTTGCGCTGTATTGGGCTTTTGGCAACCATTCGTAGCCGCGTAAACCATCGTTAGTTGTATAGTTTTTTCCTTGAAAACGATTCAAAAAACCAGTGAAGATATTTCGATTGAGCGCCGCAGCAGCCGACCACCGATTGCTAAAAGTGTGATTAAGTGCGTATCGCTGTACGTGTCGACCTCTATGCATCCACGCATATTCTTTGCCAACAGTTTCTTCCTGTAAACTAAGTTCGGCCGTTGTTCCGGATTTTGCTGCCTTTTTTGTGATTAGGTTGAGAATTCCGCTCACCGCATTCGCTCCGTGCGTAACACCCATGGAGCCTTCAACAATTTCGATACGCTCAATTAAATCGAGATTGATTTGCGTTAAATCGATGTTATTGCCCAGACCATTCTCCGAAACCAGCGGAACATTATCGACGAGAATTTTAAAATACTGTCCGTCTAAACCAAATAACGACACTGTGGAGCGACCGCTGGTGTTGGAAGGCGTCACGGTGATATTTAGATACTGATTGAGCACATCGGCTAGGGTAACGGCTGCTAGCGCATCGATTTGCTCGCGACTAATTGTTTTGACATTGAAAACCGACTTTCGGATGCTTCGCGGCGAAAATTGTCCGGTTACAATTACTTCTTCCATGGGTACGGCTGTGGTGTCGCTTTGCGCGAAGACACTGGCTGCTGTCCAAAACAAAAACAATCCGAAATACTTCATTGTCTAGATTCGTTCTAAATAATTTTCGGCAAATATATCTTTATTTTTATTTATTCTAAATAGAAATAGTATTTTTGGCAAAAATTAATCCTACACCTTATGAGAAAACAAAATCTAATTACTGCGATTCTAGTACTTGTATTTGCTGTTGGTTTCGGACAGTCGAAAAGAGAAAAAGACCAGACTGCGATTAAGAAAATGTGTGGTTGCTATGAAGTGACATTCAATTTTGCGGAAACGTTCAGTTACAGTAAAGACTCGCTGTACAAGCCTTCAAAAACAAAATACGACTATGGTTTGGAGTGGGTTGAATTACTTGAAGACAAACCGGGAAAAGTGGTCATGCAGCATTTACTTATTGTGAGTGATACTGCGATTGTAAAGCATTGGCGCCAGGACTGGTTGTTTGAAAACACCGATTCGTATCAGTTTTTCAAAGACAATACGTGGAAATTTAGCCAATTGAAAAAATCGGATGTCGCTGGAAAGTGGACGCAAAATGTGTATCAGGTAGATGACAGTCCGCGTTACTCCGGCACGGCCACTTGGGTGCATATCGACGGGAAATCGTATTGGAAAAACACCACAGATGCTCCGCTGCCGCGCCGAGAATTCACCGTTCGTAACGACTATAACGTACTTAAACGAACAAATGCTCACGAGATTACGAACTACGGTTGGTTACACGAACAGGACAATGAAAAATTAATTCGCGACGACAAAGGAACCGATGTTTTATTAGCGCGCGAAAAAGGACTTGATTTCTACAAAAAAGTAGACGACAGCAAGTGTTTAGCCGCACAAAACTGGTGGAAAGCCAACAAACAATTATGGGCACAAATCAATAAGAAATGGAATGAAGTTTACAATCGCAAGAAAGATCTACACATTGAGAAAACCGTAAACAAGCAGCCGATGTTTATGCCTTTATTTGAATTAAAGCCACAAGCGAGCACGGCAGAAATTAACTCGATTTTTTCGCAATACATAAAAAGCTAGTAAAAATTAGCTGCTCAAATCGATTCTATTTTCAGTTAGAAATCGAAAATAGCTGATCCGTAACGATGAATGACCTTGTTCACTTCGCTACGGATCTGCTTTCTGATTTTAGTTATCGAATTAGAATGACTAGCTGTTTTTCTTTATTAGACAGATATTTCAAAAAATAAACAAATTCTAAAATTTTAAGGAATTCTCTTAGCAATTACGCAACGAAAAAACACTTATACTCCGATAAAATCAATTATTTCGCCTCTAAAATTTGTAACATATTTACAAAAAGCATAGTTTCGCCGCCTAATTCAAAGCCAAGGAGTGACTTCCCAACCTCCATAAAATCACATCATGAAAAAACTACTCTACTTTTTCGCCCTAGTTACCGTTGGAGCATGGGCACAAACGCCAAAAGCGACAAATAAACTTTTTGGTGTCGACATTAATCCGACCAACACGCCTACCGCAACTGGAAAAATTCGTTGCGCGTCAACCGAATACGAAACATCGTTACAGCAAAAGTACAGCACTCGCGCTACGGAGGAAGCCTTTGAAAATTGGATGAGCGCCAAAATTCGCGAACGTCAGGCTACAGGAAATCGCTCTGCTCAGAGCACGAATACTGTTTACACTATTCCGGTTGTAGTGCATGTGATTCATAACGGCGATGCTTACGGAACCGGCGAAAACATTACCGACGAGCAAGTACTTTCTCAAATTCAAGTTCTAAATCAGGATTTTAGAAGAATGCTAAACACTCCAGGATACAACACGAATGCGGTTGGCGCCGATACTGAAATTGAATTCTGTTTAGCTCAAACCGATCCAGATGGAAACGAAACAACAGGTATTCACCGAGTTAATTTGGGAACGGCTTCTTGGGGTGAAAACGCCATTGAAACAACAATGAAACCTCAAACACAATGGAATCCTGATTTGTATTTCAATATTTGGGTTTGTCGTTTTGGTGGCGACTTATTTGGCGTTTTAGGTTACGCACAATTTCCCGACAATTCAACCTTAGGTGGATTAGACACCATTGGTGGTGAAGCCGATACCGATGGCGTTGTGATCGGTTATCAGTATTTTGGATCTCAAGACATTTATCCAGAAGGAACCTATGACAGTGAATTCTTTAACGGAAGAACTTCAACACACGAAATTGGCCACTGTTTTGGCTTGCGTCATATTTGGGGAGATACTTCAAGTTGTACCGTCAACGCAACCGATTCGCTAAAAGACTATTGCCCAGACACGCCGGCGGCATCTACAGCAACAAGCGGCTGCCCGGTCGGTAAAAATTCCTGTCCAAATGCTCCCGGAAACGACATGATTGAAAACTACATGGATTACACCGACGATGGTTGCATGAATATCTTCACACAAGACCAAAAAGAGCGTATGCTCGTAGTACTTGAAAACTCTCCCCGTCGTTCAAGCTTGCGAACCTCAACTGTTTGTCAAGCGCCTCAAGGCTTTGAAATTGATGGATCATTGAATTTCAATGCCCCGACAGATACGTGTACATCTGCACCTACATTAAGTCTAACGCTTCAAAACAAAGGCACACAAACCATAAATTCAGCGGTAATCGAATATGCAGTAGATGGTGTTACGCAACCTAACGTTACTTATAACGGAAACCTTACCACAACACAAACTGCACAAATCCAGTTACCAACGTCTGCCTTCACTTCAGGTACACATACCGTTACTTTTAACATTAGCAGCATCAATCAAACTGCCGATCAGAACAGCAACAACGACAATAAGTCGGGTAGCTTTACTATTCCCGAATTCTATAATACTACAGCTGTAACCATCAAAATTCAGCGTGATGAATTTGGTTCAGAAACGGCTTGGTCACTTGTAAATGATGCTGGACAAACGCTTGCATCGGGTGGAAACTATAGTGACACTAACTCTTTACCAGCTTTAATCACGCAAACAGTTAATGTTCCTGCAAACACTTGCTACACATTCACAATAACCGATGCATTCGGGGACGGAATTTGCTGCGATTACGGAGATGGCTTTTACGAAATCTCTACTGCCGATAACCAAATTATCTTCGCAGGCAGTACGTTCGAATCATCGGCAAGCTACTCATTTGGCGTAGGTGCACTTAGCACAAGTGATTTTACAAAAACAACTGTGAAACTTTATCCGAATCCTGCCTCAGATATTTTATATCTTGAAAATCCATCGGGAACAGCCATTGAAAATGTGACTGTTTACAATACTTTAGGTCAAGAAGTTCGCTATTTGAAAAATCAATCAGCTTCGAAAGTTGCCATCTCAGTAGCTAATCTACCTGTAGGTATGTACATCATTCAATTTACTACCGAAGGCGTTACTCAAACGGCTAAATTTGCTCGAAAGTAAGATCTAGAAAATAGTTTTAAATAAAAAAAGGCGGTAACATTCAACAGTTAACGCCTTTTTCATTTCGTTCCTCCATTTTATTTCTTCGGTAGAAAAACCTCAGCCATCATGCAGCGCGCACTTCCGCCGCCACAAGCTTCGATCGTATCTAAACTTGAAGACAAAATTTCGCCGTACTTTTCTAAAATCTGAATCTGAGCGGGTCGCAACGATTTTCGTGCAGCTTCGCTCATAACAATGTATCGTTTGCTGTCGGCTGTAGTTACTTCAAGCATATTTCCCGCAAAATTATTTACCTGATCTTCCGAAATTAAAATAACTTCTTTGCCCGAATTTCGAAGCTGTTCTAGAACGTGCTTTCGTTCTTGTTTGTCGTCAATGCAATCGGCGCAAAGAACGGCAAAATCAGTACCTAAACACATTACTACATTGGTGTGGTAAATCTGCTTTCGCATACCATCAACTGTTTGAAACGCCTCGAAAATTACCGGTGCATAGTCGAAATCTTCGCAAAATTCAATGAACAACTCCTCGTCGGCACGTGGAGATAAGGCACAATAGGCAATTTTATTGACCCGATCGAGCAGCAAACTACCGGTTCCTTCTAAAAAAAAGTTATCTTCTTCCGCAGCTGTGTAATCCATAATTTCCTCGATTACATAACCTGCATTTTCGATGTCATCTAGAATATCTTCTCTGCGTTCCAAGCGCCGATTTTCAGCAAACATCGGATACAAAACGACATCGCCGTTATCGTGAAAAGAAACCCAATTATTTGGAAAAATCGAATCGGGCGTATCTGGTTCTACAGTATCCTTTACAACTATGACGCGTATTCCTGCCGCTTCCAACTTACTCACAAAAGCATCAAATTCTTGTTGCGCTTTCGCATTTACCGTTGCCGGCAGCAAACCATCGATTACTTTTTGGTAGTAATTATTTACGGCAGTTTGTTCATTCATTCGAAACGCCACTGGGCGAATCATTAATAAAGTATCGGTTGATTGTCTCATTTTAAATTTTTTATTTTTTGGGCAATCCCCTCCTCCGTTCCTCCGTCGGGTCGGGCTATTCGTTCCAAGTCCTCGCCCCGAAAGCTTTCGGGGCTGTGGGCTTTCCACTTCTATCCCTATTGCGGCATCCGTAACAAGGGCAATGTGCTACATCTAAGTAATCCTTCTTGTTTTGCTATTTCTGCGTACGGTATTTCCTCTACGGTAAAACCTTGCGAGCGTAACCAAGTATTAAGTCTAGTAAAATTACGCTCCGAAACCACCACATCTGGCGCTATCGAAAATATATTGGAATTCATATTGTACATCTCGTCTCGGGTGATATGAAACAAATTTTCCATACCAAACAAATTCACCAAATACATATAATCCGACTCTTCACGAAAGCCGCTTTTATAAATGATGCCTTTGTTTTTTCCAACGGGCTGAAAACAGCAATCTAAGTGCAACGCATTATCGCGAGCTTCGATTTTTGACTTTACGAGATCGAATTCTTTGACAATTTTATTCGGAAACAAATCTCTGATATACTGCACTCCTTCCATATTGGTTCGAGCAGTGATGTAATTTTTGTAATCACTTCCCTTGTACGTTCCAATAAAAATATGGTCGTTCCACAACATAACATCGCCTCCTTCGATATGTACATTTTCGGGCGGGCGAACTACTTTTGCCGGGTTCATACGGTCAATAACGTACTGTATCGCATCGAGTTCACGTTCACGATCAGGTAAGATATTGGCTTTAATGAAAGTGTCTTCAATCACAAAACCTATATCTCTGGAAAAAATCTGATTGTAATTTTCGATTAATTCAGGTCGATACACTTTTACGTGGTACTTCTCGAAAACTGCTGCAAAAGCGTCCATTTCGCGAACCATATCTTCTTCAACCGGATAAGTTCCTGCTAAAATATGTTCAAGCGATTTTGGATCATAGGCCTCTTCAGCCGTAGGTGTTGGCCCATTGTTTTGTGCCGTTCCGAGAACCACCTCTTTAAGTAATGAAGTCTCGTCGGAAATATGTAATGAAAGCATAAAAAGCAATTATGCGGCAAAGATAATCATATTAGTTTGCCGCATAGTTAAGTTTTCGAAAACGATTTCGAACTCCTTCTACTCTTTTGAAAGCTTTTTAATTACGCGTCCGTTTGAAGTTTCGACCACTGCCAAATACATACCGTTGCTAAGCTGCGACATATCGATTTGGGCTGAGTTACTGCTAAAATCTTGCTCAAGAACTACACGCCCGTTCAAATCTAAAATCTTCACCACAGCTTTCTCCGCTTCAATTAAATTGACTGTTAGCACATTTCGTACTGGATTCGGAAATACTTGTACATTTTTGGAGCTAGTACCGTCAACCGATAAGGGTGACGAAACGTTTATGCTGCTGCGATAAGGTTTTGCATTTACTTTGGTCAATGTAATCTTAATTGGATCATTACTGGCAAGATTAGGTATTTCTAGCGTTGCGGCGCCCTCAGCAATTACAGCAGTTGCAAATTGAATATTGTTTTGAGTTAAAAAGACACGTGCACCATTGCTTGATGAGTTAACAGTAATCGTTTGTCCGCTTTGGCTAACTTCTGCTGGGTGTGTTGCCGCAAGTTCATCAAAGCTTGTGCTTCTAAATACCACTGTAGGATCGCCAAACATAATCCAGGTTTGCATCACCTCGATTGCAGTTGGACTGTTTCCGTAAGTTTCTAGCATGCTAAGTTGCCCATTAAAAAACAAACCTCCTAAGGTGGTTGCAGTACTTGTAGGGTTAGCTCTAGTAATTAGTGCAGCGATTTCATCTTGAGTTTGCATCGGTTCTGCCCAAGCCATAAGAATAGAAGACCCACATGCTGCAATTGCTCCTGTTGGATTCAATCCTTGGCTCGCAGTAAGAAACGATTCACATAATGCAGTTCCTCCCACAAATGTTCCGTTGTTACACGCAACTGAAACTACAAACGGAAATTTACCGGTATTGTTTAGTTGATTAACGTCGGCATTGGTATAACTACCGGTCGACATTATTTGCGTAGCACCGTGCCCAGTGTAATTAATTAGACCTACCCCTTCATCGATGGCAGCTGAAATCATTTCCGGAGTAGGATCGCCCCATTCATCGTTGCCTTCTTGATAATCTTGATAAAACTCGTAAATGGTATTGTATCCAAACTCCAATAATTGATCTCCAATTCCGCGTAAGTGTTCAAAATCTGCTTCACCTTCATCGCCGTAACCAGAACCTTCATTGGAGGCAATTCCTATGGCATTTGTCATCCACGTTCCTGCTAATGGTGTGGTCTCATAATTGAGAATTTTTTGAATGATGCGCGGCATTTGCTGTGTGGTTCCCGATAATCGGCCAACGAGCAATTCCGGGTAAAAATCCTCTTCTGTTAACTGTCCGTAATATGAATCGCTGTAAAACTGCTCGTCGGCACCACTGGTCCCGTACGAATACGTCGGTA
>NZ_JBMLTK010000127.1:0-3316 GCF_049240005.1 Flavobacterium sp. | reverse complement strand
TTTAAACGGTATTGGAAGCGAAGTGATTTTGAAAACTTTTGAAGATGCCAGAATGCTGGAACTTTGCACGCCGGTTATTTTCGCTAATGTCAAAATTCTTTCCTTTATTAAAAAGACATTAGAGTTAACCGCACCACTTCACGGCATTGATAAAATGGACCAATTGGTTGTAGGTAAAATAAACGTGTTAAATGTTTGGCGCGAAGGTGTCGATTTGAACTTCGGAAAAAATGACGACAATGTTGGCAAATATGCTATTAAATCGTTTACAGCAGCTACCAAAGCACTCAAAGACAACCAAATAGACGTCTTAGTTACGGCGCCTATCAATAAATACAATATCCAATCGGAAGACTTTAAATTTCCGGGACATACCGATTACCTTAATCAAGAATTGGAAGGAAACGCTTTGATGTTAATGGTTCAGGACAATTTAAGAGTTGGCTTGTTAACCGATCATGTTCCCGTAAATGAGGTTGCCAAGCACTTAACTGAAAAATTAATTGTCCAAAAAATTGAAACCATTAAACAATCATTGATTCAAGATTTTGGCATTAACAAACCTAAAATTGCTGTTTTAGCGCTTAATCCTCACGCAGGAGATAATGGTGTAATAGGAAAAGAAGACGATGAGATTGTAAGACCAACGTTAAAGAAATTGTTCGACAAAGGTACTTTGGTTTTCGGTCCGTTTGCTGCCGATGGCTTTTTTGGTAGCAGTCAATACGAAAAATACGATGCCGTAGTGGCTACTTATCACGACCAAGGATTAATTCCGTTCAAAACCCTGTCTTTTGGCAATGGTGTTAATTACACTGCCGGTTTGAACAAAGTAAGAACCTCTCCGGATCACGGAACGGCTTATGAAATTGCCGGAAAAGGTTTGGCGGACTACAATTCCTTCAAGGAAGCAGTTTACACCGCCATAGACATCTTTAATTCAAGAGCAGATTACGCCGAAATTAGTCGGAATCCCTTGAAAACAAAAGAAAAACAGTTATAAACAAAAAAATGTTGATAAGGTTATTGGAATTCCAATAATTTTATATCTTTGCACTCCCTAAATGTTGGGTCAAATTGTTGTTTAGATGAAAAGTACGAATGAATTTTTAATTCCTTTCATAGGATTAAAGTTAGGAAAGCATCAGTTTGAGTTTAAAATAGAGAAAAAGTTCTTTGACGAGTATCAATTTGATGAATTCGAAAGTTGTAATGTAGCAGTAACAGTAGTCCTTGAAAAAAAGACTACAATGCTGGAAATCAACTTTAAACACCTAGGAACTGTTAACGTTCCATGTGACTTAACCGGAGAACCGTTTGATTTACCTATCAAAGGAAAAATTAAATTGGTGGTTCAGTTTGGTGACGAATTCAACAACGACAATGATGAGCTTTTGATACTCCCACACGGAGAACATCAAGTCGATTTGTCGCAGTATATTTATGAAATGATAGTGTTATCTGTGCCTCACAAAAGGATACATCCCGGCGTAAAAGACGGAACCTTGCAAACAGAAGCACTTCAAAAATTGAATGAATTACAAGTTAAAGAGATTAAAGAAGAAAAAAAAGAAGATGATATCGACCCGCGTTGGGACAAATTAAAACAACTATTAACGGATAAATAATATAGTACAATGGCACATCCTAAGAGAAAAACCTCGAAAACAAGAAGAGATAAAAGAAGAACTCACTATAAAGCAACTGTAGCTCAAATCGCTACTTGCCCGGTAACAGGTGAAGCACATTTATACCACAGAGCTTACTGGCATGAAGGTAAAATGTATTACAGAGGACAAGTAGTTATTGATAAATCAGTAGCTGTTGCTTAATTAAGGTTTTTTTACAAAACAAACTCTCACTATGTGGGAGTTTTTTGTTTTATTTAATTTTAGCAAATATCCCCGTAGAATTACCTTTAGGTATAATTTTTTTTTGTAATTTCCACAACTTTTCGATTACACAAAAATCGATTGGAAAAATACCCTTTTTATGACCAAAATTACAGCCGCAATTACCGCAGTTGGAGCTTATGTTCCGGAATTTGTACTCTCTAATCAAGTACTGGAAACCATGGTAGATACCAATGACGAATGGATTACCACTCGCACCGGCATCAAAGAAAGAAGACTTTTAAAAGAAAAAGGAAAAGGCACTTCTTACTTGGCCATCAAAGCTGCCGAAGATTTAATTGCTAAAGCCAATATCAATCCCGAAGAAATAGACCTAATCATCATGGCCACAGCAACTCCGGATATGCCGGTTGCCTCAACCGGTGTTTACGTTGCCAGTCAAATTGGCGCTGTTAATGCATTCGCATTCGACTTACAAGCGGCTTGTTCCAGCTTTTTGTACGGAATGTCTACTGCTGCTGCCTATATTCAATCCGGTCGATACAAAAAAGTTTTACTTATCGGTGCCGATAAAATGTCGTCCATCATAGATTACACAGACAGAGCTACTTGCATCATCTTTGGTGATGGTGGCGGTGCTGTTTTGTTTGAACCGAATTACGAAGGCTTGGGCTTACAAGATGAGTTTTTAAGAAGCGACGGCATCGGTAGAGAATACCTTAAAATTGATGCTGGTGGTTCAATCCTTCCGCCATCTGCCGAAACGGTAGCTAACGGACAACATTTTGTATTCCAAGACGGAAAAACAGTTTTCAAATATGCGGTTTCCGGTATGGCTGATGTAAGCGAAAAAATAATGGAACGCAACAATTTAACCAAAGAGAATGTAGATTGGTTATTGGCGCACCAAGCCAACAAAAGAATCATCGATGCAACCGCCAGCAGAATGGGCCTTGACGAAGAAAAAGTATTGGTCAACATTCACCGCTACGGAAACACCACTTCGGCCACTTTACCTTTGCTGATGAGTGATTTTGAAAAACAATTTAAAAAAGGAGACAACTTAATTTTCGCTGCTTTCGGTGGTGGGTTCACTTGGGGATCTATTTACTTAAAATGGGCGTATTAACACCCGAGGCGCAGCCGAACTGTTTGGAGCGCAGCGGAAAAAAACAATAAAACTAATTCTAAAACGAACAAATTATGGATTTAAAAGAAATTCAAAACCTGATCAAATTCGTGTCCAACACTGGAGTGGCTGAAGTAAAATTGGAAACAGGTGATGTAAAAATTACTATCAGAACTACTTTAGAAGGAAATACACCGGAAATCACTTACGTACAACAAGCAGCTCCGGTTCAACAAGCTATGGCGGCTCCTGTAGCAGCAGCTCCGGTTGCGGCAGCACCAGCGGCTCCTGCAGCACCTGCTGAAGACAATTCAAAATTTGTTACTATCAAATC
>NZ_JBMLTK010000126.1:42912-46383 GCF_049240005.1 Flavobacterium sp. | reverse complement strand
AATCTTTGAATCTCAAAATCTTTCAATCTTTGAATCTTTGAATCTCCCAATCAAAAAAGCTGTCCCGAATTAACAAGACAGCTTTCTAAATTCTTTAAATAAAATCTTACAATTTAATCATGCGCAGTATCTGAGGTTCATCTCCGGTTTCAAAAACCAAAACGTATGTTCCAGCTTTCAGTTGCGTAACATCGAGATACGAACCGTTAAATTTTCCTCGAAGTACTTGCTGACCCAGCGTGTTCACCACTTGATACACAGTATCTGCCGCTACACCTTCGACATAGAAATTGCCTTCACGCAACGGATTCGGATAACCTTTGATGGCAACCACAGCCGAATCGTCTGTCAATCGTGCTGCCGATGCAGTGATATTGATGGTATAATCTTCAACCTGACCGTAGGGGAATGCTTCGCAGGCTGTTGGAGTTCCGTTGTATTTCATTGAAACACGCATACGTGTACTGCCTAGCAACGCCGTGGTGGGGATTGTTATGGTTCCCGTAATCGGAGTCGCAGTAGTGGCAGTTCTAGTGAACGCAATTTCGCCAGTATCAGCAAAATCTCCATCCTGATTGTAATCGATAAAGACACGGTATCCTTCGCTAAATACTGATCCCGTCCAAAAAGGCGTTATGGTTATTGTATTAGCCGATCCGCGAACCACATTAGTCGAAATCGCTGTGAAATTCTCGTAACCAGCAGTTCCAGTCGATGGGTTGTTAATTGTTCCGAATACAACACGTCCGATACGCTCGTCGTTAGTATTATTTCCTTGAGAGGCGCAATAAGTAACGGAACTTGACAATGTTGTTACCGAAACCGTATTGCTGTTTGCAGAGATATTTCCAGCCGCGTCTTTGGCACGAACGTTAAAGGTGTACGCGGTCGCTGCCGTTAAACCCGTAACTGCAAAAGTTGTTGCCGTTGTTGTCGACCCAATTACGACCCCATTTCTTAAAACATCGTATCCGGTTACTCCCACGTTATCTGTGGCAGCTGTCCAGCTTAAATTAGTTGCTGTTTGTGTTGTTCCCGAAGCCGACAAAGTTGGTGCTGTTGGTGCTGTGGTATCCGAGGCCGCTGAAGTTGTTACAGAAACTGTATTGCTGTTCGCCGAAATATTTCCAGCGGCATCTTTAGCGCGAACGTTAAAGGTGTACGTTGTTGAAGCTACCAAACCTGTAACCGCAAAAGTGGTTGCAGTGGTTGTCGAACCGATTACTACACCGTTTCTTAGCACATCGTATCCGGTAACGCCAACATTATCTGTAGATGCTGTCCAGCTTAAATTTGTGCTGGTTTGTGTGGTACCTGCTGCGGCTAAATTAAGTGGTACCGAAGGTGCGGTTGTATCTGTACTTCCTGCGGTAATTGTAAAGTTGGTGTTCGAAACATCAAAAAATATGTGGTTTGTTCCTTTAACCATGATTCTGTTTTGAGTTCCTGGCGTATTCGGAATAGTCACGGCTTGCGTTCCGTCGTTTGGCGTTGCTGCGGCTAAAACGGTATCAAATGACGCTCCCCCATTGGTTGAAAGAAGAATGTCAACATTGGCACAATTCACGCCGTTTGCTGTTGTTCCAGCCACATTCCAAGTAATTGTTTGTGAAGAACCACCCGCATAAGATACCGCTGTATTCGGTGCCGAAACTGTAAAAGGCCCAGCTGTTGCATTCACTGTTACAATCATGTCGTCGCTATTGTTTGCAGGTCCAGCCACATCGTTATCACGAACCGTCAATCTGAAATTCATAGTGCGAGCTACTGTAGGCACCACTTCCCAAGTCCAAGAAGTTGCGCCGGCTAAGACAGTCGACATTCGTGGGAATGTGCGCGTTGGCGATGTACTTGGCAAGAACGAACGGAAAGCGGGTCCTGTAGTACGAGTTGCGCTTGGGATCGTCGAGGTCGAGGTTCCTACGTTCATTTGCTCCCAACAATAGTTTAAGCTTGAGCTATTTGCATCGGTAGCCGTTCCAGTTAACATAAATGGCGTGCCACGCGGAATGGTGTAATCTAAACCAGCATTTACAACTGGAATCGCATTACCAGTTGTTGTATTGGTCTGACAAGTAGTTGTTTTAATGTAATTGGTAACTTGTTGGATACTCTGTGCGTGGAAATACGGATCGGAATTCGTTTGCACATCGGTTGTAGGTCCGGTAATACCTGCATAACCCATGATAGTTGAGCCACTACCTGGTTCCATTTGCGCACCTGTTCCTTCGTTGCTGTGCGTAAAGGTGTGGTTTGCTCCGAATTGGTGACCGAGTTCGTGTGCTACATAATCGATATCAAAGGCATCACCTTGTGGAATACCATCGGCTGGCGAAGTGTAACCACTTCCCTTTCCTAACGGCTGAGCTGTAGTTGGATTTCGACAAACGCAGCCAATACAACCTGCGTTTCCGCCACCGCCCGAAGCACCAAATAAATGACCAACATCATAGTTTGCACTTCCGATTACATTGGTTAATGTGGTTTGAAGTTCTTGATTCCAAGCTCCACCCGCGCCGGTTGCAGCCGCCGAATACGGATCTGTCGAAGCATTGGTGTAAATCACTAAATCTGTGTTGGCAATCAAATTCATACGAACGCCAAAATCTTTCTCGAAAACACCGTTCACACGAGTCATCGTGGCATTTATCGCTGCAAGAGCTAAGGCTTTGGTTCCACCGAAATAAGCGGTGTATTCGCCGGTAACCGACATAGCTAAACGATAGGTTCTGAACGTACCGTCATCGGCATTTGGGCGAAACGCTACTTGCTCGCCAGCATTCGTTCTCGACTTTTTGATGTCGTCGACAACACGGCAAGCGAAAGAGCCTTCGGTAAACCAGTTTTCCGACTTTTCGTAAACAATGTATTGCGAACGATTGGTAGTGTACGGTTCAATAAATGTTGCTTTGCGATCGGCTCCTAAAACCATGGTTTGTAAGCCCAGTGGCGATATACTCAAATAAAGTGTTTCTCCGGGCTTGGTTTTTGATGTCCCGCGATACGACTTAATTTCAGCGTAGCGCACCTGTAAATCGCGCTCCATGTTTGAAGCTACGTACATTTCGAAAGTTTGCAGGGCACCTTGCGCATCAGGCAAACTAAGTAAGGTGGTACTTTTTGCTCCAGAGAATAGATCGGGAGCAGTTAAGAGCAGTTGAGCCACTTGATTTTCATCAATAACATAGAGTTTTGGGGCTCTAATGTCGGCTTTGTTACGAACAACAATGTCTGAGGCAGATTTGGGGGCGGACGTTACATAAGGCGTGTTTTGCGCCAAAGAAACTACCGAAATCGCACTAAAGACAAGCGATAACAGCTTTTTCTTCATAAAAATTGTAGTTTGATTAGTTAGTGAATAGTTTTTTAACAAATCAAATTTAAAGATCTTATTTTAGATCAAAGTTATATTTTCAACTTTTAACACTTTTTCTGTTTGAAATATAACAAGTGTGGTTAGAAAGAAGCTAG
>NZ_JBMLTK010000126.1:0-42812 GCF_049240005.1 Flavobacterium sp. | reverse complement strand
TGAGTGAGTTGAAAGCGGAAATTTTTTTAGAAATTAGAAGTTAGAAGTTAGAAGTTAGAAGTTAGAAGTTAGAAGTTAGACTGCACGACGTTCACCATTTTACGTATCGTTTTGCCCAGCCTAACCCCAAATTCGTTGGTGCCTAAGCCTGTCGAAGGCGCATCTTTCACTTTTTTCCCTTCTTTAGCTTCTTTTCATTTTTTCCATTTTATCCATTTTTCACTTGCGTAGCTTTCCTGCGCGAACGGGTGGAGTGGCATCCTTTGGGCGCTGCGGGATTTCCACTACAGTTCTGGCCCAAAGATATAGCGGAACACGTGACGGCTTGCACCTCTTTTGCGCAGCGACGACTCGTTTGCCGGCGCGCCCAAAAAACCAAAAACAAGACTGTGAATTTTACCTAAAAGCGTCGTTGAAAACAAAAGAAGCTTAATTTCGCAACTATGAAATCGACTTTTAGCTACTGGGAAAAGGAGACGTTTTTGAAGCGCTACGACTATGTAATAGTGGGTTCTGGGATCGTTGGTTTATTTGCCGCGCTGAAGCTCCGAGATGCGCATTCGAACGCATCAATTGCGATACTTGAAAAAGGCATTTTACCCGAAGGCGCAAGCACAAAAAATGCTGGATTTGCCTGCTTTGGTAGCAGTAGCGAATTGCTCGACGACTTAAACACCTCGAACGAAGAAGCTGTTATTGAACTTGTTAGCAAACGAAAAGAAGGCTTAAACCTACTTCGCAAAACCTTGGGCGACAGCGCAATAAACTACGAGCCGTTTGGTGGTTATGAAGTATTTCTTGAAAAGGACGAATCTCTTTTTAACACCTGTTTGCTACGTCTCGACTATCTGAACGAACTGTTACACCCCGTTTTTAAAGGATCGGTATTCTCAAAAGTTATCGATCGATTTAACTTTTCGAACACTAAAGAATACCTGATCTACAACCAGTTCGAAGGACAATTAAACACGGGTAAAATGATGCAGGCGCTCTTGCAAAAAGTGCAGGCAGCAGGCGTAGTTATTTTTACAAAACAAAACGTAACAAATTATCACGAAAGCGGTTCTCACGTTAGTATTTATACGGACGATTTCGAACTAGAATGCGACAAATTGTTATTCGCCACAAACGCATTTGCATCGCAGTTACTTCCCGTTGCCGTGACACCCGGACGCGCACAAGTTTTGGTAACTAAACCAATACCCAATCTCGACATTAAAGGTTCTTTTCACCTCGATCGCGGCTACTTTTACTTCCGGAACATCGAAAACCGCATTTTATTTGGCGGCGGTAGAAACCTAGATTTCGAGGGCGAAACAACAACCGATTTCGGCACTACAAACCAAATTCAAAACCAATTAAAAACCTATTTAGAATCGGTAATTTTACCCAACACCCGCTTTGAAATCGACTATTCTTGGAGCGGAATCATGGGCTTAGGCGCAGAAAAGCGTCCGATTGTTCAACAACTAACTGAACGCACCTATTGCGGTGTGCGCCTAGGCGGCATGGGCGTAGCAATTGGCAGCTTAGTAGGAACCGAACTTGCAGCTTTAGTATGAAAAAACAAAACAAAACCACAGCAACGAAATCTACCCAAAAATTACCTTGGCACAAAAAGTTACTTCGGATTTTATGGAAGTCGGCTTTATACTTTTTTGCCATCTCCATCGGATTGGTCATTTTGTTCAAATGGGTTCCAGTGCCATTTACACCACTAATGATTACCCGAGCTTTTGAACAAAATAGCGCAGGAAAAGACATGGTTTGCATGCACGATTGGGTTCCGATTGAAGAGATATCGCCGAACATGCAACGCGCGGTTATTGCAGCAGAAGACGGCACTTTTAAAACCCATCATGGTTTCGATTTTAGAGCTATGCGAATGGCGTACGAACACAACAAAAAAGGAAAGAAAATTAAAGGCGGTAGTACGATAAGTCAGCAGACTGCGAAAAATGTCTTTCTCTGGCAAGGACGAAGTTATTTGCGAAAAGGCTTAGAAGCTTATTTTACTTTTTTGATCGAACTTATTTGGGGTAAGGAACGCATCATGGAAGTTTATTTAAACAGCATTGAAATGGGCGATGGCGTTTACGGCGTTCAAGCCGCGTCGAAGTACTGGTACCGCAAAGATGCTTCCAAACTTACTAAACGCGAAGCAGCGGGTATTGCAGCGATACTTCCAAACCCGAGAAAATACACTGCTACCAACTCATCTTCTTACATTGAACGTCGAAAAAGTAGAATCGTAAAACACATGCGATATGTCGGAAATCTCGATTACTAAATCGCTTCTTACACTTTGTTTGACATTTATTTTTGGCGGTGTTTTTGGGCAAGAATCGCGTAACGAAATTGGTTTTGTAACAGAAAACGATTTGTACACGAGTTCGGTATACGATCGATACTACACAAACGGCTTAGAGATTTATTTTATTAAACCCATTTCAGCCCGAAAAGCTGAGAAAAGACTGTTGGGTTTTCGCGCCGGACAATATTTGTATAATCCACAAACGCGAGATGCCGATAATTTATTGGTTAACGATCGTCCGTTTTGTGGCTTACTGTTTGGCGAAGCAAGTATATCGAGGTACTACAAATCGGAAAACTACTTCAGGACCGAGGTTCAATTAGGTTATATAGGTCCGAATTCGTTTGGAGAAGAAATGCAAGAAACATTTCATAACCTTTCTAATTTTAAAACCGTTCGCGGATGGCAAAATCAAATACATAATGCGTTCCTTGCGCAATTCAACGCCACGCATTACCTCGCTTTACCCTGGGTTAGCAATTCGAAATTTTCTTTTGGTTGGCAAAACAAAATTCAGCTGGGAACAATACTGACGGGTGTTACATCGGGTTTTAATGCACGCATCGCCATTCATAAATTGCTTCCGATTTACGAAAGTAATTTATACCAAGCCTCGGCGGGAAAGCAAACGCAGCCAAAACCACGTGAACTCTACTTCTTTCTGAATCCAAACTTCAATTATCAATTCTACGACGCCACGATTCAGGGAAGCTTATTTAGCGATTCGAGTCCGGTAACGTTCGATTTAATTCCGATTCGCTTTGTTTTTGAAGCGGGATTTAAATACCGATAACCGTTTCAACGCACATTATACGTTTAATTACCGCAGTCGGGAAGTCGACAATAACGTAAATATGGCTTATTTTTACGGTTCCATCAAATTGGGATATTTGTTTTAATGGAAGCTGAAAAAGAACGTTGTGATTGGTGTTTAAAGACACCGCTGTATCGCGAATACCACGACTTAGAATGGGGAAAACCCGTTCGCGACGATGCGAAAATGTTTGAATTTCTAATTCTGGAGACCTTTCAAGCCGGTTTAAGTTGGCTTACAATCTTGAATAAACGCGAGCATTTTAGAGCTGCTTTTGATCAATTCGATGTGCAAAAAGTAGCCGCATAGGAGCACGACAAGATTATGGAACTGCTCGAAAACCCGGGCATTATTCGCAACAAGCTAAAAATTTACGCAGCGATTACCAACGCACAGGCTTACATCCGAGTTCAACAAGAGTTTGGTACGTTTTGCAACTACATTTGGGGTTTTGTGAATCATAAACCTATTGAAAACGAATTTACTTCTTTGAAACAAATTCCGGCAAAAACAGCACTTTCAGATGCCATATCTAAAGATTTAAAAAAGCGTGGATTTAAATTTGTTGGATCAACAACCATTTACGCACATATGCAAGCTACTGGCATGGTAAACGACCATTTGCTGCAATGCGACTTTAGGTAAGTTTTACTTCTTCTTTTTTACGGAAAGCGCTACACCTATAAAAATCAAAGCGCCTGCCAAAAGCTTGTCGGTTGTTAACGCGTCTTTTCCCAAACCAATAGCGAAAACTGCTGCAAATACGGGCTGTAAATAAATGAAAACAGCAACAATAGTTGGTGATAATTTTCGCATGGTAACCAGATTTAATAAGTAGGTAAGATAGGTCGAACCTGCGATAATAAACACAATTTTCCACCAAATTGAAAAATCAAAAGCTGAAAATGGAACTTGCTGAAATTCGTTAAAGCCAAAAGGCAAAACCATCAGGAAACCAATTGTATAAATCCATCCAACAAAAGTGAATGCATTGTATTTATCCATTAACTTTTTCACGATAATCAGATAAAAACCGTACGAAAGCGCATTGATAAAAACCAGTAAATTTCCCAAATTTTCGTTACTTCCAACGACAACTGCTTTTTTTCCAACAATCAGTAAAATAGTTCCTGCCAAACCTAAGATAATGCCAACCGATTTCACCAAATTTATGCGTTCTTTCAGCAATATGGCCGAAAGTATCATAACAATTAAAGGTGTAGAAACCATCAGTACTGCGGCACTAATTGGCGAGGTGTAACTCAATCCTTTAAAAAAAGTAAGCATGTTAAGCGCTACGCCAAAAAACGCAGCAGCAATAACAACGGGAATGTCTGCTTTACTCAGGTTTTCTTTAGGAATTTTACCAAAAAAGCGCAACAAGAAGAATGTAATCCAAAACAACAAACAAGCACCTGCGACTCGAATAAGTATAAAACCAAACGGCTGAATATGCGCAGGCATAACATCTTTTGCAATTGTGAATGTAACTCCGTAGATAATCGACACCAATGTGGCGCCCGCTAAAGCCGCAACCCTACTCTGCATCAGGTCAGTTTATTTACCATTGCTGCAACCGTTGAGCTGCTGTTTCCGATATAAATGTGCGAATCGATTACCAAAATCGGACGCGCTAAATAACTGTAATGAGTTACTAATAGCTGCTCGCTTTGTGCTTCACTAAGATCTTTCGAACTTATCCCTGAAATCTTGAATTGTTGCGATCGTTTGTTAATAAGCGCTGTAAAACTACCCGCAAGCGCAGCCAATTGCCGAACCTCTTCCAGACTTAGCGGATTTACCTTTACATCTCTGAAATTCAAATCTTTATGCTTGGGCAACAACTGCATGATGCGTTTACAAGTGCTGCAAGTCGACAGATACAAAAACTCCATTTCTTTTTTGGGTAAAATTACGGATAAGAAACCGGATGCTGGATCAAAACATGCCGAATTTCGCGGTAATAAAAGGCTACAGAATTACAATTTTGAAATTCGAAAATCGGAAATTGACTAGAAATGCGATTTAAAACCAGTCAATTTGAACCAAAATATATACTTTTAACAATTATCAACTACCTGATTTAAGACTTATGACCGATTTAGAACTCACGCTAGGAAACCGCAAAGTTTTGTATTCGTACTTGGTAAACTACAATGCGGAAGAACTCAACACTATTCCGCCGGGGCAGTCAAACAACTTGATATGGAACATCGGTCATACCCTTGTTATTCAACAATTATTGATCTACCAATTGTCTGGAAATAAATTACTTATTCCCTCAGAAATGGTTGGTTTATACAACAGAGGTACTATTCCGACGGGCACAACTAGTGAAGCAGAAATCGAAACGATTAAATCGCTTGTGTGTAGCACCATCGAACAAACAAGCGCCGATTTACACGCGGGGAAATTCAGCAATTACATGCCGTATCAAACCCTTTTGGGAATTCCGCTCGAAAAAGTAGAAGACGCGATTAAATTCAACAACTTCCACGAAGCTTTGCATTTGGCTTTCTGCTTGAAAATCAAAAAGGGATTGCGATAAACGGTTTGGCTTCTTCGTAGGAAATCAGAACTTCCTGCGGACCTTGCGCATACGAAGCAATTTCGTAAACGTTGTAATACAATAACAATCCGTCCTTTGTGAAGAAATACGTTTGCGGTAGCTGAAATCTTTCAGTTTCAAACATAAATCCGGCTTCATTTAAAGGAGTTGTATTTGCAATTTTATATTTCTTACGAAAAGCGATTTCCGCAATTTTTAGAAATTCCGACGGATTAGTAATCAGGTCCTTTTCCGAAATACTTTTACCGCTTGCCGGATCAAACAGCAACGAGCTCTTTCCCGAGTAGCCGTGTGCACCGCCGGTAAAGGTATAATGGTCGATTTCCAAATTTAGCAACACATCCGATTCGTAGCAAAAACGTCCGGTTACTTTCGCTTCCCAAGCCATCTTATCGTCAGGAAATTCGGCCGATACCTTTTCGTACGTACTTATAAAATCATTGGCTAGTTCTTGGTAATTCTTTGAGGTAAAAGGTGTTTCGCCGTAGTTTATAATATCTTTCATAACCGATAGGATTTTACGGTTTATCGAATCGGCAACTAAAGGCTTATTCGAAGCAACAGGCAACGAAATTTCAACGCGAGCCCCCTTGTTAGCATCTGCTCCTTTCGAAGCGGCCGAAAACTGCTTTTGCTCAAGTTTAAGTTCATTGTCGCAAGAAATACTAAGCACCGCCACCAGCAGTAAAATCAATCGATTCATAACACAGAAATTAAAATCTAAAGTTAAGAGATTTAAATCCGCGAAATAAAAAAATTACCTTTGCGTTGCAATAAAATGTTATGAAATTTAATACCAAAGTAATCCACGGAAATCAGCATCACGACCCAGCAACAGGCGCGGTCATGACACCTGTATATCAAACCTCAACTTTTGTTCAAACTTCGCCCGGCAAGCCCGTAAACGAATTCGAATACAGCCGAGCTTCAAATCCAACGCGCTCAGCACTCGAGAATGCCTTAGCCAGCATCGAAAACGGCGTGCGCGGTCTGGCTTTTTCATCGGGCTTAGCAGCAACCGATTGTATTTTGCGCGGTTTAAAAGCCGGCGATGAAGTGATTGCATCCGACGATTTGTACGGCGGAACGTTCCGACTCTTCTCGCGCATTTACAAAGATTCAGGCATTGTTTTTCACTTCCTCGATTTAAACGAAATTGCTGCCGTTCAGCAGTTAATCAACGATAATACTAAGTTGATTTGGCTCGAAACGCCTACAAATCCGTTGATGAAAATCACCGATATCAAAGCCGTTGCCAAATTAGCCAATGCACGGAAAATCCTATTTGCAGTAGACAATACTTTTGCCACGCCTTATCTTCAAAAACCACTCGATTTAGGCGCAGACATCGTGATGCATTCCGCAACAAAATACTTGGGCGGCCACTCCGATGTTATTGCCGGCGCACTCGTGGTTAAAGATGCTGCTTTAGGAGAACAGCTTCACTTTCAGCAATTTGCAACGGGCGCAACCTTAGGGCCAATGGATTCGTATTTGGTTCTTCGCGGAATCAAAACTTTGCATTTACGTGTGCAGAGACACAGCGAAAACGGACGAAAAGTTGCCGACTACCTGACGCAACATCCAGCTGTAGCAAATGTATATTATCCAGGTTTGAAAACACATCCCAATCACGAAATTGCCGCAAAGCAAATGAGCGATTTCGGAGGCATGGTTTCGTTCACGTTTAAATCGGCACAAAAAGCCGATGCGATTAGCTTTCTTGAAAAACTGAAGGTTTTTACGTTAGCCGAAAGCTTGGGCGGCGTTGAATCTTTGGCAAATCATCCCGCTTTAATGACGCACGCATCGATTCCCGAAGACAAACGCAAAGCCATTGGCATCACCGACGATTTGGTGCGACTAAGCGTAGGCGTTGAAGATTTAGACGATTTACTCGCCGATTTAGAACAAGCTTTTCAGTAAGATTTGAGACATTTTTAGGGCGGCAAACGCGCTTTCGCTCATAGTCCTCGCCCATCCAAACACAAAAAATCCCAACCAAACGGGCTTCTTACAGTCGCCGTTTCGTTGGGTTTTTTGTTATTTGTTTGCGCTGCGGGCTAATCCGCTCTATCGCTGCCGCAAAACCGTTGCCGAAATGAGTGTTTTTTATTTGGTGAGTCGATTTACTCGATGTAATAAATGTATCCTACATTAAACCACACCAACCAATCGTTTGCTTTATTTTCTTTGTAAAGGTCTGGGTTCGGATTTAAACCATCAACCCAATTACTGAAATAATATTGAAAACGTAAATCCACCAATAAATCGGATAAGGGCGCTAATTTGTACCGCGTTCCGATACTACTGACAATCGACCAAGTACTCTCTGGATCGTTTGAAAATCCGAACGGCTTTCCGTCTGATGGAGTTAAATATTTAGGGAAAGTAGTTTGTGGCAAACCTAAAGGTCCAAGTTCTGATTTAGCCGACGGATTGAAATAGTTGTAATGCGCTCCTAAACTCACAAACGGACCAAAACTACCTACAGTAGCTGTAAAATCACGAATACTTAAAGGGTAATACTCCAATTGCATCCCTGCCGATAATGTAGAAGCCGAACCATATTGAGCGCGCAACTGTTGCACACCAAGCGAACCATTGTCGCGATCTACCCATCGTCCGAAGTGCTCTAACTTTGTATAGCTATACGAAAGCTCGGTACGTAATTTAAAATGGTCATTCCAGAAGGTTTCAGGCGTATAACAGCTACACCCTGCCGAATACGAAAAGTTTAAGTAATGTACGATACCTATTCCAAAGCCTGTATTTCCAACATTGGTGTCGAAATTATAACGCTCGCCGTAATCCGACTGCATAGCTACCGGACCCATAATTAATCCTACCTCGGAAGATAAATCAAACTGAGCGACTGTAAGGCCGGGAAAACCTATCGCAAAAAGCAGCGCCAAAAGCGTTTTCTTAAGCATTGGGACGATAATTCTTTCTAATTGTGACAAATATATAAAACAAGCTTCGACTTAGCCAATAAATATGTTAGCATAACTTCAATAAATACGTAAGATTAACACGAACGGATTTGAAAAAGAAGTGCTTCTGCAAAAAGCTTGTGCGCCTTAACGAAAAAATATGATTGTCGTTTTCATTAAAATGTATATTTGTGCCTGCAAACGAAAACGTTTTCTTAAAAGCGAAAAAACTAATTTTTTATGTCAAAAAGCATCGAATCATTTGTTGAATCTGTTGCGAAACGGAATCCAAATGAGCCTGAGTTTTTACAGGCAGTTCACGAAGTTGCGGAAACAGTAATTCCGTTTATTGAACAAAACGAAAAATATCAAAACAAAATGCTGTTAGAGCGTATGGTCGAAGCCGAGCGAATCATCCAATTTCGCGTGGTTTGGCAAGACGATCAAGGCAATACTCAAGTAAATCGCGGCTATCGCATTCAAATGAATTCGGCAATCGGCCCGTACAAAGGAGGAATTCGTTTCCATCCATCGGTAAACTTATCCATCCTTAAATTTTTAGCTTTCGAACAAACGTTCAAAAACAGCCTTACTACCCTGCCTATGGGCGGCGGAAAAGGTGGTGCCGATTTCGATCCGAAAGGTAAATCAGACAACGAAATCATGCGTTTTTGCCAAGCGTTCATGACCGAACTCTCTAAACATATCGGTGCAGATACCGACGTGCCTGCTGGAGATATCGGTGTTGGCGGACGTGAAGTAGGTTACATGTTTGGCCAATACAAACGCCTACGCAACGAATTCACTGGTGTTTTAACGGGCAAAGGAATTTCTTTCGGCGGTTCGTTAATCCGTCCGGAAGCAACCGGTTACGGCGACGTATATTTTGCGCAAAGCATGTTGCAAACTAAAGGAGAGAGCTTTGCAGGAAAAACTGTAGTAGTTTCAGGCTCTGGAAACGTAGCTCAATACGCTTGTCAGAAGGCAACACAACTCGGCGGAAAAGTAGTTACTCTTTCTGATTCAGGAGGTTACATTTACGACGAAGCAGGTATCGATGCCGAAAAATTGGCTTACGTGATGGAAATCAAAAACGTAAACTACGGCCGTATCAGCGATTACTTAAAGAAATATCCAAACGCAACTTATGTGGCTGGTAAACGCCCGTGGGAAGTGAAATGCGATGTGGCACTACCTTGCGCCACACAAAATGAACTCAACGAAGCAGAGGCAAAAATGTTGGTAGAAAACGGCTGTATTTGCGTAGCCGAAGGTGCTAACATGCCATCAACACCAGAAGCCGTTGCTGTTTTCCAAAAAGCAAAAATTTTGTTTGCTCCTGGAAAAGCATCAAATGCGGGTGGTGTGGCAACTTCTGGATTAGAAATGTCGCAAAATTCACTTCGTTTAAGTTGGACTGCCGAAGAAGTAGACGAACGTCTAAAAAATATTATGCTAAACATTCACGCGGCCTGTGTAAAATATGGCTCAGACGGATCCGGTTATGTGGATTACGTAAAAGGTGCAAACATTGCCGGCTTTGTAAAAGTTGCCGATGCCATGCTCGCACAAGGCGTAGTGTAAGCAGATTATTAATTCAAGTTGAAAAAACCTCGATGCATACATCGAGGTTTTTTTATACCTTTAAAAAAGCTACTTATAAATACGCACACTACTTATTAATTTTACATTTCGAATGTTTGCTGTATGATCCCATTTTTGAAGACCTTGATACAAAATGTAAATCTCATCAGCGCAAAAATTTATCATTTTTTTGTTTGCTTTGTTTTCATTGCAAAGTACTCTTTTAATAAACTAAACTTTTGTTTTGTCTTGCAATGTATCGTTGCGATTCTCTTGATGTTATTTGTTTGCTACATCGCATATTTACTACAAAAGTTCCAGCGAAAAATTCATCATAAATACTTATTCTATTTTACTTTAATTCTTGCTGTGTTTGCTATGACTGCTTTAACTAATGCAGTAAATTGGAACACCCTCAACGTAGACCGTTGGTCGGCATTTGACGTCGCAATTAAGTCGGTTTTGAACCAGCAATATCCTTATGATAAAATTGACCATCTTGGCGGCCGAACATCAAATTTTCCGGGCCTGATTCTACTTGGAATACCCGTTTTTCTATTACACAATATTGGATTGTTCACCGCATTTAGTGTTGTAATTTTCGGGGCTTCAATACTGAAAACCAATTCTTCCGAAAAAGCACTTCTGATTCTTTTACTTCTTTTTGGTAGCATCTCATTTTGGTGGGAAAGCTACGTGGTGAGCGATCTTATGGCAAATTTTTTACTGGTGGCTAGCTTCTTATTATTAACTCCACCTGATCTCACCCGACTAAAATTTGCACCGCTTCTTGGAATCTCCGTCTTAGCAGCAATCTTGGCGTACACCAGAATACCCGCTGCCATGCTTATTGGCACGTATTTCGCACAACAAATCCTTGAGCTGAGAAACAAAACAGAACTGCCTTTTAAAACTCGCATCTATAATTTGCTGATCAGTTTAACCGTGCTAGTTGCAACAATTGCCGTGTTAACTTATTGGGTTTTTTCCTTGGCGCCAAACCGGCAAACAATCGAAACTTACCATCCGTTTTCGTTGCAAAGCTCGTACTTGCCACTGAGCGTAAACATCCTGTGTGGATTACTACCTTTTATACTGTTATTTCTCGTGAAGAAAGGAAAGCTACAACTTATCAAAATAGGCAGCATTTCACTTGCCGTTCCCGTATTTTTGAGCTTCTCCTATACCCTACGAGAATATGGTTGGAACGCTTGTATTTACGATAGTAAATTCGACATCTCGTACTTCAACATGGCACTGCCGTTTGTGATCGTACTCATTGCTTCTTCGCTGCCAAATACACCCCGCTCAGAACCACAGCCGCACCCAACAGCTGAATAAGCGTTAACGATTCGCCGTCGAATAAGCCCCAACAAAAGGCAACAACCGGAATTAAATACGTTACCGAAGTTGCAAATACAGGCGAGGAGATTTGTATCAGTTTAAAGAAAACAATATTGGCCAAACCGGTTCCAACGACACCTAAAATAGCTACGAAAAACAAGGCGTGAACAACACTTTCATCGCTAATGTTTGCGTGAATTCCGGTGCACGCCAAAACTATAGATGCCGGCACTAACATTACTGCAAAATTCCCTACGGTAATCGTAAACGGCGGAATATCGCTCAGAAATTTATTGATCAAATTTACATTGATCGCATAACATATCGATGCTATAACGATGAAGGCTGCAAATCGGTAGTCTTGTTCCGGATGGTTCGCGGCACCATTCAAGATCAAAATCAAACTACCCGACAAACCAATAACTACACCCAGCATTTGCCTGCGAACAAAAGTGGCCCCAAAACCAATAATACCAATGATAAAGGTATTCAGCGGCGTAAGCGAATTGAGCACAGCACTAACGGTACTACTAATGTAAACTTGTGCAGTAGCAAACAAAAATGCGGGAATAAAAGTTCCGAATAAAGAAGTGAGGGCAATGTACTTCCATTTAAACGACGGCACTTTAGCAACTTGATTGGCACCGATTAGCATTAAAAACAAGGCCGCAAAAACAATGCGTGAAGCACCCACTTGTATAGGCGACAAACCAGCTAAACCCTTCTTAATCAGAATAAAAGAACTACCCCAAACTAATGCTAATGCGACTAAAAGAACCCATTTTTGTTGTTTCATAACGGTTTTGCCGGGAATAAAGGCGCAAATTTGGCATTTTTACAACACAATAGTATGTATAGTTTATTATTTTTGTTTCATAATTAAATGATTAGCCATGAAAACTTGGAAGATTGCCATACTTATTTGTGCTATGGCTGCGAGCTTTACAGCTTGTAAAAAAGAAACAGAAACTACTGCAACTGCAACATCAAAAACACTAGCGGCGGGAGAAACGGCAACAGCCAGTTTCAAAATTGAAGGGATGAGTTGTGCAGTAATGTGTGCGTCGAAAATTGAAAAAGAATTACAACAAACGGAAGGTGTAAAAGCGGCAAAGGTTGATTTCGAAAAGAAAACAGCAACCGTAGAATACAACAGTACGCTTGTAACTCCGTCGGAACTCGCTAAGAAAGTCGAAGCAGTAGCTGATGGTAAAACCTACAAAGTAAGTGAGGTAAAATCGAGTACCGACAAGGCATCGCTTTACGAAGAAGAGCCAAAAAAAGCTAAGAAGTCGAAAAAATCTAAGAAAGCTGCAAAAGCTGAAGCCGCAAAAGCTGAAACTGCCGCTCCTGCATCATGTGCGGGCGAAGCTGCAAAATCGGATGCTAAGCCAGGTTGTTGCGCTGCTAAGAAAAAACACTGTAGCTCCGAAACCGGAACCTTATAACAGTAAGGCTCTAAAAAAATTACGAAGGTCGCAAGTTGTTGCGGCCTTTTTTATTTCCTTCAATTTGGAGATCTAACAGCAGCTTTTTTAGGGCACATCCCACCGCAAAAAGTAGTGGAAACTTGGTTGGCGGTGGGTCGGGCTTTTCACTGCAAACCTGAACTCGATTTAAAAATTAAAGTCAGAAAATATTTAAATGGTTGAATACTAGGCGCACTTTATTTGGGATACTGTAGTATCGCAAATAAATGCAACGAAGTAAGCGACCGTTTAAATATTTAGCGACCGCGATTTACAAAAATTTTGTGGTAGTATAAATCTCAATGTACTGTGAAATCGCGATCTGACAAAGATTTTTAATCGAGTTCAGGTTGTAAGCCGCACCAAACAAAAGCGTTTCAGCCAAATTGCGTTGCGGCTTCTGCTGGTCGCCGCGCCGCAACAGGCTTCAATCGCATTCGCTCGGCACGGCTTTTCGTTGCAATCTCTTGTGCAACAACGTAACCCTAAAGATGTACCTTCAAACGTTTTTTACGCACATTTTCGGTAACGATTTTCGCAGCCGCGGTTGCAGCGGAAAACCCGGAACAAAAAATGAAATGACAAAAAACCAACGAATTGGCGACCAACGGAAGCGCAATTGGTTGGTACTTTTTGGCTTTATTTTTTGCGTGTCCCGATAGCAATCGGGATGAAGCGAAAAACGCAAAATGCTGCCCCAAAAAAGCAAAAACTACAATTGCGTTTTCTTTTCGGCAGGCAGGGTTATTTTTGGTGATGTTGCCTCCACTCCGCGTTCCCAGCGAAGTGTTTCCAGCAGGCGTCGCATATCGTTTTTTACGTAAGCTGCAGCCGGAAGAAGCGAGTCGAAATTGGGTTTGGCGTAAAAATACACCGAGCCGTCTATGAAATGGCGCAAGCTGTCGGTTGCATAAAACTGTCCGTTTGTTGCCGCATTCCCGTTCACTTCATAAAACATCCCGTAAACCTTGTCGTTGTTATTAAGAAAAGGTTGTTCGGTAATATCGTCGGCTTTAATGACGTGTTTATAAGTTAGTTTTTGCGCATCGCGAAGCAACAGATCGATATTATTGGAAACCGATTTATAAGTTAAATAAATCGTTGCCTTCATTTTTGGGTAATTGATTTCGAGTCCGCAATCCGAAGTAACTTTAACCACAGCCTCCGAGTTGATGTCGAACGTATACGGACAGGGACCAACGTAAGGTTTGTACTTTGGAAAAGTATAATCGAGCCGCAATTGCGCTTCGGGCTTTGGCAGTACTTCGTCTTTACAGGAATACAAGCATGCCACGGTAACAAGCGCAAGCCAAAGTTTGTTGCGAAACGTACGAGAAAAGGCGTTCATAGCGGTAAATTAAGGCATATCGGCATCAGACATTCCGTAGTGTGCATCGCCCGATTTGTTGTGATCGTTATCTTTTTTGACACTTAAGAACGTAAATTCGGTTACTTGAATTTCGGTAGTGTACTTGGTAGAGCCGTCTTCGGCCTGCCACTGACGCGACTTTATCCGACCTTCTACGTAAATTTTGTCGCCTTTTGAAAGGTATTTTTCACAGATTTCGGCAGCTTTGTTTCGAACAACCAAATTGTGCCATTCTGTAGAGGTGAGTTTTTCTCCGGTGGTTTTATTAACGTACACTTCGTTGGTAGCCAGCGGAAAGCGTCCGATACAATTTCCACCATCGAAGTAGTGCATTTTTACGTCGTCTCCTAAATGACCGATTAGCATGACTTTATTGAGCGTTCCGTTATTCATTTTTGATGGCTTTTAAATCTGAAAATTTGGGTTTGTTTAAAATTATAGCTTCGAGCGTTCCCAACTTGATCATTGCAGACCTCAGTTACTTCAACGTATCCGCAAACGCTGTGCTCAACATATCAACGACTCATGACACAGTTGGATTATTTTCGAAATAAAATATCTCAAAAGAAATCTGCCTCATCATTGGCCATTTCAATGTAATCTGACCTCAATTTTAAATCAAACTCAGCTTCAAATGTAATCATTTTTCTGCTCGCGAAATTTCTGCGACTGTAAAATTGTGAAGGGCTATCGGCATCGGATAATCGACAACGCTATTAAGCGGAACGGCAACAGGTAGGTCGCCATCGATTTCGAGCTTCCAGAAACAAAGTTCGATGATTTGATGCGACAATTTATGGCTTGCTCGCACCGGAAAAGCATCGATGCGATTCACAACGGCAGCAGGCATGAGTTTGTTCACGGCAGCCACTGCAGCTTCGGCATCAATTTCGGCTTCAGTTTCAAGTAGCGGAAATTCGTAGAGCTTTTGCCAAATGTCGTTTTGCAAGCGTTGTTGCAGCGCGATTTCACCTTTAGCATTCGCGGTTACAAAATAATTAAAGTAGCGTTTTCGCGCCTTTTTGGCTTTTGATTTTACGGGCAGTTCGGTTACGCGCTGATTTTGATAAGCAAAACACGAACTCGAAAACGGGCAGTTATGGCAAGACGGATTTCTAGGCAGGCACTGCAACGCGCCGAATTCCATCAACGCTTGATTATACAGATCGGGTGTTTTTACGCTAAGTAACGATTGTGCTTTTTCGGCGAAAATCGACTTTGCTTCGAATTTAGCAATATCCACATCGATACCATAAATACGAGAAAGTACGCGGTACACATTACCATCGACCACAGCAACAGCTTCGCGGAAAGCAAAAGAGGCGATGGCGGCAGCGGTGTAAGGACCGATACCTTTTAATTTAATAAGCTCTTTGTAAGAAGTGGGAAACGCACCTTGATGATGTTCGACGACTTGCTTTGCGGTGGCGTGCATGTTCCGAGCGCGAGAATAGTAGCCCAAACCTTGCCACAATCTCAAAATTTTGTCTTCAGCTGCATTGGCCAGATCGGTAACGGTCGGAAAGGCATCGACAAAGGCAAAATAATAGGGTAAAGCTTGAGCCACGCGCGTTTGTTGCAGCATTATTTCCGACAACCAAATCAGGTACGGATTCGTGGTAGAACGCCAAGGTAAATCGCGTTTGTTGTCTAAATACCACGCTATGAGAATCTTAGAAAAGTTCATATTTGTTAAGGTGCTCCCAAAATTAATCGTTTATGTAGTTAAAATTTAATGTTTTAGCTTGATATATTGTTTTTTATTATCGTATATTTGCAACCTCAAAAAAATTAATTCTCAATTAAAAGAAAGAAAATGACGAAAGCAGATATCGTAGCTAAAATTTCTGAGAAACTTGGTCTTGAAAAAGGCGATGTTCAAGCTACTGTGGAAACGTTTATGGAAGAGGTGAAAACTTCATTAGAAACTGGTGATAATGTGTATTTGAGAGGCTTTGGAAGTTTCATCATCAAAACAAGAGCAGAGAAAACCGGAAGAAACATTTCTAAGAACACTACTATTAAAATTCCGGCACACAACATTCCTGCCTTCAAGCCTGCTAAAGTATTTGTTGAGGGTGTTAAAACCAACAATGAGGCTAAATAACCAATATTAATCACTAATACACCAACTATGCCAAGTGGTAAAAAAAGAAAAAGACATAAGGTAGCTACGCACAAAAGAAAAAAGAGAGCGAGAGCTAACCGCCACAAAAAGAAAAAGTAGTTCAACACTACTTTTTCTTTTTTTACGTTCATTGACATCGCGAGCCAACCTAGTTAGCTCCAACCGAAAATTAGCATTGTTTAACAATTGGGCAAATACGAGCTTGTCTCGTGCCCACAACCATACACAAAAGTGAACAAAGAACTCATCATCAGATCTAATCCTGATGCTGTTGATTTTGCCTTACTTAAAGACGGAAAACTAATTGAGTTACACAAACAAGAAGAAAAAAGCAACTTTCAGGTCGGCGATATTTTTATAGCTAAAATTCGCAAACCAGTTGCCGGTTTAAATGCGGCTTTCGTAAACGTAGGTTTCGAAAAAGACGCTTTCTTGCACTATCACGATTTAGGTCCAAACCTAAATTCACAACTCAAATTTCTGAAATCGCTTACCACCGGAAAAGCTAAAGATTACACGCTAAAGAACTTTCAATTTGAAAAAGAAATTGACAAAAATGGTGCCATCACCGACGTTCTCAGCGCTAATCAATCCGTTTTGGTACAAGTCGTCAAAGAACCTATATCGACCAAAGGACCGCGCATTAGCAGCGAACTCTCCTTAGCCGGTCGGTTTATTGTTCTCGTTCCTTTCTCTGACCGCGTTTCTATATCGCAAAAAATCGAATCAAGAGAAGAGAAAGAGCGTCTTAAACGATTGGTTTCCTCTATTCGTCCGAAAGGATTTGGAGTTATTGTTCGCACAGTAGCTGAAGGCAAACAAACAACAGAACTTGAAAAAGATCTACAAACATTACTCGACAGGTGGTCGGGAATGTGTAAAAAATTACCAACTGCTCATCATCCATCGAAAGTCCTCGGAGAGTTGAATCGCGCCTCTAGCATTCTCAGAGACGTATTTAACGATACCTTTAGCGGCATTCATGTCGACGACGAAGAGTTGTACCATCAAACGCGCGACTATCTCCAAGAGATCGCTCCCGCAAAACAATCTATTGTTAAACTTTATCAATCTAAAAATTTGCCCATATTCGAGAAATATCACATCGAAAGACAAATAAAAACCTCTTTCGGAAAAACCGTCTCGATGAGCAAAGGTGCTTATTTGATTATCGAGCATACGGAAGCTTTACACGTAATCGACGTGAACAGCGGAAACCGCAGTAACAAAGCCAATAACCAAGAAGAAACTGCCTTGGAAGTAAATCTCATCGCAGCTGCGGAAATCGCACGCCAATTGCGACTGCGCGATATGGGAGGCATTATTGTGGTCGACTTCATCGATATGTCGAATCCGGATAACCGTAAAGTGTTATTCGACTTCCTGAGGGAAGAAATGAGCGACGATAAAGCCAAACACAAAATTTTACCGCCGAGCAAATTCGGACTCGTACAAATTACGCGTCAACGTGTACGCCCGGAAGTAAACATCAAAACACGAGAGGAAGATCCAAACAACGAAAACGGCGAAATCGAAGCGCCTATTTCTATCATTACCAAAATAGAAAGCGACCTCGACCGACTTATCGGTACACACCGCGGACTCGTACTTAACGTTCATCCATTCGTAGCTGCGTATCTTTCTAAAGGCATGCCATCGCCACGTGTGCGCTGGGCCTTGAAATACAAAAAGTGGGTAAAAATCATCCCCAGAGATGCTTATACCTTTTTAGAATACCATTTCTTTGACCGCGAAGGCAACGAAATTTTAGAATAACAAAAACCCCGATTTCTCTAGAAGTCGGGGTTTTTTTATGCTTTAAACTAGGGTAAGAAGTTGCTTTTTTATACCCATATTTCATTTGTTCTGAGGGAAACTCTTGTAATTTTAGAAGTTTCACTCATTAAAAATCTACAAACATATAATTCTCCTGAAATTACTGTTACGGTTTTTCCGTAATGGTTGTTTTATTTTTAAACAAATAGCAGTTGAAAATAAAAAAGGTGTAAATTGTTACTTATTTCATAACGGTATTAATTATTTAGCTAATTTTATTTTCGACTTAAACCATTTATTATGACATATTTATTTAGCCCCCCCTTAAAATATTACGGGGAAAATTAAACCAACAGTGCAAACTTCTTTTGCTTAAAAAAACAACATTACTAATTTTCGTTTTAGCATGGCTCTCCTCGTGCAGTGTTGAGCATGAAACCATTAAAAACCAACAAGCAAAAAGCATAGTTAAAAGTTCGCTGCTAGAAGGCGCTGAGGCGCAAAAAGTACAAGAAAAAGTGCAATCTGTTATTCGTCGTGCACCCGATCCGTTTCAAATAGGAAATTTGCATTCGCGCTCCGAGATTCCTGTTAGTGTGGATTACAGCAGAATTATGCAAGTAGTCGATAGCTTAGGCAACACAACTTATAGTATGTACGTTAAAAATCATCCATTAGAAACGAATAAGATTTTTTTTAATGTTGTTGCCAGACCAGTAACTGATAGTGATTTACAGCTAAAATTGTTAAAATTCGAAAAGAGCTACTTGACGATTTACGACAGCGAAACACAAGTAGGTTCCATCAAGGACTTTTCAGGCTTAGTTATTACAGCTCCAATAACTCCAGAAACACCAACAGATCCTTGCCCTCCTGAAGATGTAGTTTCACCAGGAGGAGGTGGCTATTTCCCAGGAAGTCCAGATTCTTCAACACCTGGAAACGGAAATCAAGGTAGTGGCGGGGCTGGTACGCAGCAAATAGAACAACCTTGCGAACGAATACTACTGCAATTTTTGTGTTGCCATGGAATACATTCTGGAGAGTCTCAAAACTGCAAATGTAAAGATACAGATGGTAATATAGGAGCGACATATTTGGTAGATGGTTGCGCGGGAACAATAACACAGGTATATAGACCTCTTGCGAATACAGAATCCGAACCAAGTGACCCTTGCGAAGAAGCTCAACCTCCAACAGGAGTAGTTAGCCCGATAAGCGAATGTCAAGGAGCATTTTACTCCAGCTTATTTATGGATAGTCCTCAAAGAGAATTTTTAAATTCGAGACCAGATATAGAAGCTGCCATAAATGGACTCCTATTTAGAACCGACGACTGCCAAGCCACTATGGAATTAGTAAATTGGGCAATTGAGTATTTGATGGAAAATCCAGAAGCGAAAATAGATTTCTTAAATAAAATCATTCAAGAGCCATCTTTTAGTGAAAACCCTTGTTTGACTAATATATATAATGGGTTAGGAAATAGTGCTCAATTTCGCCAGTATATCAAAAATTTTGATGGCGACTTTCCTGTCTCACATTTACGTTTAAACACTTCATCGTCGCTTCCTTCAAATATAAATGCACAAACTAGCCCGCCAGAGAATTATGTTATTACCATAACATTTAATTCGAATAATCTAAATCGTCCAAAATTATCGATTGCGCGAACTTTTATTCACGAGTTGATTCACGCAGAAATCTTTAGGAAATTGATGGAATGTTCAAGCCTACCCAATCTCAACTTTCCAAATTACACCGACGCTCAATGGAGAAATTTTATAATTAACCTAAGGAATAATTATCCAGGATTATATGACTATTACGAACGATTCTTTTTTAATATACCAGCAGGACAAACAACATCCGACGAACAACATCAATTAATGGCACAACATTATCGTAATACAATAATAGAAGCATTAAAAGCTTACGACAATACCCAAGCCGACGAAGTATACGAAGCGCTTTCGTGGGTAGGTTTGCAAGGCACTGTAGCATGGGAAAACTTAACCGCTGCTGAACGAGCACAAATTATCAATCAAATAACTGTTTTTGACAGTTCAAATAATTCATGTGAATGATGAAAAAAATATTCTTTATCCTAACATTTTTTGTTGCACTTATTTCTTGTGAAAACAAAGAATCCAAAGTAGTTGAAATTCAAAGATGCGAAATCGAAAATAAGCGACTTATCAAGCTAACAAGCGAATTACAGGGTCAAATTGAAAACTATCACAGATTTGAAAAAGCCTTTGTTAATGAATATATTATAAATCCTGATAGTACCATATCTGCATACAATGAAATTTTAAAAAACAGCAAGCAAGGAATACTTACAAAAATCGTTAAAGAACGAATCTCAAGAATTAAAATCTTACGAAAATATTGGAAATCAGAAACGGGTTGGAACATTACAGAACTTGGAACACCAAAAAAACCTGAAATAGGCTTAACATCTATTCGGTGTGAATAAAACTTGAGAGGCATATATATAGCAATTGTTTTTACGATTCATTCAAATCATCACCGACTGCCGGACTCAATTTTCAGAAAACACAAAATCCGAACAATCCGCCTATTTCTATCATTACCAAAATAGAAAGCGATCTCGACCGACTTATCGGTACACACCGCGGACTCGTACTTAACGTACATCCATTCGTAGCTGCGTATCTTTCTAAAGGCATGCCATCGCCACGTGTGCGCTGGGCCTTGAAATACAAAAAGTGGGTAAAAATCATCCCCAGAGATGCTTATACCTTTTTAGAATACCATTTCTTTGACCGCGAAGGCAACGAAATTTTAGAATAACAAAAACCCCGATTTCTCTAGAAGTCGGGGTTTTTTTATGCCTTCCTTTTCCTGTGCTACAAACACACCTCAATCGTTGTTCCTTTACCAATTTCCGAACGTGTAACGGCAATTTTACCTTTGTGATACTCTTCCACAATGCGTTTTGTAAGCGATAAACCCAAGCCCCAGCCGCGCTTTTTCGTTGTAAAACCCGGTTCGAAAATACGTTTAAACTGATGTTTGGCAATGCCTTTTCCGGTATCCGACACAAAAATACGCACCTGCTTGCCGTCGTCGGTTATCGTTAAATCAATAGCGCCGCGTCCGCGCATCGCATCAATGGCGTTTTTAACCAAATTTTCTATCGTCCAGCTGTGCAAAACCGGATTCAAATTCCGATATATCGGATACGCTGGCGCATTAAACGTAAAACTAACCTGACCCGCAAAACGCGATTTCAAATACGCGTACGACTTCTCTGTTTCGGCTATTAAATCCAACGATTCCAGCGCGGGTTCCGAACCAATTTTCGAAAATCGATCGGCTATCGTTTGCAAACGCGCCACGTCTTTTTCGATTTCTTGTACAGTCGATTCTTCTACATGTTCGCTGCGCAAAATTTCAATCCACCCAAGCAAACTCGACAAAGGCGTACCAATCTGATGCGCCGTTTCTTTGGCCATTCCGGCCCAAAGTTTATTTTCACTTCCAATTTTTACGCTGCGGTAATAGTTGTAAATCAGCGCAATAAACAAAAAGATAATCAGCAAAAGTGCTATTGGAAAATACTTCAGCGAGTTCAAAAGTTCCGAGTTTCCGTAGTACAAATATTGTTTGCTGCCCGTACTCGCCATCAAAATGGGTTCGTTTTCTTTCTTCAGGCGTGCCAGGGTGCGCTTCATGTACACGCTGTCGTTTGCCAGTTGTTCGCTTAAGTTCGCCGTGTTTAAAATCTTGCCTTTACTGTCGGTTACAATCACCGGAATGGTCTTGTTGTTGCTAATAATTTGCAGCGGCAATTCAATTTCATCGTTCAGCAAATCGGCCTTGTCTATAGTCTTCATACTTTCCGCTAAAACGGTCATTTTCAGGCGTTCTTCATTCTTAAAAACCTGAAAAAAGCGGTACGTATTCCACAAAATAAGCAGGATTATAGCAAACGAAGTTGCCAAGATAATCCACCGCGCCGATTGTGGTTTCTGAGAAAATTTCATGCAAACAATTTGAGATTTAAAAGTACGCTATTTTTTCAATTTTTGGGCGTTGCGCTCCCCTTGCTCAGTCCGCCCGAGCGCCGCGCTATCCGCTGCAATGCCCTTTGCCTGCGGTTGCGGTTGTAGGTATTGGCGTGGGCTCTCGCTGTCGCCGCCGCAATAAACAACCGCAAAACCGCAGGCTTCAGCGCATTTCCGCTCTTATCGCTAACGCGGAAAAATCGTTAACGAAAAAACGTTATACAATTTACTTGCTTACTATAGTTGTTCTCGCTAAAAAATAAAGATGTTAAGTAATTGATTTTCATTATTTAAATTCGAGGTAATATTGCAATATTACAAACCAAAAAATACAAAGCCATAAACCTACCACCAATAATTCCTCAAATCCAAAAATTGATTTTAAAAAAACTTAAAATTCAAACAGCTTTTCGTGCAGTGATGTACATTTGAAAAAAATCTCAAATGCCATCTTTCGAAACCAATATTTTATCGGCTGCACAAATTCAAGGGTACTTGCAAGCTGCTGTCGGTCCGCGACCTATAGCATTGGCCAGCACTTTGTCGGCAACGGGTGTTCCTAATTTGTCTCCGTTTAGTTTTTTCAACGTTTTTAGTTCCAATCCGCCGATACTTATTTTCTCGCCGGCACGTCGTGTTCGCGATAATACCACAAAACACACGCTCGAAAACAGCTTAGCCACGCGCGAAGTAGTAATTAACGTCGTGAATTTCGATATGGTCGAACAAGTTTCATTGTCCAGTACCGAGTATCCCGACGGTGTAAACGAATTCGAAAAGGCAGGTTTAACGGCTGTGGCGTCAGATCTGGTAAAACCGTTTCGCGTAGCCGAAAGTCCGGTGCAATTTGAGTGCAAAATCAACGATATTATTGCCTTGGGCGAAAACGGCGGTGCCGGAAATTTAGTGATCTGCGAAGTTTTAAAAATTCATGTTTCGGATGCGGTTTTGGACGAAAAAGGCGGCATCGATCAGCATAAAATCGATTTGGTTTCACGATTAGGTGGCAACTGGTACGGCCGTTCGAATACGGGCTTGTTTGAAATTCCGAAACCGCTAACAACCTTGGGTATTGGTGTCGACAATATTCCGAAATTCATACGCGATAGTTCCTTGTTTACCGGAAACGATTTAGGCAGGTTAGGAAATGTAGAACAGTTGCCTACCGAAGCAGAAATTGATACATTTGTAAAAAGCAATTTTGCAGCAAAAGCCGCATTAAGCACCGCCGACGAGCACAAAATTCAAGAACAAGCCCTTGAATACCTGCGTTCGGGAGCTGTTTTAGATGCCTGGAAACTATTGCTAGCACCGCGTATTAACTAATTTAAAAGCCAAAAAACATGGAAGTATCCGGAATCATCAAAGTAATCAACCCAGAGCAACGCGTAAGTGATAGTTTTAGAAAACGCGAATTGGTAGTAACCACACAAGAACAATATCCACAATACATCAGCATCAATTTTGTACAAGACAAATGCGACTTGCTGAACAATTTTCAAGTAGGCGAAGAAGTTCGCGTATCAATAAATTTACGCGGTCGCGAGTGGAGAAGTCCACAAGGTGAAATAAAATATTTTAACGACATTCAAGGCTGGCGTATCGAGCGCGGCGCACAAGTGGCTCAACAAGCACCACCGGCGTATCAGCAATCGGCACCAACGGGCTACCAGCAACCGCAACAGCCGGCAGCCAACCAATTTGCGGCGCCAACCGGACCGTTTCCGCCCGCCGACAGCTACAACACCGACGCCGATTCGGACGATTTGCCGTTCTAAAAACTAATAAGGTGCGAAAGCGCCTTTTTTTATGCATTTTCTGACCTCAGCACTCGAATTTCCGCCCACCACTGCCGCGAACAATCACGGCTTATTGGCTATTGGTGGCGATTTGTCGCCGGAACGCTTGCAACTCGCGTATCAATCGGGCATTTTTCCGTGGTTTAATCCCGATGAGCCTATTTTGTGGTGGTCGCCTCCCCAACGCGCCGTGATTTTTAGAAACGAAATAAAAGTGAGCAAAAGCATGCGCAACGTATTTAACCGGCAAATGTTTACGATTACCTACAACCGAGCGTTCGAAGCGGTGATAGAAAACTGTGCGGCAATACCACGCGAAGGTCAAGTTGACACCTGGATAACACCTGAAATGAAACATGCGTATATGCATTTACATGAGTTGGGCGTGGCACTTTCGGTTGAAGTTTGGCAAGACAATAATTTGGTTGGCGGCTTATACGGCATCGTGCAAAAGCGTGTATTTTGTGGCGAAAGCATGTTTTCGAAGGTGAGCAACGCATCGAAAGCGGCACTTATACAATTGATTAGCGATTTTTCGCAATTTGAACTCATCGATTGCCAAATCATGAACCCACATTTGGAAAGTTTGGGTGCCCGATTGATTCCGCGAAAGGAATTTGAAACGTTTTTGAGGTAACGAACACCGTGCACACTTTTTCGAGTTAGCGACAGCAGCGGTTATAAACCAAAGTTTGCGCGTTGCGGGCTGTGACTTTGGCGAGCGACCAGCGGAAGCTACGCCAAAACGCTAGCCTGCAAGAAGCAAACGAGGTTTATTGGAGCGAATGGCGCGGCGCGCTACGAATTTCCACCGAACGTTTGCGCGCAACTTCCAAATAATAAATAACACGACTAAAAAAATCTGCTACTTTTACAAAAATTGATTTTATATGGTTTTAAGCAGGTTTTGGCTCAGCATATTTATTGCCTCGATCGTTTTTATCGGTATTGCGCTCTTTACAGGAAACTTCTATACGGTTGATTTTCTGATAAATGGAAAAAAAGACGACAAAATTCTGATTGCTGAGAAATTCCCAAACGAAATTCCTGCCTTTATAGCCGATAGCCTAAACAAAGCCGACGATAAAACCTTTGTTTTAAACCGAAATACCAAAGATGCCGACACCACTTTTGTGCAAGAAACCAAAACCGTAAAAATATATAGCGGCGTACAAAAAGCCGACGGTTTACTGCCCACCTGTAAAAATACTTTGCTTGATTTAATACTGCCGCTTATTGCCTATCTGGCGTTTTTTTGCGGCTTGATGCAACTGCTCATCGACTCGGGCGCGGCCGAAAAACTAGCCAAATTGCTGAGTCCGATTTTTGTGAAAGTCTTCCCCGACATTCCGAAAAACCACGATTCGATTTCGTACATGACCTTGAATTTTGCCGCTAATTTTCTCGGATTAGACTCGGCCGCCACACCTTTTGGTCTGAAAGCCATGCAAAGTTTGCAGGAACTAAATCCGGACAAAGACAAGGCCAGCAACGCCCAAATTATGTTTATGTGTTTGCACGCCGCCGGTTTAACCTTAATTCCGACCTCGATTATTGGTTACCGCGCAGCCGAAAACGCAGCGAATCCGGCCGATGTGATGCTTCCGTGTATCATTACCTCATTCGTGGGAACTATTGCAGCCTTCATCATTGTTGGGATTCGCCAACGAATTAACTTTTGGAGTGTTACGCTACTTTCGGGCATTTTCGCGGTTATTGGTGGAATCATCGGATTGCTTTTTTACATCAACGGATTGAATTTGGTGGAAAAAAACTTCTTTACCGCTAATTTATCAGGCATTATGCTACTGGTAATTATTGGCTTTACCTTGATATTCTCGTTTGCCAACGAAAAGAAATTTGCGGCTTTAGAAACTACGGTTTTCGACTCGTTTGTAGTTGGGGCACGAAATGGATTGCAAACCGGCGTTCAGATTTTCCCATACGTTTTAGGTATGCTCGTGGCTATTTCGCTTTTTAGAAACAGTGGTTTGTTTGAACTCATTAGCAACGGAATCGCTTTTGTATTTGCGCAAATGGGCGTGGCCAAAGAAATTACCGATTCGTTGCCGGTTGCAATCTTGCGTCCGTTTTCCTCGGGAGGTTCACGCGGATTTATGATCGATGCCATGCGAAATGCCGGACCCGACTCGTTTACCGGACGTTTGGTGTGTATTTTCCAATGCAGCGCCGAAACCACGTTTTATGTAATTGCCGTTTATTTTGGTTCGGTAAACATTAAAAACACGCGATATACTTTGGGCACTATGCTCTTAGTTGATTTGATATGCGTGCTAACCGCCATTTTTGTGGCGAGTTGGTTTTTCTAGAATGCCGTTTTTGAAATTGATAACTGCATAAGCAACTTTCGTTTCTTTTTCTACCTTTGCGGTCTTCTATTCTTAAATTGTTTATAGCATGCAACTGTACAACACCTTAAGCGCAGAAGAACGATCCAAAATGATAGACGAAGCTGGAAAGCAGCGTCTAACCATATCGTTCTATGCGTATGCCCAAATTGAAAACCCTCAAGACTTTCGCGATGCCCTTTTCCTAGCGTGGAATCCGCTCGATGTTCTCGGTCGTATTTACGTAGCTAATGAAGGGATTAATGCCCAACTGTCGGTTCCGGCCGATAACTTCTACGAGTTTAAAGACAGCATTGAAGTATATCCGTTTATGCAGAATATTCGTTTGAATATCGCTGTTGAACACGACGATCATTCGTTTTTAAAGCTCACAATAAAAGTGCGCGACAAAATTGTTGCCGACGGAATTAACGATCCGGAATTTAATCCTTCGAACATTGGTGTGCATTTAAAAGCCGCCGAATTCAATAAATTACTGGAAGACCCAAACACCATTGTGGTCGATATGCGCAATCACTACGAAAGTGAAATTGGACATTTTGTGGGCGCCATTACACCTGATGTAGATACGTTTCGGGAATCGCTTCCGATTATCGAACAAGAACTTTCCGAACACAAGCAAGATAAAAATTTACTGATGTACTGCACCGGCGGCATTCGTTGCGAAAAAGCGAGTGCGTACATGAAGTACAAAGGTTTTAAAAATGTGTACCAGCTTGAAGGCGGAATCATTGAATACACACGCCAAGTAAAAGCCGAAGGTTTAGAAAGCAAGTTTATTGGAAAGAACTTTGTTTTCGATCATCGTTTAGGCGAACGCATTACCGACGACATTATCGCGCAATGCCACCAATGCGGTGCACCTTGCGACAATCATACCAACTGTGCCAACGAAGGCTGCCATTTGCTCTTTATTCAATGCGACAGCTGCAAAGAGAAAATGCAAAACACCTGCTCCGACGAGTGTCTCGAAATCATTCAATTGCCGGAAGCCGAACAGCGTAAACTCCGCAGCGGCATTATGAACGGAAATAAGATTTTCAAAAAAGGAAAATCGGATAAATTGGTGTACAAAGCGCCGGCAAAAACACAAGTCTTAGCCAAAGCACCCATCGACGAAGCCAAAAAAGTAGCCATTCCGAAAGTACGTCGGGTCAAAATCGGAAAAGCAACGCATTATTTCCCAAAAGCTACCATCGGGCGTTTTAAATTGGTGCAAGGCGCTGTGAATGTAGGCGACACTCTTTTGATTTCCGGGCCAACTACCGGCGAACAGGAAGTACAGATTTCCGAACTTTACGTAAACGACCAACCCGCAACGGTGGCAACGGCTCCAGCCGAAATTAGTGTAAAAACCGGCTTCAGAATTCGGTTGTCCGACAAGTTATATAAGCTCGAAAACGTCGATTAAAAATGGATGTATACAAATTACTGCGCTTAAACAGCCGAATTAAGAGTCACCGTCTGAAATTTCTGGGATTGTGGCTGTTGTCGGTTTCGGGCAAACGACATTTGTCGATACAGCTCGACCCGGTTTTAGCTTGTAATTTGCGTTGTACCATGTGCTATTTCACCGATGCCGAATTTGTTCGCAAGAAGATGAAAGGCATTATGAAGAAAGACGATTTGGCGCGGATTTCTGACGTGATTTTTAAATATGCATTGAAATTGCAAATTGGCTGTGCGGCCGAACCCACGCTCTTTAAAGACAATGTGCGACTCGTTGAACTCGCAAAAGAGAAAAAAGTGCCCTTTATCAGCATGGTTACAAACGGAAATTTGTTAGACAAAAAGCAAATTTTTGAATTGGTTTCGGCGGGTTTAGATGAATTTATTATATCGATGCACGGCGTTCATAAAGAAACCTACGAAAAATTCATGGGTTTGGCGCAGTTCGAAAAATTTCACGAAACACTGAGCGAAATTACCGCCGTAAAACAGCAATTTCCTCAGGTAAAACTTCGCATAAACTATACGTTTAATTCCGACAATTTTGGTGAGTTACGTTCGTTTTTCGAGCGCTGCGGCAAGTATAAAATCGACGTAATTCAACTGCGACCTGTAGATAAAATCGGCGAGTCTGCTTACCAGAATTTTAGTTTGAAAAGCATCGAGGATCAGTACCCGGATCTGGTGGCGAATTTTCAAGAAGAAGCGGTAAAACGAAACATTACCTTGTTGTTTCCGGCCTCGGTAAAGCGAAACGAAAACCAGAGTTTAAAAGTAGCGGGCAATAACGACAGTTCGTACTTAATGCCGTACACGTATTGTTACGTTGGTCCCGATTTCTTTTGGAAAGACGACTTCGATTGGCGCAACGAAGGATTTGCGCAGTGGCAAGCAAGAAACCGCTGGAACTGGCGTTTATTTAAGAACATTTTTGTTTCAAAATCGACATTAGCGTCTTTAAACCGCAACATGCTCAACTATGACGTCGAAATTCACCAAACCTGATTACCGACGCTATTTCGAGGATTAAAAATCGTATCGAATTTGCGGCTCTTACTTTTTTGGGCGCGCCGGCAAACGAGTCGTCGCTTCGCAAAAGAGGTTCAAGCCGTCACGTGTTCCGCTATATCTTTGGGCGAGAACGGCAGTGGAAATCGCATAGCGCCCAAAGGATACCGCTGCACCCGTTCGCGCGGGAAAAGTGCGCAAGGGAAAAATGGAAAAAATGGAAAGAAGGGAAAGATGCGCCTTCGACAGGCTCAGGCACCAGCTTTTATAGCGCACAGAAAACACCGAAGTTCACAAATTATTTCGAAATATAGAACTGTTGAGGAAAACACAGAACGTGTCATGCCAACAAAAAATGCACTAGCCTTCGACAGGCTCAGGCTCCAACAATCCCTGGGTCAGGTTGGGCAAAACGATACGTTAAGTGGTGAATTCATCAAAGTCTAGCTTCTAGTGTCTAGCTTCTAGCTTCTCAAAAAAAGTTTATGCCTTCGACAGGCTCAGGCACCAACGATACGTGGGTTTGGTTGGGAAAAATGATACGTTAAGTGGTGAACGTCACGCAGTCTTAATACTTAATACTCCAATCTTAATACTTCCCAAAAATATGCGGAAAACCCGTAATCGTATGTCGATTTTTTTTCAAAACTTCGCCTCGATGGGGGCGGGTGGGATGGGGAGCGATTCCCACGTACGAAATTCCTGGAAATAAATTTTACGGAAAAACCGTAATTTTCAGAGATTTTGAGATTGAAAGATTTAGGGAGCACCATGTTTCACAAAGTTTTTCACGATGTACACGATGCCACCTTCGACAAGCTGCCTTCGACAGGCTCAGGCTCCAACAATCCCTGGGTCAGGTTGGGCAAAACGATACGTTAAGTGGTGAATTCATCAAAGTCTAGCTTCTAGTGTCTAGCTTCTAGCTTCTCAAAAAAAGTTTATGCCTTCGCCAGGCTCAGGCTCCGGCGATACGTGGGTTTGGTTGGGAAAAATGAATCGTTAAGTGCTAAACGTCACGAAGTCTTAATATTTAATACTCCAGTCTTAATACTTAATACTCCAGTCTTAATACTAAATACTCCAATCTCAATGCTTCCTAAAAATATGAGGAAAACCCGTAATCGTATGTCGATTTTTTTTCAAATCTTCGCCTCGATGGGGGCGGGTGGGATGGGGAGCGATTCCCACGTACAAAATTTCCGGAAATAAATTTTACGGAAAAACCGTAATTTTCAGAGGTTAAAAGATTTTGAGATTCAAAGATTTAGGGAGCACCATGTTTCACAAAGTCTATCACAATGTACACAACGCTGTCTTCGACCTGCTCAGGCAGCGACGATACGTGGGTTTGGTTGGGAAATATGATACATTAAGTGGTGAATTCATCGAACCCGATGGCTATCAGAACTCGTGTCTATCCCGATAGCTATCGGAACTAGCTTCTCAAAAAAAGAAAGACAATATTTTCAAAATCATTCGTTTAAACACATAAATATCCAAAACTTTCACGTTGGTTACTTTAAGATTAATTTGACAGCACCAACACTTGTCGGATTTTGCCGATATATAGTATCTTTACCGATTGAATTATTAACGATTTCAAGTTGTTCTAGCAACAACATCTCTATAAAATATGGCTTGTGGAAATTGCTCTACCGGAGGCTCAGCGCCGGCGGGCTGCAACAATAAAGGCACATGCGGAACCGATAGTTGTAACAAACTAACGGTTTTTGACTGGCTTTCAAACATGAGTTTGCCTGCCGGACAGGAAAAATTTGATTGTGTAGAAGTGCGTTTTAAAAACGGACGCAAAGACTTTTTCAGAAATGTCGACAATCTAAGCTTAAGTATTGGCGACGTTGTTGCTACCGAAGCTTCACCCGGACACGATATCGGAATTGTGACTCTTACGGGCGAGTTGGTTCGCGTTCAAATGAAGAAAAAAGGCGTGAAAGATCGTGTTGATGTCCCAAAAATTTACCGAAAAGCAAGTCAGCGCGACATCGACATTTGGAAAAGTGTTCGCGATCGGGAAGAAAGCATGAAAGTAAAAGCCCGCGAATTAGCTATCGCACTAAAATTGCAAATGAAAATTTCGGATATCGAATTTCAAGGCGACGGTTCGAAGGCTACTTTCTATTATACCGCAGAAGATCGTATCGATTTTAGACAACTCATCAAAGAATTTGCAAAAGAATTTAGTACGCGAATCGAGATGAAACAGGTTGGTTTCCGACAAGAAGCGGCTCGTTTAGGCGGTATTGGTTCCTGCGGAAGAGAATTATGTTGCTCTACTTGGCTTACCGATTTTCGTTCGGTAAATACTTCGGCGGCGCGATACCAACAGCTATCGCTCAATCCACAGAAGTTGGCCGGACAGTGCGGAAAACTAAAATGCTGTTTGAATTACGAACTCGACACTTACATGGACGCCTTGAAAGGTTTCCCAGATTTCGACACCAAATTACAAACTGAAAAAGGCGTAGCTATCTGCCAAAAGCAAGACATTTTTAAAGGCTTAATGTGGTTTGCCTATCCGGATAACTTTGCCAATTGGCATACTTTACGCATCGAACAAGTCAAAGAAATCATCGAAGAAAACAAGCAAAAGCGCTTGGTTTCAGCACTAGAAGACTATGCGATCGAACCCGTTGAAAGCAAAGAGAAAGACTTTACAAATGCCATGGGCCAAGAGAGTCTGACTCGTTTCGACCAACCAAAACGCCGCCGAAACAACAAGAAAAACAAACCAAAAGGCGAAAAAGTTGGTGTGGCCATAAAACCGAAAGAAAAGCAAGCGGTTGCCGCACCGCAACAAGCAAAGGAAGGTGTCGCTCCAGCTGCTGCAAAGAAGCCAAACAAGAACAAAAAGCGCTTCAACGATCGCAAAAAAGGAAATCCAAAAAACGGTCCGAACAATGAGAAAACTTCTTAATTGCCTGCTGATTTTTTGCGTTTTACTGTTAGCGTCTTGCGACAAACTTCGCGTATACGACGAATACGTACATGTGGGATCGCAGTGGCATAAAGATTCGATTGCGAGCTTTGAATTAAAAGACATCGAACTACAAAAACCGTATAACTTGTTCATCAACGTTCGTAACAACAACGAATATGAGTTTAGCAATTTGTATTTGGTTGTAAAAATGGAAGAACCCAACGGATTAACCAAAGTAGACACCTTGCAGTACTTGATGGCAAATCCAGACGGAACGCTCATGGGCGATGGATTTAGCGACGTAAAAGACAACAAATTAGTTTACAAATTAAATTACCGCTTCGATAAAAAAGGTCCATACAAAGTGAACATCGGACAAGCCGTTCGAAAAACAGGCAATATCGAAGGTGAGGAATATTTAAAAGGCGTAACCGACATCGGATTTAGAATCGAATCAATACCCTAATTATGTCAATTAAGGAACAATTTAATATCAATAGAGACATCTCTTTTTACAAAAAGAAGTTTTGGCGCTACTATTTTTACCTCATGGGCGGAATCTTCGCCACTTTTTTGTTTGCGTCGTGGGGCTTGCTGGGTTCTATGCCATCGTTTGAAGAGCTTGAAAATCCAAATTCAAACTTGGCTACAGAAATCATTTCTTCAGACGGCGTGGTAATCGGAAAGTTTTACAACGAAAACCGGACGGCTATCAAATATAAAGATTTACCTAAAAATCTGGTAAACGCACTCATTGCTACCGAAGACGAACGTTTCTACGAGCATTCTGGTATCGATGGTCGTCGAACACTAGGTGCTGTAATTAAAGTCGGAACCGATGGCGGTGCTTCTACCCTAACCCAACAATTAGCTAAGCAACTTTTTCACGGCGAAGGCTCGCACTTCATCTTGTTTCGGATGATCCAAAAAGTGAAAGAATGGATTATCGCCGTTCGCCTTGAGCGCCAGTATACCAAAGACGAAATCATTGCAATGTACTTCAACGTATACGATTTCAATAACTACGCCATCGGAATTCGTTCTGCGGCAAAAACATATTTCGGAAAAGAACCGAAAGAACTTACCACAGACGAATCGGCGATTTTAGTTGGTATGTTTAAAAATTCGGCGCTCTACAATCCGGTTCGAAATCCGCAAGGCGTTAAAAACCGTCGCAACGTAGTTCTGGCACAAATGGCTAAAGCCAATATTATTAGCCAAAACGAAAAAGAGCGTTTACAAAAATTGCCTATCAAACTGAAATTCGAGTTGCAAACACATAAATCCGGAATTGCTACGTACTTCCGCGAATACCTGCGCGAATTCATGAAACAGTGGGTTAAAGACAATAAAAAACCCGACGGCAGCGACTATGATATTTACCGCGACGGACTAAAAATTTACACTACGATCGATTCGCGCATGCAAACCTATGCCGAAGAGGCGGTACAAATGCACTTGAAAAATCTGCAAGAAGAGTTCAATACCGAGCAATCTAAAAATGAAAACGCTCCTTTCATAAAACTCACCGAAGCCGAAACGGAAAAGTTGATGATGAAAGCGCGCAAAAATTCGGAAAGATGGCGCATTCTTAAAGAAAACGGTAAATCGGATTCCGAAATTCTCGCATCCTTCAATAAGAAAACAAAAATGAGCGTGTTTACGTGGGACGGAGAGCGCGACACGGTAATGACGCCAAACGATTCTATTCGCTACTACAAAAGCTTCTTGCAAACCGGGATGATGGCTATGGAACCGCAATCCGGACACGTAAAAGCATGGGTTGGCGGAATCAATTACAAGCACTTTCAGTACGATCACGTGGCTCAAGGCGCAAGACAGGTTGGTTCAACATTCAAGCCGTTTGTTTATGCAACTGCAATCGAACAACTTAACATGTCGCCTTGCGATTCTATTATCGACTCGCCATTTACGATACCAAAAGGTCGCCACAACGTTACCGAAACCTGGACGCCAAGCAACTCCAACGGCGAATACCGCGGCATGGTAACCTTAAAGAAAGCATTAGCCTTGTCGATTAACACCGTTTCTGCAAAACTAATCGACAAAGTGGGTCCAGATGCCGTAATCGAACTCACTAAAAAATTAGGTGTAAACAGCGATATTCCCTCGCAGCCATCAATTGCTTTAGGAGCCGTTGAAATCACCGTTCAAGATATGGTTGCGGCTTACAGTACTTTCGCTAATCAAGGCGTTTACGTTAAGCCACAAGTTATCGACCGCATTGAAGACAAAAACGGCGTTCTGCTTTATAAACCAGTAACCGAACAGCACGACGTTTTAAATAAAGACATTGCTTATGCAGTGATTAAACTTTTGGAAGGCGTTACGGAGTCGGGTTCTGGAGCGCGATTACGCACAGAAGGCGGCGGCCACGGATACAATCGGGTAACGGGTTATCCATACGCATTCCGAAATCCAATTGCAGGGAAAACAGGAACTACTCAGAATCAATCGGATGGTTGGTTTGTAGGCATGGTTCCCAACTTAGCCGCTGGAGTTTGGGTAGGAAATGAAGATCGTTCCGCACACTTTAAAGGAATAACCTATGGTCAAGGTGCAACAGCCGCGCTCCCCATTTGGGCCATCTTTATGAAAAAATGCTACGGCGATGAAACGCTTGAAGTGTCTCGTGAACCCTTTGAAAGACCCGCGAATTTGCAAATAAAAGTTGACTGTTATCAGGCGGTTCGCGACACCACTTCTACAGACGAAAACGAGAATGTACCTGTTGAAGAAGAACAGAATACAGACGAATTTGAGATTTAAAAATCAAAAAAAATCAGCATAAATGATTGTAAAGAAAGTAAACTCTGTCGCTGAAGCTCTTGCAGGTATTCAAGACGGTATGACGATTATGCTTGGCGGTTTTGGCCTTTGTGGCATTCCCGAAAACGCTATTGCGGAATTAGTTCGGTTGAACGTGACGCAACTAACTTGCATTTCCAACAACGCCGGTGTAGATGATTTTGGACTGGGACTTCTCCTCCAAAAACGACAAATTAAAAAAATGATTAGTTCGTATGTGGGAGAAAATGCCGAATTCGAACGTCAGATGCTTTCGGGCGAACTGGAAGTAGAATTAACTCCACAAGGAACCTTGGCGGAAAAATGTCGCGCAGCTCAAGCTGGAATTCCCGCCTTTTACACGCCTGCTGGTTACGGAACCGAAGTGGCTGAAGGTAAAGAAGTAAAGGAATTTAACGGCAAAATGCACATTTTAGAACACGCTTACAAAGCCGACTATTCGATAGTGAAAGCGTGGAAAGGCGATGAAGCGGGTAACTTAATTTTCAAAGGAACTGCACGCAACTTTAATGCACCTATGGCTGGAGCAGCAAAAATTACCATAGCCGAAGTTGAAGAATTAGTGCCAGCGGGAACACTCGACCCGAATGAAATTCATATTCCTGGAATTATGGTACAGTGTATTTTCCAAGGAGAAACATTCGAAAAGAGAATTGAGCAAAGAACAGTAAGACCGAAAAACAGCTAAAGATGCTAACCAAAGAACAAATCGCAAAACGAATCGCTAAAGAAGTAAAAGACGGCTTTTATGTGAATCTGGGAATTGGTATTCCGACTTTGGTAGCCAATTATGTACGCACCGATATTTCGGTCGAATTTCAAAGTGAAAACGGCGTTTTAGGTATGGGGCCTTTCCCTTTTGAAGGAGAAGAAGATGCAGATATCATCAACGCGGGAAAGCAAACCATTACTACTTTACCCGGAGCCAGCTTTTTCGACTCGGCTTTTAGTTTTGGAATGATCCGCAGCCAGAAAGTCGATTTAACCATTTTAGGAGCGATGGAAGTTGCCGAAAACGGCGACATTGCCAACTGGAAAATTCCTGGAAAAATGGTGAAAGGTATGGGCGGAGCAATGGATTTAGTTGCTTCCGCAGAAAATATTATCGTAGCCATGATGCACGTCAACAAAGCGGGAGAATCAAAAATACTTAAGCGCTGTACACTACCACTTACAGGCGTGGGCTGTGTTAAAAAAGTAGTAACCGAATTGGCAGTTCTAGAAATAACGCCTAACGGATTTAAACTTCTCGAAAGAGCACCCGGCGTAACTGTAGAAGAAATTGTAAAAGCTACCGAAGCAAATCTGATTATTGAAGGATTTATCCCAGAAATGGATATTTCCTAAAGAATCAATCCGAACAAATGTTAAATTAATTCATACAATTCTTAAAAAGTTACGAATTAACATTTATAGTCGTCAATACTGCGCAGTTAATCGATAAAATAGCGCCACTCGTCTGTAGCACAATACTTTTGCAGCGAAAAAGATTTTGCTATGAGACTATTGTTTACCCTTGTTGTATTTCTGCAACTTACATTTACGGCTTTTGGCCAGGTTCCTGGTGGAACTTATGTAGTACAGACTTCAAATGCTGACCCAAATTTTCGCACACTAACTGCTGCAATTACTCGAATAAATAATGTCGGTGTTTCCGGCCCCGTTGTCTTAGCGCTTGCGCAGAATCAAACCTTGACCAATCCTGTTGTAATCAATGCATTCACAGGAGCAAGTGCCACAAACACCTTAACCATCCGACCTAACGCGGGACAAAACAACATCGTTATCTCTGGTGCATTTACCAATCGAGGCGTCATAGAACTCAATGGTGCGGATTTCGTAACCATCGACGGAAATAATACAAGCACTGATCAAACACTTACTATCTTCAACAACTTTAACGATAACAGCAATTCTTACAGCAATCGAGCTGCGATCCGAATGTACGGCGGAGCCACAAATAACCGCATACGTAACGCCATCATTCAAACGAACATTGTAGGTATTACGAACGGAACAAACTCCATCGGAATCTACGCCGGAGGTAATGCCAATTTTATTGCAAACGGCGACAATGCTACCAATACCATCGAAAACAACCAATTTGTCAATGTAAAACAAGGCATTTGGGTCACTGGAAATTCAACAGCAAATTCAGGTTGGGAAATTCGTAACAATACCATCGGAAATTCAAATAACAACTCCAAACCCTATTATGGAATTTACTTGAACAATACCACAAACGCTACCGTTACTGGTAACGTTCTGGATGGTATCCGACGACCAAATGGCTTAGGTGGAAGCCCGAGTTTCGGAGGCATTTACATTTTTGGAGCTAACGCTGTAGTTACTTCAAACACAGTGAAGAATTTGGAAAACGCAACGGGAAACGACACGAATATCGTAATCTACGTCGAAGGAAACACTGCAGTTATTTCGGATAACAATATTGAATCAGCAGTTACCAATTCTTCATCCATCGGATTAAACGCCATTCATGTAAAGGGAAACAACGGAACAGTCAACGGAAACGAAATTTACACCATTCGCGCTTCCGATTCAAAATTGGCTACAGGTATTTATGTCGAAGGAAATTCGAACACCTTGTACAACAACATGGTAAGTAATGTTTCGTCGGCGGGCGGTGGCGACCCAAGTAGCCAAGGCGGTTACGGAATTTACCTAAAATCAGGAACCGGAAATCGTTTGTACTACAATTCTGTACTCTTGAAAACAAATCAATCCACTGGAGCCTCAGCCTGTTTGTATATCGATGCCGGTGCACAATTCGACATTCGCAACAACGTCTTCGTAAACCAACAAACCAGCGGTTCTATTCGATTTGCGGTATATTCCAACATTACCAACCAAAGTAGCTTTACACAAATCGATTACAACGATTACGTTTCTTCACAGCACATCGGAAGCTGGGGAAGTTATTATACCACAACAAACCGCAGAACGAGTTTAGCAAATTGGCAAACTTCAACCGGAAAAGACCAAAATTCCATTTCTGTGACACCCGATTTTGTTTCCGACACCGATTTACGTTTAGAATCAGAAGTAACAAACTTCGATAATGAAGGCGTGGTTCTTTCTGGGTTTAGTTCAGACATCGACGGACAAGAGCGCAGCACCACTACGCCAGACATGGGCGCCGACGAGTTTTCGCGTTGCAGTACCACCACAGCTTGGAGCGGAACCGCTTGGTCGAACGGCACACCAACAGCTACATCCTCTGTGGTACTTAACGGAAACTACAACACGGCCACAAACGGATCGTTCGTTTGCTGCGAATTACGTGTAAAAAACAATCGCACGCTCACCATTGCGCCACACACAGTTGTTCAAGTTGAAAACGGCATTGATGTTGAAGGCGCCTTGGATATTGCCGACGGCGGAAGTTTAGTACAAATAAGCGATACTGCTACACACAACGGCAACATTACCGTAAAACGAAAAACAACTCCGCTTAAGCAATACGATTATATCTATTGGAGCTCACCACTTAAAAATCAACCTGCGCACGTTTTGGTAAATAATGCGCCAACTTGGACCTTTAAGTACGATCCTATGCAGAGCGGAAACTCCGACTATGGTTGGGTATTTGTAAATGAAAACGACATCTTGGTTCCGGGCTTAGGCTATTCGGCACGAGCGCCCGAAAACCTGACGTATAACCCAACTAATTCATACGAAGTTACGTTTACGGGAATTCCAAATACGGGAGTTGTCACGATCCCAGCGGCTAAAAACGGAACTGCTACATTTAACTTAATTGGAAACCCCTACCCTTCTGCACTCGATGCCGATTTATTTCTATCTAACGCAAACAACCTCGGCATCCTTACAGGAACCATTTACATTTGGACACACAACAGCGCCATAAGTACAGCTTTTCCGGGTAATTACGCATACAATTACTCTGCCGACGATTATGCTGTTTACAACTTAACCGGCTCTGTAAAAGGCTTGGCAGCAACTTCGGGCGGTGTGGCTCCCAACGGTAAAATCGCGTCCGGACAAGGTTTCTTTGTTGAAGTGCAAAACAACTTATCAAACGGTGTAAGAAACCTGATCGTGAATAACAGTATGCGCGTTAAAACAGCTAACAGCAACAATCAGTTTTTCAGACCAGCTTCGCAAGTACAAGCTACTACCTTTTCAGAACCTAGTAACAGTGGTAAAAGTCGCGTTTGGTTGAATTTGACGAATCCAGACGGTGCTTATACCGAAACTTTAATCGGTTACGTACCTGGCGCAACAAATGAAATCGACTATGGGTTCGACGGCGACGTTAACAACGGCGGAAACTACTTTTCATTCTACTCCCTTCTAAACGATAAAAAACTCGTAATACAAGGAAGAGACCTCAATTTTAGCGACAACGATGTTATTCCGTTAGGATATACTTCTACACTGGAAACACCTGCATCTATAGGTATCGAAAATCTAGACGGCTTTTTCGAAAATCAGGACGTGTTTTTATTGGATAAAGATTTAGATATTTTAACCAACATCAAAGAAACGCGCTACCACTTCACTACAACCGTCGGAACTTTCGACGAGCGTTTTGAATTGCGCTTTACCTCTGCACCGCTTTCTGTAGACAATCCAGACTCTAGTTCCGACCTTCAAGTCATAAAAACTGGAAATAAGCTTGGCTTTAGAAGCAACGGACAGAAAATAGCCTCTATCTCGGTTTTTGATGTGAGCGGCAAGAAAATAAGAAATTACAACACAGAAAACGCCGACACGTTTTACATCGACGACTTAGCATCGCAAAACCGTTTAATTATTGCGCAAATAAGCTTAGAAAACGGAACAGTGGTGAGTCGAAAAATTATTCACTAAATAACGTGAGTTCGATGTAAAAATTAAAGTTAGAAATCAGTTAAATAGTTGATTACAAGGCGTATTTTCTTTGGGATACCGAGGTATCTCAAAAAAATACAACGAAGTAAGCGACTGTTTAAATGATTAGCTTTTAAAATAGCTTAGCAAAAATTTCCGTAAAGTATTTAAATGACTCAATTTAAGCGTTCTAACGTAGATTTTTATGTCGAACTCACGTTTAACATTATTTCTCGCTCAGAAAACGAGCAGAGACACGGTTCGACGCTAACATCGAAGCTAAAAATCCCAATGTCGTTATGGTTACAAAAACTATAACGACATTTTTTATCTCGAAAACAATCGGATATGCTAAGGTTGGAGTAATCATCACCAAACTAAATTGCTGCTGTAAATACACCAAAACGGCACCAATTCCGATACCGATAATACCACCAACAACGCACAACAAACTACCTTGTAGTAAAAAAATTCGGCGTAACTGCTTAACCGACATTCCCATATTTAACAAGGTTTGCAGATTGCTTTTCTTCTCGATAATCATCATAATCAATGCGCCAATGAGGTTAAACATCACGATGATTAAAACCAATGTAAAAAACAAATACACTACTAAATTCTCGGTATTGAGCATTTTGTAAAGTGCATCGTTAAGTTGCGCTCTATTTTTCACTTCAACCTTCGTTCCCAAAATTTGTGATATGGCTTGTTGGGTTTGGTCGATTTCATCCGGACTACTCACCGAAAATTCAATTGCGCTGTATTCATTAGGTTGGTATTCCAACAGCTGCTGCGCGAGTCGGATGTCGCAAAAAACGTAATTGGCATCTAACTCTTCCGAAACCGAAAAAAAGCCCGACGGATATAAAACGGTTTGGTGAAAGGCATCCGATACGGCATTCACCTCAGCGCCACCGGCACGCGGCATCAAAACTTCGAATACGTTGTTGTAATCCAGCAAACCTAACGATAAATTCTGCGCCAAGCCCGAACCAACAACTACTTGTCCGCTGTTCTGCAAAAACCATTCGCCGGCATAAATCGATTTCTGCAAACCCGTTACTGCCGTAAAATTTCCGTCAACGCCTTTCAAAACAGCCACTTGTTCTTTGCCGTTGTACGTAAATAAAGCACGCTCTTCCACCACGGCCGACCATTTGTACACGTATGGAAGCTCTGTTAAACGACGTTTCTGTTCGGGTGTTATTTGAATCGATTTTCCTTGAACAACTACCACTTTCAAATCCGGATCGGCCGCATTAGAAAACGAAAGTGAAAAGTTGATCAGACCGCTAAAAACCGACAAGGCCACAAACAAAGCGGCTCCTCCGGCAACAATTCCCACGGCAGCAATCCGGTTAATAACGTTAATTGCAGTGCTTTTGCTGGCACTGCGCAAGTATCTACGAGCAATGTAAAAAGAAACGTTCACTACGATTTCTTTCTGCGTGGTAATAATTCGGGGTTCTCAATCGGATTTTCTGCGCCCGACAACGCCTTGTCGATTTGTTCGATGTATTCTAACGAATCGTCGATATAAAAATTTAGCGACGGTACGCGACGCAATTGCATTTTCACGCGCTGTGCCAAATCGTGTTTAATTAACGGAGCGTTGGTTTTAATGGCGGCCAACATTTCTGCGGCACGTTCCGGTGGAAATATGCTTAGGTGAACGGCGGCAACCGATAAATCTGTGGTAACAGAAACTTTACTCACAGAAATCACCAAATTAGCAATGTGGTTTTTACGAATTTCGCCTTGCAAAATATCAACCAAATCTTTTTGCAACAAAGCGCCTATTTTTTTCTGTCTGTTTGTTTCCATGCTGCAAATTTAGGCGAATCGTGCAAAATGTAAGGCACTAAAGCGCAGAACATCGGTGCGAAAGTTTATTTTTGAAAAAAAACGATATGCTTAAAATAGAACATATAGGAATTGCCGTGCGCGATTTGGCAGCGGCTAACAGTTTGTACGAAAAATTGCTAGGTGCGACGCCGTACAAGGAAGAAACCGTTGAAAGCGAGGGCGTAAAAACCTCATTTTTCGAAAACGGGCCCAATAAAATAGAGTTGTTAGAAGCAACCACAACCGATTCGGCTATTGCCAAGTTTATAGAGAAAAAAGGTGAAGGCATTCACCATATTGCGTTTGCCGTAGCCGATATTCAGGCAGAAATGACGCGTTTGCGCGAAGCCGGATTTACCTTGCTAAACGAAACGCCTAAGCGCGGTGCCGACAATAAGTGGGTTTGTTTTGTGCACCCTAAGTCGGCAAACGGCGTTTTAGTCGAGTTGTGTCAGGATATAGTTGCAGAAAACACAAATAGTTAGTAATATTGCAGCCCTAAACGGTCCTATAGCTCATTCGGTTAGAGCAACTGACTCATAATCAGTAGGTGCTTGGTTCGATTCCAAGTGGGACCACCCGAAAGCCTTGCCTTGTGCAGGGCTTTTTTGTTTTTAGGATGTTTATTTGGGCACATCCTGCCGCCGGATATTTAGTGGAAACAGCTGTGGCGGCAGGTCGGGCCTTACGCTGCAAGGCGCACTTCAAAAGTCGTTTCAGCCAAATTTTGCGTCGGCTTCTGGGGTCGCCCCCGCAAAACAGGCTTCAATCGCCTTTTTTCAGCACGGCTTTCCGCTGCAGTCCCTTGTGCGAAATAGTGCACGGAGAGCGTGCAAGAAACAACACACCACACATAACAAAGCAGCGATGAGAAGTATATTTAAAATGGTACTGAAAATGATAGGGACTTGATAAATCAGTATTTTTTCGATAAAAAACAATTAACTTTGTTAAAAGTTAAATAATTTAATTTCAGTATTATGTCACTTAAACCAGGGCCAAAGAGAATTGCAGAATCAACAGGAAAGCCTGACAAACGACAACGAGATAATAAAAACACGCCCGGTAACACACCATCGTTAAAACCTTCAAAAAGTTCGGGGAAAAAGTAAATCTCAAAAAAATGAAAATGAAAACGAAGTAGAAAGCCTAAATAAAATTGGTAGGTTTTAATTTTAATTGAAAAAAATTTACACTGCTGGGTTTTCAATCGAGGCAGTAATAATTGGAGTTAAGTTTAAATACATTTGCCTAGTATCATTCTCTATGTCGCTATCTGAAAGATATTTAAACCCTAATTTTTCGTAAAACTCTAATGATTGAGCATAGGCATCAACTGTTATAATTTTACAAGCACATTCCTCATTAACACCAATAGCATAAT
>NZ_JBMLTK010000125.1:0-14819 GCF_049240005.1 Flavobacterium sp. | reverse complement strand
CGGCTGTGGCGCGCAAATACGTATCGGTTAAGCCCACTAAAGTTTGGTGAATCAACTGTTTCATCTCATCCACAGGCATGTCTTTGGTCCACAAATCAATGCGTAGGGTCTCTTTCGCATTCGAATCCCAAACCGAAAGTAAATACGCTTTTGCTTCCTCGTTGTTTATGCCGCCGTCGCTGGCGGTCCACGCTAATTTCTCAGGAACGTTGTTTTCATCCAGCTCAATTCCTAAAACGATATCCGATTTCTTACTCATCTTGTTTGGGTTTGTATTTCGATTCTTTAAAAATAGTGTCGGCATCCATGAGCAATAACTTTTGAACGGGCACTTTATTCTTTTCCGCGTAAGCGCGAACAATTTGCCAACCTACCCAAGTGCCAATTCTACCTGGAGTTTCATTGTCGATTTCCAAATAAAACTTTGAAAAGGGCGCAGGATTTATGAAACGAGGTCCCAACTTTGAATCGGTATCGTACAACAGCTTTTCTTCAATAAAAAACTTCCAAATGTAGGCTTCGTTTTCTTGGCAAAACTTAAGTTGTAAATCGGTATATCCAATTTTGGTGCTGTCGGCCGTTTCGGGAAGCAATAAATCTTTCAGATACAATTCTTTTCCGGCATCGATCATTTTCGACAAAAACGTCTTGCTCTTGTCGATGGGTATTTTCGTAGCAGCAAACGCACTTACTACGTCGGGCAGCAACTGCGATTTTTCAAAATTAGCACGTTGGTATTCCGGGAATTCGTAAAATCTGTGCTTTCTTCCCAAATACATCTCCAAAGAAATGATGATAACCTTATCGGTGTACAGCACTTTCGTGGAAGGATCCATCTCGTAAATCATCGTGATTACTTCCGGATTCTTGGATTTTTCCTCAGGAAAATAGTAATTTATTCTCGCTTTAACGTCGTTGATTTCCTGCAACTCTTCTTTAAAATCGGGAAATGTTTTCTGTACTTCGCCATACAATTCGCGCCACAGCGGATTAGTCATTTTTTCAATCCACTCTTTGTCGGGAACATCGGCTGGGAAAAAATCGGGAAATGTTTTCTTTAATTCCGGAAGTTTAGCAACAGGCGTTTCGAAAAACTGCTTGTCGAAACGCACGAGTTGTAGTGCAACGGGCTGTTCTTGAATAGCTTCTTCAACTTTTGCTTTCTCCGAACAGGAAAAAAACAGCAAAGTGCCGCAAACAAATGCTAAAATTATAACAAACTTGTATTTCAATGCCTTCATAACTTGGATACAGTGATTTTCCTTGTGTACTTTTGCGAAGCACGGTATGTTAAAACGTGCAAAGATACTTGCTTCGAACTAAAGGAAACTGATGATGTCAAAAATTTCTACGTCTCAAGCGGCAGCTGTTGCCGATTACATTTCGAAATGGCTGCTCGACTATGCCAAGAACGCCAAAGTTAACGGATTTGTTGTAGGCGTATCGGGCGGAATCGATTCGGCGGTAACCTCAACACTTTGTGCACGCACTGGCTTGCCTGTTTATTGCTTGGAAATGCCAATTCATCAGCACGAATCGCAGGTAAATCGCGCCGCTGAACACATTGATGCCCTTATTCAGAAATATCCAAACGTATTCCGACAATTGGTTGATTTAACTCCGGTTTTTGAAAGTTTTAAATCGGCCGTAACCCAAACCGATGATCAAGCTACAGTCGATCTCAGTCTTGCCAATACCCGCGCGCGTTTACGCATGACGAGCTTGTACTATTACGCCGGACTCACCCACAGTTTAGTGGCCGGCACCGGAAACAAAGTTGAGGATTTTGGCGTTGGATTTTACACCAAATACGGCGACGGCGGTGTAGATGTAAGTCCGATAGCTGATTTATATAAATCGGAAGTTTACGAATTGGGACGTGTGCTGGGCGTTCCGCAATCGATTTTAGAAGCTGCTCCCACCGACGGATTGTTTGGCGATAGTCGTACCGACGAAGATCAGCTTGGTGCTAGTTACGACGAGTTGGAATGGGCTATGGAAACATCCGGATCAACACACGATCCGAGCACCTTTACCGAACGTCAAGCCACTGTTTTTGCCATTTACAAACGTTTAAACAACGCTAATCAACACAAAATGAACCCAATTCCGGTTTGTGAAATACCTGCTCACTTCAAAATATAGAAAAGCGAATGTTCTTAAAAACATAAAAAGACACTTGAACCATGAACGAAGCCACGTCGATTTCAATTGCCATTGCCGATAATCATCCAGTAGTTCACCAAGGTTTAAACGCCTATTTTTCGCAACATCCCCAAATTCAAATCGTTGAAAACATCAGCAATTTCCTCCAAGTAGAACCCCTATTGTCGGTTAAAAACATCGATGTGTTGGTTTTCGACTTAGAACTCGATGCGTTAAAAAGTATCAACGAGATAAAGCTTTTAGTGAAGCAATTTCCTGAAACGCGTTTTATTGCTTTCACCAATTTATCCGAAGAAATTTATACGCCCAATGCCATCAAAGCTGGTGTCAGTGCGTTTTTAAATAAGTCGCGCAGTTTAGACGATCTCGCATCAGCCATTCTTTTGGCACGCGGCGGACAACACCGATTTAACGAAAAACTGCTTCAAAAACTGTCGCTCATCGCGAAACAAAACAAATCGGAGCGCATTTACCGCAAATTGTCTACCCGCGAAGTCGAAGTTTTGCGCTACCTCAGCCAAGGAAAAAAGAATAACGAAATTTCGAAACTTCTCAGTTTGAACGAAAAAACCATCAGCACCTATAAATTGCGCTTGCTGAACAAACTAGACGTAACCAACTTGGTTGACTTGGTTGACAAAGCCAAAAAATTGGAGATTTTTTAAAACCGAGATAAAACGCGCCCTAATTTATCGGAAAACGACTTAATAAGCTGTTGGTAATCAATCGTATTTGACAAGATTTCGGAGTTATCGTCTGTTGGATCCGGACTAATTTGTGTCATTAAATCTGCAATGATTCGATCAACTAAATACCACCTCAACGAGAGTATTGTTTCGTTGACGTATTGTGCGATACCTACCTGTTTCGATTTCACAAAAACATCGCGACTTTCCCAATTGTGAAGCTGAATTTTCTCTTCTTCCATTAAAATATCGGCAACTAAAGGCGCGTATTCCACAGGTAAATCCGACATAAACTGCTCGGCAGAGAACTTGTCATGAGTAGTTAAATAAGCAATGAGTAACTCGTAAATACCTCGAAAAGTTTCGTTGCTAAAAATTATTTCATCTTGTTGCAAGCTCAAGAATATACGCTCGTACACTTTCGCCTGAGTGAAGATTTGCTTTTCAACTACCTCGCCGTTTTCAGTCGTTTCCAAAACATAATCTTCGAAAGTAGCTTCCGACGTTCCGTACAACAGCAACAACTCAATGATCTTCTTTTCCAATGTCTCCAGCACATTAATTTTATCCGATGTGCTGGTATTTTCGGCTTTAACTACTTCAAGCGGTTGCGTTTGGTTTTGCTGCTTTTTAAAACTCTCCTTTAAGTCTTTTTGCAGCATTTGTGCAAGTGTACTCACCAAAACCTGTTCGGAAATTTCCATAATCTGCGCACATTCCTGCACGTAAATCTCCCGTTGAATGCGGTCGGGAATTTTAGAAATACTCTGAACGATATCGCGAATCAAATCGGCTTTCTTAATCGGATCGTTTTTCGCTTCTGCCATAAGCAACGACGCCTTAAACCGAATAAAATCTTTGGCATTTGCGGCAAAGTAGGCTTCAATGTCTTCTTTCGAATTCTTCCGCGCAAAGCTATCCGGATCTTCACCGTCGGGAAACGAACAAACGCGCACATTCATTCCTTCCTCCAAAATTAAATCGATGCCGCGCAAAGCTGCTCGCAATCCGGCTGCATCGCCATCAAACAAAACGGTAATGTTCTTGGTGAGTCGGTTTATCAATCTAATTTGTTCCGAGGTCAGTGCTGTTCCGCTGCTCGAAACCACATTTTCAATCCCGGCTTGGTGCATTTGTATCACGTCGGTGTAGCCTTCCACCAAATAGCACAAATCTTGCTTAGCAATAGCTTGCTTCGCATAAAAAATGCCGTATAAAACCTTGCTCTTATAGTAAATTTCGCTTTCGGGCGAATTCAAATATTTGGCCGCTTTTTTGTCGTTTGTCAGAATCCGACCTCCGAAACCAAGTGTCCGACCCGACATACTTAAAATCGGAAACATGACTCTTCCGCGAAAGCGATCAATCAATTCGCCGTTATCTCGCGCAATACTGAGTCCGGTGCCCACCAGAAAATCCGGATTATACCCCGCTTTTTTCGCTGCCTCACTAAAGGTCGAATAGCCGTCGGGGTGGTATCCTAAAGCAAACTTTTTTATAGTCTCGGTCGTAAAACCGCGCTCTTTAAAATACGTTAATCCAATGGCTTTACCTTGTTCGGTTTCGTGCAATTGCGTTTCAAAATACTTTTTAGCGTATTCCGAAACCAAATACAAACTCTCGCGCACATCGGCCGAGGCTTTTTCTTCCTCGGTTTCAACAGTTTCCTCAATCTCAATGTTGTAGCGTTTTGCCAAATACCGAATGGCTTCCGGATAGGTAAAATGCTCGTGTTCCATCAAAAATGCAACGACATTTCCGCCTTTTCCCGACGAGAAATCTTTCCAAATTTGCTTCACCGGCGAAACCATAAACGAGGGCGATCGTTCGTTCGAAAACGGACTCAAACCCTTGAAATTACTGCCCGCGCGCTTTAATTGCACGTAATCGCCAATTACTTCCTCGACGCGCGCGGTATCGTAAACTTTATCTATGGTTGCTTTCGAAATCATGGGCGTTAAAGATACAAAGTCGGCAGGTTTCGCGCGAGGTAAATTTTCCCAACCGCTTATCTTAAAATGCCAAAGCTTTAAAAGCGCTGTTTTGCATGTTTTGGGCGGCATTTCGCGCTGTTCGTTGCAATAAAATCGCGCGGCCTGGGTTCCGGCAGCTTTTTGCGCAGCTTCCGTTGGTCGCTGTGCAAAAAACGCCGTCACGCGCGGCCGCTGCGCTTTCATTTCCACTGCCATCACGGCCGCGGGTATCGTTACCGAAAATACGTTGTTTAAAATACTTGGAAAGTTATTTTTTAAAATCTCGTTTTTTTAGTTTAAAAAACTATTTTTCAGCTAATTATCCGTGGTAATATTGCAATATTACGTATGTTAAAAAACAGACGCTTTTTTAGAGCTTTATCAATTAGTACGACACATCATCCACGCAGCGCCCACTTAAAATAAAATCATTAACGAATAAAAAAGCTGTCTTTTTGCTTGCATCATCCACAAAATCAGTCAATTCAGACATTCACAAATATTTAAGTCGCTCATGTAATTCTAAACTTTTACTTTTGCGGTAATTTTAGAGCTGTGCAAACATTTTTTTCGATTGCTGAATTTCAGAGTACCCGACCGTTGTTGCTAACTGTGGGCACTTTCGACGGTGTGCATCTCGGGCATCAGGCCATTTTATCGCAAATTGCCTCCGAGGCAGAAGAACAAGGTTTGGCTTCGGCTGTCCTTACGTTTCATCCACATCCGCGCATGGTTCTAAAACCCAACGAACCTATGTATTTGCTGCAAACCATCGAAGAAAAACAGGCAGCTATTGCCGATTTGGGAATCGATTACCTTATTGTGCAGCCGTTTGATGCCGCTTTTTCCGAACTCGATGCCGAAACGTATGTAAAGCAACTTCTTGTTGATAAACTGCAGGTTTCGAAAATGCTTGTTGGTTACGATCACCGCTTTGGTGCTAAACGTCAAGCCGACTATTCCGATTTACAGCGATTTGGCGCACAATACGGCTTCGAGGTCGAGCAATTGTCGCAACAAACCGTCGATGCGCTTACGATTAGTTCAACCGAAATTCGAACAGCGCTGCTTTCCGGACAGGTTGCACTAGCCGAAAAGTTATTGGGACGCCCGTACGACTTTACCGGAACGGTGGTGCATGGGAAAAAACTGGGTCGTACCATTGGCTATCCAACAGCTAATATCGAAATAACCGACTTTCATAAATTGGTTCCTGGCCTCGGAATTTATGCTGTTATTTCCGAAATCGACGGTCAAATGGTGAAAGGAATGATGTCGATAGGTACCAATCCAACTGTGGGCGGTCAAACCCGAACCATCGAAATCTACTATTTCGATTTTGAAGGCGATTTATACGGCAAAACCATCACCACTTACTGTTTAGGATACCTCCGTGCCGAAGCGAAATTTGAATCTTTAGAACAACTTAAAAAAGCGCTCGAACAAGACGCCGACGATTCGTTCGCCGTTTTCAATGAAAAAGGCATTCACTAGAAAGGCGCAAATCTGAGCTTTTGCATCGACTTTTAATTCTTCCGCGAAAGCGCCGAAAAACAAAATCTTCGTTTCTTTAAAATTAAAATTCTCTTAAAACAAAGAAAATCAATCTTTTGGAAGATTTATTTTAATTACCTTTAGATGGAAAATAACGTCTAATCTAAAAATCGTTGCATATGAATACGAAAAGAGTGATTGGAAATGGTGTTCTGATTTTCCTAGGAATAGGAATTTACTTCTTGTTGATGGAAGCTTTGGGCTTGTCGCGAGAATTTTATCTACGGGTTTTAAACCTCTTCATTGTTATTTACGGCGTTAACAAAACCCTTCGTGAAAATATAGTTTCGGGTGTTCGCGGGTACAATACCAATTTACTGGCGGCAATTACCACTTCGATGGCAGGAGCTATTTTAAGTGTGAGCGCGTTATTAACTTACATCTATTTCAAAGGCGGCGAAGTTTATTTAGAGTCGCTTTCCGATGCATTTCTATTCGGCGGAGGTAAAGCAAGCATTTACAATTATTGTACGGGCTTGTTGTTTGAGTCGGTAGCAACCTCACTTATTGTATCGTTTTGTTTGATGCAATATTGGAAAGGAAAAGTAGAAAACATCAACATTGTCGATTAATTCATCTTACTTTAGTTTAAAAGCCGCAGCGTTTGTTTGCGGCTTTTTTATTTGTACTATTTCAAAAAAAAGTGAATCTTATAAAATTGAAAACGCTACTATTTGGTTAATCACCAAACTAAACATGTAAGCAGGGAATCAACTCATTACAAATCCGTTATACATTGAAAACCAAACGATTTCTTGGAATTCACGTTAAAATAGGTGCAATCGATAGTATCTCCGAGCTTCATTTACAGCAATTTGGTTTAAAAATCGCGTTTCGCAGCGCTGTTAAGCGTCGAAGGAGTTGCGTTCTAGTAAAAAGTATTGTGTATTTTTGAGCGCTAATATTACCGAGCTATGCAGTTAAGACACGATTGGACTAAAGAGGAGATTTTAGAGATTTACAACAAACCGATGATGGATTTGCTGTATGAAGCGGCAACCATTCACCGTGAATTTCACGATCCCAACAAAGTTCAGGTTAGTACCCTGTTATCGATCAAAACGGGCGGATGTCCTGAAGATTGTGGGTATTGTCCGCAGGCCGCACGATACCATACCGATATCGAGGGTAATGATTTAATGTCGGTTAACCAGGTAAAAGCACAGGCATTACGGGCCAAAGCATCGGGTTCTTCGCGCGTTTGCATGGGCGCAGCGTGGCGTAATGTTAAAGACGGACCGGAGTTCGATCAGGTTTTGGAAATGGTACGTACCATCAACAAGCTCGATATGGAAGTTTGTTGCACCTTGGGTATGATTACTGAAAATCAGGCCTTGCGATTAGCCGAAGCTGGCTTATATGCGTACAATCACAATTTAGATTCTTCGGAAGAATATTATAAAGAGATTATTTCAACACGCGATTTTAAGGATCGTTTGGCAACAATCGACAATGTTCGCAAAACCAATGTAACCGTTTGTAGCGGAGGTATTATTGGTATGGGAGAAAGTGCCGAAGACCGAGCCGGAATGTTGCTGGCTTTGGCGCGCTTAAATCCGCAACCGGAATCGGTGCCAATTAATGCACTAGTTGCTGTTGAAGGAACGCCTTTGGAAGATCAGAAGCCGGTTGAAATTTGGGAAATGATTCGAATGGTTGCTACCACCCGAATTGTGATGCCGCTAACACAGGTGCGTTTGTCGGCAGGTCGAACAGAAATGTCGCGCGAAGGTCAGGCTTTGTGTTTCTTCGCCGGAGCTAACTCGATTTTTGCAGGCGACAAGTTACTTACAACACCAAACCCGGATGTGAACGAGGATATGAAAATGTTCGACGCATTAGGTTTGATTCCGATGAAACCTTTTGCAAAGAAAAGTCAGCCTAAAACAGTAGAAGCTTCTGACTCTGAATACGTTGCATTAGGAGAAAAACCAAAATGGACACGCCCAGAGCATAAAATAGAGCGCAATATTGAAGCCGCTGCAAAACGAAAATCGGAGGCGTAAGCGTTTAGTTTTTGTTAAAATTGCTTCGAGCAAATTAGGATGATTTTATTTTTGTCGTTCTGATTTGTTTGTTTCTATATTGATGACTGTTACTACGCGCGGATTTTTACTAAAAGAAATTCCCAGATTTGAGTCGCTTTCAAAGCGAGACTTTTACGAAATTTACGTCAAAGCCCAAAAACCTGTTGTTTTGACTAAACTTACAGAGGATTGGCCGGCATACGAGAAGTGGCGTTTAAACTATATCAATACCGTGGCAGGTTCTAAAACGGTCCCGTTATACGACGACCGTCCGGTGTCTCACGAGGAGGGTTTCAACGAAGCTCATACAACCATGTTAATGTCGGAATACATTCAGCTCCTGGAATCCAAACCAACAAACTACCGGATATTTCTTTACAACTTAATGAAAGAAGTTCCGGTGCTTCAAAACGATTTTAAGTGGCCAAATATCGGATTGCGTTTAGTGAAGCAACTTCCAATGCTTTTTTTTGGTGGAGCTGGCGCAAAAGTTTTTATGCATTTTGATATCGATTATGCCAATATTTTACACTTCCATTTTCATGGAAAAAAGAAATGTATCATTTTCCCACCGTCTGAAAGTAAATACTTATATAAAGTTCCGCATGCGTTGATCTCGCGCGAAGACATTGATTTTGATAATCCTGATTTTGAAAAATTCCCGGCGCTAAGGCATGCTGAGGGATATATCTGCGAACTCAATCACGGAGAAATGCTGTATATGCCGGAAGGTTACTGGCACTACATGAAATACGAAACGGCGGGTTTTTCAATGAGTTTGCGTGCATTTCCTCGTGGAATAAACCATTTGGCAAAAGCCTTCTACAACGTAACCATCATGCGATTTTACGATACGTTAATGCGCAAAGTTCAAGGTCAGAAATGGATTGATTACAAAAACTTGCGTGCATTAACAGATACGCACAGAAAATTGATTCGAGAAGGGAAAACTCTTTAAAAACAGCTCCGTTAACGTCGTTGACTAGTTAAGTAATTTATTGAAAAACAATTAACATGATTTTGTAAAAACACTACAAAACACCTGATATCTTAATGTTTAACCGTTAATTGCTTGTTCGAACGTATTCAAAAACACCTTACTGCTTGATTACTTTTCGCGTCGAAACTATTCCAGACTCTAATTCAATCTTTACTAAAAGAATCTTTGTTTGAAATTTTGCAGTTTCAATTTGAGTCTCAGCGGAAGCAACATCGTATATATCGTATAACAATCGTCCATTTAAGTCAAAAAGTTGCACGCTTTTTATTGCATCTAGTTCAGATTTTATAATTATTTGGTTGTTAGTTGCAACTACATCGACTTGAGCTTGGTAGGGTTCTGGAGTTGAAATGCTCAGAGGAGCTTGATTGAATTTCAGATAAAATCTATTGTTCTGTGCCCCTATTTCTGCCATAAATCCGTACGGCGCTAAACGCAAGTCGTGATGAATATCTAAAAGTGCGTCGTAGAGTAAAATCGGTACGGAAACATCGACAAATACACCTTCAAACTGATCGATTGAAATGTACGTTTGGCCTGAAACTCCAGAGGTAAAGCCTAAAGGAACAACGTGATCGCCGGAAAAGTTTCCGAGTGCTTGTATTCTGTAGAATTCTGTGTTAATTCTCGAATAAAAATTCAAGGCAGCTCCCGCAGGATTAAACTTCCCGTCGTAACCTTTATCGAAATTGTCTGTCGCACCTGATAAAAACGCTATTAACTGTTGCGAGCTCATACCATCGGAATTATGCAATTTCAACCAAATTTTTCCTTGATCGGAATCACCTAAAGGCATTGGAGGCAACGCGGCAGGTCTAAAAAATTGCTGGTTGTTGTATCCCAATCCACGCATAGAATTTCGAAAAACAATAGATCCTGCATTTGAGCCTTCAATAAAAAAGGCTTGTCCTGCGGCAATGAATCCGTTTGGTGTAGTACTACCTGAAACCGAACCCGTACCAACACCTATTCCACCCGTTAAATTATACATGGCATAATCATCAGAAGAAAAATTATAACCGCCAGGACCCGGATTGGTAGTATTGGGCTGAATATCGCCAACATGCGTCCAGAAATAAATAGTGCCTTCGAAATTCGCCAAATTCTCATTGATGAAGGAGTCCGCTGAAATTGCACTTGGATACGGATTACCGACCAGATTGTAATCGTCCGTAAGATCTGCACTGTTGTTACTTTCCATCAGTGTGTAGGTAACTTGTCCGTTGTTTGGATTACCAGTGAATACAACCGTGGCGGTAGTTGGATAGGTTCCAAGATCGGTTGGAGCCATAATAGCATACCCAACTCCTGGAGTCATCTGGCTTGTAAAAGGAATATTTACCCAAGCGTTACCATTATCATCAAAACTATCTCCATTTACATCCTCATATGCTGCTGTATTAAATGCGAAAGTATAGTCTGGTCGCCATCCATCAAAAGGTCCTTGAAATGTAGTTGCAGTTACAGGGCTAGACCAATACACGTAATCATACTCTTCGTATGGCGAGGTAATTCTCGTCATTTCAATGTTACCCACATTAACCGCGTTATCATTGTACTGAACAAGCGACCCGCTATTTTCTATAACAATTGGATTACCATTATTAGTGATGTTACTCTGAATTTCTGCATACGTATTAGAAGCAATGGTAAGCGTTCGTCCTGAACTAATCTCACATTCGCAGCCTTGCAAACTTCCACTGACGCCTGTATTGAAATCGTCGTTAATGATTATCTTATCTGTATCGCTTGGCGCAGTTGTATCCCAAGCACCCGCTGCCCAAGTTTTCGTACTTTCTTGTTGTCCTTGAATTATAACGTTATCAATAGCAATTACTTCATTTCCACTATTTGTATTCGTCTTGATTGTAAATCGGACGCGAACTTGATTTGTTGGTGCATCAATATTTGTTATTGAATAGGTTCGCGGCAATCCATTCACTGAATTTGAACGAGCTCCAAAAGTAGTCAAGGTGCCCGATACAGTATAAATTTTTATTCCTGTTGCTACAGTTGACGTATTAATATCTAACAAGGCGTTGTTATTTCCCCGAATAAGAATCTGATCAACATATGTAGCTCCGCCATCTGTACTAATAGCAACTCGAACTTCATCGCTGGTTTCCAAACCTTGGGTGTTGCTGCTTCCATAAAACCCAAGATTAAAAGTTAGGCTAATGTTCTTATAATTTGTAGTGACTACATTATCAAAACTCAAAACGTTTGTTGCAGCCGCCGTAGCACCACTTACTTGATAACTTTGAGCACCAATGAATTTGTTTGTAGTTGTTATACGGTTATCGCCGTAAGCAGTTCCTCCAGTAGCGGCAAATGTTCCACCAGAGCCTGTGTAATTTACTACCGGGCTTGCCGGTGAGGTCTCAAACGTTTGCTGTGCAATAGTGGTTACCGCTGTTAACGCGCAGCGTTTGTAATTGTTTGAATCAGCAGAAATATCGAAATTAAACGGATTCTCATTGCTATCGTTGTTTACAATAGAAACAGTTGCAATTTTTGGCCCTGCAGTGGTACTTGAAAACGAAATCGAAAAGCTCGTACTTTGTCCAGCGCTTAAAGAAGTTACCGGTAGAGAAGCTGAAATACTAAACTCGCTTGCACCCGTTAAAGTGGGTTGCGACAAATTTAAAGTTCCCGTACCCGTGTTTGTTATGGTGTATACTTTAGTTATGACACCATCGCTGGTGAAGTAGCTATTACTAAACTTGGTATTGTTTTGTAAACTTGTAGTAGTTGATCCATCTTGGATACTGGCTTGGTTACCAAATACCTCAATTTCTGCCGCAACATTAAACGGGCAAATTTCTAAATCATCAATATTGAATCGATGGTTGGCATTGGTCGTTCCCGAATTATACTTAATGCGCAATCGCACTGGGCCAGATTGCTCTAAACTTTGATTAAACGTTTGTACAGTAGCTGTTGGCGTTATTGCCGCACCTAACTGTATCCAAGAATTTCCCGAATCTTTGCTGTATTCAACAACAAAAGTAGCCGTAATGGCATCACTTCCAAATCTTCTATAGGTAAAAGAAACTGCATTAATACCGAGTAATTGGTCTTCCAGCATTTCGGCAACGCTATTTACATCTGCGCGAAATCGGATCGATCTACTGCCAATTTTGTAATCATTGGTTTGATCTCCAATAAGCGCTTCCGACAAAAACCAACTTCTTCCGTCAATTGAAACTTCATCTGCGGCATAAGAACCTTTTGCCGAACTCTCACTGGTAGCACGGTAGCAAGTTATGGTTCCAGAAAAATTAATTACAAACGGATTCTCGCCTCCTGTTGTATCGTTATTCGGAATACTTATAGAACCACTTACTGCTCCAACAGTATCTCCAAGCAATCGAATGGTAAAGGTCGTTGAACTGCCTCCGGCAACGGTACTACTGTAATTTAGGAATAAGCTAAAACCAGCTCCGGTAACTGTTGCAGCCGACAGATTTAATGTTTGCAGACCTAAGTTTTGAATAGTAAAAGTCTGGTCAACTGCATTTCCAGCACTTTGAGAACCGAAAGCAAAAGTAGCGCCGGTTGCTATTGATGTATTAGAAGGATTCAATACATTGATTTCCGCACGTCTGAAAATATCGCCTGCTGTGTACGTATTTATAGTACCTGAAAGAGCACCCGTAGCAGTAGTTAATCCGGTAAACGATACCGTATTAGTACAAGTAGGATTACAAACTAAATTTCCAATAATCCAGTTTCCAGTACTACCAATGTATCTGCCAGAGTACATGTTTGTGTGGGTACCTACAACATCTCCTGCTAGATAAGTTCCCGAAAAATCGAAGGTAGCGTTGGTAATTCCCGTAGCCGAGGTTTGCCAGTAACGGGTAATATAACTGTCTGATTCGTTGTTAGGATCAATAACATTATCAACCGACATAATAAGATTTGCCGTTGCAAAATCGCCCGTTGTACAAGAAAATGTTGCTGGTGTATATTGCGTTGTTGTAGTTCCGATTGGAAAGGTAAAACTTCGTGAAACGGCTGTTCCGTTAGTGAAATTCTTGCGAAGTGCTCCTCCTACGGAAACATCTGCAATAAAAAAGTTGCTGGAAGAAGCTCCTGAAACCGAAGTTATCGCCCCACCTAAAGTTAGTGTACTTGTATTTAAATCAAGAATACCAGCAGTTAAATTCATAGCTGTATTTACCGTCAAGGCACTGCCTAAAACTGCAGCAACAGCTCCAGAAGTTCTATTTATAGTTAAAGTCCCTAACTGAGTTGTTCCCGTAAATCGCAATGTTCCGATACTCCCTGAACCTTGTAAAATAAGTGTAGCCGCAGCATTTCCAACCAGCGAACCCGCGCCGGCAAGTGTACTTGCAACGCCAGAACTACCAATAGTTAGTGTATTGGCTCCCCAGGTAAATGTGCCCGCTGCGTTTGTTATTGTTATGGCAGCGCCAGCTGAAGGTGCAGAAACATTTAGCGAAGCATTACTGGTAACAGCAATTGCATTTTGTATCGTGAATGATGGAATTGTAAGTACTGGCGCAGCCGCGACATTTATATTTTGATTGGCAGAACCTTGGAAAATTACAGAACGTCCGTTTCCAACAAAACTGTTTCCCGAATTAAAATTCAAATTCCCACCAACAAATAAATTCCCAGAAGTTGCATTCATGGATAAAACCGCATTCGCCGCCGTAGCGGTTAGATTACCCGCTAAACCTCTATCGGCATTTGGCATGTTTACGGTAAAGCCCGAATTTATAACTACATTCTGAGGTACACCCAAACCCGCTGTTGTTCCCGTTGCTCTCCATTCATCAAACACGTTGTAGTTGTTATTGTAAATAAGAGTAGACGTATTTGTGTATACAGGAGCATTTGTATTGTTAACAAAACCACCCGGATTTAATTGTAAGTTTCCGTTTATTGTAGTTTTCGAAGCTCCAAAATCGAATCCTGTTGATAGAACAGTCGTCACATTTGCTCCAAGTACAAGAGTACCAGTACCAGTAACTGCCTTGTTACTATTGCTGATCAATAACTGCCCGTTTGTTGCTGTGGAAGTAATGGTACGGCCGGTTGCATTTGTGGAAATTCCAATGGAAGTTCCTGTTCCATTTAGGGTTAGGGAATTTCCGTTAATGTCGTATGTGTTTGCGTTTATTAACTGAAAGACATCACCTGTTGTACCGCCAACAACTACATTGGTTCCTGTACTTTGTTGAACACTTCCTGCGGTTTTATTTAAAACCAAATAATCAAAGGTAATAGTTCCTCCACCTGTTTTGGTAATTAGGGAAGTTCCTGTTCCTGTGAAAAACACGGCACGACTATTATTGGTTTGCGTAGCCGACGCTCCTTGAATCCAGTTTGCAGATGTCGTAAAATCTCCGTTTAAAACCAAGCTTCCGTTGTTGGTTACAGT
>NZ_JBMLTK010000124.1:0-38026 GCF_049240005.1 Flavobacterium sp. | reverse complement strand
TTTCTCATAATTACTGTTTAAAATTAATACTATTTTTCTACTTTTAAACAGTTCGGTTTAATGGGAAGCTTACAGGGATGTGATGGCACGCGATTTGGTCCATCATCACAAAAAACAGGTGAAAATGCTTGCTTATCTGGTATCGCGCAAGCATGTGCCCACCAAAATGGGCGCTATGTATTTTGGCACCTGGATAGATGCCAACGGGGAATTTTTCGACACGGCGCATTTCACGGGTAGCCTCAAAGGATATCCTTTCAAAGGAGGTGGCTGCTATCTCCTTTTAGGCACGGTCGAAGTAGATTACCATTTTCCAACCATCACAATCTCAAAGATGGAAAAAATGCCTTTCATCCCTGACCCTCGCTACAGGGAAAGCGATGCTGAAAGCTCGCGTACGCAGCAAAAGCTGCGTGAGGATGTATCGATGACCCAGCGTGCTCCCTATCCGCAGGAGCAGGAAATCGTGCTGCCAAGACATAAAATGGTGTCGGCTGAAAACCTTTAGTGCAAATGCTTTTGGCTTTACCATATACAACAAAGCCCCTGCAATCGCAGGGGCTTCTCTCAGCAAAAGGATTATTACCTTTTGTTTTCTGCAAGCCAGTTGCTAAAAGTTATGATTTCTTCGGACTGCATCTCGATAATTGCATTGGCCATAGCGGACAGCTCACCGTTGCTGCCATGATGCAGGTAAGATGAAGCGCTGTCGATTGCCGCTTGGTGGTGGATGATCATCAGGCTGGCAAAATCATTGTCAATATCTCCTGTTATCATTTGCTGGTCGGCCATGGCATCCATTTTATCCATCCCCATCATTTGCTCTTCCATGAAATCCATATCCATACCGTCAACAGGCAAAGCTGCAAGAATTCCCTGAAGTTCCTGTATTTCCTGCTGCTGTGCCGTGATGATCGCTTGGGCCATTGCCTTCATTTCCGCATTTTTCCCTTTTTCAATCTCAAGGTTAGCCATCGCGATGGCGCCCTGGTGATGCATAATCATCATGGCTGCAAAGTCCACGTCCGGGTCATGCGTCATCTCCATGGACGACATCTCATCCATCATAGAATGCATGACCATCATCATCTCATTGTCATCATGATTTTGCAACTGTACCCCACTGGCCGAATCATCATCCGAGCACGATACCATCAATGAAAAGGCTGCTGCCGTAAATAATAAAATTGGTTTCTTCATAATCTGTTGTTTTTTTGTTGTTAATAATTTAAAATTTAATTGTTTTCGCTAATCATCGTGTTGCATGCCTCGGCACATTCCCTGCACGCATCGGCGCATTCCCTGCAGTGATCCATCCCCATTGCTGCATGCCTGTCGCATTCCTCGGCGCAGGCATTGCATATTTGGGCACAAAGTCGGCAAAGGTCAACACTGTAGCTGCTGCCCAGGCTCATAAGCTCAGCCGCTGCCCTGCATATTGCTGCGCACTCAAGGTCGAGCCTGATGCATTTGGCAAGATGTTTTACCTCTTCTTCACCCAGACACTCGCTCGCGCAATGGTTGCACGCAATGGCACAGGCCAGACAGGCTCTTATGCATTCTTCAAATTTTTTGTGTGACATAGTTATATAATTTAACCCGTAGTGCATTATAAAAAAAGTTGCCCAAAACACTAAAAATTAGTATATTGTATTGACTATCAATCAAATACAATTATGAGCAACCTCGAAGCAAGTTACAAATTAATTTTCAAAGAATTAAGTAAACCCGTAGTGCATTATAAAAAAAGTTGCCCAAAACACTAAAAATTAGTATATTGTATTGACTATCAATCAAATACAATTATGAGCAACCTCGAAGCAAGTTACAAATTAATTTTCAAAGAATTAAGTAAAATTTCAGACGCAGAAAACTTTTACTTCAAACCTATTAAACCAAACCTATCTGATTTAGAATTAATTAGCTTAACTATTTTGGCAGAGTTTAAATCAATCGACTCAGAGCATCAACTTTTTAGAGAAATCAAAGGTTGGGAAATTGAGACTAAAATCGAACGAAGTGTTTACAATAGAAGAAAGCGAAAATTGTTTCCATACATTGAAAAATTAAGAATAAAAATGGCTGAAAAATTTAATGAGTTTGAAAATTATTTTGTAATAGATAGTATGCCTTTAGAAGTATGTAAAATGGCTCGTTCTTCTAGGAGTAAGATTTGTAAAGAAGCAGATTATGCAATTCCTAACAAAGGATTTTGTGCTTCGCAAAATTTACATTTCTATGGTTATAAACTTCATGCTATTTGCACCATTAATGGCGTTTTTCAAAGTTTTGATTTGTCGCCGGCTTCTGTTCATGACATCCATTATTTACAAGATATAAAAACACAACTTTCAGATTGTGTTATACTTGGAGATAAAGGATATCTTTCCCAAACGATTCAACTTGACTTATTTAATGAAGTAAACATTGAATTGGAAACGCCCAAAAGGAAAAATCAGAAAGATTACAAACCTCAGTTTTATCAATTCAAAAAATACAGAAAACGTATAGAAACTTTATTTTCTCAATTATGTGACCAGTTCATGATTAGAAGAAATTATGCAAAGTCTTTCCAAGGTTTTAAAACTAGAATTTTAGCAAAGATTACTACACTAACAACAATTCAATATCTCAATAAATTCGTGTTCAACAGAAATATTAACAACTTAAAAATTAATCTCGTTTAATAATGCACTACGGGTTAGTTCTATAATTTTTCTCATTTATTAATTGAGTTGACACTTCCATTAAAGTTTCACCCGCTAATCCAAAAGGGATTAAATCGAAGAGATCTTTTAAGTTATCTTGGAGGAGAGATAGTTTTGTGTTCAAGGAAGTTTCCTCGTCTTTTAACCTATTTAATTGCTCGAGCGTCATTTGATTTCCCTCTTGAATCAATTTTCGCTGTATTTCATTTGAAGCATTGACTTTCTCTAGCTTTTCGTCATTAATTTTCTGAATAGATTTCTCAATCTCTTCTATTTCAATTTGAGTTTTATCAATGTCGGCAATTATTTGGCTTAGTTCAGACTTCTCCTGAGGTTTAGCTGATTTCTTTCTATATTCGTCTTGAATAGATTCTAGTTGGTCTTTTAAATCCTCATACTTTTTTATGCCTAATACCTCTGTGTATGCTTTACTTAACATTCGCCTTTGGTCAGATTCAGAACGTGGATCAGCAAGAGCAACAATTTTTTCAGCATCAAAAAAGAAAAATTTAGCGATTTCAATAGGAAGAATAAAATCGCGAATAAAAATCTCTTCTCCATCTTGTCTGCCGTCGGTAGTTAAATCTTGAATTAACTCATTTTGAAAACCATCCACAAGAACTTCAACCCTATCACTTGTACTTGTGACAATATCATAGGAACGGGTAATTTTTATTTCGTTGCAAGTTATTTCTGGAATTCTTACATCCTGAAATGTTACAGAAACGGAAAATTTCGTCTCTCCCTCAGCTTTTGCTAACCTATTTAAACTGTTGCCAATATACTTGCCATATCCTCCCTTATCACCAATTTCTTTTTGATAAAGTTCGTCAACATTTTGCATATTTTTACCATAGAGACACCAAACAAGTGACATTAAAAAAGTAGTTTTCCCAAAACCATTTTTACCACTTACTACAATTACATTCTTGTCTTTTTCTGGCGATAAATTGATTTTGTTAACTCCTTTATAAATTCTGAAGTTGTTTAACTCAATTTCCTTTATATACATATTAATTCTCTTTCTTTAGATACTCTTCAATTCGGTTTTCTATATCCTCTTTTAATCCTCTTTTTCTGTTCAAAAGCGATTTGTTTTTTTGAAGCGTTAATAATTCTTGAATTAAGTCAAAATCGGTGGGGTTGTCCTCACACGATTTTTTTAACAACTCTAATTCCTTTTCGTGTTTGTCGTTTTGGTCTTTCATATCCAAATTGATTTTGTAAGCTTTGCAATAAAGGTCTGATACCTTTTGATTAAAAATAAAATCTCTGTACCATATTGTTTGAATGGCAACTAATTCTTGGTTTGTTATCAATTCAATGTGTGGTTTTTCTTTTTGAATTTCTTTTTGAGTTTCAAAAAGTCTTTCTAACACTTTTGCTCTATACCAAGGATAATATGGCCCCATTCCATTTACGGCAGCAGTTCCATTTCTGCGTTCCGGCATTCTGTGTTCAATTATGTTTCGTTCAGCAGCTAATTCATTTCGGAATTTCAGCAACGGTGTTAACCAAGTTAAACCATTTTCAATCAATGCGGACATTGATTTATCTTCTTTAACAACTGTACAAACCCAACATCCAAAACGGCTTTGTCCGCACGATTTGTGTTCTTTGTTGGTCACAACCGTTGGACACTCATAGTCATCTGCACTTGCGTCTGAATAAATTTGAAAAAGTTCTGAATTGTCAGAACCCCAAGGTGATTCCATTTTGTTAATCACATACCAAACTTCTTCTAAACTTAAACTACGAATGGGAGCGTACATATAGGTATTTGGTTGTGTCGGGTGCTTTGTCAAACGCTTTCCTTTTATAGCGTGTTTCTTCATTGATTTAGCACGTTGAGCACTTTCGGCAGACCGTGTTCCAATTAAAATAATTGCTTCTCCAAACTCATTTACTTGTTCGATTAAAAACCTTGATGTTGGTCTGATTTTCAGTCTTTCTGTACACCATCTGAAAGCGTTATTCGGAGCTGGATAGCCACGTCCAATTAAGTTAACCCAAAAGGAATCTTCAAGTCTAGGAATTGTTTTAATTACTCTTATTGGAATGTCCTGTAAAACTGCTGCTTGTTCTATTTTGTCAAGCACACGATATACATATTCAGTAATAACTGGATTTTCAACCATTGTGTCATTACAAATAACATAAATATCACGTTTTACAATTCCTGTCAACTCTTTGATTTGTGAAATTGCTTTCCAGACGAGCTGTAACATTACGGTTGAGTCTTTTCCTCCGCTAAAACCAATTATCCACGGTCTATTTGTTTCGTCCGCATAAACGTATTGGTCAATTATTTCATTTATAATGTTTTGTATAAATTTTGCCATAATTTTCTAGGCGACTAAATTAGTTAGTATTACGCCAGCGTTGGCAAAAAATCGGGCTCTTTTGCTCGCGAAGCATTGGCTCGTGTGATGGGCAAGCAAATCTGCCCCATTGAGCGTTGGCTTTCTTCTTTTTTCATATTGCAGCAAAAATATTCTTTCGTTTCTGTCATATTATTTTTTTATGTTGTTGTCTTTTAGGCTTGTTGCTAACCCAAATACAGGCGAACTTCCTCGTCTTTTCAATCTCCAAAAACCCGCAAATTATTCAATAACATCAAGTTACATCAATGAATCTTCACGCATTTTTGATAAATCAAATCAGATACTCGGCTCACCTTTTGCGACAGCTTTTAAAATTTACTCGTTTTTGTTCCTCGCTAATTTACGCACTTCCCTCCTCCCAAAACTACCTACTTATAGGTATTTTTTACTAAGGTACGCATTTTTTGCAACGATACGTTTTACGCACATTTTCGCACAAGGGGTTGCAACGGAAAGCCGTGACGCGAAACGGCCATTGAAGCTGGTTTTGGTGCAGCGACTGAAAGAAGCTGTGCCAAAACCAAAGCTGAAACGCCGTTGCGTGTTGCGCCTTGTAGTGGAATACCAATTAGATTTATAAAATAGGCCAAAGGAAAAAAGGTTGTTTTTGAGGCAGAACAATGCAAAAAAATGTTGCATAGCAGCGCTACGGAAGATTTTTTTAAAGCAGTTATGGCTTAAAAACATTTTTTTACTGGACTTTTTTATAGGTCTAATTGGTATAGCACCCGACCTGCCGCGCACAGGCACTTCCACTCTATTCTCGCGGCAGGATGTGCCCAAAAAACTGAAGCACTTTTTGGCATTAGCAGCGAATACTACTTTTAATTTGGTTGTTAATATTTTAAAAATTAGTAAACCGATTTTGTAGCAGCTGGTTACTTTTGGCACCATTCGTTGTTTTTAATCCAGGTGACTGTAGCTTGTGAAAAGGAGCAAACGATCCATTAAATCAAAAAATACCTTTGTATGCGTAAAGTTTTTGTTGCCGTTTATTTGTTCATTACGCAGTGGCTCAGTGCCCAAACCAACGAGACCCTGCGCTGGATTGATGCGCATGCTGTTCCGTTAACCGATGTTTCGGCTGACAAACCGCTACAGAATTTCTCGCAAAACGCATCGTTGCGCTTTCAAAACGCAAAGATTTTTGGTTTTGGAGAAGCCACGCATCACGGCAAAGAGTTTTTTGATGTGAAGTCTAAATTTTTTAAATATCTTGTAGAAAATCAAGGTATTAGAGTTTTTATTCTCGAAGACAATTATCCGATTGAAGCACCAATAAACAACTGGCTTAGCGGCGGTTCGGCAACTAAAAAAGAAATTGCCAACTCATTTACCTTGGCGCCGTGGTATTGTCAGGAAGTCGTTGACTTACTCGAATGGATGCGCAATTTTAACCAAGGAAAACCTACAGACCAACAAATACGCGTGTACGGAATGGATATTCAGGTGGTTTCGAACATCAATACTGAAATTCGTGAAGCCGTTGCAAAATATAAGATTGCCGTTCCTGAAAATCTGCTTGCCGTTGTAGATTCTTGCGTCGGCAAAACTGTAAACTACACGAAACGAAACAATTGGGCTGACGAACAAATCCCTCATTTAGATGCAATTGAAAAAATACTACTATCCGAATTAACAAATCGAACTGCTACTGAGCAAGTGGCATTGAAAGCAATCTTACGGGCGTTGAACTACCTAAAAATGTATACGCTTTACGTGCAAAAACCTTACAGTCAGGTGCGCGATTTAAACATGTTTGAAAATACGCGGTACATTGTAGATAATTTTTCTTTGAACGGAAAGGCATTTATCTGGGCCCACAACGATCATGTAAATACGGATGGTTTTGCAAATTATACAAATCGTCCCATTTATAATTTGGGATATCACCTTAGGAAGTTTTACAAAAACGATTACTACAGCGTGGGTTTCGACTTTGGTTCGGGCACCGTTATAGGTTATATCGTTGAATCTAAAGATAATTCGGGCTGGAAAAAATTCACTATTGCCGAATCGCCCTCTGGGACATACGCCGAATTACTAAACAAAGCAAAGTACGACAATTACTTTCTTGACCTTACCGACTTATCCGAGAAAGAAACTAGTTTTTTTAAATCGATAAAAAAGCAATTAATTCTCGGTGGACCAGGCTACAACCCAAAGCGCGATAATTTGTACAAAAAGAAATTTTCCGAAATGTATGATGCCATAATCTTCATCAAAACCATTTCTGTTTCAGATCACGTAATCGACTAATACCTGTTTCAACTTTTCTTTTCCTCGCCGGGACGATACTCGAGTAGATCGGCGGGTTGACAATCGAGCGCTTCACATAAGGATTCTAGCGTACTGAATCGGACGGCTTTTGCTTTTCCTGTTTTTAAGATAGATAGGTTTGAAAGAGTGATATCTACTTTTTCAGACAGCTCATTTAACGACATTTTTCGTTTAGCCATCATTACATCTAAGTTTACAATTATGGGCATATTTATACGGTTAGGTCGTTATCTTGCTGTAATTCAATCCCTTTTCTAAAAATCAAGGCCACGACAAAAAGTATAGCCGACATCATTAGGTAGGCTGCGCTGTCGTTCCAATATCGACCTACGAGTTGCAAATCAAATCCGCGATGCGCTAGCTGTTGCGTAAAACGTTGCGCTAAGAAACAAAGAGCGCCCACGGAAGACGCCTGATACGTGATTTTTAAAAGCAGTTTAGAAATCTCCTCAGTAAACGGATTTACCAACTTTAATACTTTAAACAAGCGCAATACGTAGTAAAACGTAACGGCTTTTAATACGGCAATACCGATAAGAAATGAAAACAACAGCGAATACAATGCTATACTCTGGTTGTACAGCGCTGCTAAATTTAAGCCTGAATCTAAATTGTGTGCCGCAATGGGTCGGAACAAGCTGTAAACATAATTAAAGACGAGCGTGCCCGCTTGAACGCACAAACCCGCAAATATCAACCAACAAACCAACTGAATTAGGTTCCAAACGAATTTGTTCTTAGAAGTCATAATTATCATTTTAATATTTTGGTCAAAGATATATATTTATTGTTTATCAATAAAAAATAATTGTTTAAAAATTAAAATAAATTGTTTTACAGAAAACAATTAGAATGAAATACCATTCAAATGCGTTTGCTTTGGAGTTACCGCTTGCCGTTTCCTTTCTTGAATTTTTGCGATTGTTAGCATTGGGCTGTTTCTATTTATTATGACTTGTCATTTGAATTTTACTTCTAACTAAAAAGCCTGAATTCAAGTTTGTAACTTAAATTCAGGCTTTAAAAAGTATATAAAACGTTCTTACTGCTTTGTGAACGGAATTGTGCGTCCTTGAACACTGATGTTCGCGGTTTTTCCGTCTTCTAAAAACTCAACGGTTAAACCAGCTTCCGGAAATGAATACTTGTTTGGTCCTATCGATTGAATTGGGAACTTCCCTTGACCTACTACTTCGATGTTTAGCTCATCGTCTTCATTAGTGAAGGTTAAAGTTACGGGAGCTTTATCGCTTTTGTACGTTCCGAGGAATTTCTCCAAGTCTGGTGCTTTTTCGATTTCACCGGTTACCGAGTTCCAAAGGTTATTTGCCGGATTGCTGTCTGGCAAAACTTTGTCGGGATCTAACATGATGTTTCCAATTTCCTCGGTAGAATTTGCTTTGAACGTCCACTCCTTATTGCGTTGCCAGATATCTACTGGTAATTTCACTGTAAGCGATCCGCCCGACTTGTACGTAATTTTGCACGTAACCGGCATAGCCATTTGCTGAAGGTTTTCGATGGTGATAATCGAACCTTGTTTAGGATCGTTTTTCGGATATTTTATTTTTACAATCTTTTGGTCGAGTTTCCAATTATTCTTGAACCAAGCGCGCCAAAACCAAGATAAGTCTTCGCCGGCAACGTTTTCCATGGTTCTGAAGAAATCGTACGGAGTTGGATGTTTGTATGCCCAACGCTCAATGTATGTTTTAAATGCTTTATCAAAGCGCTCTTCTCCAAGCACCTGTGTGCGCAATAGTTCGAGTGCAGTCGATGGCTTTTCGTAGGCTAATAAACCTAAGTTGCGCTCTTGTAAGTTATCTGGCGCTACCATTACAGGCTCCAAGTCTTTTCCTGTAAGTATTTCAGCAATGGCATGACGATCTGGTTTCGGATTATCGTATTCGCCACCATTAAAAGCAGCTGTACTTAAACTATTGATAAACGTATTGAAACCCTCGTCTTGCCAAGCGTACATACGCTCGTTGCTTCCTACGATCATCGGGAACCAAATATGACCAAATTCATGATCGGTTACGCCCCATAAAGCTGCTTTTTTCGCTTCCGCTTCACAGAAAACAATTGCCGGATATTCCATTCCGCCAACGACACCCGCAACATTTACCGCTACTGGATACGGATATGGAAACCACTTCTCTGAGTAATGCTCTATTGACGCTTTGGTGTATTCGGTTGATCTTCCCCAACCGTCGTTATCTTTAACTTCTGCTGGATAAGCCGAAATCGCCATTGATTTTTTCCCTCCTGGAAGATTGATTCGAGCAGCATCAACAACAAATGAAGCCGATGACGCCCAAGCAATATCGCGTGAATTCTTCAATACATATTTCCACGTAAGTGTACTTTTACCTGTAGGTCGCGAATTTGCATTCGAAACTTCTTCTGCTGTGCGTATCAAAACCGTTTTATCAGACGCGGCAGCTGCTGTCCATCGTTTTTGCTGCTCGGCTGTGTAAACCTCCGAAGGATTTTGCAAGGCACCACCACAAACTACAATGTGATTTGCTGGCGCAGTAATGCTCAGGTTAAAATCGCCGTATTCCAAATAAAATTCGCCAGCACCGAGATACGGTAAAGTATTCCATCCTGAAATATCGTCGTACACACAAAGTTTCGGATACCATTGTGCGATTTGGAAAATGTTACCCGCTGGTGTTTCGTAAATGCCCAGACGATCGCTTCCTTGTTTTGGAATTACGAATGAAAACTCAATTTTCAGCGTAACTTGTCCGCCTTTTGCTTTCAATGCAGCGGGTAAATCAACTTGCATGCGCGTATCGTAAATACGAAAAGGAACTTCTTTTTCAGTGGTAGTTTTACCGACTGTCGATACTACTTTAACGGATTTGATCTTGTGTCCGCCGTCGAACTTCTCACCACGAGATCCGTTGCGACTCCCTTTTAAAGGAACTACTGCATTTCCGCGTGAATCTTCTTTGAAGAGATTTTGTTCCACATACATCCACAAAAACGGCAAATTATCCGGACTGTTATTGGTGTATTTAACGGTTGCTGTTCCAGAAACCGTGCGATTTTGATCGTCGAGTGCTACTTTTAAATCATAGTCGGCGCGATTTTGCCAATACGCATAACCTGGAGCTCCCGAAGTACTTCTCGTTCCCGACGGATGATCTGTGTAAAATCCCGGACCAAACGTTTCGTTGTAGTTGTAAACCGATTCCTCTTTTTCTTGCGCCTGGAGTTGAAAGAAAAGCACACAAGCTAAGAGCACATAATACCTTAATGTCATATCAATTAGATTTTTACAAAGAAAGTAATTTCAAGATTGCACAGCACTTTCCTTCGAAAGAAAATTCACTACTTTTTTTGAACATGCAATAGTCGGTAACGCACTTGCTATTTTACAGGCTAAACAATCCAATTCTCTGCCATTTTACAAGAAAAGAAGTCGATTCGAGAACTGCCCCATGTTGATAACTAACGTTTGAATTTCAAGATTGGAAATATCGGTTTCCTAAGGAAATTGTAGCATAAAATGCACATGATTTTCCATAATACGCAATAAATCAAACGATTGAATTGATTTTAAAATCTTGCTCGGAATTTGGGAATTAAGTTTGAAAAAAGAAGAGGCATTCTGAAACAGATTAATATATTTGTTGCAGACATACGTTTATGGATCAATTCGTCGTTTCTGCTCGCAAATACCGCCCAACTACGTTCAAAGATGTAGTTGGCCAAGAGGCTGTTACCTCCACTTTGTTGCGTGCCATCGAAACCAATCATCTGGCGCAGGCGTTGCTATTTACGGGTCCCCGTGGTGTTGGAAAAACAACCTGCGCGCGAATTCTAGCCCGAAAAGTAAATCAGCCCGATTACGACGATCCGAATGAAGACTTTTCATTCAACGTATTTGAGCTCGATGCGGCGTCGAATAACTCGGTAGACGACATTCGAATGCTTACAGAGCAAGTGCGTATACCGCCGCAAACCGGAAAATATAAGGTGTATATCATCGACGAGGTGCACATGCTCTCGCTGGCAGCTTTCAACGCGTTTTTAAAAACCTTGGAAGAACCGCCTTCCTACGCTATTTTCATCTTAGCGACTACCGAGAAACATAAAGTTTTGCCAACCATTTTATCGCGTTGCCAAATATTTGATTTCAAACGCATAACCGTAACTGATGCAAAAAATTATCTAGCTGAAGTAGCTAAAAGTCAGAATGTTACTTTTGAAGACGAAGCCTTGCAAATCATTGCTCAAAAAGCCGATGGTGCTATGCGCGACGCTTTGTCGATTTTTGATCGTGTAGTTACTTACGCCGGAAATCATCTGAGTCGAAAAGCTGTTAGCGAAAACCTAAACGTTTTAGATTACGATGTGTATCTGGAAATGACTGAAAATCTGCGTCAAGCTAATATTCCTGCGGCATTAATTCAGTTCAACGATATTTTAAGTCGCGGTTTCGATAGCCATCAATTTATCATTGGTTTGGGTTTACATTTTCGCGATTTACTTATGGTGAAAAATCCGGGAACGCTCGATTTAATTGAAGCTGGCGAACTTACCAAACAAAAATATGCCGCACAATCGCAAACAGTAACGGTAGATTTCTTGTTGCGCGCTATCGACTTGGCAAATGCGGCCGATTTAAACTTCAAATCGTCTCAAAATCAGCGATTACTACTCGAACTTTGCCTGATGCAAATTTGTTCGCTTACTGCCGACCCTGAAAAAAAAAATCTAGGTTTTTCATAATTCCGCCTAACGGTGGGTTAGCTGCACAAGAAACGCCCGCAGTTAGCAACCAAAGTACACCAACTGAGACTCCTGTCGTTACTTCTGCCCAAGTCGAAAATCAAGCAGCAGAAATAGCAAAACAAGCTGCACCGAGTAGTCCGCCAACACCCGCAGTAGCAAGCGGCTCGTATGTTTCGGCAACGTCATTAAAAGCCTTAGCGTTAAAAAAAGAACTGCAAAAAGCAGCGGGATTGGAACTCCGACCATCGACCGATATACATCTGCGCGAATCGTTTACGGAAACAGATTTTCGCATTTACTGGTCGAAATACGCGCAGAAATTAGGGGATAGTGGACACAAAATTGCCGAATCGTTACTGCTGATGAACGAACCGCGCTTAGAAGGAACGCAAGTTTTTGTGACTTTTCCGAACGAAGGTTCGAAGCTCGATTTTGAAAAGGAAATTCCAGCACTTTTGGGCTATTTGCGCGGACATTTAAAAAATCACGACATCGACATCGAAGTTGCGGTTAATGAAAATGCAAAGCCAAAGCGTTATATTACGCCTCAAGACAAGTACAATCGTTTGGTAGAAATTAATCCGTTGCTTGACAAGCTGCGCAGAACCTTCGATTTAGAATTGGATTAAATGGAGCGGTTTTGTGGATTCGAACGACAATAACGACAAAATAGCTTTGACCTTCAAAGTAAGCGTATCGTTTTTTGATTTTGGGCAATGCGCCGCAACGATTTTGCTTCAACGAAAATGAGTGCCAGCGGCGCCCGCGCTTTCTGCTGCAACTCCTCGCTTCGTCGTGCCTCCTCGCTGTGGGGTTTTCGCGTCAATCGCTATTGCGGGAGCAATCCTCAGCGACGTTCACCACTTAACGCATCGTTTTTTGGGAAGCTAGTCCCGATAGCCATCGGGAGAGAAACGAGAAACGAGAAGCGAGAAGCGAGACTCGATAAATTCGCCACTTTACGTATCGTTTTGCCCAACTGAACCCAGGTATTGCCGGTGCCTGAGCTTGTCGAAGGCTTATTTAGAAGATAGAAGTTAGTCCCGATAGCTATCGGGATCGCGACGTTCACCACTTTACGTTTCGTTTTGCCCAACTAATCCACAATTCGTCGGTGCCTGAGCTTGTCGAAGGCTTATTTAGAAGATAGAAGCTAGTCCCGATAGCTATCGGGATCGCGACGTTCACCACTTTACGTTTCGTTTTGCCCAACTAATCCACAATTCGTCGGTGCCTGAGCTTGTCGAAGGCTTATTTAGAAGATAGAAGCTAGTCCCGATAGCTATCGGGATCGCGACGTTCACCACTTTACGTATCGTTTTGCCCAAATAATCCACAATTCGTCGGTCGGTGCCTGAGCTTGTAGAAGGCTAATGGAGATTTTTGTATTAAGACTTGAGTCCCGATAGCTATCGGGAAAGACTTCGATAAATTCACCACTTTACGTATCGTTTTTCCCAACTAATCCGCAATTCGTAGGTGGGTACCTGAGCTTGTCGAAGGCAGCTTGTCGAAGGCCAATCTCCCAATCTTTAAATCTTTTAATCTTTTAATCTCGAAATCTTTTAACATGCACCTTTCCCGCGCGAACGGGTGCAGCGATATCCTTTTTTGCGCTTCGGTATTTCCACTACTTTTTTGGCAAAAAAGATAAAGCGGAACACGTGACGGCGTGCACACTTTTTGCGCAGCGACGACTCGTTTGCCGGCGCGCCCAAATTATCTAAAGAATTATTCTAACTGGCATGATTATTGAGCATTTAGGAATCGTCGGGATGTATATCCCCACTCCTTCCCTACTTGGGAGCAACTATATATCAAGATCGCGGACTACGGTTCGCGATTTTTTTTATCGGTGTCGTCCTCAAACTTAAAATTTCGAAGTTGCGGAACCTTAGCAAACGTAAACAATACCACGCCCAAGGTGATGCATCCGCCAACGACAACAGCCCGAACCGTTCCCAGCCAATGCGCCATTAAACCACTTTCGAAATCGCCCAACTCATTCGAAGAACTAACAAACATGGTATTAACCGCTGCCACTCTGCCACGCATGTGATCGGGAGTGGTGAGCTGTAAAATAATCGAACGAATAACAACCGAAACAGCGTCGAACATACCCGATAATACCAACATAGCAAGCGACAGATAGAAATTTTTCGAAATTCCAAAAATGATGATGCTCACGGCAAAACCGCCCACACACCAAAACAATTTTATGCCGGGTTTGGTTTTTAGAGGCAGAAACGCCAGCAATCCTAACGTAAGTAAGGCACCAATTCCGGGAGCGGCCCGCAGTATGCCGTAACCCATATCGCTAATGAACAAAATCTCTTTTTGATATACCGGAAGTAGCGCGATCGCACCTCCAAACAGCACCGAAAACAAATCGAGACACAAAGCAGAAAACAAAACCGGCGTTTTAAACACAAATTGTAAGCCTTCGCGAACGCTGCGCAAAACCGGCTCTTTTACCAAAACTTCGTGCGCTTGTGGCTTTATCGACATCGTTACTAGCAGCATGACGACCTGAACGGCAACAATAAAAATCAACGCGTTTTCGATTCCGAGTAACGCAATAGAAAATCCGGCGGTTAAGGGTCCGATTACCGCACCAAGTTGCCAAGACATAGACGACCACGACGTAGCGTTCGGATACAGCGACTTGGGCATGATTTTTCCAAAAAGTGAAAACATAGACGGACTATAAAATGCGCGCAGTACGCCGCCTAAAAAGACCAAAACAAATATGAAAACCACTTGCAGCGAACGATCTGCAAACGGAAAATACGCTACGCCAACCAACAGTACGCTAACAAGTATGTAACCTAAAATACAAGCAAGTACCATTTTTCTTTTCTCAGTATGATCGACGATATAGCCCGAAAAAAACGATATGCCAACGGCTGGAATTACCTCCGCCAAACCTATTAATCCGAGTGTTAGCTTATCTTTTGTTAATTCGTAAATCCAGTAGAAAATGATGGTGGTTTGCATGTTTAGTGAAAAAACCACTCCAAATCGGCTTGCTAGAAATATTTGAAATTCGCGAAGCAGCAGCGACGGATTTTTCTCGAAAAAAGATTGTTTCATAAATTGGTTGTCAGGTTTTTCACCATCACAAAATCTTCCATTAAATACCCTTTTCCAATGGCAATATCGACCGTTTCAGAAATTTTAAAACCACATTTTATGTAAAAATGCTGTGCTGGATTAAATCGATTTACGTTTAACTCGATTGTAAATTGTTGTTGTTCTTTAAGATAGCACTCAACTTCTTGCCAAACTTTTTGTCCGATTCCTTTGCCTTGCGTTGCTGTTGCAAGGTACAACTTATGTAAACGGGCGTTCCCTGCTGTTTTGTAATCGCATTGAACAGCTAGAAATCCGATTGTTTCTTCGTGTTGACGAATGAGAAAGAACGCTTGTCCGTTTTGCATTTGCGCGTATAAACTTTCTTCGGTATAAAACAAATCGAGCATGTACGTGATTTGTTGTTGCGAAAGAATACTGCCGTAACAATCGGGCCAAATCTCGCACGCTAGAGTTTTTATACTTGGTATATCGGCAGCAGAGGCGGCAATTAACTGCACGCTACTCATCCGTGGATCGCTTGTTTTGTACCGTAGTTTGCGATTACGGAAGCTTCGTAATCAAGCCATTCGCGCCAGCGTTTTTCGACATCGATTCCTTGTCCGTATTTTCTTGCGTAGTGAATAAAAGTGGTGTAATGCTGTGCTTCACTTTCCATAAGTTCGCGATAAAATGCGGCCAGTTCGGGATCGGGAATGTGTTCCGATAAAACTTTAAAACGTTCGCAGCTGCGGGCTTCGATCATAGCTGAAAACAGCATACGTTCCACAAAACCCGAAACACGGCTGCCGTTATTTTGTTGCTTCATGTATTTGGCGAGCTCGCCTACATAATCGTCTTTACGCTCCCGACCCAAAGTAAGTCCGCGTTTTTTAATCATTTCGTGAACTTGTTCAAAATGATCGATTTCCTCTTTGGCTACGCGCAACATATCGGTAACTAAATCCTGATATTCGGAATTAATCGTAATAATAGTAATGGCGTTCGATGCCGCCTTTTGTTCGCACCAGGCGTGATCGGTTAAAATTTCTTCAATATTCTCGTATGCAATATCAACCCAACGCGGATCGGTTGGCAATTGCAAGCGCATCATCGACATAAATTTTCTCTTTAAAATACAAACATGGCTCTTTCGCTCATCATTTCATTCACTTCTTCTGCGACAGCTTCCAAAACAGCTTCATTTTCGTGATTCATGATTACGCGATCGATCAAATCAACAATAGTACTCATATCCGACTCTACCAAACCACGTGTGGTAATGGCCGGAGTTCCGATTCGAATTCCAGAAGTTATGAACGGCGATTTGTCATCGAACGGAACCATATTCTTATTCACGGTAATTTCGGCTTTTACCAATGCGTTTTCGGCTTGCTTTCCGGTGATGTTTTTGTTTCGTAAATCGATAAGCATCATGTGATTATCCGTTCCGCCGGAAATAAGATGATATCCTTTTTCTACAAAACAACGTGCCATTTCTTTTGCATTGCGCTGTACTTGTAAGGTGTAACGGAAAAACTCGTCGGTTAACGCTTCACCAAATGCCACCGCTTTTGCAGCGATGATGTGCATTAACGGTCCGCCTTGATTGCCTGGAAATACCGATAAATCCAACAAATTCGACATCATTTTCAAATCGCCTTTTGGTGTTTTGAGTCCAAACGGATTTTCAAAATCTTGTCCCATCATAATCATACCTCCACGCGGACCACGTAGGGTTTTGTGCGTGGTTGTGGTTACGATATGACAGTGCGGAATTGGGTCGTTCAACAATCCTTTGGCAATTAAACCTGCTGGATGTGAAATATCGCCCAATAAAAGTGCGCCACAAGCGTCGGCGATTTCTCTAAATCGTTTAAAATCCATGTCACGCGTGTACGCCGAAGCTCCAGCGATGATCATTTTAGGCTGTTCGCGCATAGCAATTTCTTCGATTTTATTGTAATCGAACTGCCCTGTTTCGGCTTCTACACCGTAAAAGGCGGGCTTGTACAATTTTCCCGAGAAATTTACTGGCGAACCGTGCGTTAAGTGTCCTCCGTGAGACAAATCGAATCCCAAAATCTTGTCGCCCGGTTGCAAGCAAGCTGCATAAACAGCGGTGTTTGCTTGAGAACCTGAGTGTGGTTGCACGTTTGCATACGCAGCACCGAACAAAGCTTTCGCACGATCGATGGCAATTTGCTCGACGATGTCGACAACTTCGCAGCCGCCGTAATAGCGTTTACCGGGATATCCTTCTGCATATTTATTGGTCAAACAAGAACCTGCAGCTTCCATAACTTGGTCGCTTACAAAGTTTTCTGAAGCAATTAATTCGATACCGTGCAGCTGACGGTCTTGCTCATCCATAATCAAATCGAAAATCTCACGATCTTGTTGCATAACAGCTAAAATTTTATTGTGCTCAAAAGTACGAATTTGGTTTTTTTAATTGGTAAGAAATAATACATTTGAGCACGTTTCTCAATAAAAAATCTATGCCAATTACTGCAAATAATCCGAATAGAAAATCTTGGTTAGCTGTTGCTCCAGAAAGCGATTTCCCGATTCAAAACATTCCTTTTGGTGTTTTCTTAACCAAGGATGATGTGATTACAATCGGTACACGAATTGGCGATTACGCCATCGATTTAGGCGCGCTTCAAGCACTTAACTACTTTGCAGGCATTGAGTTAACCGACGATATGTTCATGCAAGATACGCTCAATGATTTTATCAGCGACGGAAAAAAGACTTGGCGATTGGTACGCAACAGAATTGCCGACATTTTTGATGAAAACAATCCGGAACTGCGCGATAACGAAGAAGACAAGGAACAGGTTATCTACCATATTTCGGATGTAGAAATGCAATTGCCGGTTCAAATTGGCGATTATACCGACTTTTATTCGAGTCGCGAGCATGCTACAAACGTCGGAAAAATGTTCCGCGACCCTGAAAATGCCTTACTGCCAAACTGGCTTCACATTCCGGTAGGTTATCACGGACGAAGTTCTAGCATCGTACCAAGCGGAATTCCAGTGCATCGACCCATGGGACAAACGCTTCCGGCAGGCGAAAACACACCGCTTTTCGGTCCGAGTCGCACTATTGATTTTGAATTAGAAATGGCGTTTATCACGACAGATGCCAATATTATGGGCGAGAATATTCCAGTTCATGAAGCCGAAGATTACATTTTTGGTATGGTTTTGCTCAACGATTGGAGCGCCCGTGATATCCAGAAATGGGAATACGTTCCGCTAGGACCATTTTTGGCAAAGAATTTTGCGACTTCCATTTCACCGTGGATTGTTACTATGGACGCCTTAGAGCCTTTTCGAACAAAAGGGCCAAAACAAGACCCTACTCCTTTGCCCTACTTGCAACAAAAAGGAAAACACGCATTCGACATTAATCTAACCGTTGAAATAAAACCAGAAAATGCCGAAAGCACAGTGGTTTGCCATTCGAACTTTAAGTATATGTATTGGTCGATGTCGCAGCAATTGGCGCACCATACTTCAAACGGTTGCCGCGTCAATTCGGGCGATATGATGGGAAGCGGTACCATTTCTGGGCCAACTCCCGATTCGTTCGGATCGATGTTGGAATTAACTTGGGGCGGGAAAAATCCGATTAAATTAAACGACGGAACCGAACGTAAATTTATCAACGACAACGACACGGTAATTATGAAAGGTTTTTGTAAAAATGCCGATGTGCGGATCGGATTTGGAGAAGTTTCCTCGAAACTCCTGCCGCCTTTCGTAAGAAGCTAAGTTCCTTAAACTGACGTTCTTTAAAAATCAGCTTTACGTTCTGCGAAAGCTGATTTTTTAATTTAATGCATTAGAAAACAACACTTTAATAGCAAAGAATTCAAATAAAAAAGCATCCATTATTAATGTTGTAGCTTTGTTGCGATTTAAAATAATTTATGACCACATTTTCAGACTTCGACATTTCTCCAAATATACAACGAGCACTAGCCGATTTAAACTTTCAAACACCTACTCCTATTCAACAGCAAGCCATTCCAATTGTGGCTGCCGGAACCGATTTAGTAGGTTGTGCACAAACCGGAACAGGAAAAACTGCTGCCTTTGCAATTCCCATAATCGATTACATCCAAAAAATGCCTGGTGTTGGCAAAAAACACAACAATATTCGCGCGCTAATTGTAACACCTACGCGCGAATTAGCACTCCAAATCGAAGAGTCGTTCAAATCGTTAGGACAGTACACACGCGTGCGCACAACGACCATTTTTGGCGGTGTGTCTCAAATTCCACAAGTCGAACAACTAAAACGCGGCACCGAAGTCTTGGTAGCTACTCCAGGGCGTTTACTCGATTTGGAAAAACAAGGATTTATCGATTTAAATCAATTGCACATTTTAGTTCTCGACGAAGCCGATCAAATGCTCGACATGGGTTTTATTAACGACGTCAAGAAAATTGTGAAGCTTACGCCAAATAACCGCCAAACGCTGCTTTTTTCGGCAACAATGCCGTTGGAAATTCGCGCTTTAGCCGAAGATTTTCTCAATCAACCAAAACACATTACGGTAAATCCGGTATCGTCGACAGTTGAACGCATCAATCAAGAAATATATTTTGTTGAAAAAACCGAAAAGCGAAATCTGCTCTACCATTTGATTCGGAATCGAGGTTTGAGCGACGTTTTGGTATTCAGCCGAACCAAGCACGGAGCAGATAATATCGTGCGCTCTTTAAAGAAAAAAGGTGTGGAAGCTGAGGCAATTCACGGCGACAAATCGCAGTCGGCACGACAACGCGTGTTAGAATCTTTCAAAAACAAGAGTGTGGGCGTTTTGGTTGCCACAGATATTGCCGCACGTGGCATTGATATCGATGCACTTCCGTTTGTCATCAATTTTGATTTACCGAATATTCCCGAAACTTACGTACACCGAATAGGTCGAACCGGACGTGCCGGAAAAGAAGGAACTGCTATCAGCTTTTGCGGTCGCGACGAAGAACCGTACTGGAAAGACATTATTAAACTTACTCGTGCAGCGGTTACCGAAATTAAAGACCATCCGTGGCCTTGGGTTGGAGCCGAACGGGTAGAAACTCCCGTTGCCGATAATGCAGCAAAAAAAGGTACTTCTAAAAGTCGAAAGTCGACAACCAGCAAAAAAAACAAAAAGCGCTGGTATTAACTCCTACTTGAAGTTACATTTGAACGTAAAGTGAAGTCGGTGCGCAAAACCCTCGAAAAACAACTACACTAAATCGATGTCGCGTTGCTAAAAAAATCTTAAATTTGCAGGATAATTTTTTGCAATGAGCGCAAGCAAAGATCTCCACAGTAAGTGGACAATTGGCGGGCTTCTCGTCAGTTTAGGGATTATTTACGGTGATATCGGAACCTCTCCACTTTACGTAATGAAAGCCATAGTTGGGCTTGACAATCCGATAAATGAGGACTTAGTTTTGGGCGGTATTTCTTTGGTTTTTTGGACTTTAACCCTTCAAACCACCTTGAAATACGTAATTTTAACGCTAAATGCCGACAACCACGGCGAAGGCGGAATCTTTGCCCTGTATGCCCTAGTTAAACGAACGAAAATCAAATGGTTAATAGTTCCGGCGATTATTGGCGGATCGGCCTTATTAGCCGACGGAATTATTACGCCTCCGATCTCGGTTTCCTCCGCAGTAGAAGGGGTTAAGAATTTCTATCCCACAATAAATACGGTACCTATTGTCATCGCTATTTTGTGCGTGTTGTTCACCATTCAACAGTTCGGAACCAGCTTAGTTGGTCGGTTTTTCAGCCCGGTAATGATGATCTGGTTTGGAATGTTGGCTACCTTAGGTGTCATTCAAATTTCAGATAATTGGGGCGTTCTTAAGGCAATAAACCCGTATTACGCGTATCATATTTTAGTTGCTCCGGAAGGTATAAACCCAGAAGGATTCTTCGTTCTTGGTTTTGTATTCCTTTGTACGACAGGTGCCGAAGCGCTGTATTCAGACATGGGGCACTGCGGCAGAAAAAATATTCGCATCAGTTGGATGTTTGTCAAATCGGCTTTATTACTCAATTATTTCGGACAAGCGGCGTTCCTGATCGACCACGAAGGTAGTACGCTACGTTCTTTAGGAACTTCAAATCCGAATCCGTTTTACATGATTATGCCCGATTGGTTTCAACCCATAGGTGTTGTTATCGCAACCTTGGCAGCAGTTATCGCTTCTCAGGCATTAATCAGCGGATCGTTTACGCTCATCAACGAAGCCATGCGCTTGAACTTCTGGCCTAAAGTGCGCATTAAATATCCAACCGATTTAAAAGGACAATTGTATATCCCAAGCATCAACTGGTTGTTGCTTTTCGGTTGTATCGGCATTGTATTGTACTTCGAAGAGTCGAGCGCCATGGAACACGCCTACGGTTTGGCTATTGTACTTTGTATGATCATGACCACCGTTCTACTCAATTACTACCTCATTATGAAGCGTGTAGCGTGGTACATTTATGTTCCGTTGATCACGTTATATCTGGTAATTGAAGGCTCGTTTTTGGCTGCAAACGTGGTAAAATTTGCCGAAGGTGGTTTTGTAACTCTAATTATTGCGATTGTTTTGATTGCGATTATGAGTATTTGGTTCCGCGCGAAGAAAATCAGTAAGAACTATACGAAAATGGTGCAAATTGGCGATTACAGTCAAATGTTGCGCGAACTAAGCGTCGATTTATCCATTCCTAAATATGCAACGCATTTAGTGTACTTGACCAATGCGAGTCGTGTGGATGAGATCGAGGAAAAAGTAGTGTACTCTATTTTTGAAAAACGTCCGAAGCGTGCCGATATGTATTGGTTTTTGCACGTAAATATCTTAAACGAACCCTACAAGACCGAATATAAGGTAACGCATATTTTACGCGACGACGTTATTCGAATCGACTTCAATCTCGGTTTCCGCGAGCCTACTAAAATCAACATCATGTTTAAAGAAGTGGTGAAAAATATGGTGGCAAATGGCGAGGTGGACATCCGCAGCCGTTACGAATCGTTAAACCGCAACAACATTATTGGCGACTTCAAATTTGTGTTATCCGAGAAATTCTTGTCGAACGACAGCGACTTACTTTGGTACGAAAAGCTGATTATGAATTCGTATTTCTTCTTGAAAAAACTCAGTTTAAGTGAAGAAGGTGGTTTTGGTTTAGACAGCAGTTCGGTGAAAGTAGAGAAATTCCCGTTGGTGTTACATCCGCCGGAGAAAATCTGCATGAAGCGCATCGACTAAGCAGCTCATCACGTTTTGAAACTAATACTCAAAAACCGGTCGTCAATCTAAAGTTGAAAACCGGTTTTTTTGTTTTTTATTTGGGCGGCATTTCGCGCTGTTCGTTGCAACAAAAACGCACAAAAGCGGTTCGTGCTGCTTTTGTCTAGGGCTTCCGTTGGTCGCCTATTCAAAACCGCTCTCACACACTTTTCTGCGGTTTTGTTTTCACTGCCATCACGGCCGCGAGGAACGTTACCGGGGGAAGTTGGGAGTATCGATTGGGAATTGAGAATTGTGGATCATGGCTAATGCTTCTTCGTGAAACCATAAACTTGGGTAACCAGAATCTCCGCAATTTACGAATACAGACTATTTGGAGAGGTGCATTAAAACATATGAATTTTATTTATGCATGTTTTAACTTTAGTTTCAAGGTTACTGTACACCTCGTTGTGCTCACGATAGAAATTTTGGGAAACAACAACAAAATTACTGGACATTATTTCTTCCCCAGTTGTTAACTTCCAATACTTTAAATATTCTTCTTTTATTTCTTTAAACAAAAATTCTGCTTTGATTTTTGAATACTCACATAAAAGCGTGTGTAAGCCGTTCAACTTTAAATCAATTTCTTCAAATTGAACGATTATAAACTGTTTGTCGGTTGAGTTTATCGAACCATTGGAAAAGCATGATTTGACCTTGTCCCGAATTGTGATAATTTCTGTAAGAGTTTCTTTTAGTTCTGCTATTAAATTATTCTTTATGTACCTACCATCTTCAATCCATTTTTTTATAAAGAAAGGAATTAAAAGTCCAATTGCAGCGGTAAGAAAAAAATTCAAAACTTCAAAAATTTTCACTTCTGAATTGAATTTTAGAAAAGGATATTTTTGAATAAAACATCCCCACGAAAATCCTATTAAAAAAATTAGAACACAAATAATTATTTTTAAACTTTTCATTTTTTTGGAGTTGGGTTTTTGATCTCATTTAAAACCTTCTCAATTCGAAGCGGATTTCTATCCGATTTAAATTGTAAATGTTTAAGTAAAATTTCCGAACCTATTTCCATTGATAACTTTCCGAAAGAGCCACTTACAAAAGACGAAGGATATCCCCAAACACCATCAAGGTCGACCAAAATAATATAATTCCCATCAATAGCTTTATTAAATCTAGTAATAAAGATATCTTCTAGAAATTCTTGTCCTGAATGTGGTCCATCTTCTCTATCTCTAGCGCCAGGGTTATCTTTAAATTCTGTTGCAATAACTAATGTATCTTGTATTTTCATTTTACCTAATTATTTATTTCCCAGTAAAATAGAGTACCGTCAAACTTGTTGCGAAGTGAAAGAAACTGATTATTTTTCATGTCTGCAAAGATATCATTTGAAATTAAAATAAACCTTATAAAAGCGGGATCTTGAGCACATTCGTAAATTTGAGGTACGCCTTTACCTCTCTCTGGTCGAGCAGTTCTGGATTTTATAGCTCCTGCGAAAAGGCGCGGAACTAATTCTAAATTAGTCGGAATTCCGAGGTTTTCATAAAATTCACGTTTGTAAGTTTTAACCGGTAAACTTTCAAATATACCAACACCTAAGTCAAGAAAAGTATAACTTGTTCTTTTACAACCAGGATGATTGTAAACATGTAACCACCAATCATACTTTCCACGTTCTGAACCCGCATGGTTATTTGTATTTTGCATAGCTTCAATTAAAATGTCATAAAGAGGTTCAAAAATCTCTTCATTTTCAAAAGTATGCCTTAATCCTAATAAACAAGCTTCTTTAGCAATATCTGGTTCTACTCGGTTATTAGTCTGTTTATGAATTAATAACTTTTTATCATTTTTTGGTGTGATTTCCTTCACTAGTACATGCTCATAAAAACCACTTTGAGTAAAAAGCTTTTTAAGATATTCATTTTCAGGTTCATTGCCGTAAATTTCATTTTTCATGTGAAATTTCTCGTCTTGAATTTTTGCTAGAAGTACAGCAATAGCATCGGTAGTTAATGTTTGAATTTTTGAAATGTCAAACATCACTGAATTATCATTGTTTAATAAGAACTGAACATAATCAAAATATGCTAAAGTCTCTTCTGCATTATTAACAATGCTAAAATCCTGCGGAGCTATTTGAACAGTTATCTTCGGTTCTCTGTTATACGTCCTGAAATAACGACCTTTACGTGTTCGATTTGTAGATTTTGAATAATATTTAGACCTAAAATATTTCTGCTTTCTTTTATTATGTTGCTTGACTGCCGCAAAAGACTTTTGCCTATTTCTTTTCTTGTATTTAGAAGTTGAAAAAAGTTTTTTCATAGTTATGGTTAATCATCGCAAGATAGTTCTTTTAGAATTCACATCAGTTTGACAAATAGTGAAGTTCTTACATTTTCTTCAACTTTCAAGAACGATGATAAACTATTTATTAAAAGCGGTTTATAGTTAAAATTTATCAGCTCTTTTCATATGTTAAAATTAAACAAATGGTTTCTTTATTGTTCTACTGATTAAAAAAGACTTTGCTTTGCTATTTTATGCAATTTTCTCTAAGCAAAAATATCTAATTATTGATATTTTCCACCAAACGTTAGTAACGTATTCCCTAGCCCGGATGGCAGCGGCAGCCCGCAAGAAAAATACGGCTACGTGAACCGCGACTGCGGTGGCGACGCGAGGAGCCCACCGCAGGCCGAGTGAACGTGCCGTATTTTTTGCGGACTAAAGCGAACAGCCGGAAAAGCTTCTAAAAACTAGTACTATCAATTTTTACCTAAAAGTGAAATACTGTTTTTGGGTATTTCGACGAAATTATTACCGAATCGTGTTGGGGATACCGCGGCTTAGTTTGTATGACGACTGAGGGAACGTTAACAAACATATTTTGGCAAACCTGCATTGCAAATAAGCGATTTTAGTGGCAAATTGCCTGTTTTCTAGCATTTTCTATAAACAACGGCGTTTATTCAAAATTCTATTCTTCTAAACTTTTCGCAACCAACCCAAAATTTCGTCGTGCTTAATGGTCCACTTTCCGTTTTTATAATTGAGGTCCAAAACGATTCGGGATTTTGCATTTGGTCCCGGATTTTGCTGCACAATTTGTATCTGCGAAGCTGTTACTTTAGAAATAATGGCCACATGACCGTATTGGTTGAATACATTTCCATCAAAAATCAGAAGATCGTTCACCTGAGGCTTCGATTTACTCGTATTTGTAAACTGAATTAAATTTCTTTTTTTGTTCATTCCGCCATCTGCAACAGCGCGATCATAAAAATCTTTTGCATGACCATAGCTATCGGGCATTTTGTGTTTAAGATGTTGATAGTAATAGCGTTTAACAAACTCAACGCACTGATACTTCAATCCAAGATTGTAGCCGTCGATAGTGGTATTCCGACCCACTACATTACCAACCGAACCGTTGTAATAAACGTAAACTCCATTTAAACTGTCAATCTTTTGTCCGACTTTTAAACCTGTTATAAAACCGATCTTATTAAACGACCAAAAAGCGGTAGTTACTACTAAAATAATAGCGATAAAAAGGTATTTTAAAGACTTTAATTTCATAGAAAGAAACTTTAATAAAGCGAATCAGCGTGACGTAAATACTACATAATCAAGGTTACATCAACAATTAACTAACGTATTGATTGTCTATTAATTGTATAATCCGATCTTTCAATTTTATACCAATTCCATGGCGTATCTTCATCGAAGTAGGTTTCTACGAACTGCATGCCAATTTTCTCCAAAACTTTTATTGATGCCATATTGTTTGCATCGGCAGCTGCGTACACCTGCTGCAGTTTCATGGTGTTAAAAGCATAGTCGAGTGTTAAAAAAGCTGCTTCGGTAGCGATTCCCTTCGACCAGTATTTTCTGATGAGCCTATAGCCTATGTCGTAATAATTTTGGTGATTATTGTTTAGCTCAATAACAAACTTTAATCCAGCCCAGCCGATGAAGATATTGGTTTCCCGGTAGACGATAGCCCAACGACCAATGCCGTGCTCTTGGTATTGTTGCCGAACAAAAGTGATGACGTTTGCAGATTGTTCTTTGGATGTCAGTGGTTTATTGCCCAGAAATTTGTGCACTTCCGGATCCGAATCGAGTTCAAACATACCGTCAACGTCTGCGGGAACTAATTCTCGTAAAATAAGCCGTTCGCTTTCAGCAAATATTTTCATCGCGGGTTAGGGTTGATTTGATTCGAACCATTTAACAATAGCGGGCATATTTCTTTCAAATCCGCCGGGAATAAAAAAGTTTAGTACGGCACATTTCTCGGACGTATTATTTGCAAAATCGTGTCGGGTCTTGGCAGGAATCCGCAAAAAATCACCGGGTTCAATATCTAACCATGTCTCGCCAACCAGAACCGATGTAACGCCTGAAATACCGTAGAAAACCTCATCGTTAGCCTCGTGCTGGTGAGCGCCCGGACCGGTAGAATAAGGTTCTAACCACCATTCGGAAATACTGTACTTGTTAGCCGTTTCGTTTTCATCGGCTTTAAAAATTGCAGTCATACTGCCGCAATGGTACACTCTACCCTCTTTCTTTTTGAGGAAAAGTACCGATGTGTCGTTTTGCTTGTGTTCCATAGTTTGTGATTTTCACTAAAATATATCTTTTAACTCTTTGAAATGTGAGCTTAATACACGAGTAAGGAATTTGTTCTTCTAAATGTATTTAAAAAAGTTAATCGTAGAATGATTATGCGTACTAGCTAAAGTGTTAACTAATCTAAGCTCAAATCCTCTGGACTCAATGTCGTCTTAACATTATAAAGACTTTTTCTCATCACAAAAACCAGTTTGTTTAACGCTTCTTCATTTGGGTTTTCTATAAATTTCTTCATCGTTTTTATTACTAAGTCTGATGCGTAAAGTGTCATATTAAACCATTCTAATTTAATCTCATCAATTAGTTCTTCTTTTGATGTGATTTCGGGTTTTTGTCGTTTCAGTTTGTCTTTTTCCTTTTCATAATTCACTAATGAATAAGATAGCAACAAAATTGCCATGTACCTAACCTCCTTAATTTCATGTCGAGATTGGTCTTTCCTTTTTTTGCTCTCCACAAAAAAATAATTAATAACTCCACCTATACTCATTAGCCCTAAAGCTTTGATTATTATCTCTACTATTTCCATTTTTATGACTGTTTATTATGTATGATTTTCAATAAATAAACGCTAACGTTATAGATGCTTTTTTAGTTTGCAACTTCATAGCGGAAAACTATCTGCTACTACTAAACTTGCTGAGAAAACGCTTTTTTTTAAAGCTGAACAACAAGTTTATGGTAGGTACTGTTATTTGCATTTATCCTAGCTACCATGTATAATTGCTTCAATATTTTCAAGCTGTCCTTCAATGATAGTGAAACTGTTAGGGTCAGGATAATTTGTACTTCCTATTAAGTCCCATTTCGCTTGTCCAGATATTTTTCTTATGGGCTGAATTTTCTTACCGTAATTATAAATTTTTAAGAACACAACGTCATTCGTAGCGCCGTGGCAAACTGCAATTTCAAAATTGTCGGATGGAAAGCTCTTTGTGGGATAAAAGTCTTGTCCACCAAAAGAAAGTATTTTATTATCACTAATCTGAAACAAGTAATTTACGCCTTCATCTTCCACTTCCGATAATTCAATATACTCATTACCTATTACTTGTATTGACATGACCTTATTTGTTGCAAACACGAAATCAATATCCTTTCTCTCTTTCCTATGTTTTAAATAAGTCTCTAAAAAACTCCATGTACCCATCAGTATATAAACAACCACTGTACCGATTAATAAGTATAATTCAGTAGTTGTATTAAGAAAAAAGTAAGCAAATGTACCGACCAGAATTGCTAGAAGTATCCAGATAAAAAGAAACTTAACTTGAAATGACTTTTGTTTGTCAAGTTGCTTTAAGTGTCGTCTTAGGGTTTTAATTTCCCTCTCGGATAAGGGTCTTTCTGTTTGCACTAAGTCTTGAATTATAATATTATATAGGGTTGTGAAAAATCTCGTTTGACCAACAAATGTAGGACTTACACGAAACTAAGCACGTAAATCATTAAATAACAACGCGTAAGGTCGATAAATTTATAGAGGTTTTATTTTGTACTATTCAACACTTGATTTGCTTTTAATGTTGAACGAATATACACTTTTCCACCAAACGTTAGTAACGTATGCCCTAGCCCCGGTTGCAGCGGCAGCCCGGAGGAAAAGACGCTTGTTTGAATTGGGCTAGAAACGGCGACCCAAGAAGCCGGGTATAGCCCCATGAAAACCGCGCCTTTTACGAGGACTACAGCGGAAAACGGGAAGAGCTTCTGGAAGATTTCGAGATTGAAAGATTGAAAGATTGAAAAAATTGAAAAAGCTAAAAAAGTGAACACATCCCTAATTGTAGAATTGGAGTAGAACCTTTGTGAACTCTGTGCCTATGTGGTCAACTGAAATAGTTTAAAAAAATTGAAAAAATTGAATTTTGGTAGCGATCGGAAGTGAAAAAGCTAAAAGCTAACAGCTAAAAGCTCACAGCTAAAACAAAAATCCTAAAAAAGTGAACACAACCCTCCTTGTAGAATTGGACTAAAACCTTTGTGACCTTTGTGGCTATGTGGTCAACCGAAGTAGTTTAGAAAAATTGAATTCCGATTGCGATCGGAAGCGAGAAAATTGAATTCCGATTGCGGTCGGAAGTGAAAGAATGAAAAAAAGAAAAAAAATTTAGTTTAATACATATATATATTTATATCTTTGTATCTGAAAATTAATTCGGAGATAAAATGACATTAACGGAGCGGATTGAACCAGCAAAAGTGATTTACGCAGTAAACATGCTGAAAGTAATTGCTCATCCGGTGCGTCTGGCAATTGTTGACTTACTGACTGTTAACCAAAAAATGACCCTTATCGAAATTCAAGAAACACTGAATCTCGAACAAGCTGTAACCTCACAACACATCACACTAATGGAAGATAAAGGTGTGCTCCTGTCGGAAAAAGTGGGGCGAAATAAATTCGTTTCGCTGCGTTTTCCAAACATGAAAAACATCATCACCTGCCTAGAAAACTGCTGCAACGAACACTAGTATTTTTTTATGAAAAAACATATATTTATATATATCTTTTTATCTTTATTTGATTCGCGTACGTTAGCGCAAGAGTCGGCACACCTTAATTTATGGGGACGCGCATCGGTAGCTTACCTTCATGGCAAAAAATGGAAATACGAAGCTGAAATACAGCACCGTACGCAAAACGATTTTCCGGCTAACGAACGCAATGTACTCGCACACAACCTCCTAAACAGCATTCGAACTTGGGCGCATTTTCAATACAATGAAGCTTTAAGCCTTTCCCTCTCCCCTTTTGCCTACTACTGGCACAACCGAATTTTAATAGCGGAAGCCGATAAAAACAGTCGCACTATACAAGAATTACGCTTTTCTGCAGCACTCGATGCAAAACACGAACTAACTGAAAAACTGTGGTTGATGAACCGAACGTGCATGGAATACCGCGACTTTCAAAATACAACGACCGACATCACTCGGCTTCGCATCCGTATCGGACTGCGCTACGAACTTACCGAAAAGCTCAATCTGGTTCTCTACGAAGAACTTTTCCTGAACCTCAAAGGAGCCGAACGAACGCATATCTTTGATCATGAGCGCATAGCGTTTCTCATAAACTACCGTATTCTGGAACAACTCCGCCTCGAAACCGGCTACATGTATATATCGCGTTTGCCACGCAACACCGACGAGTTTTTGCATGAAAACAACTTTATCGTTCATGTGTACTATACCTTGAAAGGAAAACAGCACGAAAAACAAAACGCTGGTAAACATTCGTAAATGCAAGACATGGAATTACTTGGTTATATCGCTGCCATCTTTATCGGTATTTCGCTCAGCGTGATCGGCGGCGGCGGTAGCATACTTACCGTACCTGTTTTGCTGTATTTGTTTGCAGTTGACGCCGTTACTGCTACGGCTTACTCGCTTTTTATCGTGGGTGTGAGCAGTTCGGTGGGTTCGCTGGCGTATTTTAAAAACAAATTAGTGGATGTAAAAACGGCTGTTGTTTTTGGAATTCCATCGATTATTGCTGTGTTTGCTACTCGGGCCTACTTGGTGCCGGCAATTCCTGAACAGTTGTTTACGCTCGGTAGTTTTGTTTTTACGAAAAGTATCAGTTTGGTATTGCTATTTGCTTTGTTAATGATCGCCGCTTCGCACAGCATGATTACGAAATCTGTTTTAAAAACTGAAAACGATGAAGCGCCACAAAAATTTAACCATCCGCTAATCTTGGTAGAAGGAACGCTTGTCGGAATTTTAACTGGCTTAGTGGGTGCTGGCGGCGGATTCTTAATCATTCCCGCACTGGTCTTACTTTCTAAATTACCGATGAAGAAAGCTGTGGGTACTTCTTTGGTAATTATTGCTGCTAAATCGCTCGTTGGTTTTTGGGGCGAAAGCAGTGAAACGCTAATCGACTGGTCATTACTGCTTCACATCTCGGCTTTCGCAGTACTTGGTATTTTTATAGGTATCCCAATTTCCAAAAAGATAGACGGCAACAAACTCAAGCCCGCATTTGGTTGGTTTGTATTACTGATGGGCATGTACATTATTTTTAAAGAAACTATTTTGAAACACTAACACAACAAATTCGATGAGAAACGCAAACAACAAAATTACTTTACAGCAGCTGTATCGTATAAATTTGAGCAAGGGAAAACTATTTTTAAAATGTAGTTCGCCTACTTACTCGCTTCGACGCTCGAATTATCAAGGCGTCGCACTCAACTTATCCTTTAAATCGATAACAAATTAAAATAAACATTTATGTTTGAACTTTTAAAACAACCTTGGCACTGGGCAGTTGCGGGCACATTAATCGGTCTGACCGTTCCAGTTTTATTGCTTATTGGGAATAAGAAATTTGGAATATCTTCATCGCTACGACACATTTGTGCGATTTGCATTCCCGCCAAGATTCCATTTTTTAAATACGATTGGAAGAAAGAAGTTTGGAACTTATTCTTTGTTTTTGGCGTGTTTATCGGCGGATTTATTGCTGCCAACTATTTATCGAATCCGGAACCGGTTGAGATTGCCGAAGGAACTCGTGCGCAGCTCATGGAATGGGGCATTACCGACTTCGACAACTTAATGCCTGCCAATTTGTTTTCGGTTTCGAATCTATTCACTTTAAAAGGACTTTTCTTTTTTGTGATCGGCGGATTTTTGGTTGGTTTCGGCACGCGCTACGCCGGTGGTTGCACCAGTGGTCATGCCATCATGGGCTTATCTACCTTGCAATGGCCTTCGCTGATTGCTACCTGTTGTTTTATGATTGGCGGCTTCTTCTCCGCCAACGTTATTCTTCCCTTCATTTTAAAATTAGCTCAATAATGAAAAATCAAACAGAAAAAACGGATATCCGGCATCAAGACGCTATTTGTACCAACGAACAACAGGTAAAAACGCCGTTCTGGCACAATCTGAAGTATATGCTTGTGGGAATTGCCTTTGGAATTGTGTTTGTAAAAGCCGAAATCATTAGTTGGTTTCGCATTCAGGAGATGTTTCAGTTACAGTCGTTTTTCATGTACGGCGTCATCGGAACCGCCGTTGTTGTAGGTATGCTGTCGGTTTTCTTGATTAAGAAATTCAATATCAAAACATTAAATGGCGAACGTATTCACTTTGAAGACAAGAAGTTCAGTAAGGGTCAGATTTACGGCGGACTAATCTTCGGAATCGGTTGGGCCATCACAGGCGCTTGTCCGGGTCCGTTATTTGCACAAATAGGAAGTGGTTTTGCTGCCGTAAGTGTAACCTTGATAAGTGCTATCGCTGGCACTTGGGTTTACGGATATTTCAGAGAAAATTTACCTCATTAAAGACATACAATTATGAATTCTCCAACATTTAAAATAGAACAAATTTACACCGGTTGCTTAGCACAAGGCGCCTATTACATTACTTCTAACGGCCAAGCTGCCATTATCGATCCGCTGCGCGAAACACAGCCATACATCGACCGCCTAAGCCGCGATAACGCCCAGTTAAAATTCATTTTTGAAACACATTTTCATGCTGATTTCGTAAGCGGACACGTAGACTTGAGCCGCAAGACAGCTGCACCCATCGTGTACGGGCCGAATGCAATGCCAGCATTTGATTGCATTGTAGCCACCGATGGGCAAGATTTTAAACTCGGACACATCACCATTCGTGTATTACATACGCCCGGTCATACGATGGAAAGCTCCTGCTTTTTATTAGTCGATGAAAACGGTTCTGAACAAGTACTTTTTAGTGGCGATACGCTGTTTATTGGCGATGTGGGTCGGCCCGATTTAGCCCAAAAAGCGGCTTCCCTAACGCAAGAACAGTTAGCCGCAACTTTATATCAGTCGCTGCGAACAAAAATAATGACATTGCCCGAACACGTTCTCGTTTATCCAGCGCACGGAGCCGGAAGTGCTTGTGGAAAGAACATGAGCAAAGAAACCGTTTCGACCATCGGTAATCAAAAAGCGACGAACTATGCACTGCGTGCCAACATGACCGATGCAGAGTTTATCAAAGAAGTTACCGATGGATTGCTGCCACCTCCTACTTATTTCGGCGCAAATGTGGCGATGAACAAAAACGGTTACCACAGCTTTGAGCACGTATTTAACAACGGTATGCGCGCACTTTCGGTTGCTGCATTTAAAGCCGCCGCCGAAGAGGTTGGTGCGCTAATTCTCGATACGCGCGACAGCGATACGTTCCACCGAGGATTTATCCCACAGTCGATTAACATTGGCGTAAACGGCGATTTTGCTCCTTGGGTGGGTGCGCTCGTGGGCGATGTAAAGCAACCGTTACTATTGGTTACCGATTCGAACAAAATCGAGGAAACTGTTACGCGTTTAACACGTGTAGGTTTTGATAACATTGTTGGACATTTGGAGGGCGGATTTGACAGTTGGAAAAATGCCGGAAAAGAAGTTGATACCGTAAACCGTATTTCGGCTGCTGCTTTCGCGGAAGTTGTTGCCATTGAGTACGATACGATTATTGATGTTCGTAAGCAAAGCGAATACAGAGCCGAGCATGTGGCAGAAGCGTTCAACCGTCCGTTAGCCGATATCAATAATTGGATTAAAGACTTGAATCCTGAAAATCATTTTTATTTGCATTGCGCAGGAGGTTATCGAAGTATGATTGCGGCAAGTATCTTACAGGCACGCGGTTACCGCAATTTCACCGAAGTAGCGGGAGGTTTTAAAGCCATTGCAGAAACAAGCATTCCGAAAAGCGATTTTGTTTGTCAGAGTAAAATCATACTGTGATATTAAAATCGGGAACAGCGTTTTTAGCTGTTTTTTGGGCGGCATTTCGCGTTTTCCATTTCATCCCGATAGCGATCGGGACCCTAGCTCGGTTGGTTTAGGCAGTATTTGCAAAACTGCGCGAGGAACTTTTAAATTTTGCTAGCTTAGTTGAACTTGAGCTCGATTTTGCCAAAGTAGACGTGGCGATTGCCGACCGTAAAGCCTTTGAAGCTTTGGTGGAATGTAATCCTTGCAGTATTAAAACGACTCATAGGCTCGTTTGCCGTTGGAAAAGTCTTGAAGAACTGTGTTTCTGTTGCAATTATCGGTAAACCGAATGTTGGGAAATCGACTCAACTAAACGCATTGCTCAACGAAAAGCGCGTCATAGTTTCGGACATTGCAGTAACCACGCGCGACACCACGGAAGAAGAATCTAGCATTGTCTAAATCCGTTTTCGATTCATCGATACAGCGGAAATTCGTGTTACGACCGATGTTGTAGAACAAATGGGAATTCCGAAAACCTTCGGAAAAGCGGGCGCAGCAAAAGTGGCTTTGTACCTACTTAGCTTGGAAGAAATAGCCGATTTAGCTGCGATTTTTACAGAAATTGCCCAGCAAGAGATTAGATATATTTCAAATCAATCGAAATAAAAACCTCCCTGATCCGTTTAATAAGCAAAAACTTGCAAGAACACAAACTTTTGAAAAGTAATTTAAAAACCACCGAAGTTTTACCACTTTTATTGAGTTCAAGTGCTGGATATTGCTTGCATTTCTATTGTAGTAAACTATCATACGAATCAGTACTTTTTTTAATAAAACCTGTTGCTTATGTTGTTGGTTTTATCCTAGGTAGCAATTGTGTCAATATTGCAGATGAAGGTTTTTTTTTACCTCAGTTAGAAATTCTAATTGACAAATCTTGTAGCGGATATAACTTCTGGAGTGTCTGTATTTTTATGTTGACTTATCTCTGCTTTACAAAAATCGCGAAACTGCAGATCAAATGTTTTGCCTTTCTCCTCTTACTTCCAATCACATACCTTCTAACTTTATTTGTCAACACTATCCGTATAATAAGCTGCATTTCAACAGCTAAGCTAGGTCTTATGTTTAGCGAAAATTATCAAGGTATTATTCATGAAGTTACTGGCTTAGCAAATACTGTTGTATTCTTGCTGCTGTTCTATTTTGCATTCGGAAAAATAATAAACTACTCAAAATATGCTCACTAAATCCCTAAGTCCAAAATGGATCTTTCTTTCCAGCACGCTGCCTATTACCATACTTCTGAGCATACTTTATTCTGATTTCTCTATAATTTATTCATTGCTGTCAGAGCAAAACATACTACATATACTGACTTTTGGTGCTATATTAATTTTATTTGGAATGTTAAGCGCTGTTTATGCTTTTAACAGACTAAAAAATAATAAGGATGTTTCGAGAGGCTATTCGTATATCGCTGTTTGTTTTTCGGTTTTGTACATCATTCTTAGTTTCATTTTTGAAGACGATCTAATACCCATTTCTCTACCCTCTTGGATATTTGACACAAATCCGCTGATCTATGTAACTACATTTGTAATGCCAACCTTAGCTTATGGCTTGTTTTCGTTGGTAGTACACTTCACCCCCGACTATGAAAATCAGTCTGCTGCACAGGATTTTCTTAAAGCAATAATTGTTCCGCTTTCTACAATAATAATTGCTTTTCTCTTTATTTTCCTTCTCAATTTCGATCACTATAAAATTTTACTTTGGTTGTTTTTTGCTATTTTAGTGACATGCTCTTTACTGTTTCTGTTTTTCTTAACTCGCGGCTTATATATTTTTATTCTGAAGAAAAATGCTTTGGCTTTTAACGACAAGATTGCTGTTTTATTTCTTTTTGCATTACTTCTTCCAATAGCAGGTTTGCTATTCAACAATTTGCCAAACTTAAACCAAGGTTTCGAAAGTTCTCAGGGCTTATTTGGGAACTTTTCAGATAAATTCTTCTACATAATTTGCGTTTTTAATGGGGTGATTTTATGCATTCCTCAGCAAAAAAATAGAATTATTCAACTTGTTTTGTTCTCATGTAGAGCGTTGACATTTAGCTTTACGACTTACTTTTTCTTTGTATTTCTCCCGTATTTGCCATTTGCTTTAGCCTTTCTAATACTTGTTATTGGGCTATTTATGCTGGCACCACTTATACTAACATTTGTACATATCTCTGTTTTACGAGATGATATTCAATTTCTCAAGAAATACTATCGTAAAAGTACCATCAACTTAATCTTACTTCTCGGTTTTATAGCTATTCCATCAATTGTAACTTGCAATTATATCTATCAAAGAAATGTGTTACAAGAAGCACTTGATTATATCTATAAAACAGACTACACCAAAGAATACGATATCGACACCAATGCTTTAGAACAAGTATTTAAAACCATTCGACAAAATAAGGAACGACCAAGTTTTACAAATTCCAACAGAACACCTTATTTATCAAGTTTATACAACTCGATTGTTTTGAACAACTTGACCATGCAAGAAGCTAAACTTCAGCATCTAGAACAGATCTTTTTCGGTAAGGAATATAAAAAAGACACAGTTACACGAATTTTAAATTCGAGACTAAAAATTTCGAAGATCATCCATAAAAGTACTTACATAGCAGCTGAAAAAACATGGAAAAGCAACGTGGATTTTGAAATCACTAATAACAGTAACTTTTCAGCAGCCGAATTTGAAACCGAATTCGAACTACCTCAAGGCAGCTATATTTCTGATTATTATCTAGATATGAAAAACGGAAGAGAAAAGGGAATTTTAGCTGAGAAAAAATCCGTAATGTGGGTGTATTCACAAATTGTGAACACAAGAAAAGATCCCGGTTTACTATTCTACGATAACGATTCAAAAGTCGGATTTAAAATTTTTCCATTTCAGAGCAATCAGACGCGAACCTCAGGTTTTGAAATTGTCCATAAAGAACCATTAAACTTAAACATTGACGGAAATAATATCCCTTTAGGAACAAAGACAACAACGGAGGAAAATATAAAAATTAATGAATTTGTTGCTTACATCTCTAAAACAGAGAAGTTGTCATTACCAAGCATTAAACGGAAACCTTACTTCCATTTTATCATAGATATTTCAAATAATAATGAAAAGAATTTAGCAGAATACCAACGACGAATTAATGCACTTAAATCGAGATACAATTCGCTCTTTACTAACGCTAAAATAAGTTTTACCAATAGTTCGATTAGAACAGTAGATTATGATGAAAGTTGGATAAAAACGATTACTAATTTATCATTTAAAGGCGGATTTTACTGCGATTCTGCACTTCGAAAAGCCCTTATTCAAAGTCGCAGTTCTTTGAATAAACCTGTCTTTATAATTCTTACAGACGATTGGAAAAAGACAATTCTTGCGGAAGATTACAACGATTATCGATTTTGTTTTCCTGATTTTACACTTATCTATGAACTTTTTAATGATGACTCGCTAATTGCTCATTCATTAATCGAATCTACTAAAAATCCATGTCAATTTGAAAGTCCATTAGAAAATCAAAATCTTGTCAAATACTACAAAATTAGCAGAAAAGAACAGAGACTAATTTCTTGTGATAGCAATCCAGAAATTGTGCTGTTAAATGAAAACATTGATTTGAATAATCAGATAAAAAATAAAAGCAAATGGAAAACTGGCGTCATTATGGCGGGATTGCGCCGATTAGAACTTATCAGGCCCGATCTGTCTGATGAAACGTGGAAACACATGCTAAAATCTTCTTTCGAAAGCAATGTTATGTCGCCTGCCACTTCATTTATAGCCTTAGAAGAAGAAAGCCAAAAAATACTACTAAAAAAGAAACAACAACAAGTACTAAACGGAGACCAATCTCTTGATTTAGAAGAGCGTATATCAAGAATGAGCGAGCCTTCCTGGAGTCTATTCATTCTATGTTTTATATTCTTTCTTGTAGTAAAAAGAAAATCCTTGCTATCTAAACTGAATTAAAATGAAAAGCATTTAAAAATAACAAACACGCTTTGATGTTTTTTTGATGATAAAAGAAGAATCCAAATAGTATTAAATTTTCAAAATCTCATCAAAAAACTCCTCCAAAACAACCGATTTTTACTAATTTCGCAACCATTCAACCT
>NZ_JBMLTK010000123.1:0-8491 GCF_049240005.1 Flavobacterium sp. | reverse complement strand
CGTTAGCACCATCGTTGTTCGGTGAAATACCACGTTGGATAATACAACCGATGTTTTCAATGTTTATAGATTCAATGGTAAAACATCCATCTGCAGTGGTTACTTTAGCAGTAAATGTTCCTTCAGAAGTAGCAGTAATTACATGTTCTTCTGCTGTTGGTACAAATGTTCCCGTACTAGTCCACTCGATGTTGCTGCTAGCTAAATCAAATGATTCATCAACAGGAAGCACACGAACAATATATAAATTGTTTTCACATCCAGATTCGAATGTAATGTCGAACTCGGGAATGATAGTTATTTCAACCGTAGTAATAAAATCTGCGCAACCAAAGTCGCCAGGCACTAAAAATGTAACAACATAGGTTCCTGGATTACTTGTAGACGGATTAATTTCACCAGTAGAAGCGTTTATTGATAATCCTGTAGGTGCACTAAACGTTCCAGAGGCTGAGGGTAGATTTTGAATCTGTTCAGAAGTTGAATTCTTACAAAATGCAGCATCACCGTAAGATATAGTTCCAGTCACAGGCGCAGTAATGGTTAACGTGAAGTTGGCAGAATCAGCTCCACAGCCACCAACAGCAGGTATTAGATTGGTAATTGTATAAGTTCCAGGAGTAGAAGCTTGAATGTTTATTTCACCGGTATTTTGGTTTATTACTAACCCATTAGTTGAAGTGAAAGTACCAGCAACTGCACCGTTGCCGAAGATTGGAGTAATTGAATTACTGTTACCGCAATACTCAGTAGAAGAATAGGTGAAATCTGCCTGTGTTCCCGGAGTTATAAAGATAGGGAAGTCAGCGAAAACTTCCGCACAGCCGCCGGTAGCACTGATCGTATGGCGAACCGTATAGCTTCCAGGAGTAGAAGTTGCTAGATCTATAACTCCAGTTGTCGAGTTAATTACTAGTCCTGCTTGTAACGATGTAAACTGACCAATAGCGACCGAAGGTGATGGATTTGCTGCAGTATTACAAAATTCACTTGCATTATAAGTAAATGCTGCATCTGGTACTGGATTGATTGTTACTTCGAAAGTGTCAAAAACTTCTTGACATGCCCCATTGGCGGCGATAGTATTTGTTACCGTGTAAGTCCCGGGAGGCGTTGCCGCTAAGTCAATCTCACCACTCGCACTATTGATCACCAATCCGGGAGTACCTGTAAATAAGCCTGCAGTTTCTTCTAGAATAGGAAGCGGATTTGGGTTATTCTTACAATATGCTGTTTGAGAATAAGAGAATTCAGGAGACAGCGCATCAATTATTGTGACTTCAACAGTTGCGCTAATTTCTCCACAAGTTTCTGTAGCTGCAATGGTGTTTTTAATTGTATACGTTCCTGGCTGACTAAGTTCAAGATCAATAGCTCCTGTTAACGGTTGTAATACTAGACCAGCAGGCTCGGCAGAGTAGGCCGTTGAAGCTTCTGGTGCCGTGGTAATTTCTGCGAAAGCACCATTTGCTTGACAGAACGAAGTTGAACTATAGGCAAAAGCTGCGCTAGGAGCATCCGTTACCGTAAAAGTAACAGGTACTACTGCAAAACATGTGGACAAAATTGTACTTTCAACACGAATGTATATAATTCCAGAAGATAATAATTGGTTTCCGGATAGTCCTAAATCGCCAATGTCATCTGTTGCTGCATCAAGACTATTATGTGAAGTTATCACGTAATCTGCTGGATTGAGCGTTCCTAAAACCGTTGCTTTGACAGCATCGAAGTCGAAAGTAGCTTGTCCAGGTGTAGCGTCTGAGTCGCACTTTACATATTCAGTTGGGGTAGTTACATTAATTGCGGGCCCGAGCGTAACAACAATTTCGTCGAAAACAGGATTTAATCCACAATTACCCTCAACGCGGTAAGTTCCAGATTGAGTAGCTACATAGGTTGCCGAAGTTGCGCCAGGAATTGGTGTGGTAGATGGAAGCAAGAACCATTCGAAAGTAGATGGAACGTTGTTAACATCCTGAACATCTTCAATAGCATTTAATGTAATTGAGTCGCCACACGCTTCAATGTCTGGTCCGAGACCAACATTACAGCAAATAGTCTCTCCCGCGTCAGCATCATTGAAGTTTGTTTGTACTAATCTAATCAAACCGGCTTGACCATTGAAATTGGTTATCAAGATTATATAAAATTGTCCAATTTGAGCGTCTGGTATGGTAAGTGTTTCAGTAAAGCTACCGCTGTAACTACAATCTACAATATTTCCTTCTGGATAAAATGCAGGATTCGTAGTGTTGTTAGGACAAGGCGTAGGGGCACAAGGTCCAAAAACAATTTCATTACAGCTTTCAGGCGAATCGAAAGGTCCCCAAGCTACAAAGTCTACGTCCAGGTTGTTTCCCGTCGGATTCCCTTCGGCGTCAAACTGCGTATTTTGAAGAATGTTAAATACGAGTGGGCCATTTTGTCCAACGTTTAACGTGTAGTAGGTTGGGTTTGGTGTAGTGAACAAGCAAGCAATCTGACCTGTAGATGTTACTCCCGTAGTGTTTGCGTAGATGTAAGGCTCGTCTGGTGACGATCCACAGAACGGTTCTGCGCTATCACAAGTTGAAATCGAACGAACACAAAGATCAAATTCAACTGCTTGAGGAATATTTGAATTTGACCACACGCGAACATAATAGGTTTGTCCAACAATAAAGTTTGTTGCATTACTGATAAGACTATCTGCCGCAGAACAATAGCGGAAAACTAGACCATCACAAGTTCCCGTGTAAACTGCATGGTTTAAATTCGTGGTTGTACCTTCAATATTCAAAAGTTGTATGAAGTGTGTTGTAGAAGTTGCAACAAAACTAAACCATACATCATCATCGGCAGTTCCAACACAGCCCGCAGGAAGGTTTCCACCCGTTGGTGTTGCACCAATTAAGTTTGCAGTTGCGGTTTGATTACACACTGAACTAGGATTTACAGGAGTTGGAATAGCTGTTGCACAAGTGTCGTTTCCTGAAGGAGGTGGAGGCGTATTTACGCAGACATTAAATGTTGCAGAGGCACCAGCGGTAGAAGCAGAAGTATAAACGCGGATATAATATACTTGATTTACAGTCAGACCTGTAGCAACTCTTGTAGTTTGCGTCGTACAATAAATTTGAGTTAGGGCATCGCAATTGCCAGTAAATAAACTATGGTTTAGTGCAACATTGGCAGATGTACCCACGATATCATTGATGTTAATTACATGAATTGGGCTGGTTGCAGTAAAAGAGAACCAAACATCGTCGTCAGCAGTTCCACATCCTGCACCAGCTGCTGCTGGAGGAGTAGATGCTGTTGCGCCAAGAGTACTTCCCGCAACGTTAAATGAAGGCTCGCAAGTCCAAGTTGGATTTACAGGAACATTAGTTGCGCCCAAACAATTGTCGTTTGCTGGAGGTGATGTTATACAAATTTCGAAAGTAGCTCTTTGAGTAGCTGCACTTCCGCTAGTGTATGCACGAACATAATAAGTTTGTCCCGGTGTAAGTCCAGTTGCATTTGTACTATAAGCAGTACTACAGTATAATTGCGTTAAGTTATCGCAGCTTCCCGAGAAAACGCTATGATGAATTCGAGCGCTAGTTGGTGTAATATCAACATTATTGATATTGATTGTTTGTGTTCCAGAAGGACCAGCAACAAAGCTGAACCAAATATCATCATCGATTGTTCCGCAACCTTGACCAGCATTTGCGGCAGGAGTACTTGCAGTTCCGCCGTAAGTGTTACCTAGTACATTATTCGCTGGAGCACAAATCTGTCCACTATTTACAGTAACAGGCAGTGCAGTTGCACATTCGTCGTTGATTGGTTTAGTGATGAATGTATGCGGATTCAGGATAGTCCAAGCGCTACTCTCAGTAGGCGAACAGATAGCCTTAACATAATAAGTGTAAGCTGTTGAAGGCTGCAATGCATATCCAGTAGCTGCACTAATCGTGAACGGATTCGTAGCAGAAGGAATTGTAGGCGGTGTTGGAGGGTTATTAGTTGGTGCAGGTCCGCCTTGTGGAACGATATAAATCGCATAACTTCCCGCTGGAGGAGTAGAAATATCAGTCCAGCTTAAAACAGCACTTGTTGCACTTGAAACTGCAGTTAAAGCAGTTGGTTGAGCACACGCTGGTGGGTTACAATTGGTAACGCCTGTATAAAGTACCGTAAGCGGCGCTCCTTGACCAGGAAGTTTTGTAAATTCTACATCATTGAATGGTGTAACAATAGTAAATCCTATGTTGTCTGGGTTTGTTCCAGCAGCACTCCAGAATACATCGAAAGGTACGTTCGGACAAAGGGCTACAGTGACTCCCGCGGCAGAATTAATACCTGTTGCACCCAGAGTAGCCACTACAATTCCGTTCTGACGAACCTGCATACGACCATTATTCCATGTGTTTCCAGCAGATGCAGTTGATAGAAGAAATTTGTAATTACATCTGTCGGCATCAAAACATGTATCCGTATTAAAGACAGGGAAAGCCACCCAAATACTTGGGTCTGGTCCCGGACAAACCGTTCTTACCCAAGCGTAATAGATAGTCGCTGGAAGAAGATCAGTTGCCGTAAATGTTGTTGTAGTAATGTTTGTATATGTAGCTGGTGTAGCTGCTGTTGGCGCTACGTTTACCGTACTCACATAAATCTCCCAAAGCGTATTTGTTGGTTCGCCCGCCGTCCATGAAAACGTAGCCGACGCTGTGGTTGCTCCCGGAGTCGAAATCGCAGGGGCTGTTACAAGTGGCGTAGTAGGACGGAAACATGTTGGATCGGTAGTTGCTGTTGCAGGTCCTCCCCAAGCAGAATTCGACGGATTATTACAATTTACTCGCACATAAACGCTGTAAGCAGTATCTGGAATCAGAGATCCTACAGGGAATGTAAATGAAGGGTTGTTTGGATCAGCAACTGTTATATCATTAAAAGTAGGAACTGAATCTGCTGTAGGAGCCGTAGAACCAGCTGGCAAAACTATGATATCCCAAGACGTAGTTGCTGGAGCACTCCACGTTACAGTTAAAAACGTTGTTTCAACAGACGCTGCAGGTATCGTTACGGCTGTAGGGGTCAAGTCGCATCGCGGCGTCTGACAGTCTACCGGTTGTGTTGTGAGTACGCTACCTGGAGTGCCGGTATTTTGGAGTTTTGTAAATACAGTTTGACCAAAGTTGTTGATTACATTTAGGATACATTGCCCAGGCTGCGTACCTGGCGTACTCCAAAATATATCAAACGGAATATCGTCGCACAAACCTACAGTTACGTTAACCGGTCCAGCACCACTAGTGTACGTTGGTCCAAGTGTAGCAACCACAATACCAGCCTGACGCACTTGCATGATAGCTCCGTTCCAACCATTATTTGCAGAGTCTGTTAAGCGGAAGGTATAATCACACTTATTTGAAGCTTCACAAATTAAAGTATTGAAAAAGAACGGGCCAGCCCATCCTGTGAAAGATGTACCTCCTGGGGTACATTCTGCACGAACCCAAAATTCGTATTGGGTAGCAGGGGTTAGTGTGGGTTGGTAACTGTTGGTATTAACACTTACTCCCGCCCCCGTAGGAACTCCTGTTCCCGCAGGTTGTACGGCCACTTGCCAAGAAGTGAACTCCGTACTTGTCCAACCTAAGGTTGCTGTGGTTAATCCTATTTCTCCAGCAGTTAAAGCTGTAGGTTTTGGCGCACAATCTTCCCGCTGAATAAGTAAAGTGTAAGGAATTGATGCAGTGGCTTGACTAGATGAAATAACAATGATGTAGGTCTGCCCAGCAGTCATCGGCACAACTAACGAACGCGGCGTTCCCTGTGCATTAGCAATTCCGGCAATACACGATGTTCCAATCCCAGCACAGCTGTTATATACAAAAAGCGAAGAGTTATTTGCTCCCGGCGTCATTAATATAGAAACGTTACCAGTAATATCAGGCGTGTAGCTGTAAAAAACCTCATTCCCTGCCAAGTAATTTGTTCCCGCTGGTGTAGCACCACAGCCAGTTCCTTGGGTAGTATCTACTTCATCGCCAAAGTTCAACGTGTTACCTGCGGTTTGGTAAGGTAATGTTTGTACAACTAGCGGATCGGCACAAACCGAGCCTAAAGGAAGTGTACAAAACGGAAACGGACCTGCCCAACCACTAGTTAACGTATCTGGCGCAGTTCCACAGACTGCTCTTACATAATATTGATAACACTGCCCTGGAGCAAAAGTTAATGGCGATCCAGCCGTGTTAAAACTTGTTGGGTTTGTGCCTGGAGCACTTACAATCACACCAGTACCTGTTGGATCCTGGCCCTGAGGTACTACTTCTATTTCAAAACTTGTTGCAAGTCCCGGATTGTTCCACGTAAGTGTTATACTTGTAGACTGCGGATTTGAAGCGTCCAAACCGTTAGGGTTTGAACAACGTGGACGGACCCGTACGTCATCAATTAACCAACGATCACCAGAACGGGCATTCGTTAGCTGTGTATGCACACGAACAAAAGCTATATACACAGTCTGTCCGATAAAGGCAGCTGGAAAATCTATAACTTTCTCAGTATATTGCGTTATATCACCGTTTAAGTCTTGTAAATCAGACTCGGTGTACGACTGTATTATTTGAAAAGCCGCCTGGTTATCTTGTGTAGCATTTAAAGAAGCTCGAATTTGAAAAATTGAACCTTGATCACCATTCTGAGCCTGTCGCGTCCAAAAACGCAACTGTCCATTCGCTGGAACAGTCAGCTGGGTAGTAATCATCCAGTCTTCTTCGGTGTTGCCTGCTCCAATCTGTTCCAAAGGAATCAAAGCAGCATTAGCGCCCGAATAGGCGGCAAGTCCCGATGGGTTAACCGGGTTGGGTGTTGTGTTTAACATCCATTGCTGGTTTACACCAATTCCAAAGTTAGGACCAGCCGGAGCATTTAGCTTTAGCCATCCCGCTGGAAAACCGCTTTCAAACGTCTCCGTGAATTGTGCAAATCCCGCAAAAGAAAACAACAATGCAATCAAAAGTGCAATTCTTTTCATAAAACGAGTTCTTAAAATTAAATCAGGTAAATTTTTCAATTTATGGATTCCAAATTTATACATTTTTAAGAAAGCGCTAACAAAAACTTATGTTTTAACGATTTTATTCAGTTTTCGCTATCCGGACCAATTCACTAAACCTATTTGTTTCACTACCTTTGTAACCTCTTAATTTGATTATGCTCGAAGTAGAAAAAATTGATATTGAAAAAACCGTACTCGTAGGAATTATCACCCAAAACCAGTCCGAAGATAAACTCAACGAGTATCTCGATGAACTTGAATTTCTGACATTTACAGCCGGTGGAACCGTCGTTAAACGCTTCACCCAAAAACTCGAACGACCCAATCCGAAAACCTTTCTCGGAACCGGAAAAATGGAGGAAATTGCCGCATACATTCAAAAATTTCACGTCAATACCGTCATTTTCGACGATGAACTTTCGCCTTCGCAACAAAAAAATATCTCGAAAATTCTACTAGCAAAAGTCCTCGATCGAACCAATCTCATCCTCGATATCTTCGCACAACGCGCCGAAACATCCTACGCCAGAACCCAAGTCGAACTCGCACAATGCCAATATTTGTTACCCCGACTTGCCGGAATGTGGACACACCTCGAGCGGCAAAAAGGTGGAATCGGTCTCCGTGGTCCCGGTGAAACCGAAATCGAAACCGACCGCCGTATCGTTCGCGACCGTATCGCGCTTCTCAAAGAAAAAATCAAAACCATCGACCGCCAAATGTCGGTGCAACGCAGCAACCGTGGAGCCATGGTTCGTGTGGCGCTCGTCGGGTACACAAACGTCGGGAAGTCAACGCTAATGAACGTCATCTCGAAAAGCGAGGTCTTCGTCGAAAACAAACTTTTCGCTACACTCGACACCACCGTCCGAAAAGTCGTCATAAAAAATCTGCCTTTTCTGCTCTCCGATACTGTGGGTTTCATCCGAAAACTTCCAACACAACTTATTGAGTCGTTTAAAAGTACGCTCGACGAAGTGCGCGAAGCCGATCTGCTGCTCCACGTTGTCGATATTTCGCATCCCGATTTCGAAGACCATATTGCAGCCGTAAACCAGATTTTACAAGACATTAAGAGTAACGATAAACCTACACTGATGGTCTTCAATAAAATCGATGCCTACAAACATCAAGTTATTGAAGAAGACGATTTAATGACCGAGCGCACGCGTAAACATTACACACTCGACGAATGGAAACAAACTTGGATGTCGGAAAACGGAACCGATACCGCTGTTTTTATATCGGCTGTCAATAAAGAAAATTTCGAAGATTTCCGGGCGCGCGTCTACGAAGAGGTTCGTAAAATCCACATCAGCCGCTTCCCGTACAATAAATTTCTGTACCCAGATTACCACGACGCCGTCGAAGAGTAAACTAACGTGAGTTCGATGTAAAAATTAAAGTTAGAAATCATTTAAATAGTTGATTACAAGGCGTATTTTCTTT
>NZ_JBMLTK010000122.1:1834-1997 GCF_049240005.1 Flavobacterium sp. | reverse complement strand
GCAAATTTGCTTTCATAAATTGACTAAAGTGGTCAACCTATTTCAGGGACGTACATAATACTTGATACTTAATACTCTTATCTTAATACTCAATACTCCAATCTTAATACTAAAAACAACCGTTTCACGAATGGATTGCGCTGACGCGCAATCTATCAAAGCT
>NZ_JBMLTK010000122.1:0-1734 GCF_049240005.1 Flavobacterium sp. | reverse complement strand
CCGCTTTGATAATAGCATAAAAAGAAAAAAACGCTCAAGCAAAGCTTGGCGTTTTATCATTACAACGAATTCACGAATGGATTGCGCTGACGCGCCATCCATCAAAGCTCCGCTTTGATAATAGCATAAAAAGAAAAAAACGCTCAAGCAAAGCTTGGCGTTTTTTTCTTTTTATACTATTCATTCGTGACCTCGACTGGATTCAAACCAGTAACCTTCTGAGCCGTAATCAGATGCGCTATTCAGTTGCGCCACGAGGCCTTTTAGAAAACTGTTGTAAGTAAAATCACAACTGTTTTGCGGGTGCAAAGATAGTGTAAAAGTAGACTTAGACAAGAAAAAAGCAAAGAAAAATTGCGCGATTAATCTAACGACCTAATTGTCACATAATAACGATAACCAAATAAAAGCTTCTGCCACGGCTTCAATCTCATGACATTAACTCCCGAACGAGTAAAACTCGGTAACAACACTTTATTCAAGCGTGCTAGAATCTTGAAAAATCGCTTACTCATTTAACTTGAATTTCAAAAACTTTATCCCAGTACTTCCCTGTAACAAATAAGGTTTTGGTCGATTTTCGATAGGCGATGCCGTTCAAAACTTCTGGAGCAGGATTTCCTCCTTTTACCTTCGAACGTAGCGCACTTAAATCCAAAATTCCTTCTACCACACCCGATTCCGGATTAATGATGGCAATAGCATCTTTTTGCCAAACGTTTCCGAAAATTTTACCTTCTACCCACTCCAACTCATTAACTTGCTTAATCTTCTCGCTACCCAAATACACGTTCACGTAACCAATCATTTTTTGCGTATTCGGATCCATTTTCCAAATTTTCTCGGTACCATCGCTGTGGTAAATGTAACTTCCGTCGTTAGTCATTCCCCACCCTTCTATCTGTTTGTCGTACGTAAACTCTTTGATTAATTTCCAAGAATTCGCATCGTAAATAAAGCCTTTACCCTCTTCCCACGTGAGCTGAAAAATCTGATTGTTGATTACCGTTATCCCTTCGCCAAAATACTGTGAATCAAGCGTCAAACTCTTTAAAATCTTACCCGTTTTATAATCGGTTTTGAGCAACTTGCTTTGCCCGCGTAATCCAGTTCCCTCAAGAAGTGTATCTCTAAAAAACTCAAAGCCTTCCGTAAACGAACTTATGTCGTGTGGGTACGTATTTAAAATGCTATAGCTGTACACCTTAGGGGTTACATCGGTTACTACTTCTACACGATCTGAAACAGAAATATCAGCACCATCAACAGTTACCGCAACTCGTAAATCTATATAACCCAATTTCGTTTCCTCAATTTTCGCTTTCACAGAATTCGCAGTACCCGTGGCAACCAACTTTTCATTTAAAAACAACTTAACAGCAGAAATTTTTTCAGCATATTCGCTCGAAACTTCAACAATGAGCTCTTTTCCCGACAAATATTTCTTGTCGGCACTGTTAAATCGCAGTTCAAAATCTGCCGGTTTAGGCGAATTACACGCAGTTATTGCAAACAGCAAAAAAAAGATACATCCAAAAACACAACCTTGCAATCTGATTTTCATATATATAGCATTTAAGTGTAGCCGAAACCTCTCGCGCATCTCGGCGTATCGTTTGCGAAAATACAAAATGAACGTATATTTGCGGCGGCAAGTCCTACACGACCAGCTCCTGCAGACTCCCCCAGGATGGGAACATAGCAAGGGTAAGCGGTTGAGCGGTGCGATGTAGG
>NZ_JBMLTK010000121.1:0-19174 GCF_049240005.1 Flavobacterium sp. | reverse complement strand
GATTACCTTGCCCGAACATCTTTGCAGGTGGACATAATTTCCATGGAAAATACGAGTATGTACCGGTAGAAAGTATGCAAAAAGCCGTTGACGTTATAATTCGGATTGCGGAACTCACAGCAGCCACCGACTTCACAGTTGTAGGAAAGAAACAGAAAAAAACGGCAAAGCAGAAAAAGTAGGTTAAGATTTGGATAAGGTAAATCGTTGGGCAGCAGAAATAGCGCTTTTGAATCAGTGGTTTTCTGAAACAGAAATGCAACACAACATTAAGTGGGGAAGCGACGTATATTCTGTCGGGAAGAGAAATGTACTAGGAATTGCTGGATTCAAGAACTTTTTTGCCATTTGGTTCTTTGAAGGACACTTGCTTGCAGATCATGAAGGAGTTTTGGTGAATGCTCAAGAAGGGAAAACAAAGTTCTTGAGACAATGGCGTTTCACTGATGTAGCTGAACTAGATAAAAATACCGTGATGGCATACGTTTTCGAAGCCATTGAGAACGCAAAGACAAAACCGAAATCGCTTTAAACGCTCCTTCTTTGAAATAAGCTCAAAATTATTTCAAGTATAAAAGGCGTTTCATTTCTTTAAAATGAATAATCGCGAGCATTTTCTTGACCGACGGTTTTAGAACTATTTCCACAAAAGAAATAAAATCCAACAGTCACAAGATCATGCTCGCGAAATAGTACTTTTTCAAATCGCTGTTCTTTACCAGCCGATTAGAATGCCGTTTTTATTTTTTGGCTTGAAGCGCTTTAGACAACTCCAATGAAATTGCAGAGCGTTCCATTTTCAATTTTCCTGACATAGTTTCTACAACAACAGTTGTTTCAGCTAGTTCAGCGATTTTACCATGTATTCCACTTTTAGTAATGATGCGATCGCCTACTTTTAAATTGCTTTCAAATTCGCGTTCGGCTTTAGCGCGTTTCTGTTGTGGGCGAATCATTAAAAAATAAAATACGCCAATCATTAAAATATAAGGTAGAATACTTAATAGTTTGTCCATTATTTAAGAGGTTTAAGGTTTTGTAATTTAAGATTGTTTCTTGGTTTGCTTTGTGACGCACCTATTCCTGAAGAAATTGAAGCTTTGGGAGCTTTAATGAAAGTTTCAATTTTCAAAAAGGTAAAAGGTTTAGCGGTATTCGCTTCGATCGTAATCGTTTTTTTAACTTCTCCCCTTTTTCCTGCGCTGTTAAACTTAGCTGATATTTTTGCAGTTTCACCAGGAGCAACGGGTTCTTTTGGGTAGTCGGCTACCGTACAACCACACGAAGCCTTTGCCGATTTAATTACTAAATCTGAATTTCCGGTGTTTGTGAAAACAAAGGCTGTATCAATAACATCACCTTGGCTAATCGTATCAACTTTTACGACCTCTGTTTCAAATTTCATTTCTGCGACCTCTGGTTTGTTGGAACAAGCCGCAAGTGAAGCAAGGAAAATACTTGCTAAAACGATCTTTTTCATAGTAATCCGCGTCCGGTTTTTGGTAATTGATTTGAAGTTTTAAATTCTTGAACTAAAGCATCTAGTACACCATTGATGAATTTACTACTGTTTGGAGTAGAATATTCTTTAGCGATTTCGACGTATTCATTTAAAGTTACTTTCACAGGAATCGATGGAAATTTAGTAAGTTCACAAATAGCCATGTTTAGCAATATTACGTCGACTTCAGCAATACGGTCTATATCCCAGTTCGGCGTTTTGTTTTCATAAAACTTATAGAATTGCTTCTCATTAAGAATGGTCTTTCGAAATAATTCCACGCCGAAACTCTCGTCTTCTTGCATCTTGTACAACTTCGACACCTTGAAGCCGTTGGTAACCACAGTCGGTTTTAAAGCTTTCAATTCTTTGAGAATATGAGTATTGACCACGGGAAAGTCGTCGGCCCAAGTCATTTTAAAATCTTCGAGATATTCGTAAACTTTGTCGTTAGGCACTACAATATCTGCGAATAAAAAAGCAACCAAATCTTTGTGCGCTTCAAAATCTACTGTTTCCAAGCTCATGTAATTCTGATAAACATTAGTCGACTTCAGCTCCGTAAGCATTAGATTAATGTAATCGCTGTGAAGATCCCAATTATTGAGTTTACGTTCTGCAATTTGCTTGTTTAAATCGGTACTTTCAGAAAGTGCTATTAAAATGGGATTCTCGATAAATCGTTTGTTCGGATTTTTCTCTGCGGCAGTTGCTAAATGCTTTTGTGCCGATTTTTCCAAAAAGCGTTCCTCCGTTTTATGAACCTCAATCAAGGCAGAAAGCATTAAAAGGTAGAGGTCGTGCAAAACCCGTAGACTATTTTCGAGGAATTTCTCCTGAGAATCGATACGGTCGGATTGTGTTTGATGCATGGCGAAAATAGATTGCATCACTTTTACGCGGATATGTCGTCTGTTTAGCACGGTAAGAACTTTAAAAAAATTGGGCGAAAGTGTTGATCACTTTCGCCCGCAAAAATAAGATATCCTTTAAACTTTGAAAGGATTATTTTGAACTGTTTTGTAATTTTCTTTCAGCAATTCGGCGCTCAGCAATTGCCATTGCCGCTTGGTGCGTCGTGATTTTATTCTGGTCTGCTAAAGCGAAGATTTCCAAGGTTGTATTATAGATGTTTTCGGTACGTCTTAAAGCCTCTGCTTTGTCGTAACCAACGATTTCTGCGTACACATTAATAATTCCACCAGCATTAATCAAGAAATCTGGCGCATAAGCAATACCTTTTTCCTGCAATAAAACGCCGTGAATTTGCTCAACAGCCAACTGGTTATTTGCCGCACCAGCAATAACTTTTGCTTTTAGCGTGTGAATGGTCTCATCGTTGATGGTTGCTCCTAAAGCACAAGGCGCGTAAATATCAACATCGGCACTATAAACATCTCCAGTAAAGACTTTTGCACCATACTTTTGAGCTACTGCTTGTGTTTTATCCTCATGAATATCAAAAATATACACATCTGCACCTTCTTTCGCTAAATGAGAAACCAAAGTTTCGCCTACATGGCCAGCACCTTGCACTAATACTTTTTTACCATCTAAGTTATCACTTCCGAATTTGTATTTAGCCGCCGCTTTCATTCCCATAAAAACACCGTAAGCGGTTACTGGAGAAGGATTTCCAGAACCACCTCTTGATTCTGAAACGCCAGTAACAAAGGATGTTACGTCGCGAATTAAATCCATATCTGCCGTTGTTGTACCCACGTCTTCTGCAGTAATGTACTTACCTGATAAGCTGTTTACGTACTGACCAAACTTGATGATCATCTCTGGTGTCTTATCGGTTTTACTGTCGCCAATAATAACCGCTTTTCCACCACCCAGATTCAAACCCGTTACGGCCGACTTGTATGTCATTCCTCGCGATAAGCGCAAAACATCGTTCAGCGCTTCCCACTCATTATTATATTTCCACATTCGGGTACCACCAAGAGCTGGACCAAGAACCGTGTTATGAATGCCTATTATTGCTTTCAAACCTGTATCTTTGTCATTGCAAAAAACGATTTGTTCATGGTTGTCAAACGACAATTGACCAAATACTGGATCGACTTTGCTAAGTTCTGCTGGTGTTAATACCTCTGTAACCATTTGATTTAGAAATTAAAAATTAAGGCTTTTTCATTTTTGCCTCTGCAAATTTACGAATATTTTTACTGCATCGTTTGCGCAGGCGTATTTTTTGAAGGAATCGTAATTTTTTGACGAATTTTTTAAAAGGTTAAATTTTTAAAGTCTGCAATTTTTTAACAAAATTATTAAAAATATTATAGCTGTCTGTCTGTAGCAATGAAAGAATTACAATACCTGAATAAATACTTCGTAAAATATAAAATTCGATTTTTGACCGGAATTTTAATCACGATAGTTGCCCAAATTTTCTACCTATATACACCCAAATTAATATCGAACTCTATTGCAAGTATTGAAAACTACATAAAAAATAGCGAAACAGTCGATGTTAATTTCGTTCAATCACAACTCATCAAGAACATTTTATTAATTATTGCCACTACACTTCTAGCTGGATTACTAACGTTTTTAATGCGACAAACGCTCATTGTTATGTCGCGATTGATTGAGTTCGATCTGAAAAATGAAGTATTTGTCCAATACACACGATTATCGCAACAATTCTACAAACAAAATCGTACCGGCGATTTGATGAATCGAATTAGTGAAGATGTCGGAAAAGTGCGTATGTATGTAGGGCCAGCAGTGATGTACACGATAAATACGTTCATCCGATTTGCCATCGTTATCGGATATATGTATGCCGTTTCTCCGCGATTAACCTTTTACACACTGCTGCCCTTACCTATTCTTTCGTATGCCATCTTTAAACTAAGTACCGAAATCAACAAACGCAGTACTTTTTTTCAGCAAAACTTATCCAATTTATCGAGCTTTTCCCAGGAACTTTTTTCAGGTTTGCGTGTCGTTAAAGCATATGCACTCGAAAAGAAACAGCAACAAAAAGTGATTGCGCTTTCAGCAGAAAGTAAAACAAAGGCTATGGAATTGGCAAAATCCAACGCATTATTCGGGCCGTTGATGATAGCGCTGATCGGATTTAGCAACTTGATTGTGATTTATTTCGGCGGACTCATGTATATCAATCAGTCGGGTGGCATCATGCATATTGGGCAAATCGCCGAATTCATCTTGTATGTAAATATGCTCACTTGGCCGGTTGCCTCTTTAGGCTGGGTTTCGAGTATGGTTCAAGAAGCTGCGGCCTCACAAAAACGTATCAACGAGTTCTTGAAAATTGAATCGGAATTAAAAAGCGGCGACCAACCTTTAAAAGAAGTGCACGGCGCCTTCATCTTTGATCGGGTTTCTTATCGTTATGAAGATACCAATATCCAAGCATTGTCTGAACTAAATTTCGAGGTAAAAGCAGGGGAAACTCTTGCAATTTTTGGGAAAACGGGCAGCGGGAAATCGACACTTTTAAACTTAATTGCACGTTTAGATGATGCCGATACGGGTTCTATAAAATTGGATACCATTAATATTAAAGACTACAACTTACAAGAATTGCGAAGTCAAATTGGTTTTGTTCCTCAAGATGCCTTTTTGTTTTCAGATACCATTGCCAATAATATACGTTTTGGTAATGAGTTGGCGTCGGAAGAAGAAATTGTACAAGCCGCAAAAATGGCTGCAGTGCATGAAAACATTGAAAATTTCGCACAACAATACGAAACGGTACTCGGAGAACGCGGAATAACTTTATCGGGCGGACAAAAACAACGGGTGTCTTTGGCACGCGCTTTACTTAAAAATTCGCCTATTTTAGTCTTTGACGATTGTTTATCGGCTGTGGATACCGAAACGGAAGAAGAGATTTTAGATAATCTCAAAAAGTTTTCTCAGAACCGAACCACATTTATTGTAAGTCATCGGGTTAGTTCGGCGAAAAATGCTGATAAAATCTTGGTTTTGGAAGATGGGAAGATGATTCAGTTCGGAACTCCGGAAGAATTATTGGCACAAAACGGATATTATCGCGAACTGTATTTAAAACAACTTTCGGAAAAAGAATCGGCTTAAAAGTTGACAATTCATAAAATTTTTCTCACTTTTGGTTTACTTAACATAAATTTAATACTGACCGAGGCGACCATGAGAGAAAACGAGATGCTTGAAAAAGAAGATATTTTTTCAAAAGTTTTACGTGCAGGAAGAAGGACTTATTTTTTCGATGTACGGGCAACCAAAGCCGATGACTACTACATTACCATCACTGAAAGTAAGAAGTTTACCGAAGAAGATGGATCTTTTCACTTCAAAAAACACAAAATTTATTTGTATAAGGAAGATTTTGCCGCTTTCGCTGAAATCTTAAATGATATGACGTCTTACGTTCTAAATCACAAAGGAGAAGAAGTGATTTCTGAAAGACACCAGAAAGATTTTAAACGCGAAGATCGAGGTTCTGAATCAGAAACGACCCGAAGCTATACCGACATCGAATTCGACGATATATAGAAAATCCGCCCTGAGCGGATTTTTTTATGATTTGAATTTCAATAAAATAACGAAATCGAAACCTTTTATTAAAGGAGATGGCACCGAAAAATTTATTTTCATAAAACCAGATTGTCCGAAACCTCGTACATGTGTAAAACCATTAATCTTAATTGCAATGAAAAAAACACATTTACGAGTTGCGTTATTCGCAGTACTAAGTTTTGGAATTATGACCTCGTGCGACGATAGTGAATCAAACACTCCGCCCGTTAACGAGCAACCTGTTGGACCAAATCAAGAATTTTTTGCACTTACAGCCGGTGGCGCTCTTTTAAAAATGAATGCCAATGATACCGCAGCTGTTGCTGCCTCAGTAAGCATCAGTAATTTACTGCCGGGCGAAACACTTCGTGCAATTGACTTCCGCCCTGCCACAGGCCAACTATACGGAATAAGCTCTCAATCAAGACTTTATGTAATTAATCAATTTACGGGAGCGGCTCGTGCAGTAAATACTGCGTCTTTCACTACACCCTTAACTGGAAATGCAGTTGGTTTCGACTTTAACCCAACTGTCGATCGTATCCGTATCGTATCGTCTTCGGGACAAAATTTACGAGCAAATCCTGAAACAGGTGCGTTAGCAGCAGTCGATGGAAACATAAGCATTTCAGCAGCACAATTAGGCTCGGCTGCTTACACGGGTAACACCGCAGGATCTACAGCAACAGCACTTTATGTAATTGATCATGTAGCGAAAACGCTGTATAAGCAAGATCCGCCAAACGACGGAGTTATTACCGCTATTGGTAGTTTAGATCTACCCGAAAGTTACGCCGTTGAAGGCGGATTTGATATCGCCGCAAATAACGATACAGCGCTAGCAACCGCAAAAACCGGAACTGCTAGTAAATTACTGCAGATAAACTTAACTACCGGCAAAGCAACCGATTTAGGAACATTACCCACAGAAGTTATCTCTATTGCTATTCCAACGAATCCAGTAGCGTATGCTATCGACAACAATAATAATTTACATATTTTCAATTTCCAAGATATCAATGGAACTATATCTAAGCCCATTACAAATTTACAAGCAGGCGAAGATATTGTTGGAATAGATATGCGACCAGCAACGGCGCAGCTTTATGCACTTTCTTCTCTGGGCAGATTATACACCATAAATATGTCGAATGGCGCAGCAACAGCACTAGGAAGCGCGCCCGCCGTAGCTTTACAAGGAACTTCATTCGGATTTGATTTTAATCCAACTGTCGACCGTATTCGAGTGGTTTCAGACGCAGGTCAAAATTTACGTTTAAACCCTATCGACGGCACGCTTGCTGCCACAGATGGCGCGCTAAATCCCGGAGCGCCGCAAGTAACTGCTTCGGCCTACACTAATAATTTTGCAGGATCGACCTCTACCCTACTTTTCAATATAGATACCAATACCGACATGTTGTACACTCAAACTCCGCCAAACAACGGTACTTTAGTGGCTCGTGGTTCGCTTGGTGCAGATTTTACTGGAAGCGCTTCGTTCGACATTGGCGGATTAAGTAATGTAGCTTATGCCATATTAAACTCGTCGGCTGGAACTAAAATCTACAACATCAATACCTTAACCGGTGGTGCAACGGCTGTGGGTGATTTCCCAGCGCAAGTTCGAGGCTTTGCCATTGGGTTAGGTTTTTAAGATAAAAATTGCTGAAAAATTGAAATCTAAAAACGGAAAAGGTTGCCAATTATGGCAACCTTTTTTATTGGTAATGATTTGTTTAAAAATACTATCGACGAATTACTTCACATCCATCAATTCTACATCAAAAATCAACGTAGCGTTTGGTGGAATAACGCCTCCAGCACCAGCACTTCCGTAACCTAAATGAGAGGGAATCACAAAACGTGCTTTATCGCCTACTTTCAAAAGCGCAATACCTTCATCCCAACCTTCGATAACATGACCTTCACCTAAAGGAAATTCGATAGGTCGTTTTCTTGGATACGATGAATCAAAAACTTTTCCATTATCGAGTTGTCCGGTATAGTGAACACTTACTGTTTTACCTTTCTCGGCTGCTTTACCCGAACCTTGTTGAATGAACTGATATCGTAAACCGCTTTCTGTTTTCTGAAAACCAGCGGCTAATTTTTCCATGGCAGCTTCTGCAGCTTCGCGCTCGGCAGCTAATCTCTTTTTACGATTACCTTCGAAAGTTCTGAACGCTTCCACGGCATTCCATTTCTGCGCTTCTTCACCTACGCGAACAATCTCCACTTGTTGCAATTCGTCGCCTTGCGCAACGGCATCAACTACATCTTGTCCTTCAACAACATGGCCAAAAACAGTGTGCTTTCCATCTAACCAATTCGTCGGAATGTGCGTGATAAAAAATTGCGAACCATTTGTGCCTGGTCCAGCGTTTGCCATAGACAAAACACCGGGACGATCGTGCTTTAAATCGGCTTTAATTTCATCGTCGAATTTGTAACCCGGACCACCCGTTCCCGTTCCTAACGGACAACCGCCCTGAATCATGAAATCTGGAATTACGCGGTGAAACTTCAACCCATCGTAATACGGTTTGCCTTGCGGACGTGCCGAATTTTCAAGATTTCCTTCTGCCAAAGCAACAAAATTACCGACTGTTCCCGGAGTTTTATCGTGTGTCAACTTAACCGTAATGTCGCCTTTACCTGTTTTAAAACGAGCGTAAATACCGTTTTCCATAAAATGTAGAATTGTAATTTTAGTCATGCAAAAGTACGGAAAAGAGTTGGTAGCATTTAAAAAACAACTATCAGTATAAATTGAAAAACGAAAAACGCTAGTTTACCTTCAAACTAAAATCAATAAAACATTCAAGTACTTGATTATTTAACGTGAGTTCGATGTAAAAAAATAAAGTTAGAAGTCATATAAATAGTTGATTAAAAGCGGAATTGGGACAACGAGGTGACTCAAAAAAATACAACGGAGTAAGCGACTGTTTTAGCTGTTAGCTCGTAAAATAGCTTAGCAGAAAAATCCGTAAACAATTTAAATGACTCAATTTAAGCGTTCTAACAAAGATTTTTATATCGAACTCACATTATTTAGTAATTAATAACGCAAAAATTCTATCTCGCAGGCAACGATCTATTGAACTAATTTTAGGGCGATAAATCGATAATACTCTGTAAATCATATTTTTATATTTTTTGGGCAGCATTCCCCGTTTTTCACTGCAATACAACCTACCGCTGTCGGTTTCGGTTTATTTTTGCAGGAGCTTCCGTTGGTCGCTGCTGCAAAAACACCTACACACGCCACCGCTACGGTTTTATTTCCATTGCAACCGGGGCTGCAAAAATCGCTACCTATATTTAGTGGAAAAAACGTATAATTAGGAGTTAACAGACGAAGTAAACGACCAATTTACAGTTAAAAATTAGCACAGTACAATTCTCGCAAAATATCAAATTTCTTAAATCTGGACCACGGGGAAATAAATCGCCTCCATAAAGCACAGCTAACTCTATTCCAAACAAAAAGCTTTTATTAAATCATTTCTCCCTTATCGATACCTCTAAATGGTCTACAAAATAATTGATTAACTTACTTATCAGAAACGCGCGGCAGCAAGAGAAACAAATAAAAAACCCAACATTCAAGCGAAGCTTGAGTTGGGTTTTTTATTTGTTTGTGGGAAGAGCAGGATTCGAACCTGCGAAGACATAGTCAGCAGATTTACAGTCTGCCCTCGTTGGCCGCTTGAGTATCTTCCCGCTGCGGTTGCGGGCGCAAATATAACAAGTAGATTCGCCCACACAGCATATTTTTTAAGGATTTTCTGAAACTTTTTTTACTTGCTTCACAGTCAGGCATTAAAAAATTATCGAATAATCAGTTTTTGAACCGAACGCTGACTTTCCGAACGAATTTCCACGAAATACACTCCTGAAGTTAGTTCTAACTGCAGCGAATTAGCCGAAAAATTGTCGGCATTGTAAACACGCTGCCCGCTAATATTGTAAATATTCACCGTAGCATTGCTTATATTCTTTGTGAAATAAACAACATCTGAAGCCGGATTTGGATACAATCGAACCTCATTGTTTACATAATCGGTGGTTGTTAAATTATTGTTCCACACCTGACCTAAATTGGCGCCAAAAACATATTCTGCTAAAAGCGGCATATCTACAAACGGATTTCGATTCTTCTGCCACAAATGCACAACATTATTGTGATTCATTTCAAAATCATCTGCTGTATCACTTGCATTCCATTGCAATAAAGTTTCCAAATCACCCACAAAACCAACGGGAGCAGTTGGTGGATTGCCATTTACCACATTTAAGCCGTTGTAACGAACTGCCATATAAAAAAGTGCGCGAGCCACATCGCCATGCCATGAACCCAAAGTATTTGCTGAACCGTTGTAATCAATACCGTAATTGCGCTCGCTTCGCAATGAGTTTTCAGGGCTGTCTTCTGCACGAATGTGATGCGCGTCTGAATGTCCTGCTAAAATATCGTCGGGACCTGTCGTATCAAATGCATCGAAACCATCGGCTGAACCCGAAGTGCCGTCTGTGAAACCACCACGCGACTGTGGATAAATGTGCTCGCGATTCCAAAAACCTGAAGCACCACTTGTTCCTGTTTGTTGATCTAGTTTCGAGCGCGGTTGTTCTACGTACATCAACCATACTTGATTCGGATTTTCTGGATTTACATCTGCTGCCTTCAAAATTTCAAAAACATCGCCGTATGTATGCTCTCGAACCAAGGTCGGATTAGCAATAATTGCCTGTATAGCTGCTTTTAATTCGTTTCCAGCTTTTCCGTTCAAGCTGTCGTAGTATCCGGCAGGAATGCTCGGAGTAACATTTCCATAAGTCGGATTTACAGGCGTTCCGTAATTTAAGGCTTGGAAATCGTTATCAACAACACGAATAATTACGTTATTGTTTAAGCGTTCGTATCCCGAAGGTAAAGCGTTAATAAACAAACGGGCATCTTCATCGCCTTCGTCAAACGAATCGTTTATAAATGTAATTGACACTACCGCCGATTGACTTCCTGCAGCAAATGAAACCGTTGTTGTTGTTTGATAATCTGAGGCTGTAAAACCACCGTTCTCCAAAGTAAACGTAAAATTAAACGCCGTTTGAGCCGGTTGTTGCAACGAAAATGTAAGTGTTACAGTATTTCCTTCGGTTACGTTCGTTGCCGATAGCTGTGCTGTTAAGCCATTTGCCGAACTTCCACTACCGTCGTTCGGTGCTCCCGGTGTAGGCGCTTTCACCTCATACGTTCCGTCGTTTTTTCGTTGAATACTTTCTGTTTGCGACGAACCATTTACACCTTCATTTATTTGCTCGGTTAAACCTAAAGCTGCTAATAAGCTCGTTGCATCCGGATCGTTGGTGTCGTACGCTAAAGCAGAAATTAGATTCGTATTGGTACAAGGCGTATTCAAAGGCCAATCGCTGGCATTTCCCAAATAAATGGCAACGGCATCCGCACCGTTTTGAAAAGTGTTGTCTGGAAGAATTTGATCTGGAAACGGACTCAATCCTTGATTACCAATCAGAATAATGCCATCGCTGTCGGTGGTAAATCCGTCTAAGTCCATCGCAAAATAAGATGGATTATTGGGCTGACCGCCGTTGAACGCCACCAAAACATAGCCGGTTAACGATTGATTGGGATTAAGAGTCTTGAGTTCGATAAACTCTAAAACATCGGTTCCAGGTGTATCGGCGTCTAATTCATTAATAAATATTTGCGCTTGCGCGGAAACGCATACTAAAAGCAGGCAAATAAACTTGCCCCAGATTTTTTTCATGCCACTGAAAATTAAGACGACAAAGGTACACAACCCTTTTTAGATACTTCGGTCTGACAATTATAAATTTAGCGCAGCAGTTGTGACTGAATAATCAAATGCAAATAGTACTTTTGCACCTCAAAAAAAAGGAATGAAGAAGATTGTTGCGTACCGTGCGCTTTTAGAAGTAGATAAAAATGTAACGCTTAAGGAACTGAAAACCATTTATCGAAATGCGATGAAAGACGCGCATCCAGATAAGTTTCAAGGCGACGACGAAGGTTTAAAAGCAGCCGAAGAACGCAGCAAACAAATTATTGAAGCGTACCACCACTTAGTTTCTATAAATCCGGAAACTCGCGAAGCACAGATGCCGGAATTCCAAGAAACTGTAGCCAAGCAAACTCTGATTGACTACGATTTCGTGGACGGACGTTTAGTTGTAAAATTCGATAACGGCATCAAATACGAGTTTATTAGCGTTCCAAAAGCTACTTACGTGAAAATGGTTAATGCCGACTCCCCTGCTCGATTTGCCAAGCGCCATATCTTCCCAAGTTTTGTTTGGCGCAAAGTTTCTAACGAAGACTAGTTTTTCTTTGGCTTTCGCCGAAGTTAACGAATGAGTTTAGGATGGGTTTTCGTCCAAGTAGCGCTCCTTGAATACATTGATGTGATGCTGTTGATGTCCGAGAATTATAAATCCCAAAGCACGAACCGAAACAGCTTTATCGGATGCTGTTCCAATATTTTCGAGTTGTGATGGTTTAAAACTCTTGAAAAGTGCTAAGGTACTTTGGCGAACCAAAGCAAATTCAGTAAGTAAATCCTTCAAATGACGGTTGTTTGCATTTGAATGATCTGCAAACAAATTCTCGTCGTAACCGGGTAAATGCGTTTGGTCGCCACGACTGATACGCAATGCGCGATATGAGAATACGCGCTCGGCATCGATAATGTGTTGTATGATTTCTTTTAGTGTCCATTTTCCGGGTGCATACCGGTAATCGTGTTTTCCCAAAGGAACGTTTTGCACAAAATGAATAAACTCGTGCTGTTTGATTTCTAAATTATCGAAAAGTTCGATGTTTTCTAAAGCCGTGATGTAACGCGCGTAGAAATCGGCGTATTCGTTGATGGGAAGTTGATCTTTAAACATATTTTAATTGAGTATATAAATTGACATAGCGCTTACGCAGAATTGCGACTGGCGTTAGTGTTTCCAAATAAGGAACGAGAAATAAGTTTCTCGTATTTCGCAAACGTTTCGGCGTCTAAAGACTGGTCGTTGGCTTGTACTTGCATCATGGCATATTGCTGAATTACTAAGAGCGGGCGTGCAATTTCCTCTCGTGCCTGAACCGACGCCTCGCCTACCGGATAATTTTCCATTAAAGTCTGCTGATCTGAAAGTTCAAGTAGTAAAGATTTGCTGAGCAAATATTCTTCATAAATCAATTGCCAAAACGCTCCGTATTTTGCATCGTTTTGCATGTATTTGGTTAGTGAAAAATACGATTTGGCGAGCGACATCATGCTGTTTTCTAGCAATGTTTTAAAGAAAAGCGAACGTGAAAACAACTCTTGAACGTTTTGCCATTTGCCCGAATCTTTTGCGTGCTTTAAAGCTGTTCCGACTCCAAAGAATCCTGGAACATTTTGTTTGAGCTGGCTCCACGAACCCACAAATGGAATAGCGCGCAAATCTTGCAATTGCAATTTCGTATCGGCCTTTCGTTTTGCAGGTCGGCTACCGATATTGAGTTGTGAGAAGTATTTTAACGTACTTCGTTCTTCGAGATACGGAACAAACAAATCGTGATTTTTAAACGAATCGTATTTGGCGTGTCCGACCCGAGCTAAATCGTCAAGTAACTCTTGATCGGCGGCGCTTAAAACTTGTGTATCGCGGTAGTCGGTTGTATTTCTGAAACCAGCAGAAAGCAAATTTTCGAGATTGAATTTACATGAATCGAGCGTTCCGAAAGTCGAACTTACGGTTTGACCTTGAATGGTAAGCTGAATTTCTCGATTTGCAATTTTTTTTCCTAAACCGGCGTAAAACTGATGTGTTCGGCCGCCGCCACGTGCCGGAGGTCCGCCGCGACCGTCGAAAAACAAAACCTGAATGCCGTATTGTTCCGACATGCGTGTAATTTCGAGTTTGGCTTTATAAATACTCCAATTTGCCATGAGATAACCGCCGTCTTTGGTGCCGTCTGAAAATCCGAGCATGACCGTTTGTAGGTTTCCACGTGCTTGCAAATGCGTTCTGTAGCCTGCGTGCGTGTACAAGCGCTCCATGATTGCGGCTGCGCGCGACAAGTCGGAAATAACTTCGAATAAAGGAACGATATCAATGGGCGCCTGTTCGTTGGCGGATAATCGCAAAGCGTGGTGAATAATTTGATGTACGTCGAGCACATCGGTATCGCTTTCACAATTGCTAATGATGTATCGATGACAAGCATCATGACCGTTGAGCTCTTGCAAACGAATCATGGTTTTTACCGATTCTAAGGTATCAGTTTCGATGTCGTTTAAATCGGCATTTTGATGATTTAATTTTTCGATTAAGCCTCTGTGAATTTTACTGTTTTGCCGAACATCGAGCGTGGCGAAATGAAACTTAAATAAACGAACTTTTGTTAGCAGTAATTGTATGTTTTCAAGATAGATACCTTGATGCTTCTCAACTAAAAGATTACTTATTTCTTGAAGCTTTTCGACCAGATACTCGTAACTAATAAAATTCGGATCGGCGTTATAAAAAACAGTTCTGTACAAGCGGTATTCGATATCGGCTATTAAATCGGTTACACCTGAAAAAGTGAGTTTTCGTTTGAGTTTTCGAATGTCTTGGTAATAGCATTTAAGAATTGATGTTCGCAAACGCATACCGACTTCAAAAGTAGATTGCGCGGTTACAAACGGATTCCCGTCGCGGTCGCCGCCGGGCCAAAATCCGAAACCAAGCACGTTGTGATCGATTAGTTGCAGGCGTTCGAGATCGAAAGTGATTTCGGCCGCGCTGTGGTAGCAAACGTTTTCAAGATACCAGATTAGCGACGTAGCTTCGTTAAACGGACTCGGTTTTTCTTTGCGAATGAACGGTGTTTTGCCTAATTGTGTTAGCAAGGATTTGATTTCAAACAAATCGTCTTTTTTCAAAGCGCAGGTTAAATCGGTTATGATTCCGAGCACCGAACCGGGATAGAATTGCGTGGGATGCGCTGTTAAAATGATTTTTGTCTTGAAATTAGCTGCTGTTTTCTTTAGTTTTTTTAAGTCGGTGTTTTCGAGCAGATGCGCCAAAGTTCCTGGACCGTTTAAGTTGTTAACTTCCGCAAAACCCGCATCTTCCACGGCATCGAACAGCACAATTTGTCGTTCGATGTATTGAATAAATCGGAATAGTAAATCGATTTGTGCCGATTCGGGTTTGTCGGGAAAGTATTGTTGGAAGAATTGCGAAACGATTTCTTTAGGAGAAAGTTCGTTTTCGAGTCCGTGGCTACAGCTCTCGGCAAATAGCGGCAAAAGCGCGCCGGTATTGTCGATGGCATCGAACGGCAGTGTGATAAACAAGCTGTTGTATAAATCGTAGCGTGCTTTTACACGTTTTTGAAACGTTTTCAAAGGCGAATTGTGGTACATGGCTTACAGGTGCAACGGGTGAGATGCCAAGATACGAAATGGAAACGTTTTTTTGTGCACTTTTTCCGTGTTAGCGGTTGGAGCGACATCCTTTTGCCGGAGTTCCGCAGGCAAAAGATATAGCGGAAGACGCGACGGCAAAAGCGCGGCTTGGGTTTCGCCGGGCTTTTGCCGGAACACCCAAATAACAAGAATTAGAATTTTACATATTGGAAATGAGTGGTTTACATTGATTTTTCTTCCAATAAAAAAACCGATGCGGTGAAACATCGGTTTTGGAATTTAAAGCGCGGAGGCTTACATATTTTTGAAGATGGTGTGCATTAAACGTTTTTTGTCGTTGATGCTTTCTTCGAGTGAAATCATGGTTTCTGTGCGGTACACGCCTTCGATATCGTCGATCATGAAGATAACGTCTTTTGCGTGTTTGGTGTCTTTTGCACGGATTTTACAAAAAATGTTGAATTTTCCGGTGGTTACGTGTGCTACGGTTACGAATGGGATTTCGTTGATGCGCTCGAGAACGAATTTGGTTTGCGAGGTGTTGTTGAGGAATACACCTACGTAAGCGATGAATGAATATCCAAGTTTCTCATAATCAAGCGTTAATGAAGAACCCATGATGATACCGGCGTCTTCCATTTTTTTAACGCGCACGTGCACGGTTCCGGCTGAAATCAGCAATTTTTTCGCGATATCGGTAAAAGGCACTCTGGTGTTATCAATTAACATATCCAGAATCTGATGATCTACTTCGTCTAATCTGAACTTACTCATATTCTTGTGTTTGTCTGTTGTCTGCAATTACGTGTCCGTTGCGGATTTGCTGGTTTCCGACGGTAAAGTTTGCATCAACATTCGAACTTTCGAGTAAATCGTTGTAATTCAGTTGCCCCACTTCACCGTTGAAATCGTAAGTTTTGTGACCTACGAAAATTGCGTTTTCTTCTAATTTTCTGAGTTTAGCTCTGAAAAATATCGAATTTTCTGCAAATTCCTCAACGAACTGAGCGGCAAAATTGATTAAAAAATCTGAATTAGCATAATTTATTTTGACGTTTTTATAAACAATGTCAAAAAATAGGGGGCGATTTTGCGGAATTTTTAAGTATTCCGAAATTTCAGTGTCAACTATAACGTTTTCGTGATAATTTGTGAGTGTTGATAATAATGCAACAAAAATGAGATTTCGGGTTTTTTCGCGCAGATAATCGTTTGGAAAGTGACCGGCTTCGATGAGAATCGTTGGAGTTCCGAGGTTTTGGAAGGTATCGCCGGTGCAATTCAGGTTAAAACTGTCGTCGAAACGCCCAACTTGATTCAGAATGAAGTTTTGAAGTTCTCGATTTATGACATTAATATAGTGTACTGCTTCGAGTCGGTTTCGGTTAAAATCGCGTTCCGGATTAAAAGCTGGTGCCAGTAACGAGACAGTAGCTGGATTGATTTCTGGAGTTTCGACACCAAATATAGTGCGTTGATCGTGCAGATTTAAGCACAACTGAGGTTTGAAGAGCTGGTACACGTGGCGTAAAAACCGACTTTCAGGTTGCGAGAGTTCTTGTGCATCGCGGTTTAAATCGATTTTATTAGCGTTTTCGCGGGTGTAGCGGTGTGCGCCGTCAGGATTGAGCATGGGAATGATTCCGAGCTGCAAATTGTGTTGCGCAAGAAAATCCGGATTGGCTTTTAAGAAGCAAATCAGATCGATTACTGCCTTTGTAGTTGTTGACTCGTTACCGTGCATTTGCGACCACATGAGAATGCGTTTGGAGCCCGAGCCGAATTTAAGAAACGGAATGGGGCGTTCTTCTACCGAAAACCCAAGCATACTTTTTTGCACTTTGTATTCTAAAAGAAAAGCGCTGATCATTTCGAAATTGAGATACCTACCGCTGATACCGGAGTAGGTGAACTGTTTGGCGAGATCTAAGAAATTAGGCTTTGTCATGCTGTAAAAGTACAAAAAGGATAGTTTACATTTGTAAACACATAAAAACACTAATACTTTCAAATATTTGTTTACATTTGTAAATAGTAAAGAAGAAATGTAAATTTATAAGCATGTGAAATATTCAAATCATTGTTTTTCAGTATTTTGAATATTAATACATAAAGTAATAGATTTAGTTACCAGAAATCAGACGCTCATTAAAAAATAAAGACAATTAGTTATGGATTTGATCGACGAAATAGCCGAGCGCATTAAAGAAGTGATGCATCGTATGAGTGAAAGTCCGACGAGTTTTGCCGATAAATTACAAGTGCAACGTTCGTCGATTTCCCACATTTTATCCGGTCGAAACAAACCAAGTTTGGATTTCGTTTTGAAGTTGTTGCACGCCTACCCGAGTATTTCGGCCGACTATATTTTATTTGGAACGGCTGTTGAAAAAAACGAGAAACACAAGATAGAAACCGATTTGGTAGCAACCGATCAGACAACGACATCTTCAGTACCTTCTGGCGTAACATTGTCGAATCGCGACAAGAAATTGAAACAAGTGGTTTTGTTGTACGACGACGGAACATTTAGTACGTACTTACCGCAAACCACCGAATAAAAACAAGAAAGCCCCGGTTGTACCGAGGCTCCCTGACCAATAAAACAAACACAAAAATCAAGCGTAGTAACCTAACGAACGTCCGACTAAAAATCGGAATAAATCACTCTAAACTATTGTAAGACAGCTTTTTTATAACTAATTGCTTTTTTAACCTAAACATTTTACAGTAGCTTATTCTGCTGGTTTTCTTCAGATCATTTTGCATTAGAAAGAAATCCGCTTGATAAACACCCGTTTAGCTGTTTTTCTTACAGTGATTTTTAGATCGGACTCTCGTTAACCTAAAATCTTTCTTATGTTTACATTTACGAGAATAGATTTAATTTGGTTTTTTGTCAGAGCTGTTTTTTGATAAATTTTTTAAAAAATCGTTTCCACACGCGAACAACCAGTTTAAAACCAAAGTATTTTTGATATAAGCACCGCAGGTAAAACATCTATGTCCATACAGCCTACTTTCCTACAAAAACTTAAAAGTTATTTCGTTCCCGTTTGTGTGGAGCGTTTTCAATCGGATTACAACGGACTCATCGAAATAAACTGCGTGTCAGGAAAACTCGTCGTAGATTCCGAAAACACCAATTACAGTTATGGTTCGTTGCAGAAAATTCTGAAATACGGACTGATACATGTGGGCTATTCGCGCATTCGACGGATGGAGCGTATCTTGGTATTGGGACTCGCTGGCGGCAGCATTTTGGAAACTTTACAACGCGAGGTGCGGTTTGAAGGTGCCATTACGTGTGTTGACATCGACCGTACGCTTGTGGAACGACTCCAAAGTTGCTACGCGTATCAGACCAATCAAAATGTATCGGTTGTATTCGACGACGCGTTCAACTTTGTGCTGCGAAATACCGAAAAATATGATTTGGTGATTGTCGACATCTTTCTAGACACGAAGTTGCCCGACTTTTTATTCGAACTGCATTTTCTAAAAAAACTATTTGCCGACATGCCTGCCAAGGGAATATTGCTTTTCAACACGATGGTGCTCACTACCGCCGACAGAGCCCGCAACGACCGCTATTTAAGAGATATTACCGCTTTAGGTCTAGAACCCGAACTCCTTACCAAAGTAGAACCACATACCGAACTGATTTGTATTGAGAAGAGGTAGTGGGAAGATT
>NZ_JBMLTK010000120.1:0-1071 GCF_049240005.1 Flavobacterium sp. | reverse complement strand
ACTATTTTTTACACGACAAGGGATAAAATCATAAAACTGTTAACAAATCGATAAATCGTAAGATTAGTTATTAAGAATAAGGCAAAAAAACACTTAAAATGAAGAATAATTCGAAAAAATTTAGCCTTACTTTCCATTACAATTTTGAAAAAAAGTATTTTTAGAAAAAATTTCAAATGAATTTAAGTTATTGGGAACTTAAACATTGGTTTGCCCAAGTCGATTTCACTATCGTAGGCAGCGGCATCGTAGGCTTGCATTGCGCATTAGCCTTGCGAGAGCGTTTTCCACACCGTAAGATTTTAATACTCGAAAAGGGAATTTTACCACAAGGCGCCAGTACTAAAAATGCGGGATTTGCTTGTTTTGGTAGTCTTTCGGAGATTTTAGACGATTTGAAATCACACAGCGAAGAAGAAGTTTTGCAGTTGATTCAAAAGCGCTGGAGCGGACTTCAATTGTTGCGCAAAAATTTAGGTGATGAAGCCATCGACTTTAAACCTTATGGCGGCTATGAACTGTTTTTTAAATCAGACGAGAGTTCGTATAACGACTGTTTGCAGCGACTTCCTTTTATCAATGACATCTTGAAACCTATCTTTAGAAACGAAGTGTTTTCGAAAGAAGTAGATCGGTTCGATTTTAGCGGCATACAAGAATACCTTATTTTTAATCCGTACGAAGCCCAAATCGATACCGGAAAAATGATGCAAGCTTTGTTAAAGAAAGCCATTGCCAACGATATTTTAATCCTGAATCAAGTGGAAGTAACTGCATTCCAAGAAAAAAGTGATGGTGTTACGGTAACGGCAAACGATTTTAGTTTTGTAACCCGTAACTTATTATTCGCGACCAACGGTTTTGCCGCCGAATTAACCAATAACCAGGTCAAACCGGCCAGAGCTCAGGTTTTAATTACCAATCCGATACCCGATTTGGATATCAAAGGCACTTTTCATCTGGAGGAGGGCTATTATTATTTCAGAAATATCGATAACCGAATTTTGTTAGGCGGTGGTCGAAACCTAGATTTTGAAGGAGAAACGACAACCGAGTTCGCGCAAACCGAAT
>NZ_JBMLTK010000119.1:0-1866 GCF_049240005.1 Flavobacterium sp. | reverse complement strand
AGGCAAAAGATATAGCGGAAAACGCGACGGCAGCCGCACCACGTTCAAAATAAACGCAATGCAGCTGCCGGAACGCCCAAAAAAGCGAAGACTAATTGTTGCGGATGCTTATTGGTAAATTATAGATCGTACGGACTGCTTTACCTGCTTTCATGCCCGGTTTCCATTTAGTACGCAGATCTTTTAACACGCGAATGGCTGCGCGCTCGGTGCCGTATCCGGGGTTTTGCAATACCTTGATGTTGCTGATGCTGCCGTCGGTTTCAACCACAAACGAAACCAGCATTTTGAGCGTCGTTCCGCTCTCCACATCCGGATGCTCGAAATTTTCTGCAATGTAGCGGTAAAATGCGGCCAATCCGCCGGGAAACTCAGGCATTTTATCTACCATGCCAGTGCTTATCGGCTTGTCGGACGTACCCGAATCTGAACCTCCCGTATCTGTTGTAACGCCGGTAATTGCTGTACCGTTTTCGGATCCCTGCGGACTACCCGTTGTATTTGTTTCGCCCGTATCCGACTTCGCGGTAGTAACTGTAGATGCCTCGACCGGCGATGCATCAGTGGCAGTAGTAACAGTGGCAAATCCTAAATTTCCGGTTGGGTCAACTGAAGTGCGTTTTTTAGGCTGCTCCATAGCTTTTGGTTCCGGCTTGGGTTCTTCTAACGTTACTTTAGTCAGTCGTACCGGAGTTACAAGATATTCCGGACCGTTGTCTGTAGTAGTTGCAGTTGCATCCGTTCTGCTCGCATACATGAGGGCCGAAACGCCCATACATAAAAGTGCAATGGCTAAGAAAAAGGCTTTGGCCGTTATTTGGTTGGATTTTTTACGCAATTCATAAGCTCCGTACTCCTGATTGCGGTTTTCGAATACTAAGGCGATCCACGACGCACTTACAACGCTCACTGTTCTCATAAAAATAAAAATTTTGGTTAGCGTAGTGGTGTGTCATGACGGCTCTTTTCTTCATAACGCAGAAGGCAGAGCTCTTATTGCGAGCGACTTAAATTTTTTTAGACTCGTTCAAGGCGCGCTGTTCTAAAAAGTCGAGTAGCTTTCGGACGGCGCGACCGCGGTGCGAAATCGCATTTTTTTCTTCTTTACTCATTTCGGCAAAAGTGCGCGTGCTGCCTTCGGGAATAAAAATCGGATCGTAACCAAATCCTTCCTGACCGCGAGTTTCTGTGGTGATGGTTCCGCGAATCTCGCCTTCAAAATAGTGCACGCCTTCGGGTAGTTTTAAGGCAATAACCGTTACAAAGCGCGCCGCTCTATTACTTTCATTCTGCAGTTCGCGCAAGAGTTTTTCGATGTTGGCCGTGGCATTGCCGTGTTCGCCGGCATAACGAGCCGAGTACACGCCTGGAGCAGCATTTAGTGCGGCGACTTCCAAACCACTATCGTCGGCGAAACCCAACACACCGTAATGTTCCGAAAGGTAGTCTACTTTAAGGAGCGCATTGCCGGCAAAAGTTGTTGCCGTTTCTGGAATATCGGGAACTTCCGTCAAATCTAGTAAACTTTTTAGTTCGTACGAAGGCGGGAAAATCTGCTGCAATTCACGTACTTTATTGGCGTTGGCTGAGGCGAAAAAAAGCGTCATTTTTCAAGGATTTTGGCGTTCCAAACTTACGCAATGTCTCAGATTTAGCTTTGATATTTTTCTACAATTAGCTGGCTGCTGGTCTTTGTGGAAAACGGTCGCTGCTGGAATGCCTTTACGAGTAGGGCAACTTTATTTCAAGGCGCAAATTTCCAGAGAGATTTGGCTAAAAAATCACAGCATTCAGCGTTCAAAGCCGCGGCTTTCAATGAGGTAATCGCAGCTGTTTTGCAAGCGTGAAATGGCTTGTTGTTCCCAG
>NZ_JBMLTK010000118.1:11864-60449 GCF_049240005.1 Flavobacterium sp. | reverse complement strand
GTGCGCAACGCATCCATGGCAATTTCTAGTTTGGTATCAATTTCCCAAGCGTTTAATGCATCAATTTTATCTTGTAATGCCGCTTGTCTGTCCATTAATTGCTGCATTTTGGTTTCATTTTCATAAACCTCAGGCAACATAAAACTGTCGTTAATTTCGTTGTATTCGGCAAGTACAGCCATGGTTTCGGCTACTCCTTCGCGAACAATGTCAATAACGGTTTTATCCTCATCAAGTTGCGGCTCTTGTTCTAAATACCCTACGGTATATCCGTGTGCAAAAACTACATCGCCCTGATAATTTTTATCTACTCCTGCGATGATACGCAGTAAAGACGATTTACCCGAACCGTTTAAACCGAGAATACCAATTTTAGCTCCGTAGAAAAAGCTGAGATAGATGTTTTTTAAAACTTGTTTGTCGCTGCTACTGTAGGTCTTAGAGACCTTTTGCATGGAAAAAATAACCTTCTTATCGTCTGACATGTATAGTGTAATTAATTAAACGCGTCCTTTTAAGGAACTAAAAACCCAAGCATTGGCCCAAAAACCAAGGCCAACGGCCGCAAAACCCCATCCGGCAACTTCGTCGTAACGAAAAGCTCCTAAACCAATAAGTAAAATTCCCATCAGAATCATAATAAAGGTAGCCCAACCCAAAACGGTGTTCTTATTCATTCCCATATTTTTAAATTTTAGGCAAATATCTTAATCAAAAGCAGTTTAAACAAATCGCTTTCTTTAGCATTGGCTGCACCCACGCCTTTGCTCTGTAAATCAATATCGCGTAAAGCGGCAATCATACTGCTCACTTTTTTCATCGGATATACGCGGATGCCGTCAAAAAACTCGTCGACAAAATACGGCGAAACACCTAAAGCTTGCGCTGCCGCCGGTTTGCTCTTGTCTTTTAATCCGTGTAAAATCAGTAGCTGACTAAAAAATCTGTGCAATTGCGCTACGATGACCACCAAAGGCATGTCGTTTTTACTTTTGGTAAAATAATCAACAATCTGAAAGGCTTTGGTTGTGTTTCTCTGTGCAATCGCTTTTCGCAATTCAAAAATATTGAAGTCTTTACTTATTCCAACGTACAATTCCACATCTGCAGCAGTAACGGTACTTCCACTCGGAATATTCACTACCAGTTTATCTATTTCGGTTGCAATACGCAACAAATTGTTCCCTAAATTGTCGTTAATCATCGCAACGGCTTTAGGTTCAATTTGCAATCCTTTCGACTTTAGCAATTTCGCAATCCAGCTTTGCACCTGCGCATCTTTGAGCTTCTTGCTTTCGAGCACCACGCCGTACTTCTGAAAATTCTTGTAGAGCGCTTTTCGTTTGTCGACATCTTTACCTTTATAACACAAAACCAGCACCGTTGTAGGCGTGCAATTGGCCACATACTCTTCCAATTTATCGAGTTTGCCAGTAATGGCTTGAGCTTCTTTTACGATAATTACTTGTCGTTCGGCCATCATCGGATAGCGTTTGGCAGCTCCAACTAAATCGGGAACACTTACATCACGGCCGTACAAAACAGTTTGATTAAATCCGCGTTCGTCTTCAGACAACACGTGCTCCACAATGTATTCGGACACCTTATCAACGTAATACGGTTCCTCACCCATGAGCAAATAAAGGGGCTTGATGTCGCCCGATTTGATCGCATCAACAATTTTTAGTGCTTCATCCATTAAAGTCGGAAATTGAATTCGGGCTAATCTTCTCTTTATATTTGCGCCATGCAGCGACTCAATTTTCCACCCGCTCAGTTCAGGTTCAAAAATAGCGAAAATAAGACGCTTATCTTCGACCCTATTCGCAAAAAATTTATCGTGTTAACGCCCGAAGAATGGGTCAGACAGCACGTAATTGCTTTGTTGCAAACGCATTATCAAATACCAACAACATTAATTAGCGTTGAACGCCAATTGAAAATCAATCAGTTAATAAAACGATTCGATTTAGTTGTCTTCAACAAAAACGGCAGTATTTTTTTGTTAGTGGAATGTAAAGCACCGGAAATATCTATAAAGCAAGATACGTTCGACCAAATTGCTCGCTACAATCTGCATGTGCAAGCGCAACATTTATTCGTGACAAATGGCTTGGAACACTATTTTTGCAAGCTCGATTACGAACGCGAACGTTTTGAATTAATTCCCGATTTACCTGCCTTTGGAAGCTAAAGAACTTTTATCGAAAACGGCCGTCGTTGTTTTGAATTACAACGGAGCGAATTTATTGCGCCAATTTCTGCCTACGCTAATTAGTTGCAGCGATTCGGCACGAATTTATGTGATCGATAATGCTTCCACCGACGACTCGGTATCGCTATTAGCGACAGAATTCCCTGCTGTAGTTTGTATCAGAAACGCCCAAAACCTAGGCTTTGCCGGTGGTTATAACGAAGGCTTACGCAGCATCGATGCCTCGCTCTTAGTTTTAATTAATTCTGATGTTGAAGTAACTCCAAATTGGTTGCAGCCGCTGGTTCGCGCTTTCGCGGAAGAAGAAAAATTGGCAATTGCGCAACCCAAAATTCGCGATTTCAAGAATAAAGCTGCATTTGAATATGCCGGAGCTGCAGGCGGATTTATCGACAAATTTGGATTTCCGTATTGCCGCGGCCGGTTGTTTGATACCGTGGAAATTGACGAAAACCAGTATTCCGACGGAACGCCGATTTTCTGGGCAACTGGAGCTTGTTTTGCGATTCGAAAGAAAGTATTCGACGAACTTGACGGTTTTGATGCCGACTTCTTTGCACATCAGGAAGAAATAGACCTGTGTTGGCGAGCATTTAATCGCGGATTTGAAGCCCGATACCTACCCGATTCGGTAGTTTTTCATGTTGGCGGTGCAACTTTAGCGAGCGGTTCGGCTCGAAAAGTGTTTTTAAATTTTAGAAATTCGCTGTTAATGCTGCTAAAAAACGTTCCGCAAGGCATGTTGTTCGAAGTGTTGTTCTTGCGTTTGGTTTTAGACGGAATTGCCGCAATTCGTTTCTTGACTTCCGGTGAATTTTCGAAGTTCCGCGCAGTAATTGCCGCACATTTTGCCTTCTACGCCAAGTGTAACCAAACATTTAAAAAGCGAGCCAAACACTTGCGTACGGACTACTTTTCTAAAAAATCGATTGCTTACGCATACTTCGTTCAAGGAAAACGCCGTTATAGCGATATATCTTAACAATAGTTTAGGTATCCTTTTCACGTTACTTTTTAACATTTGAGTATATCTTTGCCCAAAATCTAAATTGATGAAGAAGTATATTTTTGTTTTAGCATCGCTTGCCGTATTGAGCACATCATGCGGAACGAAAAAGAAAATCGCCGCGTTAGAAGCGAAAAATAAGGAAATTCAGGACCTTTTGAACTCGACTACCGTTAAATTAAACATGTGTATGTCTGAAAAAGATGCCTTGGCTACGCAAGTTGATTTCTTGAAAAAGAACAACTCTGAGTTAATCTCCAATATCGGAAACATGACTACGCTTACCGCGAAAGGTGCAGAAAATATCGAGAAAGCGTTGGAAACCATCAAAGAGAAAGATCTTAAGATTACCCGTATGCAAGACGCACTGACTAAAAAAGACAGTGTTACACTTGCCTTAGTTACGAGTTTGAAACGCGAGGTAGGCATTTCTGATCCAGACATCGAAGTGAATGTGGAGAAAGGCGTGGTTTTCATTTCAATTGCCGATAAGTTATTGTTTAAAAGCGGTAGTTACACCGTTACCGATCGCGCTAAAGAAGTACTCACTAAAGTGGCAAAAGTTATAAACAGCAAGCCGGATTTCGAATGTATGGTGGAAGGACATACCGACAGCGTACCTTTCATTGGTAACGGCGTTTTGCTCGACAACTGGGATTTGAGCGTAAAACGTTCTACATCGATTGTTCGTGTTTTAACTAAAGAATTGGGCGTAAAACCTTCGCAACTTATTGCGGCTGGTCGTGGCGAATATATACCGTTGGTTGACAACATCAATGCAGAAAACAGATCTAAGAACAGAAGAACTCGAGTGGTAATTCTTCCAAAAATCGATCAGTTTTACGACATGATTGAAAAGGAGATGAAGAATCCAAAAAATTAATAAGCAAGCTTAGAGCGTTTAAAAGCTGTCTGTTTAGGCAGCTTTTTTTATTCGGAACAGAATAAGATTCGTAAAATTGAAAATTGTGTACGTCGACGTAGCTAAAAGTCGTAACAATTAGCTTACAGATACTTACAAAAATCCAGAATAAAATGAGTTCCATTTTAAGAAAACACATCGAACGTATTACACCTTTAACGGATAGCGAATTCGACTACGTACTTTCGCATTTTTCGCCGAGATCGTTCAAAAAACAGCAGTATCTTATTCAAGAAGGCGAATTGGTGCAGAACGATTTTTTCGTACTAAGTGGATTAGTAAAATCGTATTACACCAATGCCGACGGCAAAGAACATTTAATGCAGTTCGGTATGGAAGATTGGTGGATTACCGATTACCAAGCGTATTTTAATCAGCAGCATGCGCAATTAAACATCGATTGCATTGAAAACACACAAGTTCTTTGTTTATCGCTGCACAATCGTGAGAAACTGTGCGCCGAGCTGCACAAAATGGAGCATTTTTTCAGAAAAAAGTCGAATGCAGGGTACGTAGCCTTGCAACGACGCATTTTATCGCTGCTTAACAACAACGCTCAAGAGCGCTACGAGTCGTTGCTAAAGTTGTATCCAGAGCTTTTCCAGCGTGTTCCGAAAACCTTAATCGCTTCGTATTTGGGTGTATCTCGCGAAACCTTAAGTCGTTTTTCCTCAAAAGCAGACTTAAAATAAACAGACGATAAGCTTACCTGTGATTTACATCACAAAAAAGTTGTGATGTAGGTCATTTCTAGCTTCTACGGATGTTCCGAAATTTGTCTTGTTGAATATTCAAACAAACATTAATTAATAACTACAATGAAACAGCGGAAATTTATTACGCAGGTTTTATGCTTGGTATTATTGGCGATGAGCGCCGCGGTACCGGCACAAAAATTAAAATCAAAGAAAATGAATAAGAAAATTTTATTTGTGGTAACTAGCCACGACAAATTAGGGGAAACAGGTGAATCAACCGGTTATTACCTTGGTGAAGTTTCGCATCCATGGGCAGTTTTAACAGCAGCGGGTTACGAAATTGATTTTGTGAGTCCGCTCGGTGGAAATCCGAAATATTATGGGAATAATCCGGAAGACGCAGTAAATCAGCAATTCTTGGCCGACGAAAAATATCAGAAAAAAATTCAAAACACCTTGACGCCTGAGCAGGTTCGAGCCGAAGATTATGCAGTGATTTTGTACGCCGGAGGTCATGGTACGATGTGGGATTTTCCCGACAACGCGGCTTTGGGAAAAATTGCACAAGAAATTTATGAAAACAACGGCATTGTTAGCGCGGTTTGCCACGGACCCGCAGGATTGGTAAACATAAAACTGAGCAACGGCAAGTATTTGGTTGACGGCAAGAAAATTAATGCTTTTACCAATGAAGAAGAGGCTGCTGTGAAGCTAGAAAACGTAGTTCCGTTTAGTTTGGAGACAAAATTAATTGAACGCGGGGCGAAATTTGAAAAGTCTGGACTTTGGCAAACGCATGTAGCTGTTGACGCACGTGTAGTTACAGGGCAAAATCCGCAATCGGCACATGCCGTAGGCGAGGCTGTTTTAACCGAGCTTAAAAAGCTGTAACGAACAAAAAGAGGTATAAAAAGGGCAGCTATTTGGCTGCCTTTTTTAATTAGATATACGTTTAAACGACATGATTCGCTGCGTTTTTATAAACAATTCGAGTTCGTTTTGCTCGTCGATGCGGTAGCTTGTAATTTGCCCCAAAAGTTGCATAAATACTTTTTCGCCATCGGAGCCACAGGCTATTTTGGTGCTTTTTACCTTTTTGATGAAAACCGTGAGCGAGAGTCGGTTTGAAAAAATGGGTCCGTTAAAGGTATTGCAACCGTTAAATCCACTAACTGTTTCGTTTTCAATATCAAAGCTTACTGTTGGTCGTTTTGAAGGAAACAGACCGTCGATCGTACTTTTTTCGTACACCAAACCAATAAGTTCCCAATTTCCGGCGAGCGATTGTTGCACTTTTTTCACTTGCTCTTGCGTTCCGTAGCAAGCAGAAAACAAAAACGAAATTGCGAGAATTAGGCTAAATCGATACAGGTATTTCATTTCTTTTTTTGCCAAAGATAAATCATAAAAAAAGCTGTCGCAGCTTACTTAAATTTTTAGCTAAAATACTACGACAGCCTCTTGTAAAATAACCAACGATGCGTGTATTTTCGCGAGGCAAAAAGAAAAACATGAAAATACTTGAAATAGGATCGCGCATTGAGCATCCGGAATACGGGAAAGGTGTAATTACCAATGTAAGCAGCACCGAATATTGGGTAACTTTTATTGAGAACGGTTTAGAAACCATCCCTTTAACCGACACCTTTACCGTAATTGAAGCGGTAGAAAACGAGGTAGATACGATTAGTTTTTACGAAGTAGAGCGCACGGTTCGCGAGATATTGCGCAAATGGGCCGACGTGGGCGAAGTAGTTGCCATTGGCGATAAGTGGAAAGGTGGCAAAATGATCATGCAACCCGGAACGGCTGGCTTGGCCTCTAAAGAAGTGCCTATTGATACGTTTTTCCATAAAATTGTGATGCTTCGCGACCGTTTACGCGTGATGGAGCAGAAAATAAACTCAAGCAATTTGGAAGAAATTGAAAAAATTGAATTGCAGCAGTACATCACCCGAATTTACGGAACGTTAACTACATTTAATGTACTGTTTAAATCGCCGAACCACAATTTTGTTGGCGAAAAAACGAAGTAGAAATATTTTTGGTAACGATTTTTGCGTTAGCAATTGCAGCGAAAACCCTTTGGTTGTAAAGCGGTTACAAAAGTAGTGCGGTGCGGGCGACCAACGGAAGCCGCCGCCGCACGTACTTTTGACCGTTTTACAAACAAAGGTTGTAGCGAAAAGTGCGACCGGCAATAGCTTGGGCTAGGCATGGTAATTGCCGGGAACGCCCCACCCCAAAATAAAAAAGACCGGACACAAAATGCCGGTCTTTCCCCCAAAAACAATTAAAACAAATTGATTAGCAACACTTTCCGAAGAAAGCTCCCCAGTTACTAATCGTTCGCCCTAACACAAAATTTATATCATCGTTGCGAAACTTCATTTTTTAACCTGATGTCCACCAAATGCGATTGCAGTTCTGGTAAAGCACGACCTGCTAATTTCTGTAAATCAGACTTCGACGTGCTTGCCGCAAGTTTCTCCGCAATCAAAACCGTTTGCGTGTGCGAATCGCGCAGCGTTTTAATAAACGTAGCTTCGAAACTCGACGCATTTACGCGGTACAACTTCTCGATTTGCGCTTTTCCATCGTCTGACAAAGCATTCGGAATCGTAATTCCCTCTGCGGTTGCAGCAGCGTGAATGTCGTCGTTAAGCTTTTGATGCGCTTTCAGCAACATATCCACTTTCTCACGTAATTCCGTTTTCGCTGAACGACGGTCGGCCAAACGCAGCATTTCAAGTTCGACCAAATTAATGGCAGCCCACTCGACTAACAAAGATGCATCGGCTGTGAGTTGTTCCGAATTTTGGAACTTCTCTGCGTTGATTTCCTTTGCCAATACTACCGGATCATCAGTTTTTTTGCAAGAACATAAGATCAAAGAAATACAAAGCCATGAACTCAACAGCACTTTTCTTGGTTGCACCAAAGATCGGCTCATGTTTTTTCTTTTAACAAAGATGTCTCTTCTATAGTTCATAAACTTTATAAAATTTCATTAGATTTTTACATGATTTCAAAGCTAAACGCTAAAATATTCGTCCGGAAAGTTTAGCAAATACAGCTTTTCTTTAGCTCGAGTAATGGCCGTATACAACCAGCGGTAATACGGAATCGACACGCCTTCAGGAAGATACGGCTGTTCTACAAAAACCCGACTCCATTGTCCGCCCTGTGCTTTGTGGCAAGTCATCGCATAACTGAACTTCACTTGCAAGGCGTTAAAATACGCATTCTCCTTCATCTTCTTGTAACGCGTGCTCGGACTGTATTCCAAATAATCTTCTTCAACTTGGGAAGCAAAATCGCGAAACTCGGCTTGCGTTAGTGCGGGAGACTCACTTTGCAACGTATCGAGCATCACCAAACATTCAAAGGTGTCGGATTGCTGGTAATCGAGAAACTTCACTTTTACTCTTGCAAATTTTTTGCCATAAAGTTCTTCTTCCTTAAAAATCTCAAGTACTTCAACAATATCACCGTTTGCAATGAAATCTTTACTGGCATCGTCGGCCAACCAATAATAATTGTTTTTAACAACCATGAGTAAATCGCCAGTAGCAATTTCGTGATCGCGCATCAAAATACGGTTCCGAATTTGGTTGTTGTAGGCATTGGCCCGTTTGTTGGAGCGAACAATAACAATCGATTCGTCGATTTCCCGCTCGTTAAATGCACTTTCAAAAGCGTCTTGTATGTCGTACGGATCTTGCAAACGCACAATATCCGGAAATCCGGAAATTTGGAACTGAAACGTACTGAGTTCTTCGCTCTTAATCAGATTCCGAATACCGGTTGCATTCATCAAAATACCCGAATCGGTTGCCTGTCGCATAACTTCGGTCAGCTCCGTAATTCCCACACCTGCAGCAAAATAAACGGCTAATTTTTCCGGATCTAAAGCCGGTGATAAATCGCTGTGTACGGGCGGTAACTGCGCGGTATCGCCAACAAAAAGTACCGCACAATGGTCGGCGCTGTACACAAACGTCAGCAAATCGTCGAGCAAACCGTTGCCAACAGCTTCCGAACCTGCGTCCGACAACATCGAAGCCTCATCAATGATAAACAACGCGTGCTGCCATTTGTTTTTCATCAGCGTAAACGCATACTGCCCGTCGGTTACATTCGGGTAGTAAATACTGCGATGAATGGTGGCGGCATCTTTTCCAGAATAGCCCGACATCACTTTTGCAGCACGTCCGGTTGGCGCCATAAGCACCACATCTTTATCGATCGACTCAAAAAACTGAACGATACTTGCAATCAATGTTGTTTTTCCCGTCCCTGCATAACCTTTAAGCACAAATGCCGATTGTTGCGATTCGCCACTCAAAAATTGAGCAAACGTCTCGAAGAACACCTGCTGCGAAGGCGTTGTTTCAAAAGGAAAAAAGGCTTTAAGCCGCTGCGCTAAAATAGAGCTGTTTTGCATGGGCGAAGGCAATTGAAAACAATTTGCAAAAGCGATGGTTGATTGCTGTCCAAAAATAGCGGAATATCTCGGGCTGCTGCACGAAAAATCGTAAGTTTGCGCAACTGCTTATTAACCATGACGCAAGGTAACCAACTGAATTTAATTGTAGGATTAAACGGATTTTCATTTTTAGTGGTAAATCCGGAAAATAAAGCGTTTCAGGCGCCAACACAGGTCGACTTTGCCGTAGCCGGCTACCGAAAAACCACCGAAGAACAGTATTGGGAAGCGTTCCTGAAATATCCGGAGTTAACGCGCAACTACGAGAAAGTGACCATCTTTCACAAAAACGCCTACGCCACTTTTGTCCCTAACGAACTCTACGACGAGGGTCAGCCCGAATTATACCTGCAATTTGCGACCAAACTTTTCGAAACCGACTCGTTCGACATCGACGAAATACCCGAGCTTGGCGTCAAAAACGTTTTTGTGCCTTACGTACACATCAACAATTTTCTGCTCGATCAATTCGACACCTTCGAATACCACCATTTCGAAACGGCTTTATGCAAGCAATTTCAGCAAATAGCCGCCCAACGAAGCGATAAGTTGGCTTTGGCATACGTGGATAAAAACCTGTTTTCGCTTTATGTGTTTCAAGGCAGTAACTTGCTGTTTAACAATACGTTTGAAATATTAAAACCAGCCGATTTCGTCTATTACTTGCTATTTACAGCCGAGCAATTAGAACTGGATCCCGAGCAATTTCCCCTGCAACTTTTTGGATCAATCTCCGAAGAATCGCCCTTCTACCAATTGGCCTACCAATACATTCGAAACATCGAAGTCGCAACTGTTGTAACCGCTTCGCAAAGCCTTTCACAACTCGAAGCACGTGCATTTTTCCCTATTTTAAACGTATGAGAATAGTTTCCGGAACTTTTAAAGGTCGGCGTATCCAAGCGCCAAAAAACTTACCGGTGCGCCCTACGACCGACATGAGTAAAGAAGCGCTTTTCAACGTTTTGAATAACCGCTATCACTTCAGCCAGTTGCGCGTACTCGACTTATTTTCGGGCACCGGCAATATTTCATACGAATTTGCTTCGCGCGGCAGCCAAGAAATCACGGCCGTTGATGCCGATTTCAATTGCGTAAAATTCATCAAAGCCACCAGCGCAGGATTTGAGATGGATTTAAGCGTAGTAAAATCCGATGTGTACAAATTTTTAGAAGCAAACAAAACGGTGTACGACTTAATTTTTGCCGATCCGCCGTACGATTTCTCCGAAAAACAATTTCTTACGATTGTCGATTTAGTTTTTGAAAAACAGTCGCTAGAATCAGAAGGTTGTTTAATTATCGAACACAGCAAACATACCAAGTTAGATGTGCATCCCAACTTCGTGGAAAAGCGTGCCTACGGAGGTTCTGTATTTAGTTTTTTCGAAAATCTCGAAGCCGAATAGTAGCGGAAAAATTAAAAAAAGCAGACCTATAAGCCGGATTCTGTCAACTTCCAAACGGAAGCAGCCTTATCATTTATCTGGATTGGCGGTTACCCGACAATTCTAGCTTTCTACCCTTCAGCCTCAGGCGAGAAACCTTTATCGCTTGCGCGAAAGCTGATATACTTGAAATTTCACCGCATAGAGTTTACCTGATTTCACTACAGCTTAACCTGTACATCCTTTCTGTTGCACTTGTCCTTCCCGATTGCTCGAGCGACGGGCGTTACCCGCTATGCTTCTCTGTGGTGTCCGGACTTTCCTCCCCTGCCTAAGCAAGAGCGATAAGGCGGTCTGCGGGCGCAAATATAGCGCTACTAACACATTTTCCATCCGATTTCCCTAAAGAAATAATGCTCCGTTCTTGTCTATTTCCATTTGGGCGTTCCCTGCCGTGCCAAACGGTTCAAACCGCATTAAACAATTTTTCGGCAACGGCAGGTCGCGTTTTTGCTGCAACTCCTCGCGTTAATGCCCACAAAAACAAGTCGGTAACCATCTTCCTTTGGTCGCCCGTTTCCTCCTGTTTTTGTTTGGGCATTCACGCTGCGGGGTTTCCGCGTCAACCGCTAACGCAGGCAATCGTTACCAAAAATCGTACTCGTAAAAAATTGTTTTTCAATACATTACAAACTAAAGGAAATGCTTTAACAACACATTAATTCAATTTTAACAATCATGCATCGAATAAAGCTTCTACATTTGTAGCAGAATTTTAATACACCGTGAAAAATGAATTTGTACATCTACATCATCTTACTGGCTTACAGGCGAGGTGATACTGATATGCAAATTTTAAACGAAATATCTTTCAAACCCGTCTGAGTATCCGACGGGTTTTTTGTTTTTCCGCACGTTTACTCAGACACATATTCTAAACCATGAGTAAACTAAAAATTGCGGTCCAAAAAAGCGGCCGTCTTACCGAAAAATCGCTAAATCTGCTCGAAGAATGCGGCATTAAAATCTCCAACGGCGCCCGCAAACTCAAAGCCGATGTCGCTAATTTTCCCATCGAAATACTGTTTCTACGCGACGACGACATTCCGCAATACGTCGAACAAGGCGTTGCCGATATCGGAATTCTCGGTCAAAATGAAGTCAGCGAACGCGGCAAAGACGTACAAGTAATCGAGAATTTGGGCTTTGCCGCCTGCCGCATGTCGCTCGCCATTCCAAAAGACGAATCTTACAACGGCATTTCGTACTTCGAAGGCAAGCGCATCGCTACAAGTTATCCCAAAATCTTAACCGAATTTTTCCGTGAAAACGGCATTACAGCAACCATCGAAGAAATTAGCGGCAGCGTAGAAATTGCTCCAGGAATCGGACTCGCCGAAGCCATATTCGATATCGTGAGCACCGGCAGCACCTTGCTAATGAACGGTTTAAAAGAAGTAGAAGTTGTTGCTAAAAGTCAGGCTGTAATGATTGCCAACAAAACACTTTCCGAGGAAAAGCAACAGATTTTAGATCAGCTGTTGTTTCGCATTCGTGCCGTTCGCAGTGCTAAAGAAAACAAATACATCCTACTTAACGCACCAAACGAAGCTTTAGATGCCATTTGCAAAATCCTGCCCGGCATGAAATCGCCAACAATATTGCCCTTAGCCGAACGTGGCTGGAGCAGTTTACACGCGGTAGTTCGCGAATCCGAGTTTTGGGAAATCATCGATCAACTCAAAAATCTCGGTGCACAAGGCATTTTGGTAATTCCAATCGAAAAAATGGTTCTTTAAAAATCTGCTATGATACAATTTGTAAATCCTTCAAAAAATACGTGGGCCGAACTCAGCAAACGCCCTACCCTGCCCACAGAAAATCTCGATGCCAATGTACGGGCCATTTTTACCGACGTGCAAAACCGCGGCGATGCAGCCGTGCTCGAATACACGGAAAAGTTCGACCAAGCGAAACTTACGACATTAGCCGTTTCCCAAGCAGAAATCGATGCTTCGGAGTTTGAAATCGACACTGAACTGCGCACGGCTATTGAAGTTGCGAAAAATGCCATTTACAAATTTCACGAATCGCAACGCGAAGTTCCCGAAATGGTCGAAACAACTCCGGGCGTGCGTTGCTGGCGGGAAAGCCGACCCATACAGCGTGTAGGTATTTACATTCCCGGCGGAACGGCTCCGTTGTTTTCAACGGTTTTAATGTTGGGAATTCCCGCGCAATTGGCAGGCTGTTCCGAGATAGTTTTGTGTTCGCCGCCAAACGCCGAAGGTAAAATTCATCCCGCAATACGGTATGCAGCAAAACGTATTGGTATCAAGCAAATCTTTGCCGTGGGCGGTGTTCAAGCCATTGCCGCTCTTACGTTTGGTACAGAAAGTATACCCGCAGTCTTGAAAATTTTCGGACCCGGAAACCAGTACGTTACGGCAGCCAAACAACTGGCATTGCAGTACGGTGTTGCTATCGATATGCCAGCCGGACCCAGCGAAGTTTTGGTCATAGCCGACAAACACGCCAATCCGGAATTTATTGCCGCCGATTTACTGTCGCAAGCCGAACACGGTGCCGACAGTCAAGTGGTGTTACTCTCCGACAGTGCCGAAATCATTCAACAAGCCATGAATCAAGTTAAGAAACAGCTCGAATTAACACCACGAGCATCGATAGCTGCTGCTGCATTGGCAAATAGTAAGGCAATCCGATTTGAAAATTTAGTTGACTGCTTTGCCTTTAGCAACGCGTTTGCACCCGAACATTTAATTCTTGCTTTAGAAAATGCCGCCGAATACCGCAGTTTAGTTCAGAACGCCGGTTCCGTTTTCTTAGGAAGATACAGTTGCGAAAGCGCCGGAGATTACGCCAGCGGAACCAATCACACCTTACCAACTAACGGCTACGCACGTCAGTACAGCGGCGTCTCGCTAGACAGCTTTATCAAGAAAATTACCTTTCAGGAAATCGATGCGCAAGGAATCAAAAATCTGGGACCAACCATCGAAATCTTGGCCACCGCCGAAGGCTTGCAAGCACACAAAAATGCCGTAACGCTCCGCCTTCAACAAATAAAAAAATCAAATTCATGAAAAGCATTCAACAATTAGCAAACCCGCACTTGCTTAATTTACAACCATACAGCAGCGCACGTTCTGAATACTCAGGCACAGCGAAAGTGTTTTTAGATGCAAACGAGAATCCGTTTGGTGCTTTAAATCGCTATCCAGATCCCTTGCAAACAGCACTAAAATCAAAACTTTCTGAACTTAAAAAAACTGCTCCAGAGCAAATTTTCATCGGAAACGGCAGCGACGAAATCATTGATTTAACGATCCGGCTGTTTTGCGAAGTGGGAGCCGATACCATTGCGATTTGTCCGCCCACCTACGGCATGTACGAGGTTTCGGCTGCCATCAATAACATCCGAGTAAATCGAATTCCGTTAACCGCTGATTTTGAATTAGATGTATCGAAAATTCTCGCACAACCATCCAAAATTTTATTCTTGTGTTCGCCAAACAACCCGACGGGAAATACACTGAAAAATATCGAAGAAGTCGTTCGCTTATATCCAGGAATTGTATTCATCGACGAAGCATATATCGAATTTAGCACCAACGAATCGTGGATTTCAAAACTAAATCAGTTTCCTAATGTAATTGTTTCGCAAACCTTCAGTAAAGCCTACGGACTTGCAGCAGCACGTATCGGAGTGGCGTATACTTCAAAGGAGATAATCGATTTACTCAATAACATAAAACCGCCATACAACTGCAGCTCGCTAAATGTTGCGGCTGCCCTTGAAGCACTTTCCGACAACGAAAAAGTACTGGCGCAAATCGCAGAAATCGTATCCGAACGCAAACGTCTGGAAAACGAACTTGCAGCGGTGTCCGTAATTGAGCAAGTTTTTGCTTCCGACGCCAACTTCCTCTTCCTAAAAACAACCGATGCAACGGCTATTTACAATCAACTGATTAGCCGCGGAATCGTAGTTCGTAACCGACATGGCGTGGTAGAAAATTGCTTGCGAATTACCGTAGGCACAAAACAGGAAAACGATTTGTTAATCAACATCTTAAAAGAAATCCAACTATGAAAAAAGTACTCTTTATCGACCGCGACGGCACGTTAATCCTGGAGCCAAAAACCAATTTTCAGGTGGACAGTTTGGAAAAACTCGAATTCTATCCGTTTGTGTTTCAATACTTGGGAAAAATCGCTAAAGAACTGGATTACGACTTGGTAATGGTTACCAATCAAGACGGTTTAGGTACGGCTTCGTTTCCTGAGTCTACCTTCTGGCCAGCACAAAACAAAATGCTCCAAGCGTTTGAAAATGAAGGCATTGTTTTTAAAGAAGTTTTGATTGATACGTCGTTTGAAAACGAAAATCTACCGACTCGAAAACCGGGAACTGCATTGTTAACACATTATATAAAAGGCAATTACGACTTAGCGAATTCGTTCGTTATTGGCGATCGAGAAAGCGACGTGCAGTTGGCAAAAAATCTGGGTTGCAAGTCGGTTTTCCTTGGCGAAACGTCAACAAACGCCGAGCTCGTCACAACTTCATGGGCAACGATCTATCAGTACTTAAAATCGCAACCACGAACGGCAATGGTAACTCGAAAAACCAAAGAAACAGACATTTCCATTGCATTAAACTTAGACGGCACGGGAAAAGCGGACATCAATACTGGTCTCGGTTTTTTTGATCACTTGTTGGAGCAAATCGCTAAACACGGAAGTTTCGACTTAGCTATTTCCGTACGCGGTGATTTGCATATCGACGAACACCACACAATTGAAGACGTGGCCTTGACATTAGGACAAGCTTTTTTCGAAGCGCTAGGCAGTAAAATCGGCATCGAGCGTTACGGATTTGTCTTACCTATGGACGATTGCTTAGCGCAGCTAGCCCTTGATTTCGGCGGACGTCCGTGGTTGGTTTGGAAGGCTAAATTCAAAAGAGAGAAAGTGGGCGATATGCCAACAGAAATGTTTGAACACTTTTTTAAATCATTTTCCGACCAGGCGAAATGCAACATCAACATCAAAGCCAAAGGGAAAAACGAGCACCACAAAATCGAATCGCTCTTCAAAGCTTTTGGAAAATGCCTCAAAATGGCAGCAACAAAAAACAATCAATTTTCAATTCCAAGTACAAAAGGTACCTTATGATCGCAATAATTCAATACAACGCTGGCAACGCTACTTCGGTGAAAAACGCCGTGGAAAGCTTGGGATTTGATTGTGAAATCACGTCAGATCAACAAAAAATCCGAGCCGCCGAAAAAGTCATTTTTCCCGGTGTAGGTGCCGCACAATCGGCCATGCTGTATCTAAAAACATACGGATTAGATAACTGCATTCAAAAACTTCAACAACCGGTTTTAGGAATTTGCCTTGGGCAGCAACTGCTGTGTGCGCATTCTGAGGAAGGAAACACGACGGGACTAGGAATTTTCAATGCAAAAGTAAAGCGCTTCCCGGCAAACGGTACCGTTCCACACATGGGCTGGAATACGATTACTCCTGTAAAAGAAACCGCTCTTTTAGAAGGAATTACTGCCTACGACGACGTTTACTTCGTGCATTCTTACTATTGCGAACCCACTTCAGAAACTGTTGCTACCTGCGATTACATCTTGCCGTTCAGCGCGGTTATGCAAAAAGATAACTTCTATGCCACACAATTTCATCCAGAAAAATCGGCAGGAATCGGACTCCAAATATTAAATAACTTCTTGAAATTATGAGAATTATACCTGCCATAGATATCATCGAAGGAAAATGCGTTCGTTTAACAAAAGGCGATTATTCCACACAAAAAATATATCGAGAAAACCCTTTAGAAGTAGCCAAAGAATTTGAAGCCAACGGTATTGAATACTTGCATTTAGTGGATTTAGACGGTGCAAAATCAAACGGAATTGTCAACTATAAAACCTTAGAATTACTGGCTACGAAAACGCAACTAAAAATAGATTTTGGCGGCGGCATTAAATCGACAACCGATGTAGACATAGCATTTTCGAGCGGCGCGGCACAAATTACAGCAGGAAGCATTGCCGTTAAAAAGCCGGAACTATTTGCCTCGTGGTTGGATAGATACGGTAGTTCAAAAATCATTCTTGGCGCCGATGCCCAAAATCGAAAAATTGCAGTTCAAGGATGGCAAGAAAAATCGGATGAAGATGTTGTGGCATTCATCAAAACCCATTTCGAAAAAGGAATTCAATATGTGGTTTGTACCGATATCGAAAAAGACGGCATGTTAGCAGGACCGTCGTTCGATTTATATGAAGAAATACTGAAATCCGTTCCTGTAAAACTCGTGGCAAGTGGAGGTGTAAGCTCGCTAAATGATTTGCAACAACTCAAAATTTTGGGTTGCGACGCGGCAATTATCGGTAAAGCCTTGTATGAGAATAAAATAACCTTAACTGAACTGGCTGCCTTATGTTAAAAAAACGAATCATTCCGTGTTTAGACATAAAAGACGGTCGAACTGTAAAAGGCGTACAATTTCAGAACATCAAAGACGCCGGCGATCCGCTAGAATTGGCCAAGCGGTACTCCGATGAAGGCGCCGACGAACTCGTATTTCTCGACATTACCGCAACATTGGAAAAGCGGCAAACCCTGGTAAAACTCGTTGAGCAAATGGCATCGAAAATTCGTATTCCCTTTACTGTAGGCGGTGGAATCAATTCTCTAGCCGATGCCGAAGCGGTTATTCGTGCGGGCGCTGATAAAATAAGTTTGAACTCTGCAGCGGTAAAACGACCTGAGTTAATCACTGAAATCGCAGAAGCTTTTGGGAGTCAATGCGTTGTTGTTGCTATCGACACCAAACTCGTACAAGACCAATGGAAAGTCTTTGTAAACGCAGGCAAAACCGAAATGCCACTCAACACGGTCGATTGGGCGAAACGAGCATTTAATCTAGGTGCGGGCGAGCTTTTACTCACATCTATGAATCACGACGGCTCGCGAAACGGCTTTGCACTTCCCATTTTGCGCGAGGTTTCGGCTGCTGTGAACATTCCCGTTATCGCTTCGGGAGGTGCGGGAACGCCTGAGCACTTCGCCGAGGTTTTCCAACAAACGTCGGTTTCGGCGGCTTTAGCAGCGGGTATCTTCCACGAAAGTGTAGTTAGCATTTCTGAAGTAAAATCGTATTTAAAAACACTAAACATACCTATTCGATGAAAACAGATTTCGATAAAGAAAACGGACTCGTTCCAGCTATCATCCAAAATTACCAAAATGGCAGCGTTTTGATGCTTGGTTATATGAATCGTGAAGCCTACGAAAAAACCTGCGAAACAAAGAAAGTGACGTTTTTCAGCCGATCAAAACAGAGGTTGTGGACCAAAGGTGAGACATCCGGAAACTACCTAAATATGGTGTCGATTTCTGAAGATTGCGACAACGATGCACTATTGATACTCGCGAATCCGGAAGGGCCAACTTGCCACACGGGAACGGAATCGTGTTTCAAAAACAATTTCCAAAAATCGTTTTTATACGACTTAGAAGCCATAATTTCCGATCGAATTACGGGTAGCGATTCGAATTCTTACACTAAAAAATTAGTGGAAAAAGGCATCAATAAAGTAGCGCAAAAAGTAGGCGAAGAAGCTGTGGAATTGGTTATTGAAGCCAAAGACACTAATACCGAATTGTTTTTAAACGAAGCAGCCGATTTGTTGTATCACGTTCTGATTTTGCTTCGCGCGAAAGGAACATCGTTAGCAGCTGTGGAAGAAGTATTGCGGAGTCGATCGCGTTAATCCTATTCTAGGATGGCGTCTTGAATCGCTTTTTGTATTTGTTCGCGAACGTTTTGTTGCGATAAGGCGTTAGGTGCGTTGCTATCGGGAAACGTTCGGTTGGATAAAAACACATAAACGAGTTGTGTTTTCGGATCGGCCCACGCAATAGTGCCCGTAAAACCGGTGTGACCGAAGCTCTCTGCCGAAACGCAACCGCAGGTCGGACCCGCATTTCCGGGTAATTGTGGTTTGTCGAATCCCAAGCCACGTCGGCTTCCCAAAGTTTCGAAATAACGTGTATTGAAGGTATCGAAAGTAGCAGAACTAAAATACTGTTCGCCCGCATAATTTCCTTTTTGCAAGAAAAGCTGCATCATTTTGGCAACATCCAGTGAAGTACCAAAAAGTCCGGCGTGCCCTCCTACTCCACCTTGCATCGCTGCCGCCATATCGTGTACAAATCCTTGAATGGTGTCTCTTCGGAAATAGGTATCAATTTCGGTAGGAACAACAAGCTGCTTTTCAAATCGTTGCAACGGATTATAGGTAAGCGTTCTCGCGCCTATTTTCTTGTAAAAATGCGTATATGCGCTGATGTCTAAACTTGAATGCAATTGATCTTCCAAATACTTATGCGCCAAGATAAAGGTGTAATCGCTGTACTTATAACCTTGATTTGGAACGAGTTTCGAATTTTTAATTTTCTGAAGAATCGAATCGCGGTATGTACCAATGATGTACAAACTGTCGCTCACACGCGTATTGAATGTTTGATTGGCTATTTTTGAGTAATAAGTCGGATTCACCGTTCCGTTCGCCAAGAGCGTTTGTTTGTAAAACGGTGTCCACGCTTCGAAACCGGCTTGATGCGAAAGCCATTGCTTTACGGTAATATCTTTTTTATCAGATGTTTGCAAATACGGCAAAAGTGTTCCCAGATTGGTATCTAAGGTAAACTTGTGCTGCTCGTAGTTTTGCATCAATAACGGCAAAGGTGCTAAGATTTTGGTAAGCGAAGCCAAATCGTAAACGGCAGCGTTGGTTACCTTTGGTGCCGTAGCGTCGTAGGTAAATTTTCCGAAGGATTTTTGATAAACAACTTTACCGTTTCGGGCAACAAGAATTTGTGCTCCTGGTGTAGTTTTCTTTGCAATAGCCGTTTCAATAATGTTATCAACGAGTTTCAGTTTATCAGAACTCATTTTTTGCAGCTCTGGAAGCGAAAATCCAAGACGATTACTAGTTTTCGTGTCGATACCCATGCCCGCCTGAAATTTGGCGTTGATGCTTACCGGCAAGCGACCAGCAGCGGCAGTGGTTCCAAAAATGATATCTGCACTAACGCGTTGCGCTACATCGGCATTTTGATAGGAAACTACAATTGCCGAAAATCGATCCAAAAATGAAATAGGCATTAACGAATACGGACGAACGAAAACGTCGAGAATTACCGATTTTTTCTGCGTTAAGCGATCGAGAATTTGAATTTCAGTATCGGTAAACGATTGCGATTTCCACGCGCGATCCGATTTGTGAAAACCGACAATTACTTTTGAGAATTCGGCAAACTGACTTTCGATAGAATCGAGTGATGCGACAGCAACTTCGGTAATATCTGCGTAATTTTTAAGTGACTCCAAAAATGCTGTATTCTGGTCGTCGCCGAGTTTTACGTATGCAATACGCTCGTTTTCCAATTTTTGAATTGGCAGAATGTTGTTCTGATTTTGAACGAGGGTAACCGCATTTTCGAACAATTGCTGTTGCAGAATTTTATTTTGCGGCGGATTGATATCTGCAATTAGGTTTTGCTCGGCAATGGGTTGGTATTTGTTTAAACCAATTCTGTATTTGTGTTGCAGAATTTTCTTCACAGATTTACTCAGTCGTTCTTCGGTTAAAACACCATCTTGATACGCCATGCAAATGAGTTCAATACCTAGCGGAATATTTTCGGGAAACAGTAAAACATCGTTTCCTGCTAACAGCGCTTCCAGATTAATTTTACCTGGCGGACGTGTGCCCGAAGCGGCTTTCATGTTTAACGCATCGGTAAATATGAGTCCGTCGAATTTCATTTCATCAATCAATAAATCGGAAATGATATTTTTAGAAACGGAAGACGGAATATCTGCTTGCGGTTCAATAGCGGGAACGTTTAAATGCGCCACCATTACCGAAGAAAGTCCGTTTTTAAATAACTTTTTGTACGGATAGAGTTCCAAACTATCGATTCGTTCTTTTGTAAAAGGAATTACTGGAAGTGCATAATGCGAATCGGTGCCAGTATCGCCGTGGCCGGGAAAATGTTTTCCGGTGGCGTAAATGCCGCTTTCTTGAATTCCGGTCATCAACGCTAAAGCCGATTGGGTCACGTTTTCTTTGCTTTCGCCGAAAGAACGGAAACCAATTATCGGATTTTTGGGATTGGTATTCACATCAAGAACGGGAGCAAAATTGAAATGCACGCCTAAACGTTTGCTTTCTTTTGCCATCTGAATACCCATACTTTCCAATAACTTCTTGTTGCGAACGGCGCCCAAAGTCATGTTAAACGGAAATTTGAACGTAGAATCGAGACGCATGTTTAGTCCCCACTCGGCATCGATACCAATAAATAATGGAAGTTTCGAAATTGCTTGATATTGGTTGGTCAGTTTTGCTTGACGCATCGGACCGCCTTGAAAGAAAATCAGGCCACCAATTTTATAATCGCGAATGAGTTTCTTAACCGAATTTACGTGCACGCTGTCTTTGTTGGAATAGGCCGCCACCATGAATAGTTGCCCGATTCGTTCGGTCAGGTTCATGTTGTTGTACACGCTGTCGACCCAACGTTTTTCCGCATTAGATTCCTTCATCCAAGCGAATGAAACCGGCGGCAGTGAGTCGATGGGTTCGTGGTTACTTTTTGCGTGGGAAAGTTCCTCGGCACGTTGTTGTTCGGCTTTTTTAGTTTCCGCAGATTTACAAGCAGCGATTACTAAAACGATTGATGCCAAGACGACACCGAGTTGAATACGAGCGGATATCTTCATCTTAAAAAAACCTGCTGTGCCAACTTTGCGAGGCTTCAACTTCCCAGTCGTTTTGATATTCCTCGATAGTGTTTACCAAATTATTAAAAACGATCGTATGAGGCGACACGGCGCGATCTTTGACCATTTTCTTAAAATCGATCAATGATTTATGTGCGATATGGTCACCCAAACGATACGTTACATTCATTTTATCGAGCAAAACGATATCGAATTGTTTTTCCAACTCTTGTATGAAATGTACGGATGCATCAATGGAACAACCCGTAGCAGCATTAAACTCTTGATCAACAGCTAGAACGATAAACCGGTCGTAGCGAATTTCAAAAGAAGCTTGCAGCGGTTTTCCGTGTGCCGCCCAATTTTCAACAAATTGTTTTAGTGCGGTTTCAATTTGGGTTAGTTCTTCAGGTTGAAGGCGTCGGTTGCTTTGGTAAATCCAAACGCGCGACTCTTCGGGTAATTCTTCAAAAGGTACGTACATTTTTATAAGTCTTCTGCATTAGCAATCAATTCGGCAATGTCCATCACTTTTACGCTGCCTTCTTTTTCTTTGTTTTTCACACCGTCGGTCATCATGGTGTTACAAAACGGACAAGCAGCGGCTATGATATCGGGTTGCGTTTCGAGCGCGTCTTCGGTTCTGAGGATGTTTACTTCTTTATTTCCAGGCTCTGCGTCTTTAAACATTTGTGCACCACCAGCGCCACAACAGAGCCCGTTTGCTTTTGAGCGTTTCATTTCAACAAGCGCCACATCAAGTTTTTCCATTAACTCGCGCGGAGCTTCATAGATGTTGTTGGCACGACCTAGATAACACGGATCGTGGAAGGTGATTCGTTTTCCTTTAAACTGCCCGCCTTGAATGGTGAGTCGGCCGGAATCGAGCAACGATTTTAAGAATTCGGTATGGTGAATGACTTCGTAGTTTCCGCCGAGTTCTGGATATTCGTTTTTGAGTGTATTGAAGCAGTGCGGGCAAGCCGTAACGATTTTTTTCGCTTCGTATGCGTTTAGCACTTCGATATTCATCATGGCTTGCATTTGGAATACGAATTCGTTTCCGGCACGTTTTGCGGGATCGCCGGTGCAACTTTCTTCGGTTCCGAGCACGGCAAATTTTACTTGTGCTTTATTGAGAATTTTCACGAAAGCTTTCGTGATTTTTTTGGCTCTATCGTCGAAACTACCTGCGCAGCCAACCCAAAATAAAACTTCGGGTTGTTCGCCATTTGCCAGCATTTCTGCCATTGTTGGAACTGAAAGTTGCTCTGCCATAGTTATAAGTTTTTATTCGTGTTTGCCATCGTCGAAAACTTGGATGGTGACTTCTTTTTCAATTAAATCGGTGAATTTGCCTCGATAACGAGTTGCTTTCACCAGGTGATTATCGATCCAGTGGTAATTTCCGCCCCGTGGTTTACCCATAACCATACCGTGGTATTTGAAACCGTGCTTTTTGAGCCAAATCTCGGTGTACTCGCGGTGGGCTTCGGTGCGTGAGGTGAAGAAGAAAATGATGTGTCCTTCGTCGTACCACTTATTTAATGTTGCTAATGCATCAGGATAAACCGCAGCAGTGAGCATGCGTTCGGGCTCTTCGTTTGGAATATCGTCGCAAATGGTTCCGTCGATATCAATCAAGTAATTCTTGATGCCTTCCGGAAGGATTGGGCTAATGGTTTTACCGTTTTCCGTTGCGCCGATAAGTTGTTTTTCTACATCTTCAAGTTTCATTTTCGTTTTGTTTTTAATTTGTTGTTAATCAGATTAAAAACAGCCTTACGCTCACATATAAGATCCGTTTTTTGGTATTGGTGCCCGCATTAGGGATTGCAGTGGAAATCCTGCCTTTGATAAAAGGCAGATTGGAACGGAAAGCCCGACCGCCCGGAGGTACGGAGGGTGGGAATGCCCAAATCCTTATTCATTTTTCCAATTCAATCGATCTTGCTGGCTGTATTGCCATGGTGCTCCGTTATTTTCGATGTTGCTCATCATTGCGTTGAGCGACATAGGTGCGGCGCTTTGTTCCATTACGAGGAAGCGGCGCAAATCGAGAATAATTGACAGCGGATTTATATTTACTGGACATTCTTCGACACAGGCGTTACACGACGTACATGCCCATAACTCTTCTGGCGTTATGTAGTCGTTTAGCAAGGTTTTGGTGCTTTGCGGCATTTGTCCGTTGTTCTTATCTATTTCATCACCCAACTCCACCATTCGATCGCGCGTGGCCATCATGATTCGTCTTGGAGATAATTTTTTACCCGTTTGATTTGCGGGACAAGCCGAAGTACAGCGGCCACATTCGGTACAAGTGTACGCATTAAGCAATTGTACGCGGTTGAGATCGGTTACGTCGGCGGCGCCAAATTTCGTTGCTGGAGCGTCGGCTGGAGCTGCGGCATAAGGATCGGCGTTTGGATCGAGCATCAATTTCACTTCACGTGTAACCGATTCCAGATTAGTAAATTTCCCTTTCGCGTCTAAGTCAGCAAAATATGTATTTGGAAATGCGAGTAAAATATGCAAATGTTTGCTGAAATACAGATAGTTAAGGAAAATCAAGATTCCGATGATGTGTAACCACCAAGCCGAACGCTCCAAAAGAGCCACAACGCCTGGACTCATGCCTTCGAAAATGGGCAACAGGAACGACGAAACGGGAAAAGCGCCTGCTTCGGGATAATGCGTATAGCCAATAAGTTGCAGATGACGATCGGCTGCATTCATTATTAAAAAGAGCGACATCAGCACAACTTCGAAGTACAAAATATAATTCGCGTCTGATTTAGGCCAGCCGGTCAAGTCGTTGTGGATGAAGCGTTTTAGTTTAATAATGTTTCGTCTGGCGAAAAAGGCAAATACAGCTACGAGAACGAGCAAGGCCAGAATTTCGAATGAGGCGATTAGCACGTTGTACGTTGTTCCTAAGAAACTGAAAATGCGGTGTGTCCCGAAAAGGCCGTCGATTATAATTTCGAGAACTTCGATATTGATGATTACAAAACCAACGTACACGATGATGTGTAGCAATCCGCTGATTGGTCTGGTGATCATTTTCTTTTGACCGAGTGCGATGAGCACCATATTTTTCCAACGTTCAGAACTGCGGTCGCTGCGATCAACTTCTTGACCGAGTTTGATATTGCGAATGATTTTCTTGGCACTTTTTGCAAAGAAGGCAATTCCAAGAGCTAGGACAATAAGAAACAGTATGTTATCAATGTATTGCATCTGCTTTAAGGTTTTGGTTCGGCGTTAGTTTCGGGCGCTTTGTATGGTTTATTCTTTTTTCCAAACAGCGAAACGTTGATGTATCGCGTTGGATTTAGGCGTAAATCTTGCAAAAGTAACTCCAATTCTTTTGCTGTTTTATTGAAGTTGCTATACATGGCTTCATCTTTGAGGATTTTTCCGGCGGTACCTTTTCCGCTTTGAAGATCGGCGATGATTTTATCCATATTTGCCAGCGTAGATTCTAGCTTTTTGACCGTTTGTCCAATATTTACTTTGGCTAACGAATCGGATATTTTAGCGAAGTTTCCAGAAGTTTTGTCAAAATTAGCGATGGTGCTGTTAAGTTTTCCTTTGTTGTCGGCGATTAAGTCGTTTGCATTTGTAGCGAGCGACTTGAATTCGGTCATTGTTTTCTCAAGTTCAGCAATTGAATTTTTGAGATGATTTTGTGTTTTGGTATCGAGCGTATTGTTGATTCCGTTGAGTAATACGTTAACCGACGAAAGTATCGTTGAAATTTTTTCTTGCAGCGGTTTTAAGGTTTCGGTTACTTGTGCTGTAATTCCCGAGATTACTTCACCTTGCAAATAGGTTCCGTTTTCGATCATGTTCGTGTCTTGCAGGTTTGGAATGATTTGTACTTGTTTGCCACCGATTAATCCGGGCTCGTACAGATTTGCTTTTGAGGACTTGGAGATAGGGAAATCGCCTGTGATTTTTAACTCAACAAGTAATGACGCGTCTTTCGGATCGAGAGTAATGGATTGTACCTTTCCTACTGCGAGTCCGTTAATGGTTACTGCTGCCGACGGCAAAAGACCTTCGACGTTTTTATATTTAACGTAAACGGTTTTAGATGAATCAAATAAGTCGCTCCCTTTGAGGAAATTATATCCCCAAATGAATAAGAGTATGGATGAAACGACGAGTATGGCGGTTTTGAGCTCTCTGCTTAGTTTCAAGGTGCAAGTTTTTGCGCAAATTTAAACTAAATTATAGAAGCTTATTGCTTAATCGCTTCTTGTACACTGATTTTTTTTCCGTCTTTGAAAGCAATGATGTACGCTGAATCGTAGCCTTTTGATTTTGCTGTTGCGAGCAGTTCTTTTGCTTTGGCGTAATCGGAGGTATTTCCATACATGTATTTGTAGAGGGTTCCGTTATCGGTGGCTACACTGATGTCGGTTAATCCTTTAAAATTTGCTGGTGTTGGGTCGAGTTTTTTGCCGCTGGCACTGATTTGTACTTTGAAGACAATGCCCGACTCTACGGCACTGGTTTGCTGTTGTGGTTCTTGATTTCGAGGAGTTTCTGTTACGGGTTTTGCGGGTGCTACGCGATCTTCAGGAGCTAATTTTTCCGACGGCTTTTCGGAAATTTGCCCTTCCCCACCAAAATATTCCTTTTTGTAACTAATAATGGCTTTTGCGATTGCCTCAGCTAATTTATCTTGCCCTTCATCTGAATTTAGGTATGCGCCTTCTTTTGCATTAGAAATAAAACCCATCTCGATAAGTACGCGAGGCATATAGGCTTTATGTAATACCATATACGGTGCTTGCTTTACACCGCGACTTTTCCGGCCAAGCATATCTGTAAAGTTATTTTGGATTTTACTGGCTAGAGCGATACTGTTGTCCATGTACTCTTCTTGGAGCATGGTCATCCCGATCATTTTTTCTGGAGAATTCGGATCAAATCCCTCGTATTTAATTTTATAATCTTTCTCCATAGTAATTACGGCGTTTTCGCGTTTCGCTGCTTCCAGGTTACTTGCGTTTTTGGCCATACCCATTACGTAGGTTTCGGTTCCATCGGCAGAGAGGTTTGCGTTTGCGTTGCAGTGTATTGAGACGAAGATGTTGGCGTCGGCGCGATTGGCGATGTTTGCACGTTCGATAAGTTCGATAAAAACGTCGGTTTTACGAGTATAAACCACGTCGATATCGGGCTGTCTTTCTAAAATTTTCCCAACGCGAAGCACTACTTCTAGGGCGATTCGTTTCTCTAAGTATCCGTGATACGAGGCGCCAAAGTCTTTACCACCGTGACCTGCATCGAGAGCTACTTTAAATGTATTTGACTGAGCTGAAACAACTTGCGTAAAAAAAAGTATGCTTAATGAAATGAATTGTAAAGATTTGCGTTTGAAGTTCATCTTTCAGGCTTGTTTTTTGTGGATTTAAATGCTTCGTTAAAATTACTTCCGGCTTATATAGCTGAAAAATTATATGTAAGTTTGACCCACCAAAAAGTGCGCCACTTTTCACAAAAGTAGTATTAATACATTTGCGTTCAAACTTACTTCATATCGTTTTTTTAGCAACGTTTTTAACAATCTGTTGCGGAAAAGTTCAGGCGCAGGAATTGCCTGCAAAATCACTTAACGTTTCACGTACCCAAAAAGATACTCTGACCGTATCACTACCCACCACAACCGTCGATACATCAAAGAAAGGTAGTGTTGAACCCAAGAAATCCGTCTTAGAAGACATCGTTCGCCGCAAGGCAAAAGGTTACGAGCGAATGAATCAGAAAACAAAGCAGTTAACGCTGTATGACGAAGCTGAATTGTACTATCAAGACGTAGAACTTACCGCTGGAATAATTGTAATGAATTACGAAACCAATGAAGTTTCGGCTGGAAGAATTAAAGATTCTACAGGTACATTAACGCAGCGGCCTGTCTTCAAACAAGGTACAAACGTGGTTGAACCCGATTCGATCCGTTTCAATACGAAAACTAAAAAAGTAATTATTTACAATTCGCGCTCGCAACAGGGAGAACTTAATTTTATTTCTGAAATAGCTAAACGCGAAAACGACTCGGTATACTTTTTATCTAGAACGAAGTTTACCACCTCGGAAGATATCGACAATCCGGAATATTACTTTTTGGCACAAAAGGCAAAGTTTGTTCCTAAAAAGAAAGTAGTCGTAGGGTTTACGAATATGTACATTGCCGACGTTCCGACGCCTATTGCCGTGCCCTTTGCTTTTTTTCCAATGACGACTAAAAGTCAGTCGGGTGTATTAATTCCAACTTTTAACGATACGAACAATCGCGGATATTCTCTTCAAAACGGTGGTTACTATTTTGCTATCAGCGATTATCTGGATTTGAAGTTAACCGGCGATTATTTCACAAACGGTAGTTACGGAATTCGAGCCGAAACGAACTACGCTTTGCGATACAAGTTTCGTGGAAACGTGAATTTTAGGTATGAAAACCAAGTTTTTAGCGAACGTGGTTTCCCAGATTACAGCAGAACTACTCTTTACAACATACAATGGAGTCATGCGCAAGACGGAAAATCGAATCCGAATTCGCGATTTTCAGCTTCGGTGAATTTGGGAAGCTCGCAGTTTTTTCAAAGTTCATTTAATCAATTGGCTGCTGCATCTCGATTAAATAATACGTTAGCGTCGTCGGTATCGTACTCAAAAACGTTTAATTGGGAACCGCAGGTAAACATCACTTTATCGGCAACGCATTCGCAGAATACGCAGTCGCAAGCTATAAATATGACGTTACCTACTTTCAATGCCAGTATGGACCGCGTGTTTCCGTTTGCTCCGAAAGAAGGAATTAAAAAAGGATTCTTCCAAAACATCAATTTCCAATACAACGTTCTTGGTGAAAACCGCATAAACACCACCGATTCATTATTTTTCAAGCCGGAAATGTTTCGCGATGCCCAAGCTGGAATGCGCCACAGTATTCCGATTAACACGAATATAAAGTTATTCAAGTATTTCAGTGTTCCGTTTAATGTGAACTACAATGAGGTTTGGTACATCAAGACGATAAACCGACGATTTGATCAAGATTTGAATCAAGTAGTTGAACGCGAGGTAGGCGGATTTGATTCGTTTAGAACCTATAACTTCAGTACCGGTCTTGGTACAACGATTTATGGAACCTATGATTTTGGAGATAAGGGTAAGCTAAAAGCGATTCGCCACGTGATGCGTCCGACGGTTTCGTACAACTATACGCCAAGTTTTGATCGGTATTACGATACTTACGCGACCGATGCCAGCGGAAATATGCAAAAGGAATACACCCGTTTTGAAAACGGTATTTATGGTGCACCTCAAAGAAATTACAGTAATGTGCTTGGTTTTCAGTTATCAAACACTTTTGAAGCAAAAGTAACCGACAAAGATTCGACCAAGACAGAGTATAAGAAAATCATGTTGCTTAACAACTTGAATTTCCAAACGGGTTACGACATTAGTGCCGATTCGCTGCGCTGGTCGCCGGTACGCGTTAGTGGAAGCACATTGTTGTTCAAAGAGAAAATGAATGTGAACCTTGCTGCTACGCTCGATCCGTATTCGATAAATGCGGCAGGACGACGTATCAATACGTTCAATATCGACAACGGTGGGTCGTTGTTCCGACTTACTAGTGCTAACGTAACCATGAACTACTCGTTTGACAGTAATTTCGGGAATAAGAAAAACAATGCTGCGGGCGAAGAAAACCAGCGAAACGGCGGTCGAGAAGACGATTTATTTGGAACTGCGACGGATTTTGGGGATCGACGGAAATCGCAGTTTGATGAAGATGATGAAGATACCAAACCATTGGAATTATACGCCGCCGACATACCGTGGGATCTAACTTTGGCCTATTCGCTTACGTATTCTAACGATAGAAGGCAAAGCGAAATCACGGGCAATAGTATTATGGCTTCGGGAAATTTAACGCTTACGCCGAAGTGGAAAATTGGTGCGTCAACAGGTTACGACTTTGTTCAAAAAGGTATCACGTATACCCAACTTCGATTTGAACGCGACTTGTTGAGTTGGCGTATGGATTTTACGTGGGTTCCGATTGATATTTACAAATCGTGGGGATTCTTTATTGGAATCAAGAGCGGTATGTTGAGTGATATTAAGTGGGAACGTCAGAGTTTACCCGACGGCGGACGACGTTAATTTATTAACCTGAGTTCGATTTAATGATGGCGGTCAAAAAACAGATAAACGGTTGATCATCACACTGATTTTTATTAAGACACTACGGTATCGCAAAAAAATCTAACGAAGTAGGCAGCCAGTCATCTGTTTAGTTGGAAAGTTGTTCACTTTAAGCGTTCTGACAATGATTTTTAGTCGAACGCTGCTTGTTAGTTCTTACTGCAAAAAATTCGTACTTTTAGAATTATGAAAAAAATCATTTACACAGCTAATGCACCTGCACCAATTGGTCCGTACAACCAAGCCGTACAATTTGGAAATCAATTATATACGAGTGGGCAGATTGCTATCGATCCAACTACGGGACATTTGAAATTAAAGAATGTGGCCGAGCAAACAGAGCAGGTCATGGAGAACTTACGCACGGTATTAGAAGCGGCTGGTTTTCAATTTTCGGATGTAGTAAAAACGAGTATTTTTCTTACGGACATGAACGATTTTGCCACGGTGAATTCGGTTTACGAAAAGTACTTCGACGAATCGGTAGCGCCTGCTCGGGAAACTGTAGCTGTGCAAGGATTACCTAAGGGCGTGGATGTCGAAATATCGATGATTGCGTTTAAAGAGTAATTACTTTTTTAAACACGCTCAAAGTATTCGACATCACTTAGCGCATTTTTAAAGAGAAAAAACTAATCTAAATGTTCGACTACTTCGATATTATTGCCTTCGATAACGCGACTCAAATCGCCTTGAATGGTGCTAGAAATACCTGAATATAACTTTACTTGCTTGGTTTCGCTGTTGGTGATTCTCAGACCAGCGGTAGTCGAACCCGATCCGCGATCGTGTTGTTCGTAAATGACGTACTGGTCGTCGCCGATTTTAAATCGAACCAACTCAACATCAACTTGTTTTCCGTTACTTAAAAAAGCTACCCGGTGGGAATACTTAAACTGTTTCCAACTATTTGGTTTTGGTTTTGGATATTCGTTCTTATCACCTTGCGGATTCACTAAACGGAATTGCAAATAGTAATCGGTTTTATCTTTAAGCAGTGCAATTTCTTCGCCAGTTTTAGCTTTGAAACGCAAAATGGCTTCTTCGTTTTCAGCTAATATAAGTTGCGCGTTACTGAATTGGGTCAGGAAAAGAAAACCGACTGCAAAAAGTGTTTTAAAAGAAAAAAGGTGTCTCATAGTTTAAAAAAGTGGTTTGATTTTCTCGCGGTCGGTGATTAAAATATAAATGTCCATAAGTAAAAGCGGTATCGCGAGTGCTAATCCGCTTGGTTCAACGCTTGCGCAGAAGGCATTGATTCCGATTAAGATTGGAAATGATACAATTGCACCTAAGGCCCGAAAACGAGGAAAAAGAAGTAAAATACCGCCGAGAATTTCGCCGATACCGACTAAGGGCATCAACCAAGAAATTTCGACAAATGCGGCAAAATCTTTTTGCATTTCAGGATTCATTTGTTCGGGCATGGGCATGTATTCTAAGAATTTGTTTAAGCCGCCATTCAAGAACATGAGACCTAAAATCCAAGCTGCAGCAAGTGTTGTGATTTTTTTCATGGTTTTTATTTTCTGAATGCTAACGTAGTAAAAATTTATTAAGAGTGTGTTTTATTACTGTAAAAAAAGCAATGAACAGCAAAAGTTCATCGATATAAGACTTACGTTTTAAAGATAACACGGGGTTTTGGACCGCTGTAACCGTTTTGTTTTCGACGTTTTTTAAATTACGGAACTTGCTTTTTTGGGAACGTCCGCTGGTAACGATTTCCCACGAGCGATTGCAGTGGATAGCTTGCCGCAGAAAAAGTTACTTTTTGCGGAAGTTTAACGGCGACAGCGAAAGCCGGAAAAACGACCTAGCAAAAAGTGCTTTTTATGTGGCAACTAGAAACGAAAAGCGCGGCCTGCCCGACCCGATTCACTTTAAAACGGGCAGGCGTGGCATGAATAACATTTATATTATTTTAGTTTTGAATCGTAAACCCGACCTGTCGTAAAATTGTTTTTCCGAAAGGAACTAGAGCAATCTTCTCGATGCGCTTTGACTTGGAATTGAACAAACGAACCACAATTTCATTTTTCTTGAACTTTGCCTGATGCTTATCGATGAAATGGTACTGAATTGTTTCGGTTGGCTGATACGTTAAATCTGTAAACTTAGACGCGTAGGTACGACCTACAATTTCTTGGCCATCAATAGATTTCGCATACAATAAAGCTCCATAAGCAAAATAGTGTTCATTCTTTGCGCTCTTTTTAATTTGAACTTCCGTTTTGAATTCGAGTTCAATTAGGTCGTCTTCTTTAAAAGTGCGTTCAATCTTTATGTAGTTGTCGTCGTACACAAAACGCTCGTTTGTAAGCACTTGCGTTGCCCATTCTGGCTTACGAATTTTGATTACCAGACTGGTTGGCGCACTCAAACGTATACGAAACGTCATTTTATTTTCATACGGATAATTGGTTTCATTGATAATTTTGACAGAACTTCCGTTTACCTTGGTTTCTAAAACGTTAGGCATCAATAGCGTAGCCACGAGTGTCGACTCGTTTTCACGCATCCACGAGTTTTGAACGAAGTAAGGCGAAATTCTTCCGGCATTCGGATTGCAACAAACAGCAACATCTTGATGTGCAGCCGAATACTTGTAGCGCGTTTGTTTGCGATCGGGTTCTACCTCACCGTTTTTCGTGCCCAGCATTTCAAACGAATTATCGGTTTTCAAATAAGCAATGCACGATTTCTCTAGATGTCGCGACCCTTGAGCCGCATTGTAAAAGATGTTTTCAACCTCATCGGCCACGAGAGCCGAGCCTGTTTTTTGCAGGAGCAAACAATAACTGTCAAGCAATTCTTGAAGCGAACAATATTCGTAACCGGTATGCGACGCGTCGGCCGTGCGTTGGGCAATCCATTCATCGCCGATAGCACCACCTGAAACCGTAACAACCGACTTAATTTTTTCCAAATACCGACTTAAAGCAGCATCTAACGCACCATCTTTTGCCGCATATTTTGCAATAATTAGCGTTCGAATATGTTCAAAAGTGTGTACGCCGTGCGATTGCAACAGATATTTGTCGTTTAGAACATTTTTGAGTTGCGCATCGGCTTCGGTTTGGAAAGTATTGGAAAAATCGCGGTATAAAAACAAAGCGTACTCGCGGTATTTTTCGTTTTGTGTGTGAAAAAAAAGGCGTTCGAGCACATCGGTAAAAGTGAGTCCGTGCGATACGCCGCCGTTAAAACCGGTTCCCGACGAAAACGGACTCGAATTATGTATCGGATACGCTTGCATAACATTGTCGACAGCACGTTCAACAGCTTCAAAAACTGTTTTATCGTTTGCGTATTCATAATACGCTAATAAACCGCGATACAGTGTTGCTTTTGCCCACAATTCGCCGTTTTCCGATTGAAATTGGTAGCGTAAATCTTTGTCGTAAATTCCGAGATACCCGTCGGCATCTTGCGTTTCTATTATGCGTTTTACGTACGCCTGAACTTTTGCAGTGCCATCTACGTCGCCTAACAGCAAGACATTTCGCAAATAACCGTCCCACCAATTCGATTGGGTTTCGCTGTTCCACCATTTGTACTGATCGTCGCCCGCTGCATCGCCCTCTTTCATATTGCCTAAATCTTTGGCTTTGGAGTGTTTGCCCAAACGTTCGCTGCCGTAAATCGGATCGTTAATGAGTTCTGGAACAATTTTATCGAGATTTCCTACAAAACCCTCAATATCCGCCTGCATTTGCGTGCGCAACCAACCTTGTGGCTTCACACTTCCAAAAGGCAAGCTTTGAAATTTCTCCGATTGTTGCGCTTTCGCGGAAAGAAACTGAACTAAAAAAATGATGATTACTATTTTTTTCATTGTTTTTGCATTTCAAATTCGAGTGTGCCGCCTTGTTGAATTTGTTGGTGAGAAATCTGATTATCCGTACGTTTTGTACCGTTTAGATAACAATCGTTTCGGTAAATCGTATTTTTGGTATAGCCTTTTGCTTTTATGAGAAATTCGGTTCCGGAATTCAGCAACAGTTTAGCTTCTTTTAATTGTGGAACGCCCAAAACAAAAGTTCCGCTGGCTGGATTAACCGGATAAAAACCCAAAGTTGATAAAATGTACCAAGCGCTCATTTGCCCGCAATCGTCGTTGCCTATCATGCCATCGGGCGTGTTGTTGTGAAAGTCGTTGATTACTTTGTGAATATACTTTTGTCCGACTTTTGGAGTATCGGTAAAAGCGTAGAGATAAATAATGTGGTGACTGGGTTCGTTGCCGTGTGCATATTGCCCGATCATGGCTTCCTGACCGAGAAATTTGTTCGGATTTAAAGCTTCTGTGGTGAAGAATTCGTCGAGTTTCTTTCGGAATGCGGTTTCGCCACCAAGCAAAGTTCGCACGCCCGGAATATCGTATTGCGTTGGCGTCCAGAAGTATTGCCAAGCGTTGGCTTCGGTGTAATCGCCTGGATTGTTTAGTGGCGAGGTAGCAGTTAACGCATCGAAAGGCGTGCGCCAATTTCCGTTTGTATCCTTTCCTCGAAAAAAGCCCGTTTGTACATCAAACAGATTTTTATAATAATTACTTCTTTTTTCGAACTCTTTTTGTTCGGAGTGCTTTCCTAATTTGCGTGCCATTTCTGCTACACACCAATCGTCGTAACCGCTTTCTAAAGTTCGAGAAACCGCTTCATTATCGAGCTTATCGAACGGATAATACCCGTAAGCATTGTACAATTCCCAATCGGAATTTATGTGCGATTTCGTGGCTGTTTCGTACATAGCTCTAAAAGCTTCTTCTTTGTCAAAACCGGAAAATCCATTGTCTACGGCATTCAAAATCATCGGAATGGCGTGATTTCCGATCATGCAGTAATTGTCTTGTCCCCAGGCCGTCCAAATCGGTAAAAAACCTTTGGCTTTGTGATGAAGTAACATGCTGTTAACGATGCCGTTAATTCGTTCTGGAACCACCAGTTGCAGCAATGGAAAAGCGCCTCGATAAATATCCCAAATAGAAAGTGTGCTGTAATATTCGTTGTTGGGAGCGGTTGCCATTTTGTCGTCTGCTCCGCGATATTGTCCGTTCACGTCGGCGATGTTCGATGGTTGCAGTAAAACGTGATACAAAGCCGTGTAAAACAACTCCTTTTGCTTTTGACTGCCTGAAATTTCAATCCGATTCAAATACCGATTCCAAGCGGCTTCATTGGCTTGCCGAACTTCTTTAAAATTCCAATGCGGCAACTCGGCTTGCATATTTTCTTTTGCATTAGAAACAGAAACCGATGAAAGTGCAATTTTTACCAACAATTCGCGCTTGTTTTCTAGAATGAAATCGAGCAAAAATTTCGGTGCTTTATTGTTGGGTTTTCCAGTCACTTTCGTAGAAGACTTGAAAGCTTGTGAGAATGTGAGTGTGAAGAAATACGATCGATTCACCCAATTTTGTGTGGAACAATAGCCGGAAATGGTTGAATCGTTTTCAATGCGAACATCGCTCTCCACGACTAAACCTTTCGGATTATTTTCGTCGAAAACAAATCGAAGTCCGTGTTGGGTATCAACAAGCACTTGGGCTTCTTTTTCTGGAAATCGATATTTGTGTAAGGCTACGCGATCGGTACAGGTAAGTTCAACAAAAACCTCGTCTTTTTTGCGAAGCGCGTAGTAACCAACGGCTGCTTTCTCGGTCTTTTTGAAATAGGCGTTTTTCAATTTTTTCTTTTTCGGATTTATGGGTAACAGCAGAACATCGCCCATTTCGTTGATTCCCGTTCCACTAAAACGCGTCTGTGAAAATCCGAGTAATAAAGTGTCTTTGTACTGATATCCGCTGGTATGATTCCAGCCGTAATCTTTGTTATCTGGGCCAGGTTGCACCATTCCAAAAGGCATCGACGGACCAGGAAATGTATGTCCCGTGCCGTCGGTTCCGATAAACGGATTTACGTGTTTGCTGTTTTTCTGCGAAAGCGAAAGCTGTGTTACAAGCAAACACAGCAGCGGTAAAAAGCACTTTTTTAGTTCCATAACGACTCCATTTGTTCTAAGGTTTTGTTTTTGGTTTCAGGAATACGCTTCCACACAAAAAACACTGAAAATAAGCAAATTATCGCGAATAAATAAAACGGAAAAGCTCCGTTAAAGTAGGAATCTAACGATTCGTTGGCAACCAAAACGGGGAAGAACTGCGTGACTAAAAAATTAGCAATCCACTGAATAAAAACGCTGATTGCCAAAGCCAAACTTCGAATTTTTGAAGGAAAGATTTCCGACAACAACACCCAAACTACTGGCCCCCATGAAACGCTAAATGAGGCCATAAACAGCAGTAAAAACGGCAGAATCAAGTACGATACTACGGTGTAAAAGACACAAATTCCGACGCCGAGTAACCCCACAGTCATGCCCACAGAACCTATAAGTAACAGTGGTTTCCTTCCCATTTTATCCACCCATTTAATAGCTAATAAGGTAAAAATGAGATTCACAACGCCTAAAACACTGGTTTCTAATAAGGACGCGTTGGCCGAACTACCTAAATTCTTGAAAATTTCCGGCGCGTAGTACAATATGGCGTTTATACCGCAGAATTGCTGTAAAACCGACAAAACAACTCCGACAAAGAGCGCTTTTCGAAATGTGGGTTGACAGAGCGACTTCCACTGATTATTCGAAGTTGTTCCTGCATGTTCATCGATTTCACGACGAGCCGCCTCCGCCTCTTCCCTACTGTTAATCCGATCTAAAACCGCCTGCATTTGCTGGTATTTTCCTTGCGTTGCTAACCAGCGTGGACTCTCAGGAATCAAAAACAAACAAACTAAAAACAAGATCGATGGCAAGAGTTCCGAACCGAACATCCAGCGCCAACCGGTGGTCAAATTCCACTGTGTATCGCCTTGTAATGCAATAAAATAGTTCACGAAATACACTAGTACAATGCCAAGCACTATGGCCAATTGATAGTTTGCCACAAGCGCTCCACGTTTTTTAGCTGGCGCAATTTCGGCCAGATACATCGGTACAACCATTGATGCTAAGCCAACTCCCACGCCACCAACGATTCTGAAGAAAACAAAAACGCTAAAACTCTCTGGAATGGCAGTTCCGACGGAATTTACCGTAAAAAGCACTGCCGAAATGAGCATGGTTGGTTTGCGTCCGTAGCGACTGCTCAACGAATCGGAGAAAAAGGCACCGATTAAACAACCCACCAGCGCACTCGATATTGCCCAACCTGTTTCGACGGCCGTTAGATCAAAATAGTTGGTTAAACTTCCGATAGCGCCCGAAATCACTGCCGTGTCGTAACCAAAGAGCAAACCGCCTAATGCCGCACTGAATGTGATGTAACGCAAATATTTTTGATTGGAACTAGGCATAACTCGAAAGATTTTGTTTCAAAAATTGCTTGAATTCATTATTGATATCCCATTGATTGACAAAGGGTTTTTGCGAAAACGGCTCTTGCGGTAGATATGGAAACGGACCAAATTCGGGCGTTATGGAAAACACGGCTTTGGAACGATGTAGCTGTACGATTTCCTTCCACCACGCCAAAAATTGTTGCACGTGTGAATCCCATTCTGGTGCAAACGGATGGTTTACTTGAGGCGCTTGCTGCCAACCTACTCGCGCATGCAAATGTCTGATTCTCGGAAATATTTGTTTCAAAAAATGCGCTTGTCCTTCGAGCATGCTTTCTGAAACAACGCAGAAGTGAGATAAATCGCCTACCAATTCCAAATTGGGAAAAATATCCAAGTACGGAATTAAGGATTTGGCATGAAATGAAAATCGGCCGCGGTGAATTTCGTGGTAAATCGGAATTTGATACTGCTTTGCGAGCTGAGTAGTTGCTTCAATACAATCGCAGTTTTCATAGAAATCGAAATAATCGCGACCCGTATGTGAATTCACGAAAGTAGGTTGTAGTTCCAGCAAATACATTAACCGATCGCTCATACGTTGTTTGTAGGAGTCGACTGGTTCGTCTCGAAAACCCAAGACTTGCTGGGCAATGAACATGAATTCGGGATTTACGCTTTCGCGGATGTTTTGCAGTGCATGTTTAAACTCGCGAACAAACGAATCGCTGTTTGGAAAATTGATTTCCACGCCGTCGTAGCCATTTTCCACAACTTTCGAAAGAAAAGCCTCTGCTGAAAGCTGTTCTTGGCCCCAGAACGGAGCGATGTATTTTAGTTTCATGGCTATTTCGAGGAGTATAAAATCGGGTTTAAAGGCGTATCAATTTCGCGAGCTACCTCAGCTCCCGGACACCATTTATGCCAATCGGTTTCCTGATTCTTATTTTCCGGCTGCTTCAAAATCATGTTTTCGTCCATGTAAAGCACCGTCATTACTTTTCGCATTTCGTTGGTCGTATTGGCTCCCGCACGGTGAAAAACCCAACCCGAATGAAAACTGATTTCGCCCGCATCGAAGGCTTCGATAACGTGCTCAAAATCGGTTACACGTAGTTTCTTTTGGATGATTGCTTCGCTTTCGTCGCCAATAGCTAACTCCCGACCTTCAACCAAACGATGACTGCCCGCGCTGAATTCCAACGGACCCATTTCGAGTGGCGTTGCCTGAAGCGGAATCCATGCTGTAATGGTTTTATCACTCGACAACGGCCAGTAGTATTGATCGGCGTGCCAAGGCGTTATTCCTCCCCCCGCTTCTTTAAACAAGGCCTGATCGTGGTACAAACGCGCTCCTGAAGTTTGCATTAAATCGGCGGCAATTTTCGCAATTCGTTTACTGAAAACCAATTCTTTAACTACGTCGTTCTCAAGCCATAGATTAAATAACTGTAAGAAAGCTTTACCGTAAGTAGTTCGATCTTCTAAAGCGGTATGTTCAGTGTTCATTTTTGCTACCTGCTCCGAAATTTGCTCGTTAAAAAACTGCAAGGTTTCAGAACTCAACACCTGCTTGACTTTGATGTAACGATTCGTGTCGTAAAAAGCTATTTGCTCTGGAGTTAATTCCACGAAAGTGTTTAACTCTTGTTTGATGTGTGCCGGAACTAGCATTTGCGTATTTTTTGTGTTTGTAATCAGTTTTAGAAATGAAAGTTGTTCTACAATTCAAAACTAGAGTAAGCCCATACGATCAAATACCTTAAAATTGACAAAATCTAACACTATATTGAATTTTTAACTAGCTTTATCTCTCTAAAAATTCATAATAAAGTTGAGGGCGTATTTAGAAGACATTCCATTAGAGAAAGGCCGCCAAAGCTTGTACGCCTACCGATTTGAACTGCCTTTTTTTGAATTCAAATGGCATTATCATCCGGAGTATGAATTGACGTATATAGTTCGCGGATCCGGATTTCGATTGGTTGGCAACAAGTACGAAACCTTCGAAGCCGGCGATTTGGTGCTCTTGGGAAGTCATGTACCACACACCTGGTCGAGTAAGGAAATTGCGGGCGAAACTGTTGAAGCCATCGTTGTACAGTTCACGCCTGCCCTATTTGAATCGCTCGGAAATTTACGCGAATGTGCCCGAGTGAAGTTGGTATTAGAAAACGCATCTAGCGGCTTAGCTTTTCAAGCTTCCGCGGAATGCATCAACGATTTGGAAGAAGTGATACAGCGAAAAGACTTCGGGAAAATTGTTCAATTGCTGCTAGTTCTAGACCGATTAACGCAATTATCTTCTCGAAGAATCGCTCCCAATGCGGCGCACGTAACAGTAAGCAAACAGCACGAAATGCGAATTAACAAAGTGTGCTTGTACATTCAAAATCGGTTTGCTGAGCCCATAACTTTGAAGGAAGTGGCCGAACTAATTTTTCTGACGGAAAGCAACTTCTGTAAGTTCTTCAAAAAAGCAGTAGGGAAAACGTTTTCCGATTACCTGAACGAAATTCGGATTAACGAAGCAGCACGACTGCTGTTGCAAACTGATCAATCTGTAGCGCAAATAGCCAACGACTGTGGGTTCGAAACGCTAAGCTATTTCAATCGGGTTTTCTTACGGAAAAAAGGAAGCGCTCCTACAGCGTACCGTAAATTACATTAGTGTTTTACGACCCTAAGCGATTTTGCTCGTCTTCTAAGCCGGTTGATCGTTCACGCATTTTCTTTACCGAATCGCTACCAAATTTGTAACTCACGTTTAAACGTACCTGCCGACTGTCGTAACCACCGTCGCCACGAATCGCTAAACCACCAAATTCGGTATTTCCGTGCCAAGGCGAGGTAAATAGAATATCTGAAAATGCGAGTCGGATATTGAGTTTTTTCTGAAGTAACAGTTTCTGAAACGCCACATCTAACGAACCAATTGACGCGGTGCGATACGTTCCGCCCCAAACGGCAGGCGACGAATACCAACCCGAAACTTCAATGGTGTAATCTTTAGGTAACGAAAAGGTGTTTTGTCCGTAAAAGCTCAAGGTTTCTTGTGTTAACGGAACAAACTCTGGACTGTTGGCTGTGTATTTACTCTGAAATGCGTTCACACTCGCATACACATTCCACCAATCTTTAACATTAAACGGATACGAAATACCCAAGTTAATAACTTCTTGATTGGCAACGTTTTTAGTAGTTAACGAACCTTTCGTTTCATCCACAATTTCGGTTACTTGAGCGAAGAAATCGGTTACATAAGTGTACGTTAAACTGGTGTTTAGCGTGTATTTGTACGTGTGGCTAAACTTGAGATTGTGTGTGTATTGCGGACGCAAAAACGGATTTCCTTGTTGGAAATTTAGTTCATCAAGTTGAAACTGAAACGGATTTAAAGTTTGGTAATTCGGACGTTCGATACGACGCGAGTAAATCAGTGCCCAAGAGTGATTTTGATTGGCCGCATACGTTAAACCTCCGCTCGGAAATAAGTCGGTATAGCTGCGTTTCACCACTTGGTTTTCCGAAACCTGATTGGCAGTAAGCTCGCCTTTCGATTGCGTATTCTCGGCGCGCAATCCCATTTGAAAGTTAAATTTTCCAATGTCGCGACTAAAATTCACGTAAAGTGCATTCACATTCTCGGTATAGTCGAACGCATTACTTCGATTCGCATCAAAAACCGGTATGCCGTCTTCAAAATCGAACAAATCGAAAACATTCGTTGTTTTTACCAACGAGAACTTACCTCCAGCGCTGAACTTTCCTTTCAAAAGCGGTTGCTCATAATCGATTTTAGACGTGTAAATATCGATGTCGGTTGGCGTTATCTGTCGCGTAATCTGACTGCTCAGCATTTCGGTTTCCGTCGGGTTGTAATAAATATTTGGCTGATACGAATCGCGATCGCTGCTGTATAAACCGTAATCCACGTCGATATTTAATTGATGACCAAGCGAATCTTGATATTTGTAGTTTACGTTGGCATATAAATTCTTGTTAGTTGCCTTTGCAATGTTGTTGGCGCGCAATATACTGTCGGTACGCATTGGGTTTAGCAAACCAATGGGCGTTCGTGTATTTCCGTAGTTGTAATTGTTGTTGAAATTCCCCGACACTATCGCTCCGAAAGTATGCTTACTGTTTGCGGAATAATCGTAACCCATTCGGAAATTGTTAGCGTTAACACCTGATTCGGTTGTTCCGCGCGAGTTCAAAAACAATCCGTTTTGGGTTCGGTACAAGTTTATGAAACTATAATTACGCCCGAATCGATTGCTGTAATTGGCATAAAAGTTACCGTATTTACTGCGGTTGTTGATTGTAACCGCATTAACCGTTGTGGCAAACTCGCCAATATTTAAGCCCGTAGATGCACTACCGTTGGTACCGTACAACTTGCTTTTCTTGAGTTTGATGTTGATGATACCTGCCGTTCCCGCGGCATCGTATTTTGACGACGGTTGTGTGATCAGTTCTATGGCCGAAATATCGGTTGCTTGAATGGTTTTCAGGAAATCGGTTAAATCCGAACCACTTAAAAAGGATTGCTTTCCGTCGATGTAAATCAATACGCCCGATTTTCCTTCGACAATTAAATTATCGTTATTGTCGATAACCACGCCCGGAGTTTTTCGAAGCAATTCAAAGCCTGATGTTCCGGTAGCGTTAATTGTATTCTCAACTTGAAAAACGGTTTTATCGGCCTGAACTTTAACGATTGGCTTTTTTTGGCTGATTACGACTTCGGTAAGTTGCGTCGATTTCGGTTTGAGTTCAAGCGCTCCTAAATCGGTATCGGCGGTAAGCGCAATGCTTTTCCGGATTAGTGTTTCGGCGGCTGTCGCTTCGATTCGCAGATTGTATGTGCCGGCAGCCACATTGGTAAACACAAATTGAAATTGTTCGTTAACCGAAGTTGTAGCCACTACTTTGTTTGCAGCGGTGCTTAAAGTTATAGTTATGGGCAGGTTTGCTTCGGCGGCCGAATCTATTTTCCCCGAAAGAGTAAAACCAGAATTTTGTCCGTGAACAAGCGAAGTTAGTAGAAGGAAAAAGACAAGTGTGCAGCGAAATACCGACATAAGAAGAGAAATTTTAAAGCGCTGCAAAGAACGTACTTTTCCGTGGGTAAAAATCTAAAAAGCACTAAAAAGAAGTTATCGTTTTTCGTAGATTCTGGACAGTAGCCCTTACGAGGTACTATTTCCAAATCGCACCGTTTAAAGATACTTTTCAAAGTTACTATAGAGGATATTTCAATGAAGTTCGGGAATACTTTTCGGTTTGACGTTTGATTAATGGAGAATTTGGCAAAAGGGGATTATGAGATAAAAATGATACTCACCTGAAAATATGCGGTTTTTCCGTAATGCTATGTCGATTTTTTTCGGGAAATTCGCCCGAAACGGGAAGGGGAAAACGGGTTAATCCCAACGAAAAAAAAACGAAACACGGTTACGGAAAAACCGCATATTTTTAAAAAAATTTCGCTGTAATTTAGCAGCTTCTTGCGTCGAGCACTATGTTCCCTTAGCGATTGGACGAAAACCCTTGTTGCTGAAAGCCGCTGCAAAAGCCAAGTGATTACGGCGACCTCAGAAGCCGAAAGAACTTGAGCTTTTGCCGGATTTTGGCGACAAGGTTGTAGGGAAAGCGCGACGGCGTCGGAGGCACGACCCGCCGGAAGGGCAAAAAAAACAAAAGACATCTACACTTTATGACGATACTTACTTTACTGGGCGTACTTGCCGTTTTACTGTTACTGGTTTTGCTGTATTTGCAACTCCGACCGAAAAGCGAAACGAAAATCGACGAGCGTTTTCAACAGTTTGAACAAAAATTAAATCAGACGGAACAGGTTATTCGTGAGGAATTTCGAGCAAACCGCCAAGAAGCTGCGCAAGTTGCCGCCACTACACGTACCGAAACGAACGAACGCTTGGATAAATTTTCGCTGCGCATAGACGAGAACAATACCGCAAACCGCGAGGCACAACAACGCGCACTACAGCAATTTGCTGACAGCCAAAAACTTAAATTCGATGAATTACTGCTCGTGCAAGAAAAACTGGTGAAAGATACGGTGGCACAACTTGAGAAAGTGCGATACAGTTTGGAAGAAAAACTAACCGAGATTACACGACACAACTTGGCCGATCAGGAGAAGATGCGCGAATCTATTGGTTTGGTTTTCAAAGAGTTTAGAGAAAGTTTTGATAAAAACGTAGCCTCGTTTAACGAACTGCAACGCGAGAAATTCGGTCAGCTTGAACAAAAGCAAACGGAACTGATCGTGGGTACCGAAAAGAAGCTGGAAGAAATGCGTTTGACGGTCGACGAAAAGCTTACCAAAACCTTAAGCGATCGTTTAGGAGAGAGTTTTGAAACGGTTGGAAAACAATTAATTGAAGTTCAGAAAGGATTGGGTGAAATGCAAACCATCGCCACCGATGTTGGCGGTCTGAAAAAGGTTTTGAGCAACGTAAAATTGCGCGGTGGCGTTGGCGAAGTGCAGTTAGCGATGATCCTGGAACAAATATTAGCACCATCGCAATACGACTCGAACGTGAGAACAAAATCGGGCAGCAACGAACCGGTGGAGTTTGCCATAAAATTGCCCGGAAGAACCGAAGACGAAAACGGATTTGTGTACCTGCCAATCGATGCAAAATTTCCGAAAGATGCCTACGAACACCTACTTGCCGCCTACGAAAACGGCAATATAGAGGAAGTTGAAGTGGCGACAAAAAATTTAGAAACCACCATTAAAAAAATGGCAAAAGATATACGCGACAAGTATCTCGATCCGCCGAAAACAACCGATTTTGCGATTATGTTTTTACCGTTTGAGAGCATTTATGCCGAGGTAATTCGTAGAAGTGGCTTGGTGGATCAGCTGCGTGACGAATTTAAAGTAACCGTTGCCGGACCCACCACTTTAGTAGCCTTGCTCAACAGTTTGCAAATGGGCTTCCGTACGCTTGCTATCCAAAAACGAAGCAGCGAAGTTTGGAAGGTATTGAGCGAAGTAAAACGCGAGTTTACCACTTTTGGCGACTTACTCAACAAAGCAAAAAATAACATTACCACGGGATTAGGTCAATTAGATACCGTTTTAACGACCCGTAGCAACCAGATTGAACGCAAGTTGCGCAATGTGGAGAGTTTGCCATTGGGTTCGGAACAATTGCCATTAAAAGCATTGGATTTAGACGCAGACGACACGTCGAAAACCGAGTAACCAAAGTACGAACACAACGTTAATTTGTATCCATAACTTTAATTTTAGCGATACCTTCGCATAGATTACAAACCACTATTGAGATGAAAAAACAACTTTTGAGCGGGATTTTAACCGTTTTCGCAGTGGGCATAAGTGCGGCACAAACGCCCTTTAGCCTACCTCCACTACCCTACGACGTTGCGGCTTTGGAACCTTATATTGATTCGCAAACCATGACAATTCACCACGATAAACACCACCAAGCCTACGTCACGAATCTCAACAAAGCGGTGGCAGCCGAAAATTTAGGAGCACTGAAGTTGGAAGACTTATTGAAATCGGTTTCTAAATATTCGGATGCGGTGCGAAACAATGCCGGCGGACATTACAACCACAGTTTGTTTTGGACGATTTTAACCCCTAATAAAGGCACACAACCGTCGGCTCGTTTACTTACTGCCATTAACGAACAACTCGGTGGATTAGACAGTTTGAAAATTAAGATGGAAGCCGCTGCAACCAAACGTTTTGGCTCAGGTTGGGCCTGGTTGAGTGTAGACAGCAAGAAAAAGCTCTTTATTAGTTCGACTCCTAATCAGGATAATCCGTTGATGGATGTAGTCGACCAAAAAGGAACGCCCATTTTAGGGATAGACGTTTGGGAGCACGCATATTATTTGAAATATCAAAACAAGCGTCCGGATTACTTGAAAGCCATTTGGAACGTCATTAACTGGGATGAAGTGAGTAAACTATACGATGTGGCAGCACCTAAAGGAAAGTTCGACGATTGGCCGCAGATTAAAGATTTCCACAAAACGATGAGCCAAACGTTTCATCCGAGCGAGGAAGGAAACTTAGAACCGTTGAAAACCCGCAGCGGCGAACTGGTTTTAAAAGCTGAAGCGCTGGCTAAAAATCCGATTCCGGCACCATACGCTAAAAAAGAAGTGAAAAAAGCAGTAGCCGATTTGGTAAAAGGAAGTAAGAAACTCGATAAATTGGTGAAATCGAAAGCTGCTGATGCTACCTTAACGAAAGAAATTACGGCATTACACGACGTTTTCCATACCATCGTTGGATTGTGCAGTTCGGAAGATGCACATTAAAAGCAAGTTCGAAGTTCAGTAAAACAAAAAATCCCGATGCCAAAAACATCGGGATTTATTATTTATGACTTTACGTTAAGGATTAACTCAACGCCTTTTGTACCTGATCAGCAGCTTCTTGGAATTGTACTGCAGAAAGGATTGGCATTCCAGAGTTATCAATCATTTCTTTCGCTAATTCGGCATTGGTACCTTGTAAACGAACGATGATTGGCACTTTAATACTGTCGCCCATATTTTTATAGGCATCGATAACTCCTTGTGCTACACGGTCGCAACGAACAATTCCGCCAAAGATATTGATCAAAATTGCTTTTACGTTCGGATCGCGAAGGATGATACGAAATGCTAGCTCAACGCGTTTTGCATCGGCTGTTCCACCTACGTCAAGGAAGTTTGCAGGTTCAAAACCGGCGTACTTAATTAAATCCATGGTGGCCATAGCTAAACCAGCGCCGTTCACCATACATCCTACGGTTCCGTCGAGGTCAACGTAATTCAAACCTGCAGCTTTCGCTTCTACTTCGATCGGATTTTCCTCGCGAACGTCGCGTAATTCAGCCAAGTTCGGATGACGATACAAGGCGTTGTCGTCGAGATTTACTTTAGCATCTACAGCGATAATTTTATTGTCGGATGTTTTCAAAACAGGGTTGATTTCAAACATCGATGCGTCAGAGCCAATATAGGCATTGTACAAAGCTTGTACGAAGTTTACCATTTCTTTGAAAGCAGTTCCAGACAAGCCTAGGTTAAAGGCAATCTGACGCGCTTGAAACGCTTGTAAACCGTATGCTGGGTCGATTTCTTCGGTAAAGATTAAATGTGGAGTGTGTTCAGCAACTTCTTCGATATCCATACCGCCTTCGGTAGAGTACATAATCATGTTGCGACCTTTGCTGCGGTTAAGCAAAACCGACATATAGAATTCTTTAGTTTCGCTTTCGCCTGGGTAGTACACGTCTTCTGCGATAAGCACTTTGTGTACGCGCTTTCCTTCAGGTGGTGTTTGTGGCGTGATGAGGCTCATTCCGATGATTTGTTCGGCGAGCTCTTCTACTTGTTGCAGGTTTTTGGCTAATTTAACGCCACCGCCTTTTCCGCGGCCTCCGGCATGAATTTGCGCTTTAATAACGTGCCATCCGGTACCTGTTTCAGCAGTTAATTGTTTCGCAACTGCCACAGCCTCAACCGGATTGTTTGCTACGTAACCGCGTTGTACTTTAACTCCGTACGATGCGAGAATTTCTTTCCCTTGGTATTCGTGAATGTCCATATATTGCTTTTAATGGGTATGAAGTGTCGCAAAAGTAAGGATTAAGTTTTTAAAGTTAGAATAGTTTTAAAAGTTTTAAAACTCGGATCGTTGGAAACTTGATTTGTAACCCGATTGGCTGCCCGTATCGCGATAAATTGCTGGAACTTCATCCCCAAAACAAGGTGTTCATTGCGTTCTGGATGATCGTTTTTTATTTGGGGGTGCCGGCGGTGCAATCGTAGCGCTTCGCAAACGTTTCGCTGAACCGCCGTCGCGCCATTCGCTGTATCTTTTTTGCTTTAGCAGTAGTGGAAACTCCGTAGCGCAAAAAAGTATGCCGCTGCTGTCGCTCACCCGGGGGGACGTAGTTGAGAAGATTGGTTTTAAAAACAACAACAATTAGTGTAACGGATTAAAGAACTTACTTTAGGCGATAATCCATTGATATCTGCACCACAAATGATTTTTACAAAAACACATTTTTAAAAAAAGGCATAAGTTTTGTTGATTGAGTTATAAATAACCTATTAACAACCAATTTTTTAACTTATGATTAAGCGAAGTGTAATTATTGAAAGTAAAAGTTCATTAACGGTTTCGAATAACCAATTGAACATCGTTTCAGAAATGCGAAGTGGCAGCGTACCTATTGAGGATTTAGGGTATTTGGTACTCGATCATCATGAGATCTATATAAGTATGCCTGCGCTTGTGGCATTGAGCGACAACAATGTGGCGACCATTATCTGTAATAAAAATCATTTACCTCAGGGAATGTTTCTAAGTTTAAACGCCCATCATATCCAACAAGAGATATTTTCTAGTCAGATACAAGCATCTGCCGCTTTAAAAAAGAATTTGTGGCGACAAACCATCGTAGAAAAGATTACAAATCAAGGCTTACTTCTTAAGCAAGTCAGAAATGAAGAAAATCATTTTCCTTTTTTAGCCAATAAAGTTCTCAGTGGAGATAGTAGCAATATGGAAGCTGTTGCTGCAAGTTTTTATTGGAAACACCTCTGGGAAGCCGATTTTAAGCGCGAGCGGCACGGCGACTTCCCCAATTCATTCTTAAACTATGGTTATGCGATTTTGCGAGCCGCGGTAGCACGATCATTAGCTGCCGCAGGACTATTGAATACTTTGGGTATTCATCATAAGAGTAAGTATAATGCTTTTGCTTTGGCAGACGACATTATGGAACCCTTCCGCCCAATTGTCGATGAAATTGTAGTTAATCTTGTAAGTGAAGGCATAACAGAACTTACACGCGAAGTAAAGGTAAAGTTTCTTGATATGTTAACCCGAACTGTCTACTGGAAAGACGAAGTTTCTCCGCTAATGGTAGCTATTCAGAAAACATGTCAGAGTTTACGTCAGTGCTATGACGGTGATCGAAAAAAGATAAAATATCCGCAGTTATGGAATTAAACGCCTACAGAATTATGTGGCTATTTGTTTTTTTTGATTTACCGACCGAGACTAAAAAGAATCGGCGGGATGCCTCGATATTTAGAAACGCTTTATTAAAAGACGGATTTAGCATGATGCAATTTAGTGTATACATAAGGCATTGTGCCAGTGGCGAAAGTGCCGATGTGCATGAAGCACGTGTTCGGCGCTTGTTGCCCGAATACGGCAAGGTTAGCGTACTAAGAATAACGGATAAGCAATTTGGCAACATCATGAACTTTTGGGGTCGTGCACCTGTCCCAAAAGAACCGCCACCGATGCAATTGGAATTGTTTTAATTAAAAAAACGCGTCAATTTCGGGTTATCAAGCCGCAAAAGATGCGTTTTTATCACGATAATTTAACTTTAAAATCAACGATATCAAAGGCTTACAGCCGCGCTAA
>NZ_JBMLTK010000118.1:0-11764 GCF_049240005.1 Flavobacterium sp. | reverse complement strand
TTAAATATCGTGTTTTCCAATCTTCAATCAAACCACAACCGAGATTTTTCTAGTTTATTAAAACCAAATAATATCGTGTTTTCCAATCTTCAATCAAACCACAACGAAATTCTGCTGTTCAAAGTCAAAGTTAGTAATATCGTGTTTTCCAATCTTCAATCAAACCACAACTTTTCAATCCAAAATTATCGAACTCCAAAGAATATCGTGTTTTCCAATCTTCAATCAAACCACAACTAAACCACTTCTAGTTGCCATTTTTTTATTAATATCGTGTTTTCCAATCTTCAATCAAACCACAACTTCAAGTCAGTATCAACTTTAATAAAATTAAATATCGTGTTTTCCAATCTTCAATCAAACCACAACTTAATAATCAAATTCTGCTGTACTAAAACCAATATCGTGTTTTCCAATCTTCAATCAAACCACAACTAAGACCTCAAATGTTATTAGTAACATTACAATATCGTGTTTTCCAATCTTCAATCAAACCACAACGGTGGAATACGCGACCGCTAATCGAACCGAAATATCGTGTTTTCCAATCTTCAATCAAACCACAACTTGCTCCAATCGAGATAAACAGCGCGTTAGAATATCGTGTTTTCCAATCTTCAATCAAACCACAACCTCGAGCTCTTAACGGATTCAATGGTTTTAAATATCGTGTTTTCCAATCTTCAATCAAACCACAACCAAAATACGTTATCTTTGTGAAGTAATTTTAATATCGTGTTTTCCAATCTTCAATCAAACCACAACGCAAACGTAATTCTCTAGCTGCTTTTGCTGAATATCGTGTTTTCCAATCTTCAATCAAACCACAACAGCGATATTGGAGCCAACAAAATTTTCACGAATATCGTGTTTTCCAATCTTCAATCAAACCACAACCACTTATGGTCTTTCATCTTCATGCCGTCTAATATCGTGTTTTCCAATCTTCAATCAAACCACAACCAAAACAAGCGTTCAGACAAACTTTAACATAATATCGTGTTTTCCAATCTTCAATCAAACCACAACGCTGTACTTGTTTGGAGCGCGGAAGATTTAAATATCGTGTTTTCCAATCTTCAATCAAACCACAACTAAGCGCAGCAAGTACTGTTAGCGCAAAGAATATCGTGTTTTCCAATCTTCAATCAAACCACAACGCAAGGCGTTTAGAAACTTGGTCAAGAAACAATATCGTGTTTTCCAATCTTCAATCAAACCACAACGCCTGCAAGCGTAACAGTCGTGTTGTTTTAATATCGTGTTTTCCAATCTTCAATCAAACCACAACTCTAGGCGTAGGTAATGAAGAAACTTCGATAATATCGTGTTTTCCAATCTTCAATCAAACCACAACGGAGTGGGCTACCGCCGAAACTCCGTTGTGGTTTGAGCTGTTTAAGAGTTGAGAAACATCTTTTCAAAGAATATTTTAGAAATCTTGCCTTCCAATTATTGCCATGATTTCAATGTCATTGCCATTAACTTTATAAAAAATAGTGTCAACTCCACAAACACAGTAGCGGTACCCTTTCTTATAATGATCTGCATTTGGAAAAAGAAACGGGTTGGAAGAGATTTTTGAAAAACATTCAAAAAACATATCATAGTACTTAGTTGCTTCATTCAAACCAAATTGACTCATTCCATATTCAAATATTCGAGTTAAATCTTCCTCAACCTGAATATTCAATCTATAGCTATACATTCAATTTTTTCTTAATATCTGCCAACAATTCTTCTTTAGTCTTTGTGCTAAAACCACTTTTTTCAGCTTTTTCTATTTTCATTCGCACAACTTCTACATACGCATCTTGCTCGCGTGCTTGTTTGATTAAATAATTGATCGCCTCGCTTTTACTCGTAAATTCTTCGTTTGCTACTTGCTGTTTTAACCATTCATCGTTTTGATTGGCTAAAGTGATCGTTTGTCTTGCCATAATAAAACTATTAAGTGGTGTAAATATACACCAAAGCGAGTCGTTTTACAACTTTTGGATTTTTCCTGAAGGCAATACTTTAAAATCGATTCCCTCTACAAAAGCTGTAAATTGTCCCGGACTCATTTTTCTGGTCGGTTTTTCTTCTCCTATTTTAAAATCGCCATCGGGTTTATAACCATCTTTCTTAATGTCATCTGCTTTTCTTGCCTCTTTGAAAAATCGTAAAAGTATAACTCCAAATTCATAAAAAATACCACCTGATTTTACTCGATTGATAGATAATCCTTCAATTATATACATCCGACTGTCCAAATCTAATAGTTCAGAAATATCTTTTGGACTCTCTATGGTTTTATCGTAAAATATAACCTGTTGCCCTTTTCTCAAAACTACATCCTTGTTATTGCTTTTAGCTATAGGAAATATAATTCTTTTACCCTTCACAATTTTTTCTTTATGCAAAGGATAATGTCCTTGCCCTTGCTTGATCAGTTTAGCTAGATTAAAATTATTGATTAATTCAAATTCTCTTTTACCGTCTAGTTCATAAATTGCCATTGCATAATTTTCATCATTCTGCCCATAAACTTTTTGCTTGTGTTCGTGTCTTGATTTTGATAATGATCTATGTTCTTTTATCTCTAGAGGATTCTTTACTGAATTGGCATAAATTCTAACCTTATTAATTGGTACATGTTTGTCTTTATTCATCCAGACAATGCCATCCACTTTGTTCTTTTGCTGAGGATTAGAGGAAAGTATTAAGATTTTATTTGCGATTGCCTCTTTGATTATACTCTTAACCGCTTCATCAACAATATTTTCGACATCATTTGCTTTTAAACTATCTAAATCCTTGCGAATAACATACCTAATTTCTTCTGTATTTAGCGGATTTTTTATCGCGCCATAGATACTATCTTGATGTAATGAACCTCTAATGGTGTCACCTTGTTGCAATCTTGGAATTTTATTTCCCTTTTCGTTTAGTTTATAAATAACTTTACCGTTAGCATCTTTTTTGGGTATTGCTTTACCATTTTCATCTCTGTCAATTTCCGCTATAAATTGTTTTTTACCGCGTACTCTAATTATCTTCTTTGATTGTTTTTTGACATTATCAGGTGTAAAATGCGAAACCAAAATTTCATGTTCAATTTTTTCTAAATCTTCTTTAAAAGTTTTCCAAGGTTTGGCCTGCGCCATCAGCTCTTTTGCTTTGGGCTTATCCTGTTCGTCTTCCGAAGTCCATGCCTGCGCTAACACATCGTATTTATCCTTTGTCATACAAGCAATTGTAATCGCGTCAATGGTATGGTGCGTATGTTTACTACGATCTTTTTCTTTGTACTGCTTAAGTCCATTTTCGTCAATATAACTTTCTTGAATACCCCATTGCTTTCTGAACTCGGCTACCATACCACCTTTTACGCTCTCTACTCTTTTAAAATAAGACTTTAAATACGCTTGCGCATATTTGGTAATGATTCCTGTATCTGGAATTTGGCTATTTTTAAAGCCAATGCTCGGAACTTCCATAATAAAACGGTCGTATTTTCCTTGCAGGTAATCACGTTTTAAAGTTAAATAGTGTCGTCGTCGAATCTTTTTGTCCTTTATTTCTTTGGTACTAGCCGCTTTTATTGAGCGGGAAATTATTTCGATTTCCCGAGATAAATTATCGGACTCTTCCTTCCAATGCGAAATAAAAGGAATTATCATTTCATGGTTTGACAACTCGAAAGGCATCTTATTTCCTTTTACATCTCTATTAAATCTTTTACTACATAACGTTTTGTTCATTTGGGAATTATCCTGCGATCGACTTCTTGGTACGGTGTGCTCAATATCGTAATCTGGATTACTTCCAATTATTTGACAAATACTTATATTCTTACTGGCACCACCATTAATCGAGGGTTCGTAAATTTCCTGCTTATTTTGTTCAAGCCAGAGTTGATACCGTAAAATATCTTCTTCAGAGGGATTCACTTCTTTTCCACATTCTTCAAAGTAGAGTTTTCTAATCTCTTTGATCGCATCCTCTCTAAACTTTTTATTCTCGTTTTGATAATCTTGAATTCCTTTCCTTTTGTTGGCGTCGTTTAATTCCCTAGCCATTTCAATATGGATTCTAGTGTTCTCATCGATTTGACCTTCGATAATTAATGCATTCAATACCTTGCGTAATTGATGTAAAGCACGCATAGCCATAGGATTTTTAATTGATGGGGTTAGCGGACTTCCTAAAACTACCTTTTCATTACCAAATTCATCCTTAATGATTTTCCTTTTAAATTTTTCAATATCTGATGGATGATATAATTTACTCAATCGCTTTGTATTACTGCAAAAGACTTCCCCGTCTTGATTTTCACCTTTAAGAAATTCTATTACTTTTTCATCTAATCGTTTGATTTTGATAAATTCATACTTCTTTAATTGCTCTATATAAATTGGAAACAAGTGATCAAGGATTGCTTTTTGATCTGCCGCATTTTCAATAGTATGATTTCTGTAAAAAGAAACTAATTTGTTTTCTAAATCCTTTTTATAAATTTCTTCAGCCTCCTTAGAATAATATTCTTCCTTTAGTTTACTTTCTCTAATAAGTCCGTTGATGAGTTCAAATTGATTTTTCTCACAAGTATAATTTTCTACTAACTCGGCAATTTTTGATTGAATATATTTTCTTTGCTCAAAATCTGCCCAAATATGCTCATCAACAATATTTTCAATATTTGCCATAAAAACAGCATGAGAATACAGCAAACCTTCTTTAATGTATGGGAGAATTTTGTGAATAGCAGACAAACTCAAACTTGCAAAATCTTTTTTCAGCTTGATTTTACTAAATGCTTTGGCATTTTTGTCGTCAAAACCTAATTTATTCTTAGCAAATTCATTCAAATAAATATCAGATGTTGCAACCGAGAGTAAATGCCATAAGTCTTTATAATCAACTGATTTTGTCACCTCTGCTTTTGTAGAATTTAAGGTTTTATAAGTGAAAATTCTTGTTCTCCAATCTTCTCCTATAACACTTTTTAAAGCTGCAGAAACTTGACACGCTGCGACTGAATCAGTTGGTTTATAGTTAAACCAGTAAAAGAAGTCACTCTTCTTAGATGATTTGTAGTAACCAAAACTAGCACCTTTTTCAATTAATTCTTTTGCTAAAACTTCGAAATTGAAATCGCTTTTTCTGTAGAACTTCGGCACTAATTTTAACTTCTCTTCTTGTGAAAGAAATCGAAGAGTTTTTTCACCTTTCTTTCCAATTTTAATAGTGTTTAAATAGGTCCACATTCTATATTCTTCAAAATCTGGATGCGAAATTGCACAACGAGATTTACTGGTTTCATAGGAACATTTTCCAATTAAACCTTTTTGAGATTTTAATGGTCTTTGAAAAAAAATAGCGCGATATAAATCTTTTGCTAAACCATCAAACTTTTTTTCGGGTAGTTGCTCATTTTCATTTATTGAATCAATACCTTGAAATTTACAAATTGTTGTAAATTCTTCGAGATAATGTTCTTCTCGTGAAGTATATTGATTCCTAATTTTTCCTTTGTTGTATAAACTAAAAAAATATTGACCTAATGTTTTAAAATTCCCATCAAGCATAGCCTGTGAAATATCTTTAATTTTGCCTTTTACTTTTCCTAGATCTTCTTTCCTATTTAATCTTGCGATAAGTTCTTCTTTACATTTACTAAAATCGTTTTCATTCTTTTTTGAAATTGCAACCAAAGAATTGTAAAGTGTCTTTAGTTTTTTCTCACCTTCATCTAAATCTTTGGCAAATCCACCTTTTATTGTTTCATCAACAATTCCAAGGCTTATAAAATATTCTTTTAATTCAGTGACAATTAAACTGGAGTCAGCAATATCTTCTATAAGGCTTTGGATTCGAGGATTATGTTCTTCAAAAATTCCCTCAGCCGATTGATCCAAGCGATTACTTAAAAATCCACGTCTTTGAGCTATGTGGTACAAAGCACGCCCTAGTTCAAATAATGTCACTTTTTGTCTCGTTGCTTTATCTCTGAAAAAATAAGGATTTACATTTTTTTCCTCGTCCGTTCGCAACCATTTCAAGAACTCGGGATTAAGCGGATACTCTTTGAATCCTGATTTCTTCCACTCTTCAACTTCATCTATTGATAAAGGACACATTCCGTTTATTGAAAGTACTTTTAACGTTTCGTATTTACGTAATTTTCTTCTGTATTTTATCTTTCTCGCGCTTCTGTAACTTGTTCGCTCAGCGGCGCGAGAGCTTTCGATTCCTTTTTCGGATTTAACTCCCTCGGAAAAAATCCTTACACCTTTGTTGATTATTTGTTTAATACCGTCATTGTCGGTGTCTCTGATAGCCCATCCAATACTATTTGTACCTAAATCTAATCCTAAAATGCGTGCCATAACGTTATTCCTTTTATAATGTGAATATACAGAAAAATACAACTTAACTTAAAAAAGTATTGCAGTATAAAATTTTTTGCTACTTTAGCAACAGATTAATATTTCCAATCTTTAATCTTATCACAATAAGGCTACATGCCGTAGACGAAAGTCTTTAGTCCTGCTTCGGTGGGACTTTTTTTATTTTGTTCTAATAAGAAGTTTAAAGACAAATAAAGATTCAATTTATAAAGTCGCCCATATTCTTACCCAATCCCCAAACTATCCCAACGTTCAGGATATTCTGATTTCCTAACTTACAACTACAATTTACTAAAATACGGCACGTATTTCCATCCATCTGATTTAAATACGTAGAACGATTGAGCAACAATGGCATTCTCTCATCTGGGACTGCACTTCGAAAAGCTGCCTTCGACAAGCTTGGGGATTTCGCAGTGCGGGAGAATAACATCGCTTCTTAAGAAACTCTTTTAGACTAAAAACCCTCAGATGTCAGCTATTAAAATTTTGCATTTTGAAATAGTAACCCAAAAAATAACCTCGCTTAAATCATCTTAAACGAGGCAAATTATTGGAATTATCTTGATAAATTACTTCTTTGGAGGTTGCGCAGCAGCTAAGAGTGTTCGTGGTAGTATACTACTAGTTATAAATTATTTTACAGCTATCGGATTAGGGTTTTTCCACCAAACTCTGTAACTCTTTTTAATTAGCTTATGCAATGGAATTGCGTATGATAAAGTAAAAAATGTCCGTTTTTGATTTTCTGTTACTGTTCCCAATTCATAACCAATACCAAACTGAATATCTAAAAGACTAAGATTTAATGTTGGAGCAAAGACATTCTTAATATCTTCCCCAGTACCTGACGAAAATAAAATACCAGCATGAATTCCAAAAGTATTGGAAAATTCTTCATTAATTACTTCTCCAATACTATTTCTTGTTATTTCTATTCTTCCTCAACTTAATCCAATACCAGCACCAATTGAAGAAAACAATGAAACATTACCTTTTGCCGTAGTGTCATCTTTTGACAAATTAAAACGAGCTACAGGAATAGAAAAATTAGTATTCAAAATACCGGTTTGATATGTTAAAACTGAATTTGCCAAAGACAAATCTTGTGCTCTCATTTTTTCAACTAAAGTTGCTTCATCTGCTTTTATGTTAGTTGGATTAATAAGTTCTGCAATAAGTTCTGCATCAGTCTTGATAATGTGAGCTACTTTAGATGATAATCCATCAGCAAGGTTTTCTGACCAAATAATTACAAAGTTTCCAGAAATTAATGCTGGGGCAAACGTTTGACTGAACTTACCAGTTTTGTCTATTGTCAATTTGAATTCTTCACTTCCTTTACCATCCGTATCAATGTAAACGATGGCTCCAGCTTCAGCTCTACCGGCGATAAGTGTTGTTGTTAAAACTGTAATTTGAGGGTTAATTTGAGAATAAAGTAATTCGCAAAATAGAATTGTAAATAGTAATAGAAACTTTTTCATAAGATTTGATTTATATTGTCGTAAAAACACATTAAAACATAACTATTAAATCATCCGCTGTCGTCTTTAGTAGTGCTGGTAACTCAACAATCGGCGCACACCACCGCCCATATTTCTACCCAAAACAGCGTTAACTAATTCATTATCAATTTTATAGGATTAAGATCTGCTGCGAATTTTAAAAATGTCAAATAAGACACTTACTTCGCCTTTTGCGCCAGCTTTTAGAAAAATTCGTTTTTTATTCTCTGCTAAAGTAACTACTCCCCCCCACCCAAAACTACCTACTTATAGGTATTTTTCACTCCCGCTTAAAAAATCTCACAGCACCCATTTCTACCGCAGTTTTCCCTATTTTCGCTAAATACTTTCAAGAAAATGTCCCCAGAAATATTCTCCAACATCAGTAAAATTATAGAACGCGACAGCAAGTCGACAACCTATAAGTTTGCACTCTTGCGTGGAGTCATCGAGATTATTCAGGACAACTCGCCTTACATTACCTTTTTCGAAAATCGGGTGTACATTCCTACCGGCTTGCTGGTCGAAAAATGGCTGCTGTATTACTACCCATTGCTGCAATCGAAAACGCTCATTCCGCAAATTAACGGAACCACCGATCTGGCCTTTGCCACCGAGTTTCGATCGGTAATCGGCTATTACGAATCGCGCGGCGGCTTGAGTGCCTTTTACAACGACTTGAAAACAAAAGGCATTCCCGAGGCAATTCGCGCCGACTTCACCGCACTCGCCCGGAAGATTCGCGCCACCGTCGTAAACATGCCCATGAAATACATCGGACGCTCGCTATCCGACGAATACTACTCGATTTTTGAACACAAACGACAAGCTCTTACTCGTTCCCAACACCTCGACCTCGAACGCATGATCACCGATTTCGGATCGTTTTCTATACCAGCCGACTATTACGAAGCGTTTAAAATTCTCGGGAGCTTCATGTCCGGACAAGATTCTATCCTCTTTAAATGGGCCGAATTTTCGGTGAACGCCTCTGGAAAACACCTGTCTATGGAACGCGTCTTGAACGAAATTCTCGACTCACCCATCACCGAACGAAATATCGCCGAATCGAAAAAATTATACCGCGATATCTTATCCAAAAACGGAACCGTACACTGCGTATGGACGGGCAGAAAAATCAATACGTACGACATCGATCACGTTATTCCGTTTTCCGTATGGAAAAACAACGATTTATGGAACCTCCTCCCCTCCGACTCCAAAATCAACAACCAAAAACGCGATAAAATTCCGGCACCCGAACTCATCGAAAAACGCAAAGACCTAATCGTCGATTACTGGCAACTCATACACGAAACGCAAACCGCACGCTTTCGAAAAGAAATTCAACTGGCACTTTTGGGTCAAAACACCTTCTCAGGCTGGGAACAACAAGCCATTTCACGCTTGCAAAACAGCTGCGATTACCTCATTGAAGGCCGCGGCTTTGAACGCTGGATGCTGTGAAATTTCACGAGAATATTTTTGCAAACAATTACATCAAAGTTGTATGCATTTACTTGAACCTCCTTTAGCCTTCACACAATAGCAGCGTGTTAGCTGCTTATTCGGAAAATCCGAACAACCACTTTTTCCCCAGTAAACCCTCCGCAAAAATGAGATACTCATTGCTGATATCCCTTGCTTTTACAAATAGAGTTGACATCTAGTCCTCGGTTAACCAAACGTTTTCACGCTGCTTGCCAACTTCAAATTTCAGGTTGCCTTTCGGGTTTTGATATATGATAATTTCGCTGTTCATGAATCATCTTCGGGTTTTCGAGTCATCGTAATGACTGAGTGGTGGTGAAAAGCCTTTTTGTTCCATCAACTCGGTAAACGCTTTCTCCAATTCTTCGAAGATGAATTTCATTTAATTCTCTCTGCTAATTCCTCAAAACATACCGCAATTTCTTTTTCATCAGGTATAGGTCTATATGCTAGTGCTGAAAGTTCAGTTTGATATTTTTCTTTGAGTTTTTGCCAGACGTTTGAAAAATCATTTACTAAAGGAGATTCCGAAGTCGCTTTAGTTTGCCAACCTGTCGGTTCTTCAAACATAGCTCTATCGTGTTGCAAGATGGTATCAAATTGTTCCTTAAACGAATCGGATGCCACAAATGCAATACACTCAGAATTTTTCATAAGATGATACAAATCGTAAAAGTGCCTTATCTTATGAGAGATGCTTTCAACAGTATTTTCTTTGAAGGAAAATCGAACTAACGACACCATTTTTTCCACAAGCGTTTGTTCCTTGCTCAATACGTTAACTTCAAAAGGTTGGAGATCATACTGCTCAATGTAATTTTCATTGTTTGTTTGCTTCAAAAAGTCAAACACCATACTTTGAATGGTCAATCGTTGATAAGGAAAAGGATTGGCAAACGAGTTTACTTCAACAATGAGTTTGTTATTTGCATTACCTTTTTCAGACGCAACATATTCAAATACTGATTTTCTGAATCTTGAACCCTTACTTGTTACGCCCTCTACTTGCAATTCTTTTAAATCAGGCGTGATTTCTTTTTCAATTGTGCGGATGATGGTTTTAATTTCATTACCTGTTTTACCCTTGTCGTTGATAATGGCAATATCTACATCCTCCGAAAATCGCTCTAGCATATTGTATCCCTTCGATAGCGATGTGCCTCCTTTAAAAACGGATTCATCAACGTAGCTACTTTTTGCCAAACGACTTAACACTAATGTTATCCAGTAATCTTTTTCTATAAATTCCAACTTAATACCCAAGTGCTGTGATGCAGCTCTTAGTGTTTGTGTAAACAATTTTGTGTTGTGGTGCAGCTTCATACTAAATTCCATTTTTCTGTGGTAGATAGTACTTTCGCCGCACCGGTTAGTTTATACTTGGTTATTGGGTTCAATGACTTGAAAAGAGCCTCTGTTGTGTTGCCTTGTTGTAATTGCTCTAACAAAGCTCCTAACAAAGCCCTTGTAGCAGGTGGATATTTTAATGCCAGGCGAACCAAGGTATTGATTTCTTTATCCGTAAAGTTTTTGATAATGGCTAAAAACCGCTTGCACGATGCCTCTATAGTGGTATCAGGTATTTTCTTGATGTACCGAATGGCATCTAGTAACTGTAACAAAGGAATATTCTCTTTGGTGATGGTGTTTTTTTGCTGTACAAAAGCTATCGTATAACGTTCTCTTTTAAACTTAGGGCGAACCTGATTTTTGCCTATCTGTATGATATTGCTTACTTGTGTAGTTAAACCTAATTGGTTGTAAATACCGTAACCTGTGAGATAACCCGTTATTTTTCCGTTTTCTTCCAACAAGTCTTTTACTACTTGTGCCTGATTGGGTTGAAGATTGCCAAAGGGCGTAACTTCGGGTTTGTAGTATTTTCCCTTGGATAGTTTAGCAATCTTGCCCGAAGCCACCATACGATTCAGTGCTTTTATTACCGCTTCTTTTTGATTCACCTCTGAAAAAAAGTCTGCATAGGTGAATACATAGCCCTTGGGTAGCCTATCTATAGTAAATGAAATGTATTCAGAGGTTTTCATCTTTTTACTGTGCTACAAATATAATTAATTTGTCCAGTTTATTAGTAAAAAAACTGGACGTTTTGAAATTTGATTGAATGATAAAAACTTCGCCAACGCATTGCGAACTTACTATAACTGAATGTTTAGATATTTTAACGTGAGTTCGATGTGAAAATTTAGGTTAGAAAGCAACAAAACAGTTAATGAATACCCGTTGAATCTACAACATAGACTTAAAGAAAACTTATTTTTGAGGCAGGACAATGCAAAAAAATGCCGCATTGCAGTGATACGGAAGATTTTTTTAAAGCCGTTATGTCTTACAACAATTTTTATTAAATTA
>NZ_JBMLTK010000117.1:0-5553 GCF_049240005.1 Flavobacterium sp. | reverse complement strand
AAGCGTGACGGGGCAGCGACCAAATTTCAACTATAAAACGCTGCACCGGATTGCCCAAAAAAAAAGGCTGCCTACTTTTCAGAGACAGCCTAAACACAAAACAAAACTTTAAAAGGACTTTCTTTTTCAGGCAATTTTTCCCAATGCCTTATGATGTAAAGTTCTAAATATCTCCACAACGGGATTTATATGATTTACAGAAATTCTTCTATTATTTATAGATGATCGTGCGCGGCTTTCCAAAGTCGAAGCTCTCTAAACGGAAATCGGTTGTTTCGAATGAGTTGGTTTGGAACGGATTAGCAGCTCCGGACGGTAAATTAGAGTAGTAAGCAAACGATATTTGAAAGGACGAAAATACCAGATAGTCGTTTGAAATTATGATACCGGCGCCGATTTTAGAGTACAATTTGCTGTTAATCATGTCGGAAATACCGTTGCCCAACAATCCACCGCTATAACTAAAAAACGGATTTAAACGGAAACCAATTAGCTGCCAAGGCGAATAACTTTGTGTTTGAAAATTTACAATAAACTTGCTTGTTCCAACCAAAGGAGCATTGAAACCGGATATACCCGACGGATTAGGCGAAACGACTCCTGCACCGTAATCTCCCAAAAACAAGCTACTTTCATTTAGTGTTAGCCGATCGCCGTAACTATCGACACGATTAAATCCGAGTATCAGTTGTGGTTTGAAAAATTGCCGTAAACTCCAGTTCCCCAGCGGAATCAACGGTGTGAAATAATTGACAGTGAGCGTTAAGGCACTTTGTTCCATGGCACCACGACGGAAAAAACTTCCTCCTTCAAAATTTGCACAGAGAAATCCAATTCGGTAATAATCGCCATGAGCTAGTCGAAATCCGGCATACGTCCTCATCCGTTCGTTCTTTTGCTGCTGACCAAAGGTGACGCCGTAAATTTTACCGACGGCAACGTCTTCAACAATCCCGTAATTAAACAGGAATTTATCTTCGACAAACTGCCTAGAAGTAATTCCAATGCCTACGAGGAATTGCTGCTCGTCAGAAAAGTAGTCGGCAGGATCAAATGCTAAAGTCGGACTCTCACTAAATCCTATATTTAAAAATCGCCCAGACACAACTAAATTCGTAGTTATTTCCTCTTCGCTTTGATCATCAAAGATTTTGAACGCATGACCCATCCAAAAATCTTCGGAATGATACTTGAAGTTCTTAAGTTCGTAGTTGTTTGTTGCATCGGGTATCGAATCTTGTCGAAACTGTTCGTCGACGTAAATTCCGCCAGCCCATTTTGTAAGTGGCGAGTAAAAAGGCCGTTCTATATTAAAGCTCTTTCCGTAAAAGTTATTTAAATCGTTTTGATACGAAATAGTAGTTTGAACGAAAGAGTTTTTAATATTCGGAACTGAATACGAGGTGAAGTAGGCATTTTCGCCATCTGAAAATCGGTTAACGAAGCGGTTTCGCCAGTTATGTCCGAATCCTAGGAAGTTACGTTCCTGAATATCAACTGAACTTCGACTGGTTGAACCGGAAAATCGAGGAATAAAGCTCCAGCTATCAACCACTCGAACGTCGAGATCTATAGAATCTTTACTGTTTGGAATAACAATGGGTGTAATACGTACACGACTGATGAAGCGTTGTGCTCGTATGATACGTTCCGATTCCTTTAAACGTATGGTGTCGAGTGGTTTGTTGCGTCGAACGAGTAGCAGATTTCGAATAGCAAAGTCTTTAGACTTTAAATGCACTGCATTTCCAAACTTTTCGCCGGTATTTCGTGGTTTTTTATTGACATCGGTTTCTGAATAGCCGAAAGGATCGAGTGTAGTGACACTAATATTCCGCACGATTTTACCTTGATATCGACTGAGATTTCGGAAGGCTTTTTTTCGGATGTTTTGCCGTGCTTTTTGTTTTTCGACAGGTTCAAAGATTGCTTTGTGCAACCACTTTGTGAACTTCGACTTATGGCTAATCTTCTCGATTTTTCGGTATAAAGCAGCCGTATCTTTCTCTTGCTGAACCTGTGCGGGCGCAACAGTGGTAAAAATTGATAAAAGAAATAGATACAAGTACTTTTTCAACCTTAAATCGATCGTAGATTAAGTGTTGATTTTTAACTTTCGCAGTAAATCGGCAACGCGTTGTTGCATACTTGGCGCCAAATTATCAGTCTTCTCCATGACTTTTCGAGTAACTAATGCTTGAAGAATGGTTCCTAATAATCCGCCGACAACGCCTGTAGATTTCCCGAAAATGAGTCGTTTAGCAACAACTCCAGAAAAGAAACTTACGGCTAAACGAGAGATACTGACTTTAAAAAAGCGCGATCGCACGAAACGGTCGAGTTGCATGATCGCAAAATCTTCGTCGGTAAGCGATCTTTGAAGCGTTCGGGATTGCTGAACGAGAACGACCTTTTGCTGCTCACGCGAGCTTGCTACCTGATAAATTTGCTGATCTAAGTCGGCTATATTTTGAATGTGTGCATATTTGCTCATACGATTACGTCTTAAAAATAGATTTGATTATCAGATTAATAAACCATTTTGTGAGTTTGTTCTTGAATGCAAACAGCAGTATTCCGATTAAAAAATAGGCAGCTGCAACAATCAAAAAACCTTTTGCTAGACTTTCTAGCTGTTCGCCAATTAAGAACGCAACGGCAAAGTTGGCTAGTAAAAACGCGGGAATGAGTACAATTAGTATGATGACATAAAAGACCAACAAACCACCGATTTCGCTAATCGATTTTAAGCCTTTGAGTTTGTACAATTCGAAGGTGTCTTCGACAAACTTTTTCCCAGCTGCGAGTATCTCACTAAAAATAACTTTTTGTTCGTCCATATTCAAAGATATAAAAAGGGCTACTTGGTTGCAGGTAGCCCTATTTTAATTTTTAGGATTTTAAATTGGTTTCCAATTGCGACTTTGTTTTGTCAACAAATTCGGCACCTTCCGCCAATGCATGTTCTCCTTTTGATTTCCAATTTTCAATTTTGGAAGAAACAGTATCAACTGCTTCGTTGTATTTTGATTTTAAATCGTCGGCAGTATCTTTACCTTTTTTACCGATTTTTCTACGGGTTTCTGTCCCTTTATCCGGGGCAAAAAGTATTCCCAAAATAGCTCCTGCCGCAAGGCCAACCAAGGCGCCTGCAATTACTCTTCCTGTGCTCATAATTGTTCAAATTTAAGTTTGATATTCAGCGAAGGGTAGAAATCCCACTCGCCATTAACACGAATTCAGTACTGAAAATCGATACAATAAAGGTACAAGCATAATCTGCCTCTTTCTTACGGAATTCTACTATTGCTTTGTATAATTAAGTGCCCTGAAACGGCGAAATTATCGTTGCTAATTAATCCGTGAATTCCTGATTTTCAGCGGTCGGATCGTTAATGACCGAAATACCTTTTTGCATCATTACCGTGTTTGGAATGGTAATGATTTCACCACTTTTTGTTCGTAAATAGGTGTGAAAGGCTTTAATATCCTCGATTTCTGCTTCAATCGGATAATCTTTATCCAAAATCTTTACCGTGTCGCCAATCTTAAATGGCAGTGAAAACAACAAGATGATTCCGGAAGTAATGTTGCTTAAAATAGACCATTGTGCGAAAAATGCGACGCCTAAAATGGTGAGTAAAGACGTGAATGTCACAAATAAATCGTCTGAATTAACTCCCCATATCGCAAATACAACAACGAAAAATAAAACGGTTAGAAAAACATTATTGTATCGGATCGCTAAATTGGCGCGGTGGGCGAGAAGCTGACTGTGTTTTGCGTATTCGGTTATCGCTTTTGCCGCAAGTACGCGCACCAGCACAACTATAGCTAGTGTTATTAGTGTAGCGAGTATTTCAGCCCAAAACGTTTGCAGCATATTAGAAATCTTGTAAATGTTTGTAAACCAAATGCGTTGGAAGTCCCATAACCGTATAAAAACTACCTTCTAACTTTTCAATTGCAATATATCCGATAAATTCTTGAATGCCGTAAGCACCAGCTTTGTCAAACGGTTTGAATAAAGTTACGTATTTCTTGATGTCGTTTTCACTTAATTCGCTAAAGCTCACTGCTGCCACGTCGGTAACTACTACTTGTTTTTCGCGCGAAGCAATACAAAAACTGGTATAAACCCGATGCGTTTTACCACTCAGCTGCTTCAACATACGCTCCGCTTCAACGCCATCGGCAGGTTTTGCTAGCATTTCTCCGTCGAGCCAAACCAATGTATCTGCGGTAAGTACAACTTCATCAGGCTGTAAATCGGGTAATAATACAGCGGCTTTCTGTATACAAATTGCCTCAGTAATTGCTCCTTCACGTAAATCCTCCGAATAACTTTCATCGGTTTCGCGAACACGCAAGTCAAAAGTAAATCCCAATCCTTGCAACAGTTCTTTCCGTCGCGGAGAACCACTTCCTAATATAAGTCGCTTTCCTGAAGGCAGATTACTGAACATTCATTTTCACATTATAAGTTACTACGGCAATCAAAAGTACGCCTCCTAAAAAAGCGATTTTCAATAAATTAGAAAGCAATTTGTAATCGCTCGGGCTTGAGGCATTCCAAATTTTTATTCCAACATAAGCACAAATTGAGGCGGGTAAGGCAAACATCAATGCGGCAGCAAAATACAAGTCGTATGCAAAGTAGTAGGTAAAAGTGTAGTACACTAAATAGGCCGCAAATAAAATTGACGCTACAGCTACGACTTTATTCATTTTGTCCGTTCCGAGCGCTACCGCCAAAGTTCGGCGCCCAATGGCTTCGTCTCCTAAGATATCCTGCTGATCTTTAACCCATTCACGAATGAGCGTTAGGAAAAAGCAAAAACCAGCATAGTCTAAAATTACCTGGAACAACAGCGAGTATGTAGTTCTGTTTTCATCGTTCAAGGCCGGGTACAAATCAAACAATCCAACTAATATTAGCGCAAGTGCACACAGAGCAGCCACAACTATATTTCCGAGTACGGGAACAGTTTTAAAATTCTGCGGATACAAATAAAGTACAACAGCCGTTAGCACAAATAATCCAGCAAATCCGGGCGAGTCGATACTGTTCGCCAGATAAAACCCAATAGCAACACCAATCACATTTACCGCAAAGTAAATGCCGTGTAACACGTTTTCAGAAAACAATTCAACCAACAGCGATTGGTCTTTTCGATTGATCCGATCGGCTGCTACGTCTTGGATATCATTAATGACGTAACCTCCCAAGGCAACGCAAACGGTTGCAAAAACAAGGAGCGCAAACTGAAAGTCGCTCAAAACAGGTGCTATTTTCTGCGGAAGCAAAAAGGTGTAACGCAATAAATACTGCGCTAAGGCAATGAGTGCCAAATTGGCCACGCGAAAAACTCTCAGATATAAAAACACAGTCAAAATTTTTGCGCAAATATAGTCGAGCCGTTTCAGAACTTTCTCACAAAAGCGCAATTCTTGTCTATTCAACGTGAGTTCGATCTAAAAATTGAAGTTAGCAATCATTAAAATAGTTGATTTTCGCCAATTAGATCTGTAAAAAGGCTCAAGTAAAAAGCC
>NZ_JBMLTK010000116.1:0-62843 GCF_049240005.1 Flavobacterium sp. | reverse complement strand
CTCCCATTTCTTTGGGAAATCGGATGTCAAGATCCAATAAACCATCGGATGATTTGGCGTGGCCGTTTCTACCTGCTGAGCTTGTTACGGCTGTTTCGTAAATTGTTTGTTTTTTCAATGTATTTCAATTTATATTTGTACTTCAAAATTAAATACCTAAATTAATTTATACAAGTACTGTTTTATTTAGTACATACAATTTTAAACAATACTAATATTGAAAATCAGTTATTTATGAATGAAAGAAATATTGTTTTTGATGAAAAAAGCTGTCCTGTTACTGCAACGATGTATGTTATTGGAGGAAAGTGGAAGCCGATTTTGATTAATGCTATTTATCAAACTTCTCCGGCTCGTTTTGGTGAATTAAAACGATCGGTAAAAGGAATCACGCAATCGATGCTAACCTCTCAATTAAGAGAGTTGGAAGACGACGGTATCATCCACCGAAAAGTTTATGCCGAAGTTCCGCCGAAAGTAGAGTACACCATTACCGAGTTTGGGTTTACGTTGGCTCCCATATTACAGTCGATGGGTGAATGGGGAAAAACTTATCGTTTGGAGCGGGAAAACAAATCAGATAAGTAGGCTTTGGCCAAATTACCTGAGTTTTTTTGATTTACTTCTTTAAATACTTGATTATCAAAATTTATTGCCAACGTTTTTAAGAAACGTTAATCTATTCACAATTTGGCTAAATTGTAAAGTACCCGACATTTGACCTTTTTACATCGCTATAAATTTGTTTCATTAAAATTTATAAACGATGAAAAAAATCAATGTTCAACTAAGCCTCGCTTTATTGCTGATTATTGGATCATTAACAACTTTCTCGACTTTAGGCGGCGTTGTTCATGAGCCTGTCACTACTACCGTAAAATCGGTTTCGTATTCTTTTATAAAAGATACGATTAGTAAGCCGTATAATCCATACTACTCCAATACAAGTACCAAGAAACTACGTGTTTCTAATGAAGAATGGAAGCGCGTACTACCTGCTGATTTGTATGCTGTTTCTCGATTGGCCGATACAGAACGACCTTTTACCGGAAAATACTGGGAAACCGATGTTAAGGGCACGTACTATTGTGCAGCCTGTGGCTTTGAGTTGTTTCGCTCGGGTGCAAAGTTCTCGAGTCAGTGCGGCTGGCCAAGTTTTTTCGAACAGGCCAATTCTAAGAGCATAGTTTTCAAGAATGACAATTCGTACGGTATGCAGCGTATTGAAGCGCTATGCGGACGCTGCGACGGCCATTTGGGACACCTTTTCGACGACGGTCCGGAACCTACTGGCAAACGCTACTGCATGAACTCGATTGCGCTCGATTTTATTCCTGATTCTAAAAAATAATTAGAATGGATAATTCGATTTACAAAACCGTGCTCGTAGCAATGGTGATTGTCATGTTTCTGGTTTTATGCAGCTTTTCTTTAAAAGAATACCGTCAAAATCAAAACGAAAAAAAAGCTGAACCGGGATTTGCAGTCTTGGAACTTTTTACGTCGCAAGGTTGTAGTAGCTGTCCGCCAGCCGACGAAGTTTTGGCAACGTATGCTGCATTAAATAATCCAAAAATCATTCCTTTAGCGTTTCACGTTGATTATTGGAATTACATCGGTTGGAAAGATCCGTTTAGTAAAGCTCAGTTTTCAAATCGGCAGCATAATTACGAGCGATTGCTTCATGTCCCCAGCAATTACACGCCGCAGCTAATTATTAATGGTACGCATGAATTAGTTGGCAGCAACAAAAATGCGATTAAAATTCTAGTTGATCAGCAGTTAAAAGTACCTAGCAAGAACGAGATACGAATTACAAAAGCAGTTTTAGTTAACAACCAATTAAAAATCGATTTTGATACCGACGCTCTTGCAAACACGGTGGTAAATTTGGCTGTGGTGAAGAAGAAATCGGTAACCAATATAAAACGAGGCGAAAACTCAGGTTTACAACAAACCAACTTCAATATTGTTTTTGATTTTATAACCGTACCAAATGATGTAAATGCTAAGCGTGAGGTTACGTTTAACTTTAATCCGCAGTGGTCATCGACCGACTTTACCGTAGTAGCCTACCTTCAAAAATCGGATACTGGAGCCATTCTTACCGCATCTCAATCTGAAATATTCCCTAAAAATTAAACATTATGAAAAAAATTATAACAGCTATTTGTTTGATAGCGCAGTTAGGAGCATTTGCTCAACAGAAGAAAAACAATGAAAATCTGGATACGATTACGCTCGGTGGCGGCTGCTATTGGTGTGTCGAGGCAATTTATGAAGATTTAAATGGCGTTAAGTCGGTCGTTTCGGGTTTTGCCGGTGGGAAAGGTGTGAATCCGAGTTACGAAGAAGTTTCATCTGGCAGAACCGGATATGCAGAAGTTGTGCAAATCACTTACGATAAAACAGTTACCAATCTTGAAGAGATTTTGCAAGTATTTTTTGAAGTTCACGATCCAACAACACTTAATCGGCAAGGAGCTGATGTAGGCACACAATATCGTTCGGCAATTTTCTACAAGGATGCTGCGCAAAAAGCGACGGCGAAAAATATAATTGCGGCTTTAACAAAAGCCAAAGTGTTTGATGATCCGATTGTTACAAGCGTCGAGCCCTTAGCACAGTTTTACAAAGCCGACGATTATCATCAGAATTATTACAAGAACAACAAAAGCAACCGATACTGTCAATTGGTTATTCAACCTAAAGTAGAAAAGTTTCAGAAAGTTTTTAAATCGAAATTAAAAAAACAAGGATAATTATGAATTTAGTAAACACAAAAGTACACGGCATTATAGACTATTTGTTTGTTGGAATCTTATGGATAGCACCCTTTGTACTCGGATTAGAAGAAAAAGCTGCCATAGCTTCCGCCAGTTTAGGAGGCATTCATTTACTCGTTACCGCTTTAACGAACTTTGAACTGGGTCTGCTTCGTTTTATACCAATAAAAATACACAGCTTAATCGAATTAATTGTTCCGTTCGTTCTCGTTGGGTTTGCTGTTTTTCTAGGAGAAGTTGAAAGCGATTTTTCTCGTAATTATTTTCTTAGCGTCGCTTTTTTAGTATTGCTAACTTGGTGGATTACGGACTATTCGACATACATCGATTACGACAATTTATAAGTAATTGAGGCGAAATGTCGGCTACTTGACAAAAGCACTCTCAGCTTTACAATAGTTTTACAATTGTTAAAATTAACAAGCAAGTAGTACAATCCAAAAATTCAAACAAAATGAGATCTTCACTAATTCATAAAAAAATTCTAATCACGGCAGGTCCAACTCGAGAATACCTAGATCCAGTACGTTACATTACCAATGAATCGAGCGGAAAAATGGGCTATGCACTCGCAGAAACACTTCATGAATTAGGCGCTGATGTTGTTCTCATTAGTGGTCCGGTTTGCCTAAACAGTTCTTTTCCCGAAGAGAATATCACTTTTGTTAAAACGGCAAATGAAATGTATCATGCTTGTTTAGAACACTTTTCGAGCTGCGATATTGCCATTTTTGCTGCCGCTGTTGCCGATTATAGTCCGAAATTGACTTCTGAAGAAAAAATTAAAAAAATTGAGGAGTCGTGCTTTTTAGAATTGAAGAAGAATGTTGATATAGCTTTTGAATTTGGGAAAGTAAAAACACGGTTTCAACAGTCTGTTGGCTTTGCTCTTGAAACCAACGATGTCTTAACCAATTCAAAATTGAAATTAGAAAAGAAGAACTTTGATTTGATTGTGATCAACTCTCCAACGCATAATCAAGGATTCGGACACGACACGAATAAAGTTTCGATTTTGAGTAAGGAATTGTATTTGGATCATTTTCCGCTCAAATCTAAAAAAGAAGTTGCAGTCGATATCGTTCAAGCCATCGAGGAGTATTCAATCTTGAATGAAGCTACCCAGAAATCGCTTTACAACGTAATCGATTATCCAAAAACAGTTTAAAGATTTTTGTAATTGATAACATCAAACGTGCAAAAGGTAACAAAATTTCATCTTGAAGGATTAAAGGAAGTATTAGATTCTAGTGCGTTATTTCCGTCGGAATATCTTGATGATATGATTTCCGATTATTTCACTAATCCCGATTCCGAAGATATTTGGTTCACCTACATGCTTAACGACAGGCCAATTGCACTTGGCTATTGCGTACCTGAAAAGTTTACCAACGGAACTTTTAATCTTTACGCCATTGCGGTACACGGTGCATATCAAGGAAAAGGAATTGGTAAAGAAATGATGTCGTACATAGAGAAGTTACTCTTGGAAGCCGGCAAAAGAGTTTTAATTGTGGAGACTTCTAGCCAACCGAGATACGACAATACGCGAGCATTTTATCATAAAATTGGTTATACAGCACAGGCAGTATTGCCCCACTTTTGGGATGAAGGCGACGATAAAGTTATTTTTTATAAGAAGTTAAATTAAATCGTTTAAGGTTAGCAAAAGCAAACTTGTAAAAGATAAATTCCTGAAAGTATTTTAAATAATTGAAATACAAATAAGTAAATCGTTTTATGCTTCTTTTATTATAAACAATCGAAGCGGTAATGATTTTTCACTAGGTCTATTCTAACGAATTTGTTCATAAGGTTTTTTTATTGATTTGTTGATTTGATCACTCGAAAGTGCTTTTACAAGTGAGCGTAAAAGTGCTTTTGAGTTGATTTAAAAAAGTAGAAGTATGCGCATATCGGCAAACATCATTACAAACGAAAAGCTGGAAGTTGTTTTTAGAATGATTGATTTTTTTCAAGATAGAAAAATCCCCTACCAAATTACCGGAGGTTTAGCGGGCAACTTGTATGGCTCTGCTTGGAAACTACACGATATAGATCTAGAAACTCATCTAGAATATTTGCCAGAAATAGAAGAGGCATTTTACGATCACATAGCGTTACCCACAAAAATTTATCAAGACGAAGAGTTTAGCATTTGGCTTTTACAATTGAATTTCAATGGAGTAACGGTAGATATTAATGCAGTTGAAGATTTCTACATTGCTGATTCCATTAAGATTGAAACGAATCTTGACGAAGCAAGAGAAATGACCTTTTTCGGGCGAAAAGTGAAAGTACAGCCATTAAAGGATCTTATCGCTTACAAAAAAATACTAAAGCGAGAAGTCGATGTACGCGACTTATCAAAACTGGTTTGATATGAAAACATTGGTTATTTCCGGCGGCGGTAGTAAAGGTGCATTTGCGGGAGGCATAGCCGAATATTTGATTAACGACTGCTGTTCGAACTACGAAATGAATTGAATTAAAGATTATGGATACAATTTTTGACTTTATTGGTGGATCTTACGGCGAATGGGAAGTTAGGTCTATAGAAACAATTTGTGGGAATCCTTTGCAACCGATTTCGCACCTTCGTATTATTCAAAGTACTTTAGAGAAAGAGAATCAGGGTGCCTGGACATTAAAGGGAGTAAGAAGTCACCTGCGGTACACCGAAAAGCATGAAAAAGAGCAGCTTACTGCTATTCAAGCCGAACTGGGAAGGAGTGAAGCCATTTATGCGGCTTTGATACCGATTCGTAAAAACTCTGCTTGGTGGAATTTAGCACAAGATGAACGCCGAATAATCTTTGAAAATCAGTCGCATCATACCGAAACTGGCCTGCAATACCTTCCGGCAATTGCAAGAAGATTGTATCACTGCAGAGATTTAAAAGAACCTTTCGATTTCTTAACTTGGTTTGAATATGCTCCCGAGCACGAAGCCGAATTCGAAGATTTACTACTAAAACTCCGGACATCCGAAGAATGGAATTTTGTTGACCGCGAAATTGATATCAGATTAAAAAGGAAATTGTAACTAAATTATGTAGCCATTTTTATGAAATCTGACAGACGACTGCTTACATTTCCTGCAAAACCGCTTTCAGTCGTTAATCGTCGTTTCATATAAATTTCCACCCACTTTTTTGACACGCTCGTCGGCTATGAAAACTTGACTCTTGTTTTTAAAACAAACAGCTTCTTTTTGCGAGTAATGTTGTAAGTCGATTTCCGACATTTTTCCGTCGGCTATATTTTCTGGTGGAAACGCGTCGAATAACCACAGTTTGGAGTGGGAGAGGAGCACAAACTTCGATCCGTCGGGCGCAATTGCGGCACTGGTAATGGCACAATTGTGGTAATCTCCGCAGGTTTTTATGGTTTTGATAAGTTTGGCCTCGTGGTGTCCGGCTGTGTTCGGAATTTTATACACATAGCTGCTGCCGTCGAATCCTTTACTTCGATTTTTCGTAAATAAATAAAAATGCGATTGATACTCAAAAAAGGCTTCGACATCAAAAAGTAAATCTTTCTTCTTTGGCGGAAAATCCTTTTGTTCGGGATAATAAAAAGACACTTTATACGACGTTTCTATTTCTTTCTTTTGCAAATCGTTTTTTTCAATCTTGTAAATTGCCAAATCTTTTCTGTCGTTGTCGTTGTTTCCAAAATCGCCGATGTACAAATTTCCATGGGTATCAAACGACAGATCTTCCCAGTCGGTATTCGTAACATTTTTTATCTGACTTATTTGTAAAATTCGACCTAGTGTATCGATTACGGTAATTTCATTCGGATTTCCGCTGTCTTCGAGCGTATAAAGTTTTTGATTTGAAAAGGCAATTCCCGAAATTTCTTTCAGCTCCTTCGGTAACTGAGCTATTTCTTTGAGCACCACAGCTTCGTTCTTTGTTTCGCAAGAAGGAAACACCGTGAGCGCAGCGAGTAAAACGATATTTTTTAAGGTATGCATAGCTTTAAAATTGAAAACCTAATGAAAATGCGGCTCGAAAACCGTCTGACGAATGAAATAATCCGACGTTTGCGGAAAGTAATTCAGCTCCATTGATGAAAAATCCGCCTCCGTACGAGTTATGCCATTGTTCGGAATCGATTTCTGGAAACCAGACGCGCCCGTAATCGAATCCAGTAAAAACACCTAGTCGAATCGGAATGAGTCGGGTTTTCATCGAACTAAAGCTGTAGCGAATATCTGTATCTTGATAAAAAGATTGTTTTCCGATAAAACGCTGATTTCTATATCCGCGCAAGCCGTCGTTCCCACCAATAGACGCCGCTTGGTAGAATTCGAAATCGTCTCCAAAGTTAATATGACTCTTTAATTTGGTAGCCAGTACACATTTTCCTTGGGCGTCGAGTTTGTGCGTAAAACTAAACTCCGGAATTAGGTAACTGTAGCTTCTGCTGTTGTTATCTAAATTGCTTTTGTGTCCGATTTGTACACTGGTTTTCATTCCAATAGTTGGGTAGGCATTGTTGTCGTAATTCTCAAAATTAAAAGCAAAATGAGTTCCCAAAAACTGTACTTCGTCAAATAAATAGCTTGGTAATTGCGTATTGTTTTCCACAAACCTGCCTCTGGTGTTATTTACTTCCACGTTTTCATATAATGCGCCGCCACTTAATGCAACGCCCGAACGACTTTTCCACTTTAACTGCGGATTGACATATAAACTCCGAACTTTTACCCGATTGTAATTTAAGCCGAAATCATCGTCAAAGTTGGGCGTTTCGTTTCCGTAGCCAAAAAAGTTTAAGGTAAAATTCGGACTTTGCAATCCGGTATTTACTTCGAGATTTATATTTTTTATGACGTTTGCAAATTCGAATCGGTACAAGATTTCGTAACCCGAAGTAGCAAAATAGTAGGCTGCTTTGAGTTGATGTTGGCTTGTAAACGGGTTGCGTTCGAAACCATAATTGGTAAATGTGTTGTTGAATCCCACTTTTAAACCATCGTCTGGGTTTGCACCTAAAATCGGAATCAGCTGGTTTTGAGATTTTTTAACTTTCTTAAAATCAAACGTATTTACATTGTAGGAATCGCTTAGCCGCAGACTTGCGTTCTTTGCCAGATCGACGTCGTTTTTCTTAGACTTGTAATCGTAAATCACCACATTTTTTCCGTTCGGAACAATATAGGTGTCGTTATTCTGAGCACCAATGAGTCTGATTTTTATTTGCTTACTCTTTCCAATTACTTCAAAAACATCGTCATCGTCGAGACCATAAATCCAGATTTCGCGCGTTTGGCTTGCCGAAAAAACTTCTTTATAGTACGTTTCTCCGTTCTTATCTTTTTTATTTCGTTGCATAGAAACTTCGACTTCAGAATTGTTCAAACTGCGAATGCGGATGATGTCTTTTTTGTTGGTTCCGGTAATGACAGCGTAACGACTAAGAAATTGAAAGTAACGATCGGCTATTTTTTGCAAATTGGCTCGACGCTTTTTCAATAAATCTTTCAATTTGGAAACCGATTCGTCGTTTAGTTCTTTGGGAATGGCTGAAAATGCTTCATCGATAGCTTCGTCGGAAATCGAATTTTGAATAATCGCTACTTGTTCGTTCCAGTCGTTTTTGTTCAGATGGCGGATAAATGCTTTATCGAGCGGAAATGGTTCTAAATTAAAGCCTTTAACGTCGGTTAAATCGGCTTCATACTTTCGTAGAAGCTTGGCCATTGGGATTAAACGAACAGCTGCGCCGAGTACAAAACCGTCGGACATGATTGAAAATGCCTGATCTCGATCGCGAGGTAAAGGTTTAAAAACGATTTTATTAGCTTCTTTAAATTCGAGCCAACGCCATTGATCTTGATGTCGATCCCAATCGCCGATCAACATATCAAAAAGTCGGGCTTTGATGTATTCCCTTTCGTCGACCACCTGATTTTCATTCTCGTGAATTTTCTCAAACACATCGTAAGTGCTGTAAACGGCGCCTGTAAAGTTCGGATCGTTTATGGAAAGACTACCGTCGGAGGCTTGTTCTTCAAACAGATACAGTTCATCGCCAAATTCTGCACTAAAAGCACCCAGCGCTTCGTGTTTGGGAATATAGTATAATTTAGGATTTAATTTATTGATATTCAACGATTCAGATAATTCAGCTACAACGAGCGGCGCAAAGGGATGCGCACCTGTAAAAACGTCTTTTACCAAATTTTCGGAAGCTGTATTTTCAAAATCTTTCTGAACGTATTGATTCTTAAACAGCGACGCTTGAATGTACTGTGCACCACTTTTTTTGAGCGCACGCATAATATACTGTTTGCCGTCTTTGGCTTTCAAGCGTAGCGATCGCGATTGTGTTCCTCCACCTTTCCGCACGGGCGTTAATCCGCCAAGCAAGGTGTCTAAGGTTGCTACTTTTGCGGTAACAGGTGTGCTATAGTATTTTCTGTAACGATTTCCCCAAAGAAATTGGTAGAACTTGCTTTTTGTTGTTTCGGCTTCCGTGTAAATTGCCGTTTGAATAGAATCTGGAAACTTCGAAACTGCGCTAACTGTGTACGATTGTTGTTTTGGCTTAATTACAGTTGTTTGAAATTCAACGGTATTATTTTTTGCGTTTACGAATTGTACTTCCGAACGTCCGTTTTCAAAGACTTGTAAAACAGCAAATCCAGGTACTCCGTGTCCGTAGATTCCACCATCGCTTAATTTTACTGGCGATACTTTTGAAGCAGATCCGCTGACAATCTGTGGAATATCGTTTTTGATGAGGTATTGCAGATTATGGTCGTGGCCGGAAACAAAGACAATATTTTCGTTGTGTTGTGCGGCGGCAACCAATTGCTTTTTCAGTTCGTTGTAATGCGTGTTTTGAATATCGGCATTACTCACTCCGGTTGTTTTGCGAAGCAGGTTTTTCAAGCTTCCTAGAATTGGAATGGGAGTAAGATGACTATTGAAAGCGTATTTTCCGCCGTGAGAACCATTGGTGAACATCGGGTGATGAATGGCAATGATGGTAGTTTTGCCGCGCGCTTTTTTTATTTCGCTTCTAAATTCATCTAAAAACTGATTTCGAGTCTTTATTTCACAACTTTCATTGATTGTTGGGTAATTATCCCAATTTGTGATATACCATTGAGAATCAACGATTATTAGCGTGATGTCGTCGGTGATATCGATGCTTTCCAACGGACAACCGTTCTTGGGCAAAAACGATTTTTTCCCGAGTTGTTTTTCCACATATTCTTGCTGTCTTTTTAAACCTTCATTTCCTTGACTGTACCAATCGTGATTTCCCGGAATAAAAACCGTTTTTCCTTTGAATGATTGCGAGACATCAATTTGCTCTTGAAGTTTGTTCTCTGCGTCTTTTCTCGCGACAGCAGTATCTGCGGGCATGCCCGAGGGATAAATATTGTCGCCCAGATAAATAAGCGTACTGTTTTTGTCCGCTTTTTTTAATCTAGAGATAAGCGCATTAACGCTTGGTAAACTATCTTTCAACAAACCATTCCCTGCATCGCCAACAAGGAAGAACGTATGGGCTATTTTTTCATTTTCTTTACCTACTTCTTGAATGTATTTCTCATTAAGCTGCGGCTGGTAAGTGGCACAAGCTTGAATTAGTATGGAAAGCAATGAAAGAATCAGGATAACTTTTTTCATAAAAGTGGCGTTATCTCGATTGGAAAGCAATTAAAAATGCAATAACAGAAATTATAATACCAAACATAAAAATGGTGTAGGCGATGCGTAACAATCGGTATTTCTTTTCCAAAACGATACCTAGATGATACAAATCTTTTATCATCGAATTGTAAACGTAATCTTTGTCTTTGATCAATTCGTTCATGGCCCAGCTGTAGTCTTCGTAAGGCATTTTGTAAAAATTACCGAAAAAGAGCAGATTTACCTTTTTTTCATGAACTTCTTTTCGCGTAAAGCTTCCACCGGTTATGTTAGGACGAGTGGCCAAAATGGCAAAAGTTATTGCAAAAACACTGGAAACAACAAGAATTAAGGTCGGAACAATTAAGTGCGCGTTGGAAGGATTGTCGAGTTTAGGAATGATTGTTGTTAGTGAAACTGAGATAATTATGGCATTTACAGAAAGTAAAATGTTTGCTTTATTGTCGACTAATCCGCTCAGATTGTTGTGATTGTTGAGCGTGGTTCGAAACATGGTGTCAATACCTCGCTCTGACTTCTGACTTTTATCTTTCTTTTTGGGTTTTTCGTTTTCGACAGAAATTGTTGGCGCGCTTGCATTTTCTTTCGGATTATTGATTTCCATGTGTTGTGTAGTTTTGTAGTTGTTGTTGAATGAGATCCAAATTTATTTCTTTTAACTTTTGCCAATTCGCTTGGGCGTAGGAAGTGTAGTATTTATGATTTTTCAGAAAATCGATGTTTAGTCGATACCAATCTCTGTCGCAAAATGCCTTATCGCCAGACAATTCCCATTCTTTTCTGAGCAATTCTAACGTATGCGGATAATCGGGATTGGCAAGATGCATATTATCGGCATCTTTAATAATGTATTCCAGTTGGTTTATTGGCGTATAATCAAACTGCGTTGCCATGATTAGTTCGGCTACTTTATCGGAAATATCGTTTGCTATTTGTTTGTTTTGAAGGAATTCGCGGGCTATAGCCACGCTCTTTTCTTCATGTCCTTTTGTGCACTCAACATAGCCAACATCGTGAAACCAAGCCGCTAAATGTAAGATAGTTGATGTTTTGGTATCTAAATTTTCAGCTTTACAAAGCGTTTCTATACCCGCAACTACATTTTTAGTATGTTCTAAATTGTGATACGAGAATTTAGAGTCGAGACGTTCTTTAAGTAAATTACTAACAAAGATTTCGGCTTGCAGAACAAGTGTGTTTTCTTGGTGTTTTACTTTAACGCGCAGTGCTTTTAAACCAGTAACGGCTTGTAAATCTTCGACTTCTAATTTCTCAATGTCGTCTTCAAGTATATTTTTGTGCTGTAAATATTTGATGTATTTGATGTATTCTTTTTCTTCGGCTGCATTTGAATATACAATCGTAATTTTTTCTTTTTGAGTAATTCGTTCGTTCGAATTTTTCACGTACGCTTTGTCGATTCGCTTCTTAACTACTTCGTAGCGTGCATTGTACGATCCATCTACGTCAAAGCGTTTTTCATCCATCCGAAAACGTACTGAAATGGGAGAACTAAACACTAAAATCAGTGAGGTTACGTCTAAACGATATGGTAATGAACTTTTTAACTTGTGGTGTTCTAGTTCCATCTCACAGAGCGTTTCGAGTTGCCAAAGTCTCAAATTTTGGAGATACATTTCGTTGTATTCCCGGTTAGGCTCAATCGACGCGCCGATGTACAAATTGTGTTCTACGCCATCGGTTTTAAAGCGTTCGTAATAATGCGGGAAAATCTCTTGGGCTTGTTCTTGTTTGGCATCTAAAATGGCGGCCATTTTTTTGTTGATGCTCATAATGGCATCCTCAAAATCTTTTCGCGTTTGATAAAAAATTCCCGTTTTTACGTCGATTTTCTCGAAATACGCTTCAATTCGACTTTTTATTTCTTGATTAGAAGCCGAATTCTGCAAAAATGTATGAATTTCGGTTTCAATGTAATGATGAATGATTTGTTCTAATTCGCTTTTAAAAGGCTGCTCGAGTTCCTCTAGAAAGCTGGTCAATTCGAATTGTTTCTTTTCAATGATACTGATCTTCCGATCCGCGTTTATCACATCCAGAATTTGAATAATCTGATTAATCTGTGCTTTTAAGTCGGCAACAATAGCACTGATTCGATTCTCTGACGATCCTTTAATGTCGATTTGTCCATACAGCGGATACACTTCTTTAAAAACAATTTCTTTAAAGTTGTAATCCTCTCGAGCGCTGCTCGAATAGTAGTAATTCTTGGCTTCCTTTTTAAATTTCCAATAAACACTTTTGTGAATCGAGGTGTACTCTTTTTGAATAATAGCCTCAAGTTGATTCATCATGTCGCTGTTGTTTTTTTCAATGGTATCCGACAAGTATGGCAAAATTAGTTCCAACTTGTTTGCGTTAACCGAGTTTAGCGCACGGCCGGTTGCAGAAGCTAATTCGAGTAATCCCAAGAGTTTTTTGTCTTTGATCACAGGTGCGAGCAAAAAGCTCTGAACTCCTTGATTAATAAGATGAGTCGCGAAGTTTAGGTTGTTTGGTTCCGCGGTATATTCGGCAACATTAGGAATAACGAATGGCTTTTTATCTTCGATCAAATGTTGATACGAACAGCCGCAAAGTGCGTTTTTACAGTCGGCTTCTTGTTCGTTGAGCAGTATATAGCTGTGGAGTTTTTCGTCGTTAAAAGGTGGTTTCAAAAATAAATCTTCCTCTTCATCGTAAAAAGTAAATCCGACACGTAAATCAGGAATTTTGAAAACCGATCTGAAAATAGATTCAAAACTTTCGCCCAACTCCGCTTTTTCGGTATCCGATTTTAGCAAATTCGATTTTAAATTAGAGACGGCACTTTCCACGGTAACGTCAACTAAAGAAACAATTGCAAATCCTTTTAAAATCCAGGAATGCTCTGGAAAAGCTTTTTTCCATAAATCTAGATTATCGTAGTTGTCGACCAATTCATCGATTTCGGTTTGATTGAGGAACTTGGCATTTTCTGTCGGAAAAATCTCTAGAAAATCTACGTTATATAAAATTCGATAGTGTTTTAGAATGCCGTTTTTGTCGGGAATGTCGTAAAATATTGGTTTTCCAAAATCGATGTTTTGATGGAAGTAAAAGTTTAAAATGAGCGTGCAATTCATGATAAAGAACTGGTGCTCATCCATATTTCGGATACTGAGATCGAACGAGGCTTCCACGTCGTTTAAAATCTTTTTGAATCGTTGCGAATAGTTGAAAGTGAAATCATAAAAAGGAATCGTCGCTGCTTTTATCTCATTGTTAGTGAGTGCGGTAGGGAATAGGTCGGCCAACAAATGTTGAATGAGTTCCTGATTTTTTTCTATGAAATCGAGCTTGTCGATGCCTACTCGAAACTCGGGTTTATCTTCAATCTGATTCAGTAGCGCTTTCGCATAATTGGCTCTGTAGCTCACATCGGTTACCGCAATTTGTTCTAAACCTTCAATTATTTTATGGAAAGCAATTAAAATCTTAAACGGACTAATATACTTGTAGTTCTGAACCATGATGGATTGCTTTAGGAAGTCTCTCGCTGCGGAAGACTTCTTGTTGATTTTGGGCGTTCGTAAAAACAAAATCGTTACGTTGTAATTAGAAAATTCTGGTAACTAGTAGATTCATAACGCATTAAGTGGTTAAGCTTGAGCGCACGAATCGTGTACTAAAATTACTACATTTTTCCGTTCGTTTTTTAGTGAAGACAATTATTACTTCGATCGTCTTTCAATATCAAAATTCGAAAACAAGCTTTAATCATACGAACTCAATCGTTGGTGGTATTTGAGCGTTTAATGTGGAAGAAAATTACTTAAACGGATTATGAAAAATAGATTTTCCGTGTAACGCTGTGACAAAAGAGTAGATTGCTAAAATTAGATAGAGACAAGATATAAAAATTGTTGCCTTAGTATTTTTTAGAACATAGTACGACAATACAGGTAAAATTTGTAAGGCATGCATACCGATAAAGTGCGCTACTCTTAAGTCGCCAACGGTTTTACTCCATCCTAAGATAAAGAGGTTGGAATTATCGTTATCCAAACCAACCGAATGACTCAATCGGGCACCCATTGCAAATCCTTGAAAAGAGAAGATTACAAAAATTATAAGACTAAAACGGATTGCCCATACATAGTAACTCGGAAGATTTGGGAACGATTGCATAAAAAACAGTATACCAACGTATGCGGTGTACAGCGTAACTAAAGTTGCGGCCACAGCCATTAATGAAAACATCAGTGCATAAAACGGAGTAGAAGTGTTGAAATGAGAAGTACTTCCTTTACTAGCCATTACGGCTATATAGATAATTTCAAAACTCATCAAAAAAATAACCGATCCGTTGAAGAGACCGACGTTAAAACCTTGAAGATAATAGCAATACCAAGCCATTGCCCAAGAAAAAAGGAAAGTTGAAAAAGCGAACTTTAGAGGTTTGAGATAAGCGTTGACTTGATATACTTGAGTGTTTGTAGTTTTTGACAGGATAAAGCATACTAGGGCAAAGAACAGACAAATAGCACCAAAATAGAACAGGGTTTCATTTCGCGTCTTGAGTTCAAAAAGAAATTCTTTCATACTTTTTACTTATTTTATTGCTTGTGATGGTATATGATTTTTGAATCTATTTAGTTTTTGATAGGTCCAAAAATCCACCGAGATTTAGTTGGAAATAGAAAGTACCTAAATGATCATTCAAACCAGTTTTAGTGCCTTCAACTTTATTTTCCCATTCAGTTTCACCAGCAAAAGGAAGCATATAGCCCATTTTTATTCCGGTGAAGAGTCCGTTTTTTCCAACGGCTTTAACGTTTATTCCCAGGTTTCCCATCAATTGATTATTTGTTACGTTTTGAAATGAGTTTGTTGTTTTGTTTTGCGCAATTAATTGATTGTTAATTAATACCAATCCCAAGTTCGGTTCGAATTTCCATCTGTTGTTCTTGGAAATATTATAGCCAAACCAAAGTGTATTGCTAAATCCGGTTAGCTGCACGGTTCCCAATGCGTTGCTTTTTTCGCCATTAGAATACAAAAATTCAAAGCCTACTAGGAAATTGTTTTTGGTCCATGCGCTACCTGCGCCAATAGAAAATGAAAACAATTCAGGATCAACAGCTGCAACAAAATGCTTTTCGAGCTGATTATACCTCGTACCTACAATCGCACCAAAATAGATTCCACTTTCTTTGTTCTCTTGCGCCCGACCTGTTGTAGAAACCAACAAAACGAGTGTTATTATCATTAATTTTCTCATAATTCTGTTATTTAATTGGCCTGGCTAGCTAAGTTTTTTTTGATTTTCATCATAATGAAATCGGGAGTGACGCGCGGTAAATTCGATATAAACCAATTGTTGAAGCCGACTATTTTTTTTGATTTCTTATTGAACAGTAAATCAATTCCTTCTTCAGCTACAATTTTTGAGTTCACGGGTTTGTTTACTTTGTAAGCAGTTGTTTTTGCCATTTCTGGAGTCGTAAACTTCGTGTCAATAGGTCCGGGACAGAGCGCTTTCACTTGTACGCCGCTACCAACCAATTCGGCATTTACAGTTTCAGAAAAGGCTAATACAAAAGCTTTAGTTGCTGAATAAACCGAGTAGTAGGGAAAGGGTAGAAATGAAAGCAGGGAAGCGATGTTCATGATACTTCCAGCTCCTTTTTTTCGCATATCTTGAGCAAAGAGCTTTGTGAGAACTACCAAAGAGGAGCAATTTAGCTCTATCATTTCTAGTTCTTCTTGCAACGATGTGTTAGTAAATTCGCCGTAAACTCCGATTCCAGCATTGTTTATCAGATGACTCACATGCAATTTGTTTTTTTTAACTTCTTCAAAGAGTGTTTCAGCATTAGATACCTTTGATAAATCTCTTTGATAAATCGTTACTTTAACGCCGTAAGTGAGTTCTAAATCGGTTTTTAACCGCTGTAAACGTTCGTAGTTTCTCGCGACTAGAATTAAATTATATTTTCTTTCAGCCAGCTTTTCAGCCATTTCAAGACCAATTCCGGAACTGGCGCCTGTTATTAATATGTAATTTTCCATACGTCTTTATTTTATTTTTGTCCACACTTCTGTTCGCCCGAAAAGTGAAATACCAACATAGCCTCGAACATTTATTTTATTGGCGCCTTTCTGTGTTATTTTACATGAGTACGTTTTCCCTTCTCGTGGGTCGTAAATGGTTCCGTCTTCCCAAGTGTTGTCACCGTCAAAGACAAAGTTTTTTAAAATGGTTAACCCGATAACGTCTCTGTTGCGCAGCTTACTGTCTGGGTTTTTAACATCTTTCTTCTGATCGCCTGTTCCCCAAATGATTTTCCCGTAGTATTTATCATCTTGTTTGAAAATTTGAAATTTTGCATCTTTCTTTTCGTTAATCCATTCTCCTAAAATGGCATCGGCTTTAGATTGTGCAAGTGCTGTACTAGCCGAACCGACAACTAAAAGCAGTAGTAAAAAAACGTTTTTCATAGTTATAAGTATTTAATTTTTAGTGATTTCTATTTTTGGAGGAATAAGTTTATACATTACGGGAGTTACTATTCTTGATAAGATTGTAGAGCTTATCAAACCTCCGATTAATACAAGTGCAAGCGGAGATATCTGTGGATTAGGATTCATTGCAAGTGGAATTAAACCTCCTATTGCAGTTAGCGAGGTAAGTACAACAGGCAAAAAGCGTATTTCACCTGCTTTTTCGATGGCTTCTTCCAAAGGAACTCCTTCCAGCCGCAGCTGATTGGTAAAATCGACCAATAAAATGGAGTTTTTTACCTCTATCCCCGCCAATCCAATAAAGCCAACTATAGCAATAAACGACATCGGATTATCAGAAAGCCACAGCATAGAAACGCCACCGATTACCCCTAAAGGTATTACAGATAGTACTATCAGGATTCCTTTGAATGTTTTAAATTGTAAGATTAGTACTGCGATGAATAAGAAAACAGTTAGAATAATAATTGTGATAAAATTGCCGCCAAAGGCATCGCCTTCACTTTCTGCTTCCCCAGATAATTTGTAATAGTAGCCCTTAGGCATTTTCAATTGATCTAACTTTGGTACGATATCTTTTAATACATCATTTGCCAATATTCCGTCTCTTGTAGATGCGGTAATCTTTATAAAGCGGTTTTTATCAAAATGGTTGATGTTATTTGGCGATGTTACAAATTCAGTATTTGCGATTTGTTTTAACGGAATTGGTGTTCCAACGGCATTGTTAACATATAAGTTTGTTAATGCAGCGAGCGTTGTCTTATCGCTCTTAGGAATAGTTAATTCCATTTCAAAATCATCTCCCTCTTCATCAGTATAAGTTCCAATCGAGATTCCCGCAACTGCTAATCGTATTGTCTTGTCGATATCAGCTGTTAAAACTCCGAGAGTTCTAGCTTTCTCACGATTGATGTTAACTTTCAAATCTGTTTTCAGCGTGTTTAAATCGTTGTTTACGTAAATGGCGCCGGAATTTGACTTAACGATTTTTTCCACATCAAACGACAATCTTCTTAAAGTATCTAGATTGTCTCCGAAGACTCGAATTGAAATCGGAGCTTCGATGGGCGGACCTTGTTCAAAGTCTTTAATTTCGATTTTTGCAAATGGAAAATCTTTGAATTGTTTCCGTAGTTTTTCAATCAGTGCGATTTTATTCTGAGGTTGCGCATTATCCGCTAGTTGAATAAAAATTTGCGAAAAATCGTTTTTTTCTTCCTTTTGGGGTACGTTGTAATAAATTTGAGGATTTCCTTTTCCAATATTTGATGTAAAAAACTTTATCTCGTGATTTTTAGCAATTTGAGTTTCTATTAACGAGGTTATTTTTTTACTTTCCGCTAAACTTGTTTGTAACGGCATTCTAATGTTTACTAAGAATATAGGTTTTTCTGAGGAAGGGAACAGTTTAAATCCAATTACAGGGAAAAGAGCTAGAGAACCAATAAAAAGTGCTAAAGTAATTACTAAGGTGATCAGCGGCTTAGCCAAGGCTTTATGCATTAATCGCGTGTAGGTTCTGCTGATAAATTTCTGTAGATACTGAAGAAATATGTTACCCGCCGCGTCGTGATGTTCTTTTAAAATCCGGCTTGATAAAAATGGAACTAAAGTTAGTGACACTATCATAGATGCCAGAATTGTGCAGATGACGGCCATCGGTAATCCTCTGATAAACTCACCCGGCCCAGCAGGTAAAAACACTAGGGGTAAAAACGAAATTACCAGTGTTGCAGTACATCCGATAACAGCCAAGGTAATTTGTTTCGTTGCTTTCAAGGCAGCTTCCCTTTTTGTGTGTCCTTCTCTCAACCAGCGTTCAATGTTTTCAACCACAACAATACTGTCGTCAACTAAGAGACCTAGCGAAACCACAAGTCCGACTATGCTTAACTGATTTAGTGAGAATCCAAACGCATTTAAACCAATTAAACCCAAGGCCAATGATAACGGAATAGCAATCATAACTACTACCGATGCGCGTGTTCCCAGTGGTAAAAGCGTTATCAGTACTAAGCCTAATGCGATTATGAAATCGATTCCTAGTCCAGAAAGTCGTAACGCAACGTTATTAGCTTGATCAAAATTTTTGATTAGCGCAATATTTGGTGGCAGCGATTTTTCAAACTCTGAAATAATTGGCAGTGCTTTTTTTTGAGTCGTGCTAATATTGGCGCCCACTTTCTGAGCTGCCGTAACTAAAATGCAGCGGTGTCCGTTTAATCGAGTAATGTGTTTTTCTTCTTGCAGTTTAAAGTCAACTTCTGCGACTTCTTTAAGTGTAATAATTTTTCCATTTCCGTTGTAAACTACCGTGTTTTCAATAGCTTTTACATCTTCAAACTTTCCGCTTGTTTTTACATTGAATGTTTTAATACCTGCATCTAAACTTCCACCCGGAATGTTCAAGGCTTCGCTTTGCAAACTTCCAACGACAACATTTAATGGAATTTTCAATTCAGCGAGTTTATCGAGTTTTAAATCGATTCTGATGGTTTCTTCCGGCGCACCTGAAACTTTAACTTTCTTGAGATCTTTGACTTTTTCCAGTTTTTCCTTTAATTCGTCTCCGTACTTTTTTAAATCCTTGTACGAGGCGTTTTCGGAAATTAGGGCAATCTGAAAAATATTTACATCTGACGGATCTACTTTTCGGATTTCAATTTTTTGAAGGTCTTGCGGTAACTCACTGCGTAAATTGTTTACTTCTCTAATAACTTCTTGATACTTGTTGTCGACATCTTCTCCATATTTAAAGTCGACTTGAATTACGGCTAATCCATCTTCAATCGACGTCACGATTTTGTCGACGTTATCCAGCTCATATAATTTATTTTCAATTGGTTTTACTACCAATTCTTCCATATCCTTCGGACTCGTACCGGGATAAACCACAACAATAGGATAGGAGGGAGGATTTATCTGCGGATCCTCGGCTCGTGGCATCGTAAATAGCGTTACAAAACCAACAACTGCTATCATTACAAAAACTACAATGGTAAATGGGTAGTTTTTGATAGTAAAATTGGTGAGTCTCATTTTATTTGATGATTTTTATTATCGACTGTTCATTCAAGAAAGGAGAATTGGCAGTGATGATGCGTGAAACACCTTCTAGTCCTTTGGCTACAATCACTTCGTTTTCGTTGAAGCTTTCAATTTCTATGGGAATCTTCTTAACCGTGGTAGCTGAAGCGGGAACAAATACATAGGCGTTTTTGCCATTGGCTTCAATAACAGCTTCATAGGGAATGATATTGGCCGATTTATTCCGAGCAACATCGATTAGTACTTTACCGAACATTCCAACAGCAAAATCTTTCGAAGCGTTTTTAATTTTAACTTCAATTTGAAATGTTCCAGAGTTGACGTCAATAGCTCTACTTTTTTGAGATACTATTCCCGAGTAAAGTTTTCCATTAACATCAATCTGGCTTTTGTTTCCCTCAGTGATTAGCGACCAATCGCTTTCAGAAACTCCAATTTTTATGATCCAATTTTTCTGGTCCGTATTTTCATTGATTGCAAGCACCGGAAAACCGCCTTGAACAATTTCTCCTTCGTTCACTAATTTTTTAGTAACAAATCCAGAGGTAGTTGCAATAATGAACGCATATTTTTTATTGAAATTTGCTTGCTCTAGCGTTTTTTCAGAAATCTCGAGCAGTGTTTTCGAGTTTTGTACCTGCTCTAAGGTCGCCACACTGTCTTGATATAAATGGTAAACTCGAGTGTAATCTCTTTTACTCTTTTCGTAGCCCAATCTTGCTTGTGAAACCTGTGCATCGATTTCAGTTAATTTGAGTGTAGCCAGTAGCTGTCCTTTTGAAAACGATTGTCCTTCACGTACCAAAATACGATCAACTACGCCACCAATTTTAAAAGCTAGTTTGTTTTCATTTTCAGTTGCTAGTAAGCCAGTAGCTATAACATTTTCATTACTGAATGAACTTTGTAAAGTGATTATTCTCACGGGAATAATTTCCTTGTTTTCAATTGTTTTTTTTGAGTTTGTGCACGACAATACAGCGATTAGCGGAATCACAAACATTAAATTACGCGTTGTCATTTTGTAGTTTTTAAAAGTTAATGGTGTAAGTTGCATTAGCCCGTTCCAATTCGGCGTAAGCAATCCAAGTTTCATAAAGTGCTATGTTTGAGTTAAGCAGTGCATTTATGTATTGGTTTTGGGCGTCTAGAAGTTCGATGTAAAGTGCTTGACCTTCTTTATAAAGCTTCGAAACATCGTCGTTGTATTTTTTTGCAGCAATATTTTGACTCTTCTCCGATTTATAGATTTCTAGTTTTGAGTTTAGATTATTCCTACTTATCTCATATTGGAGCAGGAACTGCTGCTTTACATTCTCGGTTTGCGATTTGATGCTTTTCGCTTCTTCTTCAATTTGTTTTAGCCTGTACTTGTTTTTATTTCCCGAGAAAATGTTCCACTCTAAAGCAATACCTCCAAAATAATAGCGCGACTGCTCAGTAACCTCAAAATCAAAATCTTGATAGCCCACATCTAAGAATCCGCTTAGCTTCGGAAACCACGCAGATTTTGTTAGTTTTGATACTGCAGTATTTATTTCGGCCGCTTTCTGAAGTTGAGTAAACTCTTCTCTTTTTTGAGTGTTTTCGGAATTAAAATCAGTGGGAATTGCAGAAAGGCTGGAGTCGATTTCAATTTCGGTGTCTAATTTTTGATTGATTAGAAAATTGAAATACGCTTGTGCATTCTTGCTGTTTTGATGAGCTTCTTCCAGCTTAGCTTCAATACGTTTTACCTCGTTATCACTTCGTAAGACAGCGGTGCGATTGATTTTTTGATTCGCAAACAACGATTGATTTACCCTTTGGTTTTCTTTAGCGAGTTTTAAAGCGGTTTCGTAGATAGTTATTGCTTCTCTCGACTGCATGTATTTGAAATATGCAACCTTGATATCCTTAACCAATTCTCGTTTATAAATGTCGATTTCCACTTTATAAAGTTGGTTTTGATACGTTTTAATACGCTTGTTGTAAATGATTTCGTAATTCAGCAGCGGAACCGTAGTGTGAATTTTTGCGTCATAGAAGTTATTCGGATTGATAAGTACCGATTGATTTTCTAAGCGTGGAAAAACATTCGAATTAGTTAATTGATTTAAAGTACTGTATACCGGATTTAGCAGATCACCAATGGGAATATCTATGGTTCTTCCTCCATCGGCAACTGTATAATTAGCATTAAACGAGGTAGTTGGATAAAAAAGACTGTTGGCTTCTTTCAATGCCCAGATACTTTTATTGATGTTGAAATTGTATTGCTTAACAACCTCGTTGTTTTCAAGACCGATTTTGATGTAGTTGTCGAGTTTACTTTGAGAATAGCCAAGCATCCCAAAACAGAGCACCGAATAACTGATAAATAAATACTTCATTGTACGTTGTTTATATTATGAACATTGTTCAAATTATTAGACAAAAAAAACTATAACTTCTCTAAGATTTTTAAAAACTCTTTGTATCCATCGTATAGAATGGTGTCCGGATTATCAAATTTCACGCCCTTTGTGCGCTGTCTAATTTCTAGGCAACACATGCCGTGCACTAATCCCCATATCATAAAAGATAGTGGTTCTAGCGAATGTCCGCTGAAATGTCCGTTTTCCATACATTGTGCGACTGTATTTTTTAGTGCTCCAAACGTGTTAACGCCTTCGTTCCAATCTTCTTTTTCAGAACTTTCGATAGATTCCATGGGCGCTTTAACGTTAAACATCAGGTCATACATTTCCTGATTTTCAAGGGCAAACTTCATGTAAGTGATTCCCATCTTTTTCAATCGTTCCATAGGATCTTCAATGCTAAACAACTCTTGAAAATAACCGCCCAATTCTTGAAATCCTATCGAATGCAAATCGTGAAGTATGGCATTTTTATCTTTAAAATACACATAAACTGTCCCTACGCTGTAATCGATCTCATCCGCTATATTTCGTATAGTGGTTTGTTCAATTCCCTTTTCAATGAAGAGCTTCTTCGCACCTTTTAAAATCAGTGTACGTAGTGCCTCTTTCTCCCTTGCTTTTCGATCTGCAATAGTCATGGTACAAAAGTAAAACTATTTTTTGAACAACGTTCATTTTTTTAAAATTTTTGGCTGAATTGTAAGATTTTTGGTTGACCTTAGCTTATTTAATATTGAAAACCAGAAAGTTAATAGCCGGACTCTAAGTACGTAGTTTAATTCAATTCAAAACCACATACACCAACAATGCCGATTTTTCTTAGCAAATAGAGACTGTTTTTAAAATGGAATTTGTAGGTGAGCGGGTAATATGGAAATGCTCGCAAACTGATACTGGGTTTCCTCCGAAAAAAAAAGTTGATGAATTCCATTGATCCCAAACGGGTAGAACCAGCAGCCAAAACCCAAAAGTTTTGCAAACTTTTGGGTTTTTATGCGCTTTGTCAGCTTGTAAATGAAATTTGCGCTGCCAAACCGCATAAAAAAACCCAAAATCTTCCGATTTTGGGTTTCTGCTGCGGAGAAAGAGGTATTTGAACCTTATATATTTTGATATAGCCAATTTTAACAAACTCCTTTATTGTCAATAACTTCAGCGTAATGTTAATATTTAATATAACTCAAATATAGTATTAAATCATACCTTTACTGTCAACTAAACTGTCAACTGAGAGAAATTTATGAGAAGTACATTCAACTTAAAAGAGCCTAACAAGGATAAGGAAAGTTTGATTCTGTTTTCAGCCTATTTCAAAATGGAAGGGCGCAAATTTGTCTACTCAACAGGTGAAATGATTCATCCTGAAGATTGGGATTTTGAAAACAGACAGCCTAAGAACCTCAACGGAAGAACAGAATCAGCTAACAGGCTGAGAGGAATCAATAGGCAATTAGAGCGTTATTCAAACTTCTTTTCTGATTTGATACAGAAGTATAAGCTTTCTAATAGGGATATAACTATTGCCGATATTAAAGATGATTTTGATATTGAATTTAAGCGCACTACTGCCATCTCAAGCAAATTTTTTGAGGTTTACGATTTGTTTCTAACCGAAAGGAAAAGTGATTTCACGGATGAAGCTAATTCTGAAACTACAATAAAACGATATGAGTACAACAAAAAGCTGCTTTTCGACTTTCAAACCTTCAACGGCAAAAAGATTAATTTTAATCAAATAGACAAAGTTTTTTATAATTCCTTTATTGAGTTTTCAATCTCAGAAAAAAAGCACTCAGCAAATACGGTTAGAAGAAATGTTGGATTACTCAAAACATTCCTTTATTGGGCAACCGAAAACAATCACACTTATAAAATAGATTATCAAAAATTCAAATCGCCAAAATCTCAATTGACAGATGAGGTTGCATTGACTTTGGAACAGGTTCAGGAAGTCTTTGAGTTTGATTTCAGCAATAACAAAAGATTAGAGCGTGTTAGAGATTTGTTTGTGTTTGGTTGTGCAACCGGAATGAGAATCAGTAATTATTCCGATGTACAGGAGAAAGATATTCAGGATGGATTTATAAAGGTTAGGGATAAAAAGAACACTGATAAAGCTTTGGAAATACCGTTAAATGATTTCTCTATTTTCCTTCTGAAAAAGTATGAGTATAAACTACCAATTATATCCAATCAGAAGTTTAACGATTATATCAAAGAAGTGTTTCAAACCATAGGATATAATCAAAACATCAAAAAGACGGTGAAAGTTGGGAAAGATATTATAGAACAAGTTAATCCACTTTTTGAAAGGATTTCATCACATACAGCACGAAGAAGCTTTATTACGATTATGAAGAACAATAAAATCCCTGATAAGGTAATTATGAGCTATACAGGTCATAGAAGCTTAGAAGTGTTTAACAAATATTATAAGCCAAACAATGATGATAAAAAAGACTTTATGACATCGGTTTGGAAAATGGAAAAAGTGCAACTTAAAAAAATAGATTAATGGCAGCTATTCAGAAAACTTTTTATGTTGATTATTTAGAAGAAATTGAAGTTTGTGGCTCAAAATTCTTTTCTTTTAACGGAGGAGCATTTCAGTTGCCTTATGACATTAAACCTGCTGACGGAGAACATAATTATTCAGTGTGTTCGGGATGTACAAAACAACGTGAATATATAATCAATGAAATAATAAGAGTTTATAAATTTCCTAATTGTTGTGAGTGGCACAAAAAACTGCATCAGTTAAGGGAATTCAAAATGTCTGATTTTACAGGAATTGAGGGAAGTGTTGCCGATAAGATAATGTTTACTCATCAATTTGTAATTAACCATATTGAGAACGATGATTGGTTTGAAGATTTTGAGAATTATTTTGAATATGTGGTTGACAGTCTTGGTAGTTTTCCAAATGGTTACGGCTCACCGTACGCATTTAATAACTTTTGCGGATTTCTACCGGACTTAGTTGAAGGTATAAAAGATAAATACCAATATAACAAATTGCCGAAGGAAGAAATAGATAGGAGAATAGATTGTATATTGAATCATATAAACAATTCTTTCTATCCGATTGAAGAAGAGAAAAAGATAGCTTCAACTTCCAACGTAGGAAAAGATATGAATCTATTACTGTCTACTTATAATAAATGGTATAAAACTTTTCCGTTTGAACTCTCTTATTTTAAGCCGCTGCAACAAAAGTACAGCAGGACATTGCCAATTTTGGATGGCAGTATCAGATATAATAAATACACCGGATTAACTACTGCAAAGCTTCAGAAAAAGGAGAATTTCACTCAATTTTTAGTACAGCTGACTAAGAATATTATAACAAACATAAACGGACTGAGATTATACGAAAAAGGATTACTGACAGATGCTCAAAATATTCGATTTGAATTAATATTGAAAAATAGAGATTTAGAGTTATCTGCTATAAATTCGGTTAAGGGAATAGACACAAAAGGATATATTAAAATTCTCAAAAATTGGTTTAAGTCCGAAAAGAAATTCATTGAAGAAATTACACCCATTATAGAAAATACAAATACGAAAAAACTAACAGATTCTATTAGACCTAATAGGACTGATTTAGCTTATTTTATATATTATCTCTCGGAAACAAAGCAATCAATTCTAAAAAATACTTTTCCAAGTGATGCAGCTTGGAAGGAGTTTGGAGAGTTACATAATAAAAATAGTAAAAACATACAGCAAGTCTATAATGAAATAACTAAGGATAGGAATTTGAGATTAGCGAAATCGAAAATTGGCAATATTAATTACGTTATTGACAATATGTTGTCGACTTATGGTAAGGCTTCAGATTTGGCAAAAGATGAACTTAAATTGGCTGAATTAAATTCATAGTACCTACTACATAGTTACTATTGGGAGTATAAAATAGCTCAACAAAATAATATTGTGCTTACAATTCTAAATATAAGCACAATGAACAATCCCTTTGAGATAATCGAACAAAGATTATCAAACATCGAAAACCTTCTGTTGGATATTAAGCATAAACCAACAGAAGAAGACAAAGCCGAAAATCTAACGGTAAAAGAAGCCTCTGAACTGCTAAAGGTTTCTGAACAATCAATACACAATTACATCAAAAGAGGTTTTTTACCGGCTCAAAAAGTTGGTAGAATCCTGCTTATAAAACGTATTGATGTTGAGCAATCGCTCCAAGAAGTGAAATCCCTAAAGTACAAAAGAGCCTAAGCCTCAAAGCTAAGGTAATAATCTGCCGGAAATGGGAAACATCTATACATTAGGACAAAACGGGACAAATAAAACGGGACAAAGACCGGTTTTTATTTCAGGAAATGGCTCTGACCTTAGCAATGATGAGGTTTTGAGAGGAAGGGCAAAGCGCAAATTTATCACTCAAAATATGATGCTAAACCTGATGGATGTAGCGAAAGAAAAAGGCGATAATGAAAAGCAAAAGGCATATTGGAATACCTACTACTGCCAAAATCGGGTTACAAGTGTTGATGGTCGTTTATATGGTAACTACTGTAAAAATAGATTTTGTACTCTTTGTTGCAGTATTAGGAAAGCCGAAATCATAAACAAATATTATCCTGTTATACAGACTTGGGAAGAACCGCATTTTGTAACACTGACAGTCAAAGCTTGTAAAGCTAATCAATTGAAAGGTTACATTAAATCAATGATGACTACATTTAAACAAATTGCAGATAAATATAAAAAGCAACATCAAAGAGGTACAGGAATAAAATTAGTAGGCGTAAAATCTTTGGAATGTAATTTCAATCCAATAAAAAAAACATACAACCCCCATTTCCATATCATTGTAGCTAATAAGCAAATGGCATTAACAATAATTCAGGAATGGCTAAATAGAAGTAAAAAGGGATATACTAATAGACAAGCTCAGGATATGCGTAAAGTATTTAATGTAGAAATCGGATTGATTGAAATAATCAAATATGGAAGTAAAATATTTACTGAACCGGATATAAAGAAAAAAGGAGATAGTGCCTCTTATCAAATCTATGTTTCTGCTTTGGATAACATTCTAACAGCAATGAAAGGAATCCGAATTTTTGAGCGATTTGGGTTCAATGCTGAAAAGAAAGAGCAAATTATCGTTAAAGAACCTCAACGAGTTATTAACTCTGAGCAATGGGAATATAATTCACAGCTTTTTGATTGGCAAAATACAGCCACAGATGAGGTTTTAACCGGATATAAGCCAAAACCTCAGCTAACAGCTATATTGTCAAATTGCATTGATATAACTTCACAATAAAGTTAGAATTTCATTCGTTGGATTCTAACTGCATTTAAGATAGCCAATAATGCTACACCTACATCAGCAAAAACCGCTTCCCACATAGTAGCCAAACCACCTGCGCCAAGAATTAAGACAATCCCTTTTACTACGAAAGCCAATGTGATGTTTTGCCAAACTATCCTTTTGGTTTGTTTACCGATATTAATTGCCATTGGGATTTTACTCGGCTTATCATCCTGAATAACAACATCAGCGGTTTCAATGGTCGCATCACTACCTAAACCACCCATCGCAATACCTACATCGCTCAAAGCAACAACCGGAGCATCGTTTACACCATCACCAACAAAAGCAACGGTTTCATTTTTGGCTTTGATTTCTTTGACTTTATTCACTTTATCTTCCGGCAATAAATCCCCAAAAGCATTAGTAATACCTAATTTATCAGCTACAAACTGAACAACGGTACTTTTATCGCCACTTAGCATAGTGGTTTTTACATTCAAAGCCTTAAACTTGTTAATTGATTCCTGAGCATCTTTTTTGATTATATCGGCTATTGTTATATAACCAACAAACTTTATATCGTAGGCAACAGCTATGAGCGTGTAAACGATTGAATTTGGGTCAATATCGTATGAAATAGAATGTTTATCCATTAGTTTAAAGTTACCCACTAATAAGCTTTTCCCGTCAATGGTTGCTTTCAGTCCTTGCCCTGCAATTTCTTCTACTTTTCCGAGTTTGATAGAAGAATCAACTTTGCCAACAAATTCGTGAATGGCAGTAGCTACCGGATGAGTGCTTTGGCTTTCTAAGGCATTGACCATTTGCAGTATTTCCTTTTCCTTAAACTGCTTATCAAATACCACTTCCTGAACTTTGAAAACACCTTCAGTCATTGTTCCGGTTTTATCCATCACAACATTTTGAACACTGGCAATCACATCAAGGAAATTACTTCCTTTAAATAATATTCCGTTTCTACTCGCTGCACCAATTCCTCCAAAATAGCCCAAAGGGATAGATATTACTAAAGCACAAGGGCAGGAAATAACTAAGAATATCAAAGCTCTATACAACCAACTTGAAAAGATGTAATGCTCTACAAAGAAATAAGGCACAAAAGCTATCAATACTGCCAATAAAACCACAATAGGAGTATAGATTTTGGCAAACTTCCTGATGAATAATTCAGTAGGTGCTTTTTGCGCTGTGGCGTTTTGCACCAACTCTAATATTTTGGATAATTTACTATCTGTATAAGCTGTGGTAACTTTTATCTGAGATACTTTGTTGAGGTTAATCATTCCGGCTAAAACCATATCGCCTTTGGACTTTGTATCGGGTTTGCTTTCGCCTGTTAGGGCTGCTGTGTTGAATGAAGCTGAATCAGAAAGCAATTCACCATCCAAGCCTAATTTTTCACCCGATTTCAATTGGATTATATCACCAATTTTGGCATTGGCAGCTTTGATAATTTGCGGAGCAGAATCGATCAAAATTGTTACCTCATCAGGTCTTTGGTCTAATAAGGATTTGATGTTGGCTTTTGCCCTTGTTACGGCTAATGTTTGGAAAACCTCACCAACGGAATAAAACAGCATTACAGCCACCGCTTCGGGATATTCGCCAATGGCAAATGCTCCAACAGTGGCAATGACCATCAAAAGAAATTCGGAAAAGATTTCACCTTCCTTAATACTTTCAAATGCTTCTTTTATAACCGGAAAACCAACAGGGATATAAGCTACTACATACCAAACAATCCTTATCCATCCTGTAAACCAATCAGCAGCAAAAACATTGTCAAAGCCTATGGCAGTTAAAAGCAATACCAAAGAAATGATGGAAGGGAAAAACATTTTGAAAGTGCTTTCATTTGCCGAATGACTATGTTCGTGGTCGTGTCCATCACCCTCAGAATGTTCGTGCTTTTTTTTGCTTTTAGTGGAACAGCAGCTTTCATCCTGAATCAAATCCTTTGCACCGGCTTTGGTATAAATTTTTTCTTCCTGAGTGCAACAAAGCTGCTTTCCATTAGCATCGTATTTATGTTGATGTTTCATAATTTATGCTTTACAGCAACCATCTAAGGAAGCCAATCCTTCTTCAGTAGCTTTTACCTCATCAGCATCATAGCCTAATTTGGCAATTCCTTTTTTGATTTCCAATAAAGTCGTTTTCTTTGGATTGAAATAGATGGTAAAAGTTTGAGCTTTATCATCAAGTTCATACATTTTCACTCCGTTTATTTTTAGCATTTCAGTTTTGAATTTCAATCCGCAGGTTTCACATTGCTTACAGTGGTCGCAATGTAAAGTTGTTTTGATTACCGCTTTTTGGTTGCTCTTTTGAGCCATTGCTGAATTGGAAATAAACAGCATTACAGTCAAACAAAAAATAGATTTTAAAATTGTAGTTTTCATAGTGTATTGATATAATTAGTAATTTATTAATGTTCGTGTTCGCCACCGCCTTTAGATTGTGCCAATAGATAATAAGCACCTTTAATAACAATTTTGGCATCTGAAGGGATTTCTTCAATTAATTTTACTTCAGTATAACCTAAATCAGTCGTGCCTATTGCTACCTCAACGGCTCTGAAGTGTATTTCTTTGGGTGCTTCTTCTCCTTCTTTGTGTTCGTGTTCTTCAGCTTCTTTTTTCGGTGCTTCTTCGTGTCCTTCTTCCTGAATGTAGATAAAATACTTATCGCCATTTCGCACCACAGCATCTTTAGGCAATGCCGGAACGGTTTGATTTGAAATATTGATGTTTGCTGCTACATACATTCCCGAAATCAAATCTTTGGTGCTGCTCGTTATTTTGGCATGAACGGCAACTGTTTTGCTTTCATTGGAGAAAGATTTATTGATTCCGAAGATTTTCCCTTTGATGGATTTATTGGATTGATTAGTCAATACAAAATCAACTTCCTGACCAATTGAAATTTTGCCTAAATCCTTTTCAAACACATTCAAATCGAGGTGCATCTGAGTATTGTCAACAACCTCAAACAATGTTACACCAGTTTCAGCAAAAGCACCTTTGGTAATACTGATTTTACCAACATAACCGCTAATTGGAGCAACAATAGGCACTAAAGAAGTATTACCGTTTGGACTTACATTCAACGCTTGTAATTTGTTTTTGGCTGCCTGAGCTTTGGCTCTTTCTGATGCCAATTTTGACTTTACTTCCTGAAATGCTTTTCGTGGATTTACATTTTCATCGGTAAGGGTCTTTTGGCGTTTAAATTCCTGCTCCAAATATTCTATATTGGCAACGGCTGACTGATATTCTTCCTGCATTTCGGAAACCTCAAGATTTTGGATTGTAGCCAATGTTTTGCCCTTAGTTACAAATGTACCTTCCAAAACAAAAATATCCTTGACAACGCCGCCAATCAGCGTAGAAATATCAGCCCTGTTTTGTGGCGGTACTACTGTATAACCATTGGCTTTGATAATGGTGTTGAGGTTCTTCATTTCAATACTACCGGTTTCAATGCCAATTGTTTTCGCTTGTACTTCGGTCAGTGCTACTTCCGTTTCTGACTTTTCTTCTTCGTGTTCTTCAGCAGCTTCTTTTTTGCCACAGGAAACGAGCAGGAATAGCGAAATTGAAAGTATAAATAGCGATGATTTATTTATGATTATATTTTTCATTTTACTTGTTATTAATTGTTAAGGATTGATGGAAACTGCAACTGTATTGCACTCTGATTGAAAAGATTAACCGCTTCAGCATTTTGTTTCTTTATATCAATAGCCTGATTTAAGAAGCTGATGTATGACCAATAGCTCATATCACCATTGGCATAGCTTTTTTGGGCTGTATTGATGATTTGATTGGCATATTCCAAACCTTCATTTTGATAGTAGTCAAGAGCTTTTTTCTGTTTGTCATATTCGCTTTGCAATTCTTCTTTTTTCAACTTCAGGGTTAGTTTATTTCTGTCCAACATCAATTGGGATTGTGAAACGTTGATTTCTGATGCTTTGGCTTTGGCTGTATTAGCCCCACCAAACAAAGGAATCTGTAAACCGGCTGTAAATCCCTGAAACATTGATTTAGTGTCAATGGTTTGGGCAAAATATCCTAATCCTAACTTTGGTGTTCTTTGGGCTTTGAAAACATTCGTTTCCTTTTGATTGAGTAAAACCTGTTGGGAATAATAATCATTTACCAAACCATCTGCCTTTGAATTGCCGTCTAAAGTGTTTTTGTATTGCAATGCAGAAGCAGTATCGGGGATTATTGTATTATCGCTTTGCACGAAGTATTGCAATTGTTTCTGATAAATAGCCAAATCATATTCAATCTGTGCTTTGGCAGTTTCTATTTCCTTTACTTTGGCTTTGGCACTGATGACTTCGATTTTACCGCTTTCTCCGGTTTCAAAACGCAATTCAGCATTTTTGAGAAACTTAGTATATATCTCATTCAATTCATTGTTGAGTTTTTGCAATTCAATTCCGTATAAATACTGATAGTAAGCCAATGTTACAGCCTTTTCAATCTCAAATTCAGATAGTGCTTTTTTCTTTTCTGCCAAGTTTGCCAATTCTTCCTGTAACTGCCTGTTAGCTTTAGTGATTTTCCCTATTGGGAAATACTGCTGAACAGATACATTGTGGTCATAGGCATCACTATTGAATTGTCCACCCTGATATTGAATCTGTAAAGGGTCAGCCTGAAAAGCTCCCTTTTTAAGTGCTTTCTGCTTTTCAATTTCCTTATCAGCTATTTTCAAAGTGCTATTGTTCTTTTTGGCTAAATCAACAGCCTGTTCTAATGTTACTGTTTGAGGATTCTGAGCAAAAGAAAAGGTACTCAATAGCAGTATCACAACTGTAATGATTGGAGTTTTCATATTTTTTCTTCTTTTGATTTTTGTTTCAAATAATAAATAAAGTATTGGTAATACAATCAGCGTTAAAAGTGTTGCAGAAAGTAAACCACCAATTACAACTGTTGCCAAAGGCTTTTGAACCTCAGCACCACCGCTTGTGGATAATGCCATTGGCATAAATCCTAAAGATGCCACAGCTGCGGTCATTAATACAGGGCGTAACCTTGTTTTTGTTCCGATTAAAACTCTTTGCAATGGGTCAGTGATGCCTTCTGTTTTAAGCTGATTGAAATAGGATATAAGCACAATTCCATTTAAGACGGCTATACCAAACAAAGCAATGAAACCAATTCCGGCTGAAATGCTAAATGGCATCCCTCTTAGCCACAATGCAAAAACACCACCAATAGCAGAAAGCGGAATAGCTGTAAATATCAAAAGGGATTGTTTGATGCTGTTGAATGTAAAGTACAGTAACACTAAAATCAAACCTAAAGCAATAGGAAGTGCAACCGATAGCCTTTTATTAGCTTCGATGAGGTTTTCAAACTGACCGCCATAAGTAATATAGTAACCGGCAGGAAGTTTGAAGTTTTTATCCAACTTAGATTGAATTTCTTCAACTACGCTTTTAACATCCCTTCCACGAACATTTAAACCGACAGTGATTCTTCGTTTCCCATCTTCACGCACAACCTGAACAGCTCCCTGCTCATAGCTTATTGATGCTACTTGTGAAAGTGGGATTTGTTGTCCATTTGGTAAAGGAATAAATAAATTACTAACATCTGAAATATCAGCCCGATTATCTTTGTTTAACCTTACTACTACATCAAAGCGTTTGTTTTCTTCGTAAATTTTCCCTGCGCTTTCTCCGGCAAATGAGGAACGAATAATTTGATTGATGTCGCTAATATTTAATCCGTAAAGGGCTATTTTGTTGTAGTCATATTTTACAGTGATTTGTGGCAACCCTGCTACCTTATCGGCTTTCAAATCGCCAATACCTTCAATAGATTTAATTTTGCTTGTAAGTTCTTTGGCTTTATTTTCTAAAACCTCTAAATCATCACCGAAAATCTTAATAGCTACATCACTCCTGCTTCCGGTCATAAGCTCATTGAAGCGCATTTGTATTGGTTGTGAAACTTCGATGTTCGCTCCAGGAATCGCTTCCATTTCCTCTTTCATCAAATTGGCTAAATCTTCCCAATTGTCGGCAGAAGTCCATTCGCTTTTATCCTTCAACACAATAATCAAATCGCCACTTTCAATAGGCATTGGGTCAGTTGGAATTTCACCGCTTCCTATTTTTGCCACTATGGTTTTGATTTCAGGAAATTTCGCCTTTAGAATCTTTTCATATTTGGTTGTGGTTTCTACCGTTTGACTTAATGAGCTGCCTGTCATTATTGTAACATTTAAAGCTAAATCGCCTTCCTCAATTGTTGGAATAAATTCACCACCCATATTTTGAAAAGTAAATAGGGCTAATGCAAACAAACCAACTGAAATCAATAAGACAGCTCTTTTCATTTCTAAAGCCTTATTGAGCAATGGAGTATATTTACGCTCAAACCAAGTCATCATTCTATCACTGAAATTGGCTTTATGTTCAGTGTTTTTGGATAAGAACATTGCACTCATCATTGGTACATAAGTCAACGACAAAATAAATGCTCCAATAACAGCAAAGCCAACTGTCATAGCCATTGGTTTAAACATTTTACCTTCCGTTCCAACTAAAGCTAAGATTGGCAGATAAACAATTAGAATGATGATTTCTCCAAAGGCTGCGCTATTCCTGATTTTGGATGCCGATAAATAAACTTCGTTATCCATTTCGGTTTGTGTTAGCTCTTTCTTCCTTTTGAGTTTAGATAAATGGTGCATAGTAGCTTCAACTATAATTACTGCACCATCGACAATGATTCCGAAATCAATAGCTCCTAAACTCATTAGATTACCGCTAACACCGAAGTAATTCATCAGGATAACAGCAAAAAGCATTGATAATGGAATTACTGAAGCAACGATAAGCCCTGCACGAAGGTTTCCAAGAAATAAAATCAATACAAATATTACAATTAATGCTCCTTCAATGAGGTTTGTGGTGACAGTTCCAATGGCATTATCCACTAATTTACCTCTGTCAATAAATGGTTCAGCAACAACTCCTTCAGGTAAGCTCTTATTGATTTGTTTCATACGCTCTTTTACTCGCTCAACCACTGCGCTTGAGTTTTCGCCTTTGAGCATTAGAACCAATCCACAAACTATTTCACCTTTTCCGTCTTTGGTTGATGCGCCATAACGCAAAGCAATACCTTCACGAACTGTTGCCACATCCCGAACCAAAACAGGTGAACCGTTTCTGTTTTTAATAACCACGTTTTGCAAATCACTTATCCCTGAAGCCATTCCGACACCACGAATGAAATAAGCATATTGGTCTTTTTCTATGTAAGCTCCACCGGTATTTTGATTGTTTTTTTCCAAAGCATCAAAAATCTCAGTTATGGTTACACCCTGACTATTAAGCGTATTGGGATTTACTGCAATTTCGTATTGCTTTAGTTTTCCACCCCAACTACTAACCTCAGCAACACCTTCAACACCTTGCAATTGCGGAATGATTATCCAATCCTGAATGGTTCTGAGCTTAATAGCATCATATTTATCTTCGTAGCCCTTTTTGGCATAAACATCATATTGGAATATTTCACCAAGTCCGGTAGAGATAGGAGCTAACTCAGGTGAACCGGCATATTTTGGGATGTTTTCTTCAGCATCTTTGATTCTTTGGAAAATTTGCTCCCTTGCCCAATAAATATCCACATCATCTTTGAATACTACTGTTACCACAGAAAGCCCAAAGCGTGAAATACTTCGCAACTCGACAACTTTAGGGATGGTTTTTACAGATTGTTCTAATGGATATGTAATTAACTGCTCAACTTCCTGACTTGCTAAAGTTGGTGCGGTTGTAATAATTTGCACCTGATTATTGGTAACATCAGGCAAAGCATCAAGCGGTAATTGCTTAATGGAATAACTACCCCAAGCCAAAAGCACAAGGGTAAAAAGTAGTATAACGAACTTGTTCTTTATACTGAACTGTATAATTTTATCTAACATTGAAAAATATATAATGAATTAGAAAATAAGCAAATAGGATATTTGCCATTGTTCGTGCTATCGCACAACTTTCTAACCCGAAATTACTCGGGTTTCATTATACTATCTGAGGTGGTTGCCAAATACTTCCGTAGAAATTGGAATGTAAAGCTGAGGTATAAATTGAAATAGACGATTGAATTTGTTCAAACTGAACCGGAAAATCATAAATGATTGTTGGAACATAAGTCAGTGTTACCCCTGCACAGCAATTACAAATACAAAACGGTGAGCATAAATCATTCTCTCTATTATGGGAATGATTTTCTTTTTCTGATGAACAAGTAACTGTTTTATGCGCTGCACTATCGCTCTCAATATCCACGCAAGGCGTAGCTGAGAGCGCAAAGATGTAAATGGATAATATGACAGTTAAAAATTTCACTGTTGTAAATGTAAAATTATTTTTTAGAAAATTATGATTATTGATGCTTAAACGATGCTTAAAAAACAAAGAACTGTCAACTACATTGTCAACTAAAAAGCAAAAGCCCCAAATAACGGGGCTTTACAATGTTTCAAGCGGAGAAAGAGGGATTCGAACCCCCGGACCTGTTACAGTCAACAGTTTTCAAGACTGCCGCAATCGACCACTCTGCCATTTCTCCAATAAAAGCGCATCATTTTCGTAATGCGAGTGCAAATATAGACAAAAAATCGATTTTCAAAACTAATTTCAAAAATAAATCCCTGTAAACGCAGGGATTTTTTTAACGCTTTGATAAGTTCCTTTAAATCAATTTTTTAGAAATTTGGCTTCACAAGTAGCTTCCAAAACACACCGAAAAATACCGTTTTCCCTAATCCTTATGCTTCCCATGTCCTTTTTTGTGACCACGCGCTTTGGAATAATGACGTTTAGCATGCTGCTTTTTGTAATACACATATGGTCTGTCTCCGCGATAATTCTCCACACAAACTACCTTGCCACGAGCAAAATTGTAATTCTTGTAACGCGCCGGAAGTACCTTTGTACGCACCCAATTTCCTCGCGATACATATAAGTATTGTGCCGCGGGAGCATCATAATACACATTGATTTCCGGTAAATAATAATACTGAACCGCCACCGGAGTAGGTGGAATCCACGCCGGAGTTCCCACATTAATTTGTACCTGAACCTGCGAAAATACCGTTCCACCGAACAGTAAAACAAGCAACATCGTTATTCGTATCGTTTTCATAATTATGCTTTTAGAAATTTATACCAAGTTAATGCCACAAACGCCGTTCGCTCTTACATAATTTCACGATTCTTTTATACCAACCGTGTTTTGTACGCTTTAATGCTGCTTTTATAGCTTCCAAGCAACTTTATCTGCCAGCGGTATCTTGTTTGCGCAGCTTTTTTTAGCTTTGTAGCAACACAACTACCATGTATAAATCAGTTATTCGTCGCGTTCTTTTTCAATTCGATGCCGAGCGCGTGCACCATTTTTCATTCAAAGCCATTAAGTTTTTAAATGCCATTCCCGGCGTTTCCAACCTCATCCGAAGCACCTTCGTAGTTGCTGATCCTCGTTTGGCACGCAATGTCGCCGGAATCCAGTTTCCAAACCCCGTTGGTCTCGCCGCGGGTTTCGATAAAGACGCCAAACTTTTTAACGAATTAGGCAATTTCGGATTCGGATTTATCGAAATAGGAACCGTAACGCCTAAACCGCAAGACGGAAATCCAAAACCACGACTCTTTCGCCTTAAAGAAGATCGAGCCATTATCAATCGCATGGGCTTTAACAACGGCGGACTCGAAGCCGTAGCGCATCGGCTCTCAAAACACAAATCAGTGCTCATTGGCGGAAACATCGGTAAAAATAAACTCACACCCAATGCCGATGCCGTAACCGATTACCTACTTTGCTTTCGAAAACTCTTTCCGGTAGTCGATTATTTTGTCGTAAACGTAAGCTCGCCAAACACGCCAAACCTGCGCGAACTACAAGAAAAACAGCCTTTAACCGATTTATTGGCAACGCTCCAAGACGAAAACAGAGCGCACATAAACCCGAAACCTATCTTCCTAAAAATTGCTCCCGATTTAACCGACGAGCAGTTACAAGACATCATCGACATTGTGCAGCAAACGCAAATCGCTGGCGTAATTGCTACCAATACAACAATTGCTCGCGACGGGCTAACAAGCGAAAACCGCACTGAAGTCGGCGGATTATCCGGAAAACCGCTCAGCAAACGATCAACCGAAGTGATACGTTTTTTACACACCAAAAGTAAGGGCGCATTTCCAATCATTGCCGTTGGCGGTATTCACTCGGCACATGACGCCCTAGAAAAACTCGATGCGGGCGCCAGCTTACTGCAATTGTACACCGGTTTCATTTACGAAGGTCCGGCGCTCATCAAAGAAATTAATCGTGCGATATTACATCGAATTCCCAACTAAAACGATTTCGTGAGTTCGTTACGATTGTTATCTTTGACCCCGATGAAGCCAGTAAAAATCATTGAATGTCCGCGCGATGCCATGCAAGGCATCAAAGACTTTATTCCCACACAAAAAAAAGTCGATTACATCCAAGCGCTCTTGCGCGTTGGGTTCGATACGATCGATTTCGGAAGTTTCGTCTCGCCGAAAGCCATTCCGCAAATGCAAGACACGGCCGAGGTTTTATCTAAGCTCGATTTATCGCAAACTTCCTCGAAATTACTGGCCATCATTGCCAATACCAAAGGAGCCATCGACGCCAGTGCGCATCCCGAAATTAACTATCTGGGTTTCCCGTTTTCGATTTCCGAGAACTTTCAGATGCGAAACACCCATAAAACCATTGCCGAGTCGCTCGTAACCTTGCAAGAGATTTGCGAAATAGCCGATACGCACCGAAAATCGATTGTGGCGTACTTGTCTATGGGGTTTGGAAATCCGTACGGCGACCCATACAGCGTGGAGATCGTAGGCGAGTGGACGGAGAAGTTGGCGCAATTGGGCATCAAAATTATTTCGTTGTCCGACACCATCGGAAGTTCGACGCCCGAAGTCATCACGTATCTCTTCGGCAAGCTCATTCCGCTGTATCCCGATATCGAGTTTGGCGCGCATTTACACACGACTGCCGATAAGTGGTTCGAGAAAGTCGATGCGGCATATCGCGCCGGTTGCACGCGTTTCGACGGCGCTATTCAAGGCTTTGGCGGTTGTCCGATGGCTAAAGACGAACTCACGGGTAACATGCCCACCGAGAAATTGCTGTCGTATTTCACCGCACAAAAAGCCGATTCACATCTCCACGCCATTAACTTCGAAAGCGCCTACAACGAAGCCACGAAGATTTTCACGCAATATCACTAGGTAACGTGAGTTCGCTGTAAAAATTAAAGTTAGAAAACATTTAAATAGTTGATTACAAGGCGTATTTTCTTTGGGATACCGAGGTATCTCAAAAAAATATAACGCAGTAAGCGACTGTTTAAATGTTTAGCATTAAAAATAGCGGAGCAAAGATTTCCGTAAAATATTTAAACTTCTTAATTCAAGCGTTCTAACAAAGATTTTTACAGCGAACTCACGTTAAATATTTTTGGGCACATCCTGCCGCAAAAAATTAGTGGAAATACCGCAGCGGCAGGTCGGGCATTTCACTGCAAGGCGCACTTTTGCTCAGCGTTTCAGCCTACCTTTTTCTGGGCTTCCGCTGGTCGCCTGCAAAAAATGCGGCTTCAATCGCTGTTCAAAAGCACGGCTTTCCGTTGCATTCCCTTGTGCGAAAATACGTCTCTGAAAAAGAATTCTTTGGTAACGATCGCCGCGGCCGCGATTGCAGTGGAAATAACGCCGAAGTGGCGGCGTGTGCGGGCGTTTTTGGCGCAGCGACCAACGGAAGCTGTGCAAAACACTGCCCAAACCACCGCAACAAAGCGGTATTGCAACGAAAAGCGCGAAATGCCGCCCAAATAATGCTACAACTGATTGAAAAGGCAAGCTATTTAGGTTTCAGAAACTCGCAGATTTGAACTATATTTGCACGCAATTATCACACAACTATAATTGCCATGCTTCCAAATTCTTCAAAAATCATCGCCGAAGGTCTAACGTACGATGATGTGCTTCTGGTTCCGAATTTTTCGGAGGTTTTACCAAGAGAAGTCAGTATTAAATCACATTTTTCGCGAAATATTCCCCTCAATGTGCCCGTTGTTTCCGCAGCGATGGATACCGTTACCGAAAGTGCTATGGCTATTGCAATTGCACGTGAAGGCGGTATTGGCGTGCTGCACAAAAACATGACTGCCGAAGCGCAAGCCGCCGAAGTGCGCAAAGTAAAACGCGCCGAATCGGGCATGATTATCGATCCGGTTACCTTACCCGAAAACTCGACCGTGGCCGATGCAAAAGCTGCAATGCGCGAATTCGGAATCGGCGGTATTCCAATTGTCGACGAAAACAAAAAGCTAAAAGGCATCGTTACCAATCGCGATTTACGGTTTGAAAAAGATAACGGCCGACCCATATCTGAAGTAATGACTTCGCAAGGTTTGATTACCGTAGCCGAAGGCACCTCTTTGCAAGAAGCCGAAGTGGTGTTACAAGGCAACAAAATTGAAAAATTACCTGTTGTAAACGCAGATAATACGCTCGTCGGACTCATTACTTTCCGCGATATCACCAAGCTTACACAGAAACCCATAGCCAATAAAGACAACTTTGGCAGACTCCGCGTAGCAGCGGCTTTGGGCGTAACGGCCGATGCGGTACAACGTGCAGCGGCTCTAGTAGCAGCCGGTGTCGACGCGGTTGTTATCGATACGGCGCACGGACACACCAAAGGCGTTGTGGAAATTCTGAAAGCCGTAAAAGCTGCATTTCCAAGTTTGGATGTTGTGGTAGGAAATATTGCCACAGCCGAAGCAGCCAAATATTTAATTGAGCACGGCGCCGACGGTATAAAAGTGGGTATTGGTCCGGGTTCAATTTGTACTACACGTGTGGTTGCCGGCGTTGGTTATCCGCAATTTTCGGCGGTTTTAGAAGTCTCTGCTGCCGCTGCAGGAAGTGGTGTTCCCGTTATTGCCGACGGTGGTATTCGATACACTGGAGACATTCCGAAAGCCATTGCAGCCGGAGCGTCTTGTGTGATGTTGGGTTCGCTTTTGGCCGGAACTAAAGAATCGCCAGGCGAAACCATCATTTTCGAAGGACGAAAGTTCAAGTCGTACCGCGGTATGGGATCGGTTGAAGCGATGCAAGAAGGATCAAAAGATCGGTATTTCCAAGATGTTGAAGACGACATTAAAAAATTGGTTCCGGAAGGAATTGTGGGTCGCGTTCCTTACAAAGGCGAGTTAAACGAATCGATGCAGCAATTTGTGGGCGGTTTGCGCGCCGGAATGGGCTACTGCGGCGCCAAAGACATTGAAACCTTGCAAAAAACGGGTCGTTTTGTGCGCATTACCTCAAGCGGAATTACCGAAAGTCATCCGCACAACGTAACGATTACGAAAGAAGCACCGAATTATTCGCGATAAGATTCAATCATATCTATTAGCTTACGACGGTTTCCGACGATCCATAAAATGTCGTTTTTCTCCAAAATCATATCCGATTCTGGGTTAAACGTGCGGTTGCCGCGGCGTTCGATACCAACGATGATGCCCGAAGTTTCTTCTCGGATTTTCGAATCGCGTATCGATTTACCGATAAACGTTTCGTTTTTAAGTACAAACTGATTTAGGGAAATATCCGGATCGGCTATGGTCGATGCTGGATGTACTTCGTGATCTTCCAGGAATTTAGAGAACCGCTGAATTTGTTCGTCTGTTCCGATGATAAAAATTTCGTCGGCAGGAAATAGTTTTTCGTTTTTGTCGGGTGTTGGAATTACGAAATCGGCACGTTTGATGTAAGCGATATTCACGCCGAAAAGTTCACGTAACTTTAATATTTCGAGCGTTTTACCAGAAATATCGGAAGCCGGATCTATTTCGAAACTGGTCATGTGTCCGTCCCACGGAGTTAAGTCGCTTCGGCTGCGGTTTCGCATATAAATCTCTCGTTCATTTAAGTTGTGAATAAAATGACGTTCGATTTTAGCGTATTGCGATTTAAGTTTTTTGGGAAAAAGTAGATACAAGCTAATGAAAACACCCAATAAAATGATGGCAAACAGCGTGCTAAAGAAATGGTCGATAAGAAATCCAACAAGTAAAACGCACAACAAAAATCGGAACAATACCATCATGACAATCGGACCGCGATAACGTTTGTTGTTTAGTAGGTTTTGCACCTGAATTTCTGAGGTTTTGTGCCAACCCAAGGCGTAGATAAAAGGAGCTATGGCGAATAAAGTACTCAATGCAACGACAAATCGAAGGCTGCTGTTGTCTTTTGCAAAGGGCAAGATAAATTTCTCGGAAAGCAAAACGATAGCAACAATGATACTGGCATGCAACGCGATGTGTAAAAAGTACATTCGCAATAAAATGTGCCAATCTTTTTGTGCTCGAATCGATTGTGCGTTTGCGCTGTAACGCTCGATATTTTTAATCCATTTTCGAGGCAAAATACGTTCGGCGAATAAGGCAACGCGATCTCCCGATTTAATCAGGTAAGGAGTAGTAAAAGTTGTTACAGCAGAAACGGCAACTATGATCGGGTAGAGGAAGTCGCTTGTAACGCCAAGCGAGGCACCGAGTGTTGCAATAATAAAAGAGAACTCCCCGATTTGTGAAAAGCTCACGCCACTTTGAACGGATTGTTTCAGAGGCATTCCCGAAAGCAGCGAACCGGCAGTGGCCAAAATACTTTGACCGAATATGGTTACTAAGGTAAGTATCAGGACAGGTATTGCGTAGTGTTGCAACGTAACCGGATCGATAAGCATACCAACGGAAACAAAGAAAACTGCTCCGAAAAGATCCTTAACGGGTTTTAGTAAATGTTCGATTTGCTCGGCTTTGGTGGTTTCTGCAATAATAGAACCCATAACAAAAGCACCCAAGGCTGGCGAGAAACCTACGTTTGCCGCTAAAATTACCATGACTAAACAAAGTGCGATGGCAATGATTAACAGCATTTCTTCGGTAATTAATTTGCCGGCATAGCGCAACAGCGACGGTATAAAGAAGATGCCGGTGATGAACCAAAGTGTTAAGAAAAAAACCAGTTTTACAATAACTGTAACGAGCGCAATTCCAGAAATCGATTGGGTTACGGCTATGGTGCTGAGCAGTACTAAAATGATGATGGCCAAAATATCTTGTACAATCAGCGAACCTAAGACGTTTACTGCGAAGCGTCGGGTTTTAACGCCCAATTCCTCGAATGTTTTCAAAATGATTGTGGTGGATGAAACGGCAAGCATGGCTGCTAGAAAAATGCTGTCCATGGTTTTCCAGCCAAGCGCCGTTCCGCAGAGATAGCCTAAAACGAGCATACCGCCAATTTGCGTGCCCGCTGTTACCGAAGCCGTTCCGCCAACTTTAAGAAGTTTTTTAAAACTAAACTCCAAACCAAGACTGAACAAGAGAAAGATGATCCCGATTTCAGCCCAAACTTTCACGCTTTTGATGTCGGTTACCGTTGGGAAATAATCGAATTTTGACCCAGCAAGGAAGCCGGCAATTAAGTAGCCGAGAACTAAAGGTTGTTTTAAACGTTTGAAAATGAGTGCTGCAACTCCCGCGGAACAGAGAATGAGTCCGAGGTCGTAGATCAACGGATCGAGATGAAACGTAGAAGAAGCTAATGCAAGCATAGTTACAGTTTGTTGTCGGAAGTTACGATTTTTTTACAACGTTTTTCGGCAACGATTGCCCGGGTTAGCGATTGCAGCGTAAATCCTGCTTTTGGCAAGGCATTGGGAAGGGCAAAAGCAGATTGCAGCGTAAAGCGCGACGGCAGCCTACTTTATTAGCGAAGCTGCTACGAATTGCTGCCGGAACCCCCAAAAAAATTAAATTCCTACATAAGTTGCAGGAGAAATTGCTTTGAGTTCTGATTTCAATTCATCGGAAACACGAAGATTTTCGATAAAATCGGCAATGGCCTGGCGGTCAATTTTTGTGTTTTTACGCGTTAAATCTTTGAGCATTTCGTACGGATTTTCGAAACCTTCGCGACGTAAAATCGTTTGAATTGCCTCGGCAACAACAGCCCAATTGTCTTCCAAATCGGCGGCAACTTTTTGCTCGTTTAACAAGAGTTTGTTTAGTCCTTTTAAAGTAGCGTCGAACGAAATTACAGTGTGGGCAATGGGCAAACCTAAATTTCGAAGTACAGTACTGTCGGTTAGGTCGCGTTGCAAACGTGAAATCGGCAATTTTGCGGCAAGGTGCTCAAAAATGGCGTTTGCCAGACCGAGATTTCCTTCGCTGTTTTCAAAATCAATCGGATTTACTTTATGCGGCATTGCCGACGAGCCAATTTCGCCTTCCTTGATGCGCTGTTTAAAATAATCCATCGAAATGTAGGTCCAGATATCGCGATCTAAATCAATTACAATGGTGTTAATACGCTTCAGGGCGTCGCAAAATGCCGCTAGATGGTCGTAATGTTCGATTTGTGTTGTCGGAAAAGAGTGCTTGAGTCCGAGTGTATCTTCCACGAAAGTGGTTCCAAATTGCTTCCAATCTATCTGCGGATAGGCCACAGCATGTGCGTTAAAGTTTCCGGTTGCGCCTCCAAATTTTGCTGCGAACGGAATGTTTTGCAACAAGCGCAACTGCTCCTCGAGTCGTACAACAAAAACCTCGAATTCTTTGCCCAAACGGGTAGGAGAGGCGGGTTGTCCGTGCGTGCGTGCCAGCATTGGAATGTCTTTCCACGTGATAGAAAGTTCTTTGAGTTTCGCGGTAAGTTCGGTGAAAAGCGGCAGATAAACTTTAAAATACGCTTCTTTCAACGATAGCGGAATCGCGGTGTTGTTAACGTCTTGCGAGGTTAAACCGAAGTGTATAAATTCTTTAAAACCAGATAATTGTAAAGAATCGAATTTAGCTTTAATGAAGTATTCAACCGCTTTTACGTCGTGATTGGTCGTTTTTTCGGTCTCTTTGATTTGCTTCGCATCTTCGTCACTAAAATTTTGATAGATACTTTTTAACGTATCGAATTTGTCTTTTGGAAAATCTTTAAGCTGTGGAAGTGGAATTTCGCACAGAGCTATAAAGTAATCAATTTCTACACGCACGCGGTAATACATTAGTGCGCGTTCGGAGAAGAATAATCCAAGAGCTTCTGTTTTTTTACGGTAGCGACCGTCGATCGGTGAAATAGCGGTTAAAGCACTGAGCGCGCTCATAGTTGTTGTTGTTTTAAAGAAGTGGCAAAGATAGCCAGAAAACCCGATTTAGCTGGTGAATTTTTGAAAAAGCGCAGGTAAAATTTCGGCTGCTTTTCCGCTGTGAATGGCGATTTTTCTGCGAATATGACTTACATCGGCCGGATTTAAATCGATGTAATGCACTTGAGCGTGAGGCGGTGCGTAATCGATTAAAGAAGCCGCCGGATACACTTGCATGGAAGTACCTACGATGAAAACTACGTCGGCTTCGGCAATGATATTTGCAGCATTGGGTAATTCGGGAACGGCTTCTCCAAACCAAACGATGTTTGGTCGAAGCGGGTGGTTTTGGTCGTCGCGATCGGAATCCGACATATCTCCATCAAAATCCACCACATATTTGTAATTGCGGGTACTTCGAGCTTTTCGCAATTCGCCGTGCAAGTGCAACACGTTTGAACTTCCGGCGCGTTCGTGTAAATCGTCGACGTTTTGTGTAATGATATTTACGTGAAAGTGTTTTTCAAAATCGACTAAAGCGAAGTGCGCCGGATTGGGTTTTACTTGTAATAACTGGCGTCGGCGTTCGTTGTAGAAGTCCAAAACCAGTTGTTTATTTCGTTGCCAAGCTTCGGGTGTTGCAACGTCTTCGATACGATGGCCTTCCCAGAGTCCGTCGGCGTCACGAAACGTTTTAAGGCCGCTTTCAGCAGAAATTCCGGCTCCGGTAAGTACAACTAATTTCTCTTTCATGCTTCGGTTTTAGTCAAATTACGGAAATTTCGCCGACTTTTGACACAAGAATTTTCTGAAAATGATTTCGAAAGCAGAACAAGATTACTTGCAATATTTAGAGACGTTTTTGACTGATGCGCGCAAAGCTCGGTTTGATGAAGTTTTGGTGAATCGAACTAATCATCTAACCGTTGCCATCGAAGATGTGTATCAATTACACAATACCAGTGCGGTGTTGCGCAGTTGCGAGTCGTTTGGAGTGCAGCAGCTGCATGTTATTGAAGAGCGTTTTGGAAAGCGAATCGATAAAGAAATTGCGATGGGAGCGCAAAAGTGGGTAGATGTGCATCGATTTGATCGTGTGGATGCTTGCGTTTTAGATTTGAAAAATCGCGGTTATCAAATTGTGGCTACGAGTCCGCGTGGAACCGACTGCGATTTACACGATTTTGATGTTCAGCAGCCGTTTGCCGTATTTTTTGGAACGGAGCGCCACGGTTTGAGTGCGGAAGTGCTGGATCAAGCCGATCGGTTTTTGAAAATTCCGATGGTTGGATTTACGGAAAGTTTGAATATTTCGGTAAGTGCTGCTATTATCATTCAGCAATTAACAGATCGGATACGGCGCGAAGTACCTCAGTGGCAGCTCGATGAACGCTCGTATTATGAAACGAAACTGCGTTGGACAAAAGCGTCGATAAAAGATATAAAATTAATCGAAGAGCGGTATTTTAGTACTTTGAGTTAGCTTCTCTTTTTCAGGATTTTATACTCTTCGTAGCAGGCACTGATTGCATCCATAATTTGGAGATCATTTGCCGATTTGATAAACGATTCGGAATAGTTACAGCGTTCTAGAATTTCGCTGATTTCTTTTGGAGAAACGCCCAACAGGATGGAAATGGTTTCGCGGTCGTATTTAGATTCAAGCAGATTTCGAACAGTATCGTCTTTTTTCATTTCGCGCAAACGTTTCAGCTCTCGCGGCTTTTTCCCAAAGACATTATACAGTAAGTCGGTCGGATTAAAAATCGATTCGACCACGCGTTTAAATGCTTGTGGAGAGGTGTCGCCAACTTCGTAACCCGCAGATATTCCGCTGATTGAATACCGGTAATTTTCTTTTACAGGCACAATTTTCGCGTCAACTTCAATGTATCCGGTAAGTGTGTATGGACGTAATACTACTTCTTCCAGAGCGTAGGCTTTTTCGGTGAGGTAAATGGTAGTTTCTTTGTTTTTAATCCAGTCGTTTGTAACACGTAAACGCAAGGATTTAAATCCGAGCATAGAAACGTGCAAAGTATCGTTTACAGAAGCTGCTAAGGTGAATTTACCGTTTTCGTTGGTTATAGCGCCTTTTACGGTATTAATGTTAATGATGTTAGCGTTAGCAATCGGGCGGTTATCGGCTTCATTAACTATAGTTGCGGAAATAACTGTTTGCTGCGAATCAGACTGCGCAAATGAGAAAGGTATAAAACAAAAAAAGAGCAACGCAACAAGATATTTCATTTGAGTTTATTCATCGTTTTTGGAATTGTAAAACTCGGATATATTTTGCTGCGTTCCGCTCTTTGTAAGCAAAAATTAACAAACTTTAGCTTCGCCTAGGGCTTTTTGGTTTGTCTCCAGCACCAAATTGATTGGCGCGGCGTGATGCTCTATTGGGTTGATCAGACTTTTTGACATCTGCAAAAGAAGATCGGCGTCCTTTATTTTCCGTTGGAGCACTGTCGCTGCGACGGAATGTACGCTCTCTTTTTGGCGTGCCAAATTGTTCGCGTGGTTTCGACTCGCTTCTCGGTCCGAACGATTTTCTACCGTTGTGATCTCTGCGGTTGTTGCTGCCTTCGTTTTTAGAGATTTCTACATTTATACGACGACCTTCCAACGTCATGTTGTTCAAAACTTCCATCACATGATCGGTATGTTCCGGATCGGTGTTGAAGAATGAGAATCCTTCTTTAACGTCAACTTTATACACTGCGTCTCTTCCAAGGTCGAGCGTTTCTTTAAGGAAATCTTTTAAAGACATCCAATCGAAATTATCGCGAGAACCGATGTTCACGAAATAGCGAATAGCTCCGCCGGAGAATTCACGTGGTTCGGCGCTGCTGCGTTTTTCGCCAGATGAAGAAAGATCTTTCGATTTTTTATAGTAGTTGATAAATCGGTTGAATTCTACAGAAACCATTTTCTTAATAAGTTCTTCTTTGGTAAGACCTTCGAGAACGGTATTAATTGCTGGTAAGTAGTTGTCGATGTCGTGATCAACTTCGGTATCTTTAATCTTGTTTGCTAAATGCAGTAACTGAATTTCGCAGATTTCGATTCCTGAAGGAATTGGCTTTTCTTCGAATTTCTGTTTGATAATACGCTCAATAGCAGATATTTTACGCAGTTCACTTTTAGTGATGATTACGATAGAAACACCCGATTTTCCTGCACGACCAGTTCGTCCTGAACGGTGGTTGTAGGTTTCAATTTCATCGGGAAGTTGGTAGTTGATTACGTGTGTTACGTTGTCGACGTCAATTCCGCGCGCAGCTACATCGGTGGCAACTAGCATTTGAATTTGTCGGCCACGGAACGCTTTCATTACACCGTCGCGTTGTGCTTGGGATAAATCGCCGTGTAAAGCAGCGGCATTGTATCCGTCTTCGATAAGTTTTTCGGCAACTTGTTGTGTATCGCGTTTGGTTCTACAGAAAATCACAGAGAAGATATCTGGATTGGCATCAGCTAAACGTTTAAGTGCTTCGTAACGATCTCTAGCGTTTACAAGGTAGAATTCGTGAGATACGGTTGCAGAACCTGAATTTTTGGCTCCGACCGTAATTTCGATAGGTTCTTCCATGAACTTTTTCGCGATACGCGCCACTTCTGCGGGCATCGTTGCGGAGAAAAGCCATGTTCTTTTTTCGTCGGGAGTGGTCGACAAGATGCTTACGATATCGTCGTAAAAGCCCATGTTAAGCATTTCGTCGGCTTCGTCGAGAACGCAATAATTGATTTGAGAGATGTCGACATAACCTCTGTTGATCATGTCCTGCATTCTACCTGGTGTGGCCACAACGATGTGTGCGCCTTTTTTGATTTCTCGTGCTTGTTCTGAAATACTCGCTCCGCCGTAGATGGCTACTACGCGAAGACCGTTATCGTATTTGGCGTAATTTTTAAGTTCGTTTGTAATCTGCAAGCACAGTTCGCGTGTGGGAGCGAGAATCAGTGCCTGAGTTGCGCGTTGGCTTAGGTCCATTTTCTGGATAAGCGGGAAACCGAAGGCGGCTGTTTTGCCTGTACCGGTTTGTGCCAATGCAACTAAATCTGTTTCTTGCTCCAATAGAATTGGAATCGCTTTTTGCTGGATTTCGGTAGGATTTTCAAATCCCAGATCGACAATCGCGCGTTGTAGCGAATCACTCAATCCTAATTGTTCAAAGTTATTCATAAAGGGTATTAAAATTTGCTGCAAAAGTACGTCGTTAAATCGGCACTGCCTAACGTTTGTTGTAAAGGTTTTGAATTATTAGTATTTGAAAATCAATTATTTAATGATGCGGTAGCTAAATTCAGTCGCGAAATAGTACCGCAATTCAATTAGAAAACAGCGCGTACTGCGGTTTCAAGCTTGTTTTTTTGCAGCGAAATTCAAATAAAGTGACCGTACTTTTAGAATAAAAATGCACTAAAATAAGGGCGCATAAATTATCATTCGATACCTAAAAACGACAGCTTTGTCGTGCTTTCAGGATGTTTGTTTGGTTATTTGTGAAGGATATAACGCCATTCAATTGCAAAAAATCGTTCGAATTTGTTTCGAGTTGGTTTTGGAAAACGATAGGTGGTTTGGGAGGTTGGGTGAGGGACAGCAGCGAAAAACCTTTGAAACTTGTTTTCTCAACTGACGGCAGCGGCACTGCGACCTTAGGAGCACTTGTAAGCGCCTGACAGTTGCAAAACAAGTGAACAAGTTTGTAGCGAATGGCCCGACGGCGGCTTATACTTTTTGCTAATAACACGTTAAGCCGCCGGCACGCCCAAAAGATTAAGCTCCGTTTATAATCGCTGCGAAATCGGCTGCTTTTAGGGAAGCTCCGCCAATTAATCCGCCGTCGACGTCTGGTTTTGCGAAAATTTCCGCCGCATTTTCCGGCTTAACCGATCCGCCGTACAAAATGCGAACGCTATCGGCAACTTGACTTCCGTATTTTTTGCGAACAGTTTCGCGTATAAACTCGTGCATTTCTTGCGCTTGCTCCGGACTAGCAGTTTCTCCAGTTCCGATAGCCCAAACCGGCTCGTAAGCGAGAACGATGTTTTCCCAGTGTGCCGCTTCGGTAAAAAAGATTCCGTCGAGTAACTGCTGTTCAACGATGTTAAAATGATTGTTGCTCTGACGGTCTTTTAACTCTTCGCCAAAACAAAAAATTACCGTCATATCGTGCTTTAAAGCGGTTGCCACTTTCGAAGCGATAATGCTGTCGGTTTCGTTAAAATAGGCACGGCGCTCCGAATGTCCTAAAATTACCGTCTTAACGCCGATACTTTTTAGCATGTCGGCCGAAATCTCACCAGTAAAGGCGCCACCTTCGGCTTGGTGCATGTTTTGTGCTGCTACGTAAATATTGGTAAATTCTAAATGCTCGACTGCGGCAGCCAAATTTACGAATGTAGGTGCCACAATAATTTGCACCTCTTTATCTTGCGGAACTGCGGCGATTAGATCGTTCAACAAATCTTCTGTTTCCTCAGCATTTTTGTGCATTTTCCAGTTACCCGCAACAATTTTAGTTCTCATGATTTTAATTTGGTTAGTGTGTTGTTCATTGCTTCAAAGTCTTTTTCGATAGCGCGGTATGTAATAATTTTACCGTTTTTATCTATAATGATGTAGCGCGGAATCCAATCGATGTCGAGCGCTTGACCAAAAATACCTTTCATGCCTTCGGGCGACCAATAATGGCTGCCTTTTAATTCGTGACGTGCGATACCATCGAGCCATTTTTCAAGGCTTTTATCGAACGAAATAAAAACAAAGTTTACGTCGGGATGTGCCGCTTGCATTTTTTTCAAGTCGGGCATAGCTTTCACACAATCGCCGCACCACGACGCCCAACATTCGATAACCGTTACTTTTCCTTTTGCGCGATTGAGCACATCTTGAAAGGCGATATCGGTGTTGTTTTCGGTTTTCAAATTAATCTTCAACGCTTCTTCTTTGAAATTGGTGCGTTGTGCGTTTCCACAGGCTGTAATTAAAAAAAGCAGCAGTAGTGATGGAATGAAGTTTTTCATTATTTGTATTTTTTATCGGTTTCAGAAATTACCTTTTCGAGCGCTTTCGCAGAAAACTGGTTGTCGTTTATGCCGTCAAAGAAAATGTATTCGTTTCCGTTCCATAGGTATTTAACTCCGGGTGTGTCGCGACCTTGGCCGAGTAATTTCCAAAACGGTATGATTTCGATGACTTTATACGGATATTCGGCACCGGCATATTCGAAGAAGGCAGGAATTAAGTCGGCTTCTTCGTTCATGAAAACAATTCGAATGTCAGGGAAGTCTTTGTTTTTCTTTTTCAAATTCGTTAAATCACGTGCCGCATCTTTACAATGCTCACAGCCAGGAACAAACAAGCAAAACAGTTTTTTACCGCTGTCGATGTCTCGGAAATAGGAGGCATAGCCTGATTTTTTTGCTGCGGGAGCTTTTGGTTTTTCGGCAACTGCTACGGTGTCTTTTACTTTAGCAGCTGTTTTAATGGTATCGGCATTTACGGGCACAGTTTCGGCGGGCAAGACCGGATTATCAACTGTAAGCGTGTCAACCGCTTGATTTTCTTGATTTTCTGCAGCAATGGGTTGAATGGGTGCGAGCATAAATAGCGCGAGGATGCTCGCTAAAACAATACTGCACAAATACCAAAAGTTATCCTGACGCTCATTTCGTACAGGTGTGATTTTATAGACAACTGCGAGTAAAATGACTGTAACCACATTTTTGATAATGGCTTCGATAGGCGTCATTGGAATTAATTCGCCAAAACACCCGCAATTTCCTGCATTTCCACCACTTCCAAAAGTTTCAATAGACAGGTGAATGATGAAAACGAGCAGCAATAAAATGGTCGCGGGCAGTACCAAAATGCGGAGTAATCGGCGTTGGAGCAGGAGTAAACCTAAACCAAGTTCGATACCAATTAGGATACGTGAAAAGAACGGTGCTAGTTGTTCGGAAAAGCCGAGCGGATATAACTGCTTGACCTCGAATGTGGAAATAGCAAAATAGGGTGAAGGATAGAGTTTTGCGATTGCCGACACGATAAAAAGTGCAGACACCAGAATTCGGATAAAAAAACTGAGATTGTGTTTTGTTGATTCAGTCATAAAATCAATTTTTCAAATGTACATCGATTGTAAGTATGCTTGTGTTAACGCTATGTTATTCGTTAACTTTCGCTAAAATCAGTGCAAAAACGGCGTAGTTAATCATGTCTTGGTAATTGGCTTCGATACCTTCGGAAACGAGCGTTTTGCCGGCATTGTCTTCGATTTGCTTCACGCGAAGTAACTTTTGTAAGATTAAATCGGTTAACGAACTGATACGCATTTCGCGCCAAGCCTCGCCGTAATCGTGGTTTTTAGCGAGCATGAGTTCTTTGGTTTCGGCAATTTTTTGATCGTAGTAGCGAATGGCATCCGACGGTTGTAGATCGGGCTGATCGGCAACTCCTAATTCGCACTGAATTAATGCCATAGCTGCGTAATTGATAATACCGATGAACTCGCCGTTTGCATCTTCGTCGATTTTACGCACAGTATTTTGCTGCAAGCTTCGAATGCGTTGCGCCTTGATATAAATTTGGTCGGTTAACGACGGCAAGCGCAAAATACGCCAAGCGGCTCCGTAATCGGTTAGTTTTTTGGCATACAAATCGCGACACATGGCGATGATCTTGTCGTACTGCGCAGAGGTTGTGCTCATGAACTTCTTATCTTTGTTCGGAAAGTTTCAAAAGTACACATTTAGCTGCATTTTTTCTACTCGACGTAAATCTATGACAATCAATTGTAAAGGAAAATTAATCGATTTTCAACGTCCGAAAATCATGGGAATTGTGAATCTGACGACCGATTCGTTTTATTCGGGAAGCCGTTTTGCCGATTCGGGCGAAGGCATTTTATTAGAAACGGTAGGAAAAATGCTTGCCGACGGTGCCGATTTTATCGACATCGGTGCGTATTCGACACGTCCGGGTGCCGACGATGTTCCGGTAGAGCTTGAAATGCAACGTGTGGTTAGTGCGGTATCTCATTTATGTCGCGAATTCCCCGAAGTGTTGATTTCAGTAGACACGTTTCGCGCAGCCGTTGCCGACGCAGCTATTTTGGAAGGCGCAGCACTAATTAACGATGTGACGGCAGGTTTGGGCGATAGCGCGATGTTCGACGTGATTGCCAAACACCAAGTTCCGTATGTGATGATGCACATGCGTGGAACACCCAAGACGATGACGCAACTTAACCAGTACGACGATTTGATTGGAGAAGTACTCACATATTTTTCCGAGCGAATTGCAGCTGCGCGTGCCTTAGGTATAAACGACTTGATTTTAGATCCAGGCTTTGGTTTTGCGAAAAACGTGGACCAGAATTTTATGATGTTGCAACGCTTTGCCGATTTTAAGATTGCGGGCTTGCCTTTGTTGGCAGGGATTTCGAGAAAATCGATGATTTATAAAACTCTAGGAACCACTGCCGACCAGGCCTTGAATGGCACTACTTTTTTACATGCTTTTGCGTTACAAGGCGGTGCGAATATTTTACGGGTGCACGATGTGAAGGAGGCAGTAGAAGCGGTTAGTTTGTTTGAGAAATTACAATTGTAATTGTTTGTTTTTCAATGATTTTTCCGTAAACGTTTTTCGCAAAAGATGTTATTTAATTATTGCCACGAGTGGCGGCATTTTGCAAAAATCTAAATAATAGCTGATTACGATTAATCGCACAGTCAAGATATTTGCGCACAATAGTTTTCAAGGTATTTTTCAGTAGCTATTCCCGCTTTTCGCTCTAGTCCTCAAAAAACACGCTGTTTTCACACGCGCCTCATCCGGCTTCTTGCGGCGCCGTATGGAGCACGGTTCAAACAAGCGTATTTTTCTCCGGGCTGCCGCTGCAATCGGGGCTATGAAAATCGTAACTAACGTTTAGTGGAAAAAACTTATATTAGTATATCACTATAATCGAAACGAGTATTCAATTTGACATCTACAAAACACGCATAGTTTTTTATCCAATAATTTGTTATTGAATAATTTACGGGTGTTTTTTGAAAATCAACAAAGAGGGGGAAACTCTCCGATAGTAAAGTTATCAGTGAGCTTTCAGACGAGCTAAGATATACAACGACTTGGAACAGAAAAGAATTAAAAACGAAAACCCAACAGCTTGATAATTCAGGGGCTATTGGGAATAATATAAAACAAAGGTAATTAAATTAATTATAAAAACAAGTTAATACATGAAATATGTTGATTTTGTGAAGGTTATGTCGAGTGCGAGAATGCATCGTTACTATGTTGCTTGTGGAAATGATTCAAGAAAAGCAATGACCTTGTACAGAAAAAATCTTCAACTTTCTCAAGAAATGTTTACGGTAATTAGTTGTTTCGAAGTCGCTTTACGAAATAAAATCAATGACCAATATGTCTTACAACATGGAGCAAACTGGATTAGGGATAGTGTAACACCAACAGGTTTTTTTAGTTCTCCTCGATGTATAAAAACAAAAAGTATTATTTTAAAAGCACAAAAAAACTTAGCTGTGTATACACATCCTAAATTACTTTCTTGTTTTGATTTTGGTTTTTGGAGATATCTTTACGCACAACCTCAATATTTCGCTGGCGGTCAGACATTGTTGAGGGTTTTTCCATTAAAGCCAACAAGTACTGCATTTATACAATATAATCAGACATATATATTTAAACAATTAAAACTTGTAAATGATATTAGAAATCGAATTGCACATCACGAACCAATCTGCTTTCAACCTGGAACAACGAACATCGATACAACCCATACGCTACAACATTACAACTTAATTTTACAGCTTTTTCAATGGATGAATATCAACGAAAATGCATTGTTATATGGATTGGATCATGTGCAAACGCTATGTAATGAAATTGATAGCTTGTAAAATCTACCGCGATCAGACGTAACTTTTACCTACATATCATCTTTCGCCGAAATATAGACTTCCTGATCAAAACAAGCTCAAATAAGACGGTTTAAAGCGTGCTCGTTTGCAAAGAAGCGTGTTGTTTCTCTTGCTTGGGAACTGTAAGGGCAGGGGAGCGCCCGTATGTTAAAAGTTACCCGTGGTGATAGGGTTCGTTTCGTAAAATAGTAAAGCCGCGATACAGTTGTTCAACCACAAACAAGCGAATCATCTGATGGGAAAACGTCATCGCAGAGAGCGAAATTTTTGCATTTGCACGCTCATAAACCGCTTCTGAAAACCCGTACGGACCGCCGATAACAAAAATTAAGTTTTTAACGCCCGAGTTCATGCGCTGTTGCAAGTATTCGGCAAAAGCTTCGCTGGTGAACGACTTTCCTCGTTCGTCGAGTAAAACCAGAAAATCGGTGTTGGCCACCTTAGCTAAAATGAGCTGTCCTTCCTTCTCTTTCTGCTGCGCTTCCGATAAATTCTTAACGTTTTTAATATCGGCTAGAAAATCGATCTCAAACTTTATGTAATGTTTAAGTCTATTTACATACCTGTCGGTCAGCGCTTCCAGTTGCTTATCGTCGGTTTTTCCAACGGCCATTAATTTTAGCGTCATAAAACTTGAGCTTATTGCTTACTTTCGTTGCAAAAGTAACCGATGATTCGCATAACCGACGATTTAGGAACAGAAATTAGTTTGGCAAAAGTGCCTCAACGCGTTATTTCGCTCGTGCCGTCGATTACCAAAACGATTTGCGATTTAGGTGGAGAAAGTCAGCTGGTAGGTGTCACAAAATTTTGTGTACATCCGGCGCATATTCGGCATACAGCAAAGAAAATAGGCGGAACTAAAAATGTAAACATCGGTAAAATTGCGGCATTGAATCCCGATTTGATTATTGCCAATAAGGAAGAAAACACGCGCGACGATGTGCTGGAGCTCCAAAAAATCGCACCAGTTTTTGTAACCGATATTAAAGATGTTGCCGACAGTTTTCGAATGATTGAACAGTTTGGCATTTTGCTCGGAAAGCGCGTAGAATCCGATAAATGGTTGGGTAAAATTAAGCAACGGCTTGAACTTTTTTGCCAACGCAATTTCACTGAAAAGCCCAAAGTTTTGTATTTCATTTGGAAGAATCCTTGGATGAGTGTTGGCGGCGATACGTACATACATGAAATGTTAGACCTTGCTGGATTTACCAATGTTTGTGCGCAGTTAACACGTTATCCAGAAATATTGATGCCTTTTGTACGTCAAGATTATGATCCCGATTTTGTTTTCTTGTCGTCGGAGCCGTATCCATTTTCTGATGCCGATGCGTTTGAAGTAGGTCGGTTTACACATCACGCCAAAACCGTTTTTGTTGACGGCGAAGCTTTTTCGTGGTTCGGAACGGGTTTGCACACGGCATTGGCGTATTTTGAATTGTTACAAGAGAAAATCAACGGCTAATGTTGGCGTACACTATATACGGATCGGATACCAGCGCTCCTTGGATTACGTTTATTCACGGCGCTGGCGGAAGCTCGGCAATTTGGTACAAACAGCTGCGTTATTTTGCGCCGAAGTATCGGATTTTATTGATCGATTTACGCGGACACGGCGCGTCGGCCAAACAAGCCGTTTCCGAGAAACCCTACACTTTTGTAGATATTACGGCAGAAATTATCGAAGTGTTAGATCATCTGAAGATTCAGAAATCGCATTTTGTAGGAATTTCATTGGGGTCGATTCTTATTTTCAAATTGGCGCAACTGCGTCCAGATTTATGCAATAAATTGGTGCCCGGCGGCGCTATTTTGCAACTTAACTTTCGTGCACAAGTTCTGATGAATTTGGGAAAAGTTCTGAAGAATGCTGTTCCTTATTTATGGCTGTATATTTTTTTCGCGTGGATTATCATGCCGAAGAAGAATCATGCTCCATCCCGACGTTTGTTCATCCGAGAAGCCAAACGTTTACGCGAAGGCGAGTTTGTTCGCTGGTACAAACTTACTTTAAACGTGAATGCCGAATTGCGTCTATTGCGCGAAACGCAGCTGCAAACGCAGGCACTTTTCATCAGTGGCAGTGAAGATTTTATGTTTTTACCCAGCGTACGAGCCACTGTTCAGCAACAAAAGAGCGCTAAACTGGCTGTTATTCCTAACTGCGGACATGTGGTGAATGTAGAACAATCCGACGTTTTTAACCAACTGGTCGAGTCGTTTCTAAAAGAAGAATAGAAGAAACTACTGTCTTAAGTATTGAAAATGAGGTGTTTTTGTTTGTCGTTTTCACTTGAGTATGCACAAAAAAAGAGGTGATACGAATATCACCTCTCCTTTGCTAACTAACCAAACCAATGTATGTATTTCTACAATACAAAGATGCTTAGTAATTCACATTCAATGTGTTAATGCTGTGTTATTAATTTGTTATTGCTGTCACAAAACTTTAGCTTGATTTGCCGTTAAATTAATCTTGCATAGCAAATACTTGTTTAAGTAATGGCGTTGTTCGTGCTTGCAGGTTGCTTCGAATTTCTTGTTCTTCTACGGCAATCATTTTAAAAACGCCTTCTAGTGCTTTGTTTGTCACGTAATCGGTGAGGTCTGGATTTACTTTGCTGACAAGCGGAACCCCATTGTATTTTGAGATAATTTCTTTCCACACTTTATCAGCTCCAACTTTACTGAGCGATTGTTTTACCACCGGATTGAATTTTCCGTACAGCGGTGTTGTGGTTGTTTGTTGCAAGTATTGTGTTGCCGCAGTTTTGCCACCTAAAAGTATGTTTTTGGCATCATTGAAGCTAAGTTTTTGAACGGCGTCAACAAATACGGGCGTCGCTTCTTTTACAGCCGATTCAGCAGCGCGATTCAGTACGCGCAACCCGTCGTCGGCTAATGAACTTAAGCCAATTTTACGAAGCGTAGCATCTACTTTTTTAAGCTCGTCGGGCAACATAATTTTTACAGCCTGGTTTTTAAAAAAGCCATCGGTTGCCGTAAGTTTTTGAACTTGTTTATCAATGCCAAATTGCAGTGCTTGTCGCAGTCCGGCCGCAATATCAGGGTTTGCCATTCCACCGTATTCCGATGCGATTTTTTGCATTTCGGCGCAGGAACTTAGAACAAGAACGAGTACAATTAGACTTAGTTTTTTCATAGCAATACATTTTTTAATCATTTCCTACTCTTGGCTGTCTACTGATTTGTAATCTAAGGAATATCAATCATAAGTTGAGTTAGTTTTTGCTCAACTTGTTACTCGACAAAATAAGTAGCTAAAATAGCATTTTTAAAATCTGTACATTTCTTTGCCATAAGGAACAAACCTGTTGCAATGCAAAGATGTTTGAAAACAGATGTGCTCCTATGATAGCGACTCTTTCATCTGTAAAACAATGAACAAAGGCTTTGCAACAGCAGATTTTGAGCGATACATACATAGTGCGTTTGCTCAACTTTCTTTAAGTTACGAAAGGTTTCGAGAAACAAGCAATAGCTAAATTTCAGCTGCTGTTTCCTTGTTTTTGATGAAAAACCTTAATTCACCAAAAGCTTCTTTGTGGTTGTTTGACCGTTAGCCGTAAGTTTTACGAGATAAAACCCTTTGGTTAAATTTTGTATTTGATAGGTGTCGTTAACTTCCGTTGGTCTAGCAATTCGCTGAACGAGTTGTCCGTTAATGTTAATTACTTCAATAGTTTCTAAATCTATCGAAGCATTTACGTACACGTAATTTTCCTTAGCTGGATTTGGGTAAATGGCAGTAGCTTCGTCTAGAGTACGTGTCTCGGTGCTCAAGAATAAATTTGGCCAGCGGTTTTCGGCTACTGGTCCGCCCCAAATTAGGGTCGCTAAAACAGGATTATCGATAAACGGATTGCGGTTTCCTTGGCGTAAAGATGCAGGTGCCGTTACTTGAATATACGTATTGCGTTGATCTTCAAACGGCGATACGGGATCCTCGGCATTCCATTGTAAGAAAATTTGCGGCATATTGCTGTCGGAAGCAATTGTACTGCCCGCACCAATATTAACGGGAAGACATTGATCTCCGTAACGCAAATACATGTACATTATGATACGCGCTACGTCTCCTTTCCACTCATCTCCCGGATACCAATTTTGTCCCGTTGTTCCAGCATTACCACTTCCAGAAGCAAACTTTCGGTTGCCTCGTGCACTGTTTTGCGTAACATCGCAAGGGCGCAACATGTGCGGGTCGGCACCCGGACCTGATTGTCCCAAGTCGGGAGTACCAACAGATTGCGCGTATACGTGTTCCCGATTCCATTGTCCAGCGCCACCACCGTCGTTGTTTTTGTCGCGAGCACGGTCGTTAAATGCCATGCCGTCGGTGCCGTTTTCGTAACCGTACATCAACAATACTTGCGCGGAGTTTTGTGGGTTTAAATCGGTGAACTTAAGAATAGTCCACAAATCGCTGTAGCTAATGTCTACCACATCGGTGTCTGTTATCTTGGTAGTTAGTGCTGTTTTTAGGGCATTTCCTGTAAGATTCCAGTTAAAACCGTTGTAATACGCCGCGGGTGCACCAGCTTGTGCAAAAACGCCGGCGGCAACTATTATAAATAGTGCGTTTATAATTCTCTTCATATGTTTTTACGTTCTAACAATGCCATGTAAAATCCGTCGAAACCAGTTTCGTGGGCAAAGATGTTTTTATCAGTTACAAAATTAAAGTTTTTTCCGTGGTTGGTTTCTAAAAATGCAGCTACTTGCTGCTGATTTTCAGATGGTAATATAGAACAAGTAGCATAAACCAACTTTCCACCTGGCTTTACCATTTCCGAGTAGCGGTACAATACATCGCGCTGTACTTCGCGAATATTATCGATAAATTCGGGCTGTAGTTTCCATTTCGAATCCGGATTGCGTTTCAACACACCCAAACCGCTGCATGGCGCATCAATCAATACACGATCGGCTTTTTGGTGTAGTTTTTTAATCACTTTCGTGGAATCGATAATGCGGTATTCAATATTAAAAGCACCGTTTCGCTTGGCGCGAAGTTTCAGTTGCTTGAGTTTGCTTTCGTATAAATCCATCGCGATAAGCTGGCCCTTATTTTCCATCAACGAAGCCAAGTGTAGAGTTTTTCCACCAGCTCCAGCACAAGCATCGATTACGCGCATCCCGGGTTTAACATCGAGTAGGGGAGCTACCAACTGCGAACTGGCATCTTGAACTTCGAATAAACCTTCTTTAAAAGCATCTGTTAAAAATACGTTGGCACGTTCGCGAAGTACGAGACCGTGCGGTTGCTCTTCAAGATAATCGGTAGCTATATCGAGATCCATTAAAATCGCACGCAATTTTTGAGGTGTCGTTTTAAGCGTATTTACGCGTAAAATAACTTTTGCTTGCTGATTTTGTGCTTGAAGTTCTTTGGTCCATAATTCTTCTCCGAGTTCGGCGACGGCCATTTCATCCATCCAATCAGGAATGGCTTCACGGAACACGCGTTGTTTAGAAAGTTCGTCGAAACGGCCTTTGATTTTTCGTTCAGGCACGCCTTGTAACTGCGTCCAATCTGGAATTGGATAACCGCGCAACACTGCCCATACGGCAAAAATTCGCCACAGGTCTGGTCGGTCGAAGGGCGCTTTTACGTCGGCAATTTCCGCGTATAGTCGCTTCCAACGTACAATTTCGTAAATGGTTTCGGCAACAAATTTGCGATCGTGGCTTCCCCAACGCTTATCTTTTTTCAAAGCCAATGCAACGACTTTATCGGCGTAGGCATCTTCGTTGAAAATCATGTTCAAGGAATCAATCGTGGTGTAAACCAGATTTCGGTGTAATCTCATGCTATAAAAAAATCAGCCCGCAAAGGTAGCTCATTCTTTTGGAACATTAGTCGTGTTTGCCGTCAAAATACGTGGTCCATTTACCTTGAACGCGCATCGTCTGTTCAATAACATCGCGCACAGCTCCTACACCGCCATTTTTATGCGAAATGTACTTGGAAATGGCTTTGATTTCAGGCGCTGCATCCTGCGGACAAGTAGGTAAGCCAACTAGTTTCATGACATGATAATCCGGAATATCATCGCCCATATACAAAACGTGTTGCGGATTGATTTGATAACCGTCGATAATCTCGTGAAAGGTTTCGACTTTATCGGCCGAACCCAAAACAATATCGGTAATTCCCAAATTTTGTAATCGAATGCGCACGCCATCGTTTTTACCACCAGAAATAATAATGACACGATAGCCAGATTCTACTGCTGCTTTCATGGCAAAACCATCGCGGATGTACATGGTACGCAACATTTCTCCGTCGCTGGTGATGTGAACCTCGCCGTTGGTTAACACGCCGTCGACATCAAAAATGAATGTAGTAATATGATTGAGTAGGTGCTTATAAGATTCCATGTTGATTTTGGATTAGTTCGGAAAGTTTTTGATATAAATTGCGCAATTCCGCATCAGTTAGAGCTTGTACATGATTTTGCATCGTTGTCTGGTCGTTTCGTAATGCCGGACCGGTTTGTGCTTTTTTAGGCGTTAATGAAAACGCTTTGTCGACCGTTTCGTAAATCAAGGGTTTTAGAACGTCAAACGGCACATTTTCGGCGTCGAGAATTTCTTCTGCGGAAGCGAATAAAGCGTTTACGAAATTGCAGCTAAACACGGCGGCTAAATGCAGTTTTAACCGTTGTTCTGAGCTTGCAGAGTGCAGTTGTGCTTGCAAATTCTCTGCTAAAATTTCCAAGTATTTTTGCGCTTGATTAGTATTCGATTCAAGAAAAACAGGTAGTTTGTTCCACGAAAGTGCTTTAGTTTTCGAAAAGGTTTGCAGCGGATAAAAAACACCGCGATTTTCGAATCGCCCGAGTGCGCTCATTGCTATCGAAGCTGCTGTGTGTGCAACAGTTCCTTGGAATGAAATTGGAATTTGCTCAACTACGCTAGCAATTGCTTTATCGGCAACGGCAATTAGTATTAAATCGGTTTCAGAAATATGGTTAAAAGATGTTGAGCAACTTACGGGAAAGCCTTGCACATCCGGATTTCTTCCAACAACTTCGACAAGTTTAAGCGTTTTACAATCGGCAATAGCCTGAGCCAAATGAAAGGCGACGTTTCCGGTACCGACAATTGAAATGTGCAACATGGAGGTAAAGGTACAAATTTGATTGTTTTTCTCGGATGATAAATAAGTTGCCTGAGCCTGTCGAAGGCTGGTACCTGAGCCTGTCGAAGGCAACCGCAAAGTTCGCAAAGGCAAGCGCAAAGTTCGCAAAGAGGTTTTTTGTTAGTATTAAGATGGGAGTATTAAGTATTAAGACTCAGCGACGTTCACCACTAGACGTATCGTTTTCCTCAACCCAACCCACGTAATATCGGTGCCTTAGCCTGTCGAAGGCTGTTGCGATTTTTTGGTGGCTTGACACGTTCTGTGTTTTCCTCAACGGTACCCTATTGCGCAAAATTCTGTGAGATTCAGTGTTTTCTGTGAGCTTAAAAAGCTGGTACGTGAGCTTGTCGAAGGCTGGTGGAGATTTTTTTGAGAAACTAGAAGCTAGACACGAGTCCCGATAGCTATCGGGATAAACTCCGATGAATTCACCCTGTGACGATTCTATTAACCTCCCTAACCCACGTATCGTTTTACCCAACCCAAACCACGTATCATCGGTGCCTGAGCCTGTCGAAGGCTGGTGCGATTTTTTAGTGGCTTGACACGTTCTGTGTTTTCCTCAACGGTACCCTATTGCGCAAAATTCTGTGAGATTCAGTGTTTTCTGTGAGCTTAAAAAGCTGGTGCCTGAGCCTGTCGAAGGCCAATCTTTCAATCTTTAAATCTTTAAATCTTCCCACTACCTCTTCTCAATACAAATCAGTTCGGTATGTGGTTCTACTTT
>NZ_JBMLTK010000115.1:0-17414 GCF_049240005.1 Flavobacterium sp. | reverse complement strand
ACTGCACCGAAGAACAATACGCCATCAACAGACGTAGCGAATTCCTGATCGTGAAAAAGTAAGGGGAATTTGACCGAATAAAAAAACCGACTAATCGTCGGTTTTTTTTATACTTGATCGGCAGCGTGCCATTCGGCGAAAGAAGTGCCGGTTTCTTGCAATTTTAACGAATGCAGTTCAATGTTTTGGGGCAATCGCGCTTTTATACGAGCCGCAAAATCGATTACCATATTTTCGCTCGTGGGTTGATAATCGACCAACAAAACGTGGTGTTGCCGTTGAATTAATTCCGCTGCAAGTTCAACGTGTGGTGTATTTTTATTGAAAACGGTTGCATGATCGAACTGATCGACGATTTCTTCTTTTACGATGCGTTTTAAATCCGAAAAATCAATGACCATGCCAAACTTCACGTTATTTGGATCGGCAATGGGAACTCCGATCACGGTTACAGAAAGTTTGTAGCTGTGCCCGTGCACGTTCTTGCATTTTCCGTCGTAACCATATAGCGCATGGCCGGTTTCGAAGTTAAATTGTTTGGTAATTCTAATTTTTGACATGAATGGGAATCTGATTTTGCAAAAGTAGTTAATCTACAGTCGACAATTTCACGTGAACTCACAAAGGTTTTGCGATGCTGTTTTGGAGAACAAGACATTTTATGTTTGTGCACTTTCGTGGAAACGAATGCCCGCGCCACGGATAGCAGTGGAAAGCCCGGAAACACCTGTTGTAGCGGAGCAAAACGGGTGTTGAGGACTTGTAACGAATAGCCGGGCCGCTGCTTGGGAAAGGCTGGGGAGCGGGGCGCCCAAATAAAAATAAAGGAAATACCAACATTTTTTAAAAATCAATCCTTTTAACTTTGATGTTTCGTTTGAGCCCTTACCTTTGCGCTGAACTATATCGTTTTCTTATGTCTGATTACAGCAAACGTCGAGCCGCTCTATTATATCATGCAAAGCCAAAACCGGGCAAAATTGCAGTGGTACCCACCAAAAAATACGCTACACAACGCGATCTTTCTTTGGCCTATTCCCCAGGAGTGGCGGAGCCTTGTTTGGAGATTGCAAAAGATATAGACAATGTATATAAATACACTGCGAAAGGCAATTTAGTTGCGGTAATTACAAACGGTACTGCGGTTTTGGGATTGGGCGATATCGGTCCGCAAGCCTCTAAACCCGTTATGGAAGGCAAAGCCTTGTTATTTAAAATTTTTGCAGACATCGACGTATTTGATATTGAAATCGACACAAAAAATATCGATGAGTTTATCAATACCGTTAAAAACATAGCACCCACATTTGGCGGTATTAATTTGGAGGACATCAAAGCACCGGAATCGTTTGAAATTGAACGCCGCTTGGTGGAAGAACTCAACATTCCGGTGATGCACGACGACCAGCACGGAACGGCCATCATCTCGTCGGCAGCACTTTTGAATGCTTTGGAATTTGCAGATAAAAATATATCGGAAATCAAATTGGTGGTTTCCGGTGCTGGTTCTGCTGCCTTGGCATGTGCAAATTTATATGTGTTGTTGGGTGTGAAGCCTGAAAACATCATTATGTTCGACAAAGACGGCGTTTTAAGTTCGGCACGTACTGATTTATCGGATTTGCAAAAAAGATACGCTTCGGCGACTCCAGGAACTACTTTGAAAGACGCGATGGTTGGTGCCGACGTATTTTTGGGTTTATCAGCCGGGAATTTGCTTACGCCAGAAATGTTGTTGAGCATGGCTGCGGATCCAATTGTATTTGCGATGGCGAATCCGGTTCCTGAAATCGATTATGATTTGGCGATTGCAACCCGTGAAGACATTATTATGGCAACGGGTCGAAGCGACAATCCGAATCAGGTGAATAATGTTTTAGGATTTCCATACATATTTCGTGGCGCTTTAGACGTTCGAGCGACTAAGATAAACGAGGCTATGAAAATGGCGGCAGTTCGTGCGTTAGCAGCCTTAGCGAAAGAACCCGTTCCGGAACAAGTGAACATTGCTTATGGCGAAACGAAGCTAAATTTCGGAAGAGATTACATCATTCCGAAGCCGTTTGATCCGCGATTGATTGCAAAAGTAGCTCCGGCAGTAGCGCGTGCGGCGATGGAATCGGGCGTGGCAACACATCCGATTACTGATTGGCAACGCTACGAAGATGAGCTTTTAGAGCGTTTGGGTAGCGACAATAAAATGGTTCGTTTGTTGATGAACCGCGCAAAAATGGATCCGAAACGTATTGTTTTTGCGGAAGCTGATCATTTGGATGTTTTGAAAGCGGCACAGATCGTTTACGAAGAAAAGATCGGACATCCGATTTTGCTAGGTAACAAAGAAGTTATTTTAGAATTGAAATCGGAAATTGGATTTGATACCGATGTGCCGATCTACGATCCGAAAACAAAGGAAGAAGATGTGCGCCGTTTGCGTTATGCAGATATTTATTGGAAGTCGCGCCAACGTAGAGGCATACAATTACTCGATGCGCAAAAATGGATGCGGGAGCGCAATTACTTTGCGGCGATGATGGTGAATGAAGGCGATGCCGATGCTTTGGTAACTGGTTATTCGCGCAGCTATCCGTCGGTTATCAAGCCGATGATGCAACTGATTGACAAGGCGCCTGGTATTTCGTTAATAGCTACTGCGAATATGATGATGACAAATCGCGGGCCGATGTTTTTATCGGATACGGCGATTAATCCGAACCCAAGTGCCGACGATTTGGCGAAAATTGCTTTGATGACGGCTCGTACTGTTCGCATGTTTGGTATGGAGCCGGTTATAGCGATGATTTCGTTTTCGAATTTTGGTTCTTCGGCTCACGGAAGCGCTGCTAAAGTTCGCGAGGCCGTGGCGTATCTGCATAATTACTATCCGGATTTGATTATTGATGGCGAAATTCAAACAGACTTTGCTTTGAATTCGGAAATGTTAGAAAAGAAGTTTCCGTTTTCAAAACTCGCTGGAAAGAAAGTAAATACATTGATTTTCCCGAATTTGGAGTCGGCTAACATCACTTACAAGCTATTAAAAGAGTTGTACGATGTTGATTCGGTGGGCCCAATTATTTTAGGGATGGACAAGCCGGTACACATTTTTCAATTGGGTGCCAGCGTTGAGGAAATGGTAAATATGGCTGCTGTTGCTGTAGTGGATGCGCAGGAAAAAGAAAAACGCAAAAAGCGCTAATTTCAGGATTTCTTCAGTCAGAAGACATATTTAAAAGTTCGTAATTTGCTATTGCTTGTCTAAAATGGCATTGTGTGTCGGTTAAATACGCAATTCGACCTTTGATTTTAAGCCTTTTTTAAGATTTTTGCTACATTTGGGCGCTGACTCTGACACCATGATTGCTCAAATACAAGGGAAACTGATTGAAAAGCTGCCAACCGAAGTGGTTATCGACTGTAATGGTGTTGGTTATCAGGTTAATATATCGCTTCACACTTATTCCTTGATTCAAGATTTCGAGTACATTAAACTTTACACACATCTTCAGATAAAGGAAGATGCGCATACTTTGTTTGGTTTTTTCGAAAAATCGGAACGCGAGATTTTCAAAATGTTGATATCGGTCAATGGAATTGGTGCCGGAATTGCACGAACGATGCTGTCGTCGATCGAGCCGAAACGAATTATCGAAGCAATAGGCTCGGGCGATGTGGCCACGATTCAGCGCATAAAGGGAATTGGGGTAAAAACAGCTCAACGTGTAATCATTGATTTGCGCGATAAGGTGTTAAAATTATACGATATCGATGAAGTTTCCGTTTCGCAAAACAATACAAAACGAGATGAAGCGTTATCAGCATTGGAAGTTTTGGGCTTTAACAAAAAGTTAGCAGAAAAGGCACTTGAAAAAATTGTTTTTGAACAGCCCGAGGCAAATGTGGAGACTTATATCAAACAGGCTTTAAAAATATTATCTTAGTTGGAAAAGAAATTTCTGAAGAAATCAGAATACCTATATAAATTATTGCTTTTGCTAGCAATATTTTTCTCGTCGCAAACCGCTGTATCGCAGGTTGATGAAGAGGAAAGTGAACAGGTGCGCGACACTGTTGGGTACAATTCCGGAAAAATTGATCTTGGAAATCCGCCAAGTATTGTAGAACTCTACACGTACGATCCAAAAACCGATCGCTATGTGTACACAAATACTGTCGGTGGTTTTGATGTTACTCTTCCTTTGGTTTTAACGCCAAAAGAATATGAAGACCGGGTTTTAAAAGAATCGATGAAAAAGTACTTTCAAGAAAAAGGGAAAGCACTTGAAGATCGTCCCGGCAGTGAAGACGAAAAGAAGAATTTGCTGCCTACTTACTACGTAAACTCCAGTTTTTTTGAAACTATTTTTGGAAGTAACACGATAGACGTGAAGCCTACCGGATCAGTTGAAATGGACATGGGTGTTCGTTTCACCCGACAAGACAATCCGGCGTTTTCTCCAAGGAACAGACAAGCCATTGCGTTTGATTTTCAGCAGCGTATTAGCATGGCTTTAAATGGAAAGGTAGGTACTCGACTTAACGTAAATGCCAACTACGACACCCAATCAACTTTTGCGTTTCAAAATTTAATCAAGCTCGAATACACGCCTACCGAAGACGATATCTTGCAAAAAATAGAAGTAGGTAACGTGAATCTTCCGCTGAACACCTCGCTTATAAAAGGTGCGCAGAGTTTATTTGGTGTGAAAGCGCAATTCCAATTTGGACGAACCACAGTTACCGGGGTTTTCTCTGAGCAAAAATCACAAACCAGACAAGTTACCGCGCAAGGCGGAGGCACTCTTCAAGACTTCGACCTTTTTGCCTTAGATTACGATAACGATCGACACTTCTTCTTGTCGCAGTATTTTAGAAATCGCTACGATGCTGCGATGCGAAATTATCCGGTTTTAGATACGCGTATTCAAATTACACGTATCGAAGTCTGGGTAACCAATCGTCAGAATCGAGTAAGTTCTACAGAGAACAACTTGCGAAATATCGTTGCGCTTCAAGATTTAGGTGAAGCGCAATTAAGCGGTTTACAAGACAATGAAGTCGTTTATCTCGATCCGCTTCCCTCTGGCTTTTTCACCGCGGCACCAAATACCCCACCAGATAACAACAACAACCGTTTCGATCCTGCTTTAATCGGATCTGGCGGTTATCTTACAGATGCCATTCGGGAAATAAGCACTACGAGTCCGAATCAAGCTTTTAATATTCCTGGTGTTGTCGTTGCCGAAGGTCAGGATTATGCGAAATTGGAAAACGCGCGCAAACTAACTTCAAACGAATACACCTTTCATCCGCAGTTGGGTTACATTTCCTTACAACAGCGATTGAACAACGACGAAGTCTTAGCTGTAGCGTATGAATTTACCAGCGGTGGAGAAGTTTTTCAGGTTGGAGAATTCGCAAATGGTGGTGTAGAGTCAACGGTTGTCGACGGGCAGAATCCAGAAACACAAGTAGTTTCTACTCAAAGTTTGGTTTTAAAGATGTTGAAAAGCAACCTCACTAATGTGGAAAACGAGTTGCAAAATGGGCAACGATTAACCGCTCCTGTATGGAATTTGATGATGAAAAACATCTATCAAATTGCGCCAGGAGGTCAATTAGAGCAAGAAGATTTCCGCTTCAACATCTTGTATTCAGATCCTTCACCTTTAAACTACATTACAGCAGCCGGAACTTTACCGCTTCCCGACGATGTTGAACGAACACCACTTCTTAAAGTTTTCAATATAGACCGTTTAAACGTAACAAACGACCCACAAGTTGGAGGCGACGGATTTTTCGACTTTATACCAGGATTGACTGTTGATACACAAAATGGGCGCATCATTTTTACAACAGTAGAACCTTTTGGTGAATTCTTATTTAAGAAACTTGCTACGACAACCGGAACGGAAAATTACAACGATCCAGCTACTTATAACAGCAATCAGGCGAAATACGTTTTCAGAACTATGTATCGCAGCACACAAGCAAGAGCGCTACAGGATAGTGATAAAAACAAGTACGAGCTTCGAGGTCGATATAAATCGACTACCGGCGACGGTATTGCCATTGGTGCCTACAACGTGCCGCGCGGATCTGTTGTTGTAACAGCAGGTGGTCGTGTTTTGCAAGAAGGGATTGATTATTCGGTGAATTATCAACTAGGACGAGTTCAGATTTTGGATCCGTCTTTAGCCGCAGCGAATACACCGATACAGATCTCCGTTGAAAACAATTCTGTATTTGGACAGCAAACACGCCGATTTATGGGAATTAACGTTGAACACAAATTCAGCGATAAATTCCTTGTTGGAGCTACTTTCTTAAAAATGACTGAACGTCCGTTCACACAAAAATCCAATTACGGACAAGAATCGGTTAACAACTCCATCTACGGAGCAAACGTAAACTATGCCACTGAAGTACCTTTCTTAACGCGCTTGGTAAACAAATTGCCGAACATGGATACCGATGCGCCATCAAACATTTCGTTCCGTGGAGAATTTGCGTATCTAAAGCCCGACACGCCGAAAGCCGATCAGTTTGAAGGAGAGGCAACTTTGTATGTCGACGATTTTGAAGGTTCGCAAACAACAATCGACATGAAAGGTCCGCTTGCCTGGTCGTTATCCAGCGTTCCGCAAGACAGCACAGACCCTAACAATCCGTTCAACTTTAACGGAGAATTGAGTGACAATTTAGAGTATGGTTATAAACGTGCTAAACTCTCGTGGTATACCATCGACCCCATATTTTTTACTAGCCAACGCCCAGGAGGTTTAACAGACGCCGATTTATCTCTTAATAAAACACGCCGCGTTTACATCGACGAGGTTTTTCCGGAAGTTGATGTTGCTGATGGTCAGCAAACGGTAATCAATACACTGGATTTAACGTATTACCCAAACGAACGAGGTCCTTACAACTATAACCCATCGGCAAACGGATCTAATACGCTTCCCAACCCAGAGCAAAATTTCGGCGGAATCACCCGCGCAATTACTTCTACTAATTTTGAGCAAAGCAATGTCGAGTACATTCAATTTTGGATCATGGACCCTTATTATCGCGGTAGTGGCGCACCTGCCGATTTCGATAGCGAGAATCCGCTTAATACGGGAAAATTATTCTTCAACTTAGGAGAAATTTCTGAAGACGTACTTCGAGATGGCCGCAAGCAATACGAAAACGGATTACCTGAGAGCGGAAATACACAAAATACAATCACCTCTTCATGGGGTCGAATTCCGGCATCGCAGTCCTTAATTTATGCATTTGATACCAACGAAGCCAATCGAGCGGTGCAAGATGTTGGTTATGATGGTTTAGAAGATAAAGACGAAAATGTTCGATTTCCAGGCTTCGCTGCCACAGGCGATGCATCTGCAGATAACTATCAATTTTATTTAAGTGCAGAAGGAGACGTTCTGGAACGCTACAAAAATTACAACGGTTTAGATGGCAATTCGCCTGTTTCAGTTTCAGATAATAACCGAGGAAATACCACTATTCCTGATGTTGAGGACATCAATCGAGATAACACGATGAATACTATCGACGCATATTTTCAGTATGCTGTTGATATTCGACCCAATATGCCTGTCGGCGAAGGATACATCACTGACGAGCGAATCACCGTTGGTCGTATACCTCAGGGATCACAATCGGGAACAATTCCCGTTCGCTGGATTCAATTAAAAATTCCGATTGATCAAGGAGCCAATACAGTTAAGGTTGGACCTATCGAAGACTTCCGCGCTATTCGTTTCATGCGTATGTTTTTGACTGGATTCTCAGAAGATATAACTATTCGATTTGCAACGCTTGATCTTGTTCGTGGCGAGTGGAGACGCTATACGGCTACTTTAGATCCACTTGATGACAATCCAGATAACGACCAGACCAACTTCGATGTTCAGGCCGTGAATGTTCAAGAAAATGGCGATAAAAAACCAATAAACTACGTGACGCCTCCTGGTGTAAGTAGAGAACAGTTGTTTAACAACAACACGGTTGTTCGCCAAAATGAGCAATCATTGGCTTTGCGCGTGTACGGCAATGGTTTAGAAGAAAACGACTCCCGTGCGGTTTTCAAAAACGTAAGTGTAGATATGCGTCAATTCAATAAGTTGAAAATGTTCTTGCATGCGGAAGCGCTACCTATTGAATCGCCCGACTACAAGCCACTACCTGATCGAAAAATGATTGGTTTTATTCGTTTTGGAAACGACTTTACCCAAAATTATTATCAAGTTGAATTACCGCTTAAAGTTTCGGTTCCTGAAAATCCGAACGGAAACTTAGCCGCCGAATTGGTTTGGCCGCAAGAAAATGAAGTAGACCTAAACTTAAGTTTACTGACAAAACTAAAAGTCTTGGCATTACAAAACCCAAGTGGCGCTGTCGATGGCGTTTACTCGTTAAATGAATCAGAACTCGATCCGTCATTAGCTGGAAAAGTCAATGAAATGCGAATTAGTGTGAAAGGAAATCCGAATTTTGGTTTGGTGCGAACACTGATGGTGGGTGTTAAAAATAACCCCGAAGTTGTAGCTGTATCGGGTAACGAAATTGTGGGAGAAGTTTGGTTTAACGAATTGCGTTTAGCCGAAATGGATAACCAAGGAGGTATGGCAGCCGTTGCTAGCTTAGATGGTAATTTAGCAGATTTCGCAACAATTTCAGCAACCGGACGTATGTCGACCATTGGTTTCGGTTCCCTTGAAGACGGTCCGAATGAACGCAGTCGGGAAGATATCCGACAGTATAATATCGTTACGAACATCAACGTCGGGAAATTACTTCCTAAAAAATGGGGTGTAAACATTCCGTTTAACTACGGCGTTGGTGAGGAAATAATTACTCCAGAATACGATCCGTTCAATCAAGATATTAAATTGGATCAGCTTATCGACGCGACTGCAGATCAGGCCGAACGCGACAACATTCGCGAACGTGCCATCGAGTACACGAAAACTAAGAGCATTAACTTTATTGGAGTTAAGAAAGAACGTGCACCCGAACAAAAACAACGTATTTACGATGTTGAAAACCTCACGCTTGGTTACTCATTTAACGAAACGAAACGCCACGATTACGAAATCGAAGATTACCTCGATCAGCAAGTTCGAACAACCGCCGATTACTCGTACACTTTTCAATCGAAACCTGTAGAACCGTTCAAGAAAACCAAGTTCATGTCGAAAAGCAGTTATTGGAAGCTATTGAGCGATTTCAATTTCAATTACTTACCCACAAACATTAACTTCAGTTCAACAGTACTTAGACAATACAACAGACAACAGTTCAGACAAGTAGATGTGCAAGGAATTGGTTTAGATCCGCTTTTCCGAAGAAATTTCTTGTTCAATTACCAATACGGATTTAACTACAACATCACCAAAAACCTAAAGGTAAACTATCAAGCTTCGAACAGCAATTTGGTTCAGAATTTCCTTCAAGCTGATGGCACACCTATCGAAAACTTCTCCATTTGGCAAGATTTCTTGAACGTGGGTGAAGCCAATACACACAACCGGCAACTTACCGTCAATTACGAATTGCCTTTAAGCAAATTGCCGTTCTTGAGTTTCTTGAAATCGTCGTACACCTATACCGGGGATTACCAATGGCAACGCGCATCGGAAGCGCTTCAAGCCTTTACCGATGTAAACGGACTTACCTACAACTTAGGTAACACCATTCAGAACAATAGCGCGCATCGTTTAAATACGACATTAAATATGGACTTGTTTTACCGTTATATTGGTCTTACTGGTAAAAAAACTAAGCAACCTAATAAACCTGCTGCTGCCCCAAAACCGGGAGAGAAAGTTGTTGCTCAAAAAGCGGCCGTTCAAAATGAGCGTGGTGTTTTCATGACCGGATTAATTGGAGTGCTTACCAGCGTCAAAAACGTTCAAGTCAACTACACAGAAACAGCAGGTACCATTTTACCAGGCTATTTACCCGGTTTGGGATTCTTCGGAAGTAGTAAGCCTAGTTTAGGTTTCGTGTTCGGTAGTCAGGCCGACGTTCGCTACGAAGCGGCTAAAAACGGATGGTTAACCAACTATCCGGATTTTAACGGAAACTACTCTCAGGTGCTTTCCAAAACGATCGATGCTACTGCTAACATCGACTTATTCCCAGATTTTAAAATCGACTTAGTAGCAAACCGCACCTACGTGAATAACCAAAGTGAACAGTTCGACGTTAGCGACGGAAATTACAACCCGCGTGCTCCTTACGAATTTGGAAACTTTTCCATTTCAACCAACCTGATTCGCACGGCTTTTTCAAAAAGCGACGAAACAACCTCCGCAGCTTTCGATGACTTTAGAGAAAATCGATTACTTGTTGCGCAACGTTTAGCGGCTCAACGCGGTCTTGACCCAACCGACATTGATGCCGACGGTTTCCCAAATGGCTATGGAAAAAATAGTCAGCAAGTTCTTTTACCCGCATTTATGGCTGCCTATGTTGGTCAAGATGCCCGCGATGTTTCTCTAAGTCCGTTTAGAGACTTCCCAATTCCAAACTGGAACATTAAGTACAGCGGTTTGATGCGTTACAAGTTTTTTAAAGACCGATTTAAACGCTTTAGTTTACAACACGGGTATCGCGCTTCGTACACCATTAACGCCTTCCGTTCGAACTTCGAATTCGACAACAATCCGAACGGTTTAGATGCGGGCGGAAATTTCTTCTCTAGAACCATTATCTCTAACATCAACTTGGTGGAGCAATTTAATCCATTGATCAAAATTGATATGGAAATGCAAAATTCGATGAAAGTAACCGCCGAATTGAAAAAAGACCGCGCCCTCTCGTTGAGTTTCGACAACAACTTGCTTACCGAAGTGCAAGGAATGGAATACATCATTGGATTAGGGTACCGAATTAAAGACGTTATTTTTAACTCTGCGCTTGCTGATAACCCAACGGGTGTAATTAAATCCGATATAAATTTACGAGCCGATTTCACCTTGAGAAACAACAAAACAATAGTTCGTTATCTTGATTACGACAACAACCAACTCGGTGGCGGGCAAAATCTTTGGAACCTAAAATTAACCGCCGACTATTCGTTTAGTAAAAATTTCACTGCGATTTTCTTCTACGATCACTCGTTTTCGAAAGCAGTTATCTCTACTGCGTTCCCTATTACAAACATTCGTTCCGGATTTACACTCAGATATAACTTCGGAAATTAGAAAACATCACCAGATTTGATACTTTTGTAGAAATTAAAACAACACCTCATGAACATACCTTCTAATTTACGTTACACGAAAGATCACGAATGGGCAAGTATTGATGGCGACATCGTTACTGTTGGAATTACCGACTTTGCTCAAAAAGAACTCGGTGATATTGTTTACGTAGAAGTTGAAACTCTCGACCAAACTTTGGCTAAAGATGAAGTTTTCGGAACTGTGGAAGCTGTAAAAACAGTTTCGGATTTGTTCCTTCCTATTTCTGGAGAAATTATTGCATTTAATGACAAACTGGAATCGGATCCAGAACTCGTTAACACCGATCCGTACGGCGATGGTTGGATGATTAAAATTAAAGTTGAGAATCCGGCCGACTTTGAAACACTACTCAGCGACACCGATTATAAAGCATTGATTGGCGCCTAAAATCATAAAAAGTGTACCCGCAATATTGTGGAGTGCCGTAGTTTTGTACCTCTGTTTAACCGACGTTACCGGTTTACCGCACGTTAAGATTTACGAGTTCGACAAGCTATCGCACTTCACTTTTCATTTCATATTTACTGCGCTTTGGTTTTTCGCTTTCGCAGAATGGAAACCAGAAAAATCTAAGAGTAGTCATTTAAAAAAGGCAGCACTATTATCGTTTAGCTACGGCCTTATTATTGAGTTTTTACAGCACTATTGCACTGTAGGCAGACATGGCGATTGGCGCGATGTTGTGGGAAACAGCTTCGGAACAATTGCTTTTATTCTTTGTTATAACATATTTCGGCGCTTAAAACAACGAAAGCAAACCGCTTCTTAAGCAAAGATCGATCTCAAAAAATGATTTAGTACCTTTAGCAACCACACGCGAAAACGCTTCTGTGCAAATGAACGAAACTCAATTCGCATCGTTTTTGGATGCTACTTTTCTTAAAAGACCGAGCGACTTTTCCGATGAAGTTGCCTACCGATCTGCGTTTACTACATTTCTAAAAGAATCTAAACAAGCGAGCGTAAAAGCCGTTGTGGTGTATCCAAACGAACTTACAACCACCATAAAGTACTTTTCTAAAGATACGAACCGCCCGATTTTCGCAACTGTTATCGATTTTCCACTTGGCAATAGCAGTACGCAAGATAAATTGAATGCTTGTCGCGAAGCATTTTCGCTTGGCGCGGAAGAAGTTGATGTGGTATGCAATTACCATTTACTACACGAAGGCGAAACGGCTGCTTTTTATTCAGATATTTTTCAAGTAATCGACTTGGTCCATGCAGCTGGAAAGACGAGTAAGATTATTTTAGAGACCGCAGCTATCGATCCTGCTACGTTGATAAAAGTAGTTTCAAAGATCAAACAGTATTGCGTGGATCGCTTTCATGAAAACGATTTGCACCGAATTTTTCTGAAAACATCGACAGGATTTTATCAAGCGGCCGAAACTGCTAGCACTGGTGCAACTCGCGAAACGGCAGCCATTTTATTAGAAAATGGATTTCCACTTCCGGTGAAAGCCTCCGGCGGAATTCGTACTTTTGAACAAGCACACCAATACATTAAAATGGGTGTTAAGCGCATAGGAACTTCCGCTGCTTTGCAGTTGGTTAACCAAGAAAAAATTACTTCTGATTACTGATGAGAAAGTACTACTCGATTGTTTTTATTACCATATTTTGCTTGAGTTTTCAATTTGTTACTGCGCAAGATCGCGATCGCGTTCCGTTGTTTCCATCTTGTGAGAACTTAGAGCTTGCCGAACAAAAAAACTGTTTCAATCAAACCTTGCAAACTTTTGTAAGCGATAATTTTCAAATTCCAGAGGCCATTAAAACCACCGGATACCGAGGAACTGTTACCGTATTGTTTGCTGTAGATACCGAAGGAAAAGCGCAATTTCTTTTTGCCGATGCCGTTTATCCCGAACTCATTCAAGAAGCTAAACGGGTGATAGGAATGTTGCCCACGCTAAAACCGGGCGTTAACAACGGAAAACCAGCATATCAAAAATTTACCTATAAAATTCGAATCCCGTTAAATGAAATTACCCCAGAGGAAACAAAGGAAGGAATTGACCGTTCGTTTCGATTAGACCTGCAAAAAAAATCGAACGAACTCGACAGTATTAAGTCGCTACCTTTTAACAATCCGCAGTTTACTAGCAAATTAAATATCCCGTTCTCACACTTTTATTACAGTTGGTTCGACAAATCGTTAAACCAAATGGGCACTAACAATCACACGGGGTCGAAGCCCTATACTTACGCAGAGGTTTCCAAGTATTTCGACATTCAGGCGGCTACGGTAGCGATGAAAAAAGATCGCAAAGGTTGGTGGGGACGCAAATTCTGGAACGAGAATTTCTTTGAGTTTCAAGGTAAAGATTATTGGTTTACACTCAATCCGTTTGTGGATTTACGCATGGGCCGAACAAACGATTTCGACAACAATTCGACTTTTCAAAATACCCGTGGCGTGCAGCTTCAAGGTGGTTTGGGGAAAGCGATTGTTTTTACCACATCGATCTATGAGAGTCAGGGTCGGTTTGCCGGTTTTTACAACGCTTACGCAGAATCGATCGCGCCTTCTGGAGGAGATCCGGCAATTATTCCCGGCGTTGGCATTGCCAAACGTTTTAAAACCGACTCGTACGACTTTCCGTCGGCTGAGGCGATTATTACCGTTACGCCCTCGGATTTTATCGACTTGCAATTGGGTTATGGCAGAAATTTCTTAGGCGATGGTTACCGATCGCTATTACTGTCCGACGGCGCCTCACCCTATCCGTTCATCAAAGTGAATACGCGCTTTTGGAAAATAAAGTACACCAATACGTATTTGTTTCTGAAAGATGTGCGGCCAGAAGTTACCCAAGAACGCACCTACGCCAGTAAGTACATGGCCAACCATTATTTGAGTTGGAACGTATCAAACCGCCTCAATTTGGGATTCTTTGAATCGGTTGTTTGGACGAACTCGAACGGACGCGGATTTGATTCGAATTTTATAAATCCGATAATTTTTTACCGTTCGGTGGAGTTTACCTCGTCGGCTCGCAGCGGAAATGCCGTTTTAGGCTTAACGGCCAAATACAAATTCAACAACGCGGTTACGGGATATGGGCAATTTATCTTAGACGAATTTGCTTTGGGCGATATTCAGGAGCAAAACAAAAGCTGGCGCAACAAATACGGTTATCAATTGGGCGTGAAGTATTTCGATGCGTTTAAAATTAAAGGTTTGAACTTACAAGCTGAGTACAACCGATTGCGTCCGTATGTGTATCAACACAGCGATCCGTTAACAAACTACGGACAAAACAATCAAGCTTTGGGGCACCAATGGGGCGCGAATTTAGAAGAATTAGTGCTTATTGGGCGTTACCAAAAAGGCCGCTATTTTGGCGAAGCGAAACTCAATTTCGGCATTCGTGGTTTGGATTTTGAAACCGACACCGACAATTTTAACTACGGCGGCGATCCGTATAAGAATTACAACACCGACCGACCGTTTGATACTAATGTATTGGTTGGACAAGGAAACAAAACCGATTTGTTTATCGGTGAATTACAGGCCGGTTATATTGTAAATCCGGTGACGAATTTAAAGGCATTTGCACATTTGATGGTACGCAACTTTAGTCCGGAAACAGAAACGTTGACCGTAAAGTCGTTGCAAACTACTTGGTTTTCGTTGGGAATTCGTGCCGACTTATTTAATATGTATTTCGATTATTAGACTTTTATCGTACGGACGGCTGTTGCGCAACTGATTGAGCGGATTAGCCCGCAGCACGTGGCGAGGCTACGAGCCACGATGCGAGGACTATGAGCGAAAGCAGGACGGCAAAACCGTAAGGAAGTACTTGCAGGAGTTGTTTTGCCGGTGCGCCCAAAAAATAGAAAGGCTTATTAACGAACTATTTCGAATTGTTATTCGGTTAAATTGAAAATGCTGACTTATCTTTGTGCACCCGTAGCGGTCTAGATAGCCATCATGCAAACACAGGCAGAGAAACAAAACATTTTTACAGTTAAAGCGCTTTTCTTCGATTTTAAAGAAATTACCAAAGCCGGTTTGGCTGTAAGTGTTGTTTTTTCGAGTGTTGCCGGATTCTTACTGGGAATTGAAACCGTTAATTTACAGACCTTTTACACCTTAATTTTGTTGGCTATTGGCGGCTACTGCATGGTTGGAGCCAGTAATGCGTTTAACCAAATTATTGAAAAAGATTTGGATGCGTTGATGGAACGGACAAAGAACAGACCAATCCCGTCTGGCCGCATGTCGGTTACCAAAGCGTTTATTGTAGCCACGCTGATGACGCTACTTGGGCTGGCGATCTTGTATTCGATTAACGAGCAAACGGCCATGTTTGGTGCGATTTCGATATTCTTGTACACCTGTGCCTATACGCCTTTAAAAACCATTACACCGCTTTCGGTTTTTGTGGGTGCTTTTCCGGGAGCTATTCCGTTTATGTTGGGATGGGTTGCCGCAACTGGGCATTTTGGAATTGAAGCAGGAACCTTGTTTTTAATTCAGTTTTTCTGGCAATTTCCTCATTTTTGGGCAATTGGCTGGTTTTTATACGACGATTACCAGAAGGCGGGCTGTTTTATGTTGCCAAGTGGAAAACGAGACCAGTCGACCGCCACACAAACAATCTTATACACTATTTGGTTGATTGTTGCGAGTTTATTGCCGGCAGTTTTACCTTATGTGGCTCCGCTTTCGAAGTTGTATCTAAGTATTCCGGCGGCTGTAGTTACGCTGCTGTTAGGTGGTTGGATGCTTATGGCGGCAATTAACTTGTATAAGCTACGCACGGCTCAATCGGCCAAGAAGTTGATGCTTGTGAGCGTGGGCTATATTACGCTATTGCAATTTGTTTATGTCATCGATAAATTTTTGAGATAATGGAAAAAGCAGATTTGACTTACGATGAAAAATCGGCCCGATCGAAGAAGTTACTCCTGTGGTTTGCGATCATTAGTATGGTGATGGTTTTTGCCGGATTAACGAGTGGATTTATTGTTAGTAAATCGCGTCCTGATTGGAAGCCGGTTGAATTGCCGGTACATTTTGTATATAGTACAATAATTATGGTTATTAGTTCGCTTACTTTTTGGTTTGCGAAGAAGAGCATAGCTGCGAATAAAGTGCAAAAAACAACTACTTTTTTGGTGGTTACGCTTGTTTTAGGCGTTTTATTTGTGACGCAGCAGTTTGAAGGATTTAATGAAATGGTAGCCAACGGGCAGTTTTTAACGGGTCCGACTAGTAATATCACCTCGCAATTCCTTTACGCATTTGTTATGGTGCACTTGGCGCACTTGGCTGGAGGCCTGCTTTCGTTAGTGATTACCCTTGTAAATCAGCTACGTGGAAAATACAGCGCGGGTAATTACTTGGGAATCGAGTTAAGTTCAATGTTTTGGCACTTTCTCGACTTTCTTTGGCTCTATCTGTTTTTCTTTTTGTATTTCGTCAAATAAGAAAAAACCGTACATTTGGGAACTTTTTAACTAACACTCTTATATGGATGCGACAGTAACTACACCAGGTAGTGTGGGTCAGAAAACTTGGGGCGGCGGTAACGAGCCAATGTCTGCAAGTTACGGGAAATTGATGATGTGGTTTTTCATCGTTTCGGATGCGTTAACTTTTTCTGGATTCCTTGCAGCTTACGGTTTTTCCAGATTTAAATTTATTGAGACTTGGCCTTTAGCAGACGAGGTGTTTACACACTTTCCGTTTCTACACGGCGTAACCGCACCGATGTATTATGTAGCGTTAATGACGTTTATTCTTATCTTCTCGTCGGTAACTATGGTACTGGCAGTTGATGCTGGTCATCAAATGAATAAGAAGAAAGTCACGTTCTACATGTTCCTTACCATTATTGGTGGTTTAATCTTCGTGGGTTCTCAAGCTTGGGAGTGGAAAAACTTCATCAAAGGAGAATACGGAGCGGTAGAAACAAAAGGCGGTAGTTTGTTGCAATTTGTCGACAACACCGGAAAGCGTTTATCGTTGGCTGAAGTGGCACAATCGTTGCCAAAAGCGCGTGAAACGTTAACACGCAACAAGGGAGTGTGGTTTATGAAAGAGTCTGAACTTCCTACGTATTCTGTAGCAGAAGTTCAAGCTGGATTCGCTGCAAATCCGAATATTTTAATTCGAACTGAAGTTATCTATCACGA
>NZ_JBMLTK010000114.1:0-3401 GCF_049240005.1 Flavobacterium sp. | reverse complement strand
TGGGCGATTCTTTCTCCATTTTCGATGGTGAAATCTTCTTGGGATAAATTTACTAAAATCACCCCAATTTCTCCACGGTAATCGGCATCAACTGTACCCGGTGAGTTTAAAACGGTGATTCCTTTTTTGGCTGCTAAACCACTTCTTGGTCGGACTTGGGCTTCATAACCCAATGGCAATTCAATAAAAAGACCTGTTTTTACAATGGTTCGCTCCAACGGTTTCAAGACGATGGATTCGGTTAAATTGGCTCTCAAATCCATTCCGGCTGAGGCTATGGTTTCATAATTCGGCAAATCGTGTTGCGACTTGTTGATGATTTTTATGGTCATTTTACTTGGTTTTTCTTTTAACAATTCGGAGTAATGTTTCCTTTTCGTTTCGGTAGATGAAATATAAAAACAAGGCCAACAAAAGTATTTTAACGCCATAGTTTTCCCGCAATGACGGGATATAAAATGAAATGGCAGAAAACACTATAGAAAGCGATAGATATTTTAAAAGGGTTGCAATATCGTAAGGAATAGGATATTGTTTTTGTCCCATTTGATAGGAAATCACCATCATGGTTCCGTAAGCAGCGATAGTTGCGATGGCAGAACCGTAATAGCTCAAACCCTGTTTGATAAGTACATAATTGAGCACGAGTGTTACCAAAGCACCCACAATGGAAATGTAAGCGCCGATTCTGGTTTTGTCAATCAATTTGTACCACACGGATAAATTGGTGTAAATGCCTAAAAAGAAATTCGCCAAAACAATCAATGGTACCACTTTTATGGCTATCCAATAACTGTCTTCAGGCACCAACGGCAATTTTAATAAATCGATAAACGCAATCACAAAAAAGCTGATAAACGACCCAAAAATCACAAAATACTTGGTAATAGTTGCATACGTTTGTTGGGCATTTTCGTTAGCGGCATGACTAAAAAAGAACGGTTCAATGCCCAAGGTATAAGCTGTTCGGAACAAGACCATAAACATACCTATTTTGTAACAAGCTGCATAAGCGCCGATATCTGACTTGGACACCTTCATCCAATCCAACAAAATTTTATCGAAATGTTCGTTGATGGCAAAGGCTACGCCTGCAATTAAAATAGGCAGACCGTATTGCATCATTCGCTTCCATAGGTTGAAATCAAACTTCCAGCTGATCTTAAAATAATCAGGAGATAAGATGACAAAAGTGACAAGACTAGCGATTAAATTGGAAACGAAAATATACCCTACTTGGAAGTTTTCGTAATATATCGTGTTGAAAAAACCTTCGGCATCCATTTGAGCCAATCGGGGCAACAGTAACAAGAAGAATAAGTTAAGCAACATATTCAACATTACATTCCCGATTTTAATAAAGGCGTATACGATAGGCCTTTGGGTAGCTCTTAACTTGGAAAACGGCAAAATGACCAAAGCATCTAAAGCCAGAATCCAAAGCGTATACGTGATGTATTCTACTTTAATTCCGGACCAATCGGATAAGGTATTTCGGTAGAGTAACGATACAAATAAAAAGAGAAGAGAAGACCAAAACAAGGAAATAGTGGCGGTAGAAATCACCTTCTTTTTATCGGTTTCCGTGTTATAAAATCGGAAAAAAGCCGTTTCCATTCCGTAGGAAAGTATGACATTGAAAAACACCAACCAGGCAAAAACAATGGAGACATCGGCAAATTCCTGTTTGGGCAATTGGTCTACATAGAGCGGATTCAATAAAAAACTAATCATTCTGGGTAGCACTGTTGCCAAGCCATAGATTAGGGTTTGTTTGAAAAGGTTTTTATAAAGGCTCAATCCGAGAATTATTATGGTGTTGAACAAAAATAACTATTAAATCTGTTCCAAAAAAAAAGAGCGAACAAATGTTCGCCCTTTCCTTGAAATATTGTGTAAAACTATCCGTTTAACGCTTCCGCTCCACCAACAATTTCCAAAATCTCTCCGGTAATTGCCGCTTGACGCGCTTTGTTGTAGGTTAATTTTAATTGGTTTCTTAAATCGGTTGCGTTGTCTGTTGCTTTGTGCATTGCGGTCATACGAGCACCGTGTTCAGCAGCAAAAGAATCGCGTACAGATTTGTACAATTGTGTTTTTAATGACTTAGGAATAAGTGTCAATACAATTTCCTCTTTAGACGGTTCGAAAATGTAATCACCGGCAGAAGCATTTTCAGATTGAATTGGTGCCAAAGGTAAAAATTGCTCAGTCATGACCAATTGAGTGGCGGCATTTTTAAATTGATTGTAAACAATTTCAATTTTGTCGTATTCTCCGGCCACGAACTTATCGGTTAGCAAGTTGGCAACTTCTGCAACATTTTCAAAGGTAAGGGAATCAAATACATCACTTCTGTTGGCAATAACGTTGTATGATTTTCTAAGAACATCATTTCCTTTTTTACCAATAGCAAATACATCTACTTGTTTTCCGGCATACGCATCAGCCACAACTTTTACTTGCTTGATAACGTTGGTATTGAAAGCACCACACAAACCACGGTTTGAGGTAACGGCTACGATTAAGACTTTATTCACCTCACGTTGCGAAGTATATTGTCCGCCTGCATCACCATCTAAAGTAGCACTAACACTTTGTAATAATTCCGTTAGTTTTTCGGCATAAGGACGCATCGCTGTAATGGCATCTTGTGCTTTTTTCAGCTTAGCGGCAGAAACCATCTTCATCGCCGATGTGATTTGCATCGTCGACTGAACGGAAGTAATTCTATTACGGATTTCCTTTAAGTTTGCCATAGTTAATTTGAAAATTATCGGATTTGAAAATTTGAAAATTATTACATCTTCAAATTCTCAAATCTTCAAATTGTTATTAGTTATATTTCGCTGAAATTTCTTTAGCTGCTTTTTCTAAAACGTCAGTAATGTTATCATCTAACTTACCGGCTTTTAAAGCATTCAAAGTATCTCTGTGTTTGTTGTTCAAGTACTCGATATAATCTTTTTCGAATTCTTTTACTTTGTTTACAGGAACACTTCTCAACAAGTTTTTAGAACCGGCATAGATAATCGCTACCTGATCTTCTACTGTAAACGGATCGTTTACGGCTTGTTTCAAGATTTCTACGTTTCTTCTACCTTTTTCGATTACATTTAAAGTAGCAGCATCAAGGTCAGAACCGAATTTAGCAAACGCTTCCAATTCACGGAATTGTGCTTGATCCAATTTCAAAGTACCGGCTACTTTTTTCATCGATTTGATTTGTGCATTACCTCCAACACGAGATACCGAAATACCTACGTTAATCGCCGGACGAACCCCTGAGTTGAACAAGTCAGACTCCAAGAAAATTTGACCGTCTGTAATCGAAATTACGTTGGTTGGGATATATGCAGAAACGTCACCTGCTTGAGTTTCAATGATTGGTAAAGCTGTTA
>NZ_JBMLTK010000113.1:0-4583 GCF_049240005.1 Flavobacterium sp. | reverse complement strand
AAAGCAATATCCTAACAAATAATAGAATTCTGTTACCTATGTCACCTCTGTGCCTTTGTGGTCAACCGAAAAAATGTGGTTAGAAAGGTCAAAAGCGAATTTCGGGAGTACCGGAAGCGAAAGAATTAAAAAAAGCTAAAAAGAGAGAAGAAAATAGGGGACTAAATTGAAATGCTGTGACTATAGTATGTTGAACTATTGCCATGTTAAAACTGTAATGTGTTTTCGCTAATTGACTAGGTTTCTTAACACAAAAAATCTACCGAAGTACCTAAAACATTAGTCGATACTGTACCAAATTCTTCGAGAATGTACTCGCTTGTCAATCTTTACCTCAATCTACTTTATGTGGTAAGTTTTCGTTAAACCGCAATGGAAGTTTCTTGTTAGCGCCTATTTTTGAATTGCCTTCAAAGTGCTACCAATGAAAAAACACTTAGCTTTTTTGCTCGTTTTCTGCACAACACTTGTTTTTTCGCAATCTGATGTGAAAGCCGATTTCGATTTTGAACTCCAAAACAAAGGTTCGTTCTCCAGTTGGTATTCATTTGGAAGTACCGATTACCTGGTTTCAGCCGATTCCATCCAAACGTATAACGGCAAATACAGTGCGGCCCTATCGTACCAGGGAACCAATTACGATTATAAAGCTATTGGCTATACTTTACCCCAAAATTACGCCGGTAAAACGATAACAGTTTCCGCATATATCAAAACAGAAAACGTAAAAAATGGCTATGCAGGAATTTGGATTCGAATTGATCCTAATATAGCCATCGACAATATGAGTAATGCCGGAATTAAAGGCACTACCGACTGGAAAAAGCACGAACTCACGCTAGAACTTTCGCCCGAAAATACCACGCAAATTGCCTTAGGTGGTTTACTAGTAGGTTCCGGTAAAATGTGGATCGACCAGCTGCGCGTAAGCATTGACGGTGTAGATGTTACCCAAGCTAAGGTTTTTCAAAAACAAAAATTCCCAGCAGACTACGACCAATCTTTCGATAGCGGTTCCAATATTCAATCTATTCCTACCGATGAAATAACTATAGCACGTTTAGAAAAACTGGGTCTGATTTGGGGTTTTCTCAAATACTATCATCCCAATTGTGCTTCAGGCAACTATCAAATGGATATCGAACTGTTGCGAGTTTTACCCAAAGTACTTCAAACACAAGGTTCAGCGGAATTTAATGCATGCCTAAGTAATTGGGTTCGCAGTTTTGGAACAATCGAAAAACGCAAAAAGAATGGACTGCGCGACTCCCAAGTTAAAATACTACCCGATTTTAGTTGGTTTACTTCTTCAGGGTTTTCACTGGAATTAATTACGCTTTTACAAGAGATTGAATCTGCGGAACGTACACAAAAGCACTACAATGTCGACTTCTATCCTGAAGTTGGAAATCCGCGATTCACTAACGAAAGGGACTACGAAGAAATGTTGCATCCCGACGCAGGTTTCCGACTTGTTTCGTTATTTCGGTATTGGAATATGGTGCAGTATTTTTTTCCATACAAATATGCCATTGACGAAAATTGGCAGGCGGTTTTAAAGACGTTCATACCCAAATTTCTGAATGCAAAAAATGAGACGGAATACACAATCGCTGTTTTGCAACTCATTACACAAATACAAGATACGCACGCAACTTTATTGAACAAAAGTGAGGTTTTGAACACCTATTTTGGTGCTCGGTATGCCGTAGCAAAAGTTGCATTTGTAGAGAATCGAGCCGTAGTAGCCGACTTTTACGATGACGAATTGGGAGCAAAATCGGGTTTGAAACGCGGCGATGTGATTGCGAAAATAGATGGAAAGTTGGTTGACAATATTGTAAACGAACGACTATCAGTTACACCAGCTTCGAATTTGCCTACCAAACTACGCAATATTGCCACGAATTTGCTGCGAACTAACGAAACAAAAATGCGTTTAGAAATTGTACGAAAGGGCAAATGGGAAAGTATAGAAGTTTCTACTTTTTCTCCTACGGAAATCGACGTTTACGGTAGATTAAACAAAGTGGATACCTGCTTCAAATGGATCGACACTGATGTTGCCTACCTAAATAATGGAAGCTTAAAAAGAGCGTATCTCCCTAAAATTTGGCAAGAAATAAGAAAGTCGAAAGCACTGATTATTGACGCTCGTAATTATCCTTCAGATTTTCCGTTGGAAGTGCTTTCGCGGTATTTACTACCCAAGAAAATTGCCTTTGCCAAGTTTACCAATACTAATTTAAAGCGTCCAGGAACATTTACATTTACCAAGCCAATGTTCACGGGCATTCGCAATCGAGATTATTACAAAGGGAAGGTGATTATTTTAGTAAACGAGCAAACACAGAGCTCCGCTGAATTCCATGCTATGGCGTATCAAACCCATCCAAATGCCATAATCGTGGGTACAACCACAGCAGCGGCCGATGGAAATGTATCTAATTTGGTGTTGCCCGGCGGTATTTATTCCTCGTTTACCGGCATTGGCGTGTACTATCCCGACGGTCGAGAAACGCAACGGATAGGAATAGTGCCCGATGTTGATGTAAAACCCACTGTCCAAGACATTGAAGCTGGTCGGGATACTATTCTTGAAAAAGCTATAGAAATAGCTAAAAATAGGTAAATGTGGATGTAAGAAGCCGTTACAAAAATCTAGTTAGAAGATTTTTAGATATAGAATTTAATTTTAGACAGTCGAATCTTTAATTAATTTTTTTACGAGCCTTTGTATTCCTTATCCCGTAGCAAAACACAAAACTGATAGAACTATTAACAACATTTCTACCAGTTTTAAACTCAATCGGGAAGTACTAGGTATTATCCCATGGAATGAAAACCAATTTTGTTTCCTTCTGAGTCGATAAAAAGTGCAATGAAGCCGTTGCCACCTATGGCAGTTTTCGGCAAAATCACTTTTCCACCGGCAGTTTCTACTCTGTTTAACGGTACGGAAAGGTCGTTTCCGCCGTCAAGGTAAATAGTTGTCCCCGTTGTGGAAGGAACAAAGTTTTCTCCGATACCAATTGCTCCGCCAAATCCGCCTGTTTGAGGGTCAGCGGGCAGATAGGCGTATTGCCTGTTCGGGTCGTCGTGAATTTGCACGTCTAGAACTTTTGCATAAAAAGTTTTTGCTCTTTCGAAGTCTGTTGCTGGGATTTCAAACCAATTTAATGTAGTTACCATATTTATTAAGATTAAGTTGTTTTACTTTAGTTTTTTAGGGAATAAGAACAATTTTTCCGGTCGTTTTTCTGTTTTCTAACTTATGATGCGCTTCGGCAGCATCTTTTAAAGAAAAGGTTTGTCCGATGTGTACTTTTAGCTTTCCCGCAGCCGTTTGGGAAAACAGATAGTGGTAGGCTTCCTGCATTAAATCGGATTTCGAAAAGTAGCTAGCTAAACCAAAACCGAGCAGCGATTGATTGTGATTGACAAGCGTAAAGGCTTCAACGGCTGTAGATCCACCGCTTGGATTTCCGAAATTTATCAGCTTGCCAAAAGGCGCTAGACAAGAAACGCTTGCACGCAAAATTTCGCCTCCTGTTGAATCAATTATTAAATCAACTCCGGATCCAGTGGTTGCTTCAAGTACTTTTTTCGGCCAGTTATCTTCTGTATAATTTATCAGTACGTCGGCTCCCAATGATTTTGCTAAAGCTAATTTTTCAGTCGTACTTGCGGTTGCAATTATTTTGCTTGCACCCATTTCTTTTGCAATTTGTACCAGTAGTGTTCCTACGCCACCGGCCGCGGCATGAATAAGTACGGTTTGTCCGGCTTGTAATTTCGCTCTGTTTTTCAACATTAAGAACGCGGTTAATCCTTGAACTTGTAATGCCAACGACTCTTGTGCTGATATACTAGGTGGAAGTACAGCTGCTAAATAAGAAGCGGTAACGGCATATTCCGCGTAACCACCGCCGTCCGGAAGCATGGCTACCACGCGATCACCGAGAGAAATATTTTCGACGTTGGTTCCGACTTCGGTAACGATACCTGCCACTTCAAAACCCGGTAAATAAGGTAAAGGAACAGGAAATACATATTGATTTCTTCTTTGCATGGCGTCGGAGAAATTCACTCCCGCGGCTTCTACTTTAATGACTATTTGTCCGCTGCCAGCAGTGGGCTTAGGTACGTCGTGGAGGACTAATTGTTCAGGTGCTCCAAATTCATTTACGATTATTTGTTTCATGGTTTTGTTGTGTTTTCGATTAGTTTGCTACCACTTCGTAAGTGGCATTTATGTTTCCTTTTGTTGCTTTAGAATAGGAACAAATTGATTTCGCAGTTTCTACTAATCTGTTTGCCGTATTGTAATCCACGTCGTCAATTTTTACGAGCAATTGTGCACCGAGATCAAAATTTCCATTCTCCTGTAAAACCGCAATTTTTGCAGTTACATGAACTGAACCTATTTGAACTTTTTCTATTCCCGCGGCAACGCTAACGCTAGTGCCAAAGCAAGCCCACCAAGCCGCGGCGAAAAGTTGTTCTGGATTGGTGGCATCGCCAGTTCCTCCCATTTCTTTGGGAAATCGGATGTCAAGATCCAATAAACCATCGGATGATTT
>NZ_JBMLTK010000112.1:0-24800 GCF_049240005.1 Flavobacterium sp. | reverse complement strand
TAGAAATAATTAAGTTTTGAGGCGAAAAATTCCGTAGTAATTATATTTATTAATTTTAAAACTTTATTTTGATGGTTCAGCGCGAACGCAATACTTTTGCGCATCTAACTACACACTCATGTCAACTACAATTACGGCAACTCATTTTCAGTTTCCAAATCAAACTGCATTTTACAAAGGAAAAGTTCGCGATGTTTACAGCATTGGCGACGATTTACTGGTGATGATTGCCACCGACCGACTATCCGCTTTCGATGTGGTACTTCCAAAAGGAATTCCTTACAAAGGACAAATGCTCAATCAAATTGCGAAAAAATTCATGGACAGCACAGCCGATATAGTTCCGAATTGGTTGCTGGACTCACCTGATCCTAACGTAAGTATTGGCGTAAAATGTGAGCCTTTTAAAGTGGAAATGGTGATTCGGGGCTATTTGGCTGGACATGCTGCCCGTGAATACGCTGCCGGAAAGCGTTTACTTTGTGGTGTGGCTTTGCCGGAAGGTTTGAAAGAAAACGATAAACTTCCGCAACCCATCATTACGCCAACAACAAAAGCTGCTTCCGGTTCGCACGATGAAGATATCTCTGAAGAAGAAATCTTAGCTCAAGGCATAGTATCGAAAGCAGATTGGGAAATCCTTAAAGACTACACGTTTAAACTTTACGCACGAGGAACTGAAATGGCGGCCGAACGCGGCTTGCTATTGGTTGATACTAAATATGAGTTTGGAAAAAAAGCCGACGGAACCATTGTTCTGATTGATGAAATTCATACGCCCGATTCTTCGCGCTATTTTTATGCCGATGGTTACCAAGAACGTCAAGATAAAGGCGAGCCGCAACAACAATTAAGCAAAGAATTTGTTCGTCAATGGCTTATTGCAAACGGATTTCAAGGTAAAGAAGGGCAATCGATTCCAGAATTAACCGACGCATACATCGACACTGTTACAGAACGATACGCTTTACTTTACGAACAAATTTTAGGTGAAAAATTCGTTAAAGCACCAGTTACTAACTTGGCAGCGCGCATCGAAACCAATGTTTTAAATTATTTAAAAACAATTGGTTAACTAATTTATTCGGTTGTAGACTGGCGAATAATATCGGCGTATTCCAAGAAAAATTGTTCCATAAGCAGCATGTTAGAAGCCATAAATTCGAAGATTTCGGGCCAATAATTCCTGTTGAAGAAATTGCGTTCTAGTTTATCAGTATGTACGATGCTCACTATTTTCCCAGATTCTAGCGTAAAATTTCGTTCGAAAAAAATCTCTGGAAAAAACTCAAGGAAAAGTACGCGCATCGCCTGTAGTTGTTCAAAATACTTGATTCGTGTTTCCTCGTGGCGCATACCCACTTCTAGAATAATGCGAACTCCCGAATTTTGAACATCGAACTTGAGTTGTAAATCTTTAATTTTGGTATCGTAAAGCAGCCACTTGTGTGGATATGCTTCTGCGAAAGCGGTCCAAAAATCGGTAATAAGCTGGGCTTTTTCTTTTTTACTATACACAAACAGTAATTTTCATGGCAAAAATAGCATTTAGTGAGTTAGTTCCACATATTAAATCTCTTGAGCTTCCAGGCTTGGATGCGCAACTAAATATGGCTCCAGCTGATCGAAAGCAAGCTTTGGAATTAGCTGCGCAAAAAGCCGTTCAAAAACGTTATGCCGCCGTTTCAGTAATTGTTTCTACACACCAAAATCAAGAAACGATAACTTTGATTCAACGATCAGAATACGAAGGTGTGCATTCCGGACAACTTGCTTTTCCTGGGGGAAAAAAGGAATTATTCGATGCAAATTTCTATGAAACTGCTGTGCGTGAAACGCAAGAAGAAATAGGAATAACACTTACGGAACAGCATTTTGTACGCGGACTAACACCGCTTTACGTTCCGCCAAGTAATTTCGAAGTACATCCGTATCTTTTTGTTACCAGCGATTATCTCGAATTCACTCCAAATCTGCGTGAAGTGGCCGCCATTGTTCCATTACCACTATCCGTACTGCTAGACGATACAGCCGTTTCCACAATGGATATCGATACCGCCTACAATTTCAAGATCAAAACTAAAGTCTTTACCTTCGGGCAACACACGGTTTGGGGCGCTACTGCGATGATGTTAGCAGAAGTGAAACAAATGTTATTGTTGGCACGAAATTCGGCAATTAGTCAAATTTAATTTATGTTTGGCGCATGGGACTATTTAAAAGAAATCCGTTCGGACATATTTTATTTATCAAAAAATGGCTGATTCGCATTTTTGGCGCCGCAACACACCGCCGTTATCGCGGATTTAACGAATTACAAATCGACGGTTCGGAGATTATCCGTGCTTTACCTGCACAAAACGTTTTATTTATCTCCAATCACCAAACTTATTTTGCCGATGTCGTGGCCATGTTTCATGTTTTTAATGCTGCTTTACACGGTCGGGTAGATCATATCCGAAATATTGGTTATTTATGGAACCCTAAGCTCAACATCTATTACGTTGCAGCTAAAGAAACGATGCATTCGGGCATTCTTCCGCGCATGATGGCCTACGTGGGTGCAATTACTGTAGAACGTACCTGGCGTGCAAAAGGAAAAGATATTCAGCGTGAAGTGAATCCGAATGATACCGAAAACATCAAAGTTGCTTTGCAAGACGGTTGGGTAATTACCTTTCCACAAGGAACCACAAAATCGTTCAAGCCCGTTCGAAAAGGTACAGCGCACATCATCAAAGAGCACAAACCAATTGTGGTTCCGATTGTCATCGACGGATTTCGCCGTTCGTTCGATAAAAAAGGTTTACGTATGAAAAAGAAAGGGATTTTACAATCGATGATTATAAAAGAGCCTTTGGAAATTGATTATGAAAACGAGTCGATTGAATCGATTGTAGAGAAAATTGAGTACGCTATCGAGCAACATCCGTCGTTTTTAAAAGTCATTCCCGCCGAAGAGCTTGAAGCAGCTGAAGCTTTAAACGAGTTGCGGAGATTTAGTTCGCCGAAATCAAAGTTGTAAACAATTTTGTTTGGAGAATGACTAACGACTCAAGTCAGTCAAAATCGACGAATCTTAAATACTGAGAACAAAATTTTCCCTATTTAAACCGCTGGTGTGATACTGCCAATTTAGGGCGATGACTTCATTAAGAATGCGTTTCAATTCTTCGAAATCGTTTGGTTTACGGATGTAAACGTTAGCTCCTTTAACAAAGGCATCTTCAATATCGCGCTCTGAGGCAGAAGTAGAGTAAATAGCTACGGCGATGTTGTTGAAGCGGCTGTCTTGTTTTATTTCAAACAAACATTCCATACCCGATTTGCGCGGCATATTCAAATCCAGAAACAAGATGTGCGGTTTTGAATTTTCGTCGTTGTTTAAAAAATCCATTAACTCCACGCCGTCGTTAACTACGGTGATTGCAGTTTTGATTTTTATTGATTCGAAGGCTTCCGTGAAAAACAGCCGGTCGTCGGCATCATCATCGGCAAGGCAAACGTGAATGAGATCGTTGTTCATGATTTTGGGGAAATCTTAGAGTTCTTAATTGTTTTGAATTTGTTCCTGTACTTGTAACTCGCGCCTTTTTTTGATAATCCGCTGAAATGCCGAAGGTGTTATTCCTGTAGTGTTTTTAAACTGCGTACTGAAATGTGCAACATTACAGTAATTCAATTTGTATGAAATTTCTGTAAAGGTAAGCTCATTCGTTAGAATTAGTTGCTTAGCTCGTTCAATTTTTTGAAGAATTATGAAGCTTTCGATAGAAGAGTAGGTGACTTCCGAAAACAGGTTTGAAATATAGTTGTAACTGTGATTTAGTTTCTCTGCGAGATACACCGAACTTTTTAAGCTAGGTTGATTTTCTTCTTGGTTCACCATTTCTACTATGGCGTCTTTGATTTTTTGAACTAAGATATTTTTTTGATTTTCAACAATTTGAATGCCGTACTCGCCAAGTTGCTCTTCAAGTTTACGTTGTTTTTCCGCAGATAGCTTATCTAGGATCTCAATCTCACCAAACGCTATAATTCGATAGTTTATTCCAGATGCGTCTAGTTGCTCTTGTAAGATTTTTCTACAGAGCGCATTGATATCAAATTTTACATACACTTTCATAGCCATAGATTTTCAAATGCGATACATTCGTAAAAATACTTGTATTTACTCGATAACGGCGAAGTATATTTTAATTTTTGAGGAAATTAACAGGAAAAGTAAGTTTTTAGATTCTTGCGGTAGTACTTTTTTTATTTACGAGCTTTTTCTTGCCAATGTGCTTCCAGCGTTTGTGTGTCCAGAAGTAATGCTCCGGTTTGTCAAGAATTTGTTTTTCAACTTCGCGTAAATACAAACTTGTGATTTCGTAATCGGGCACTTTTATAGGTTCATCTACCAATGGAACTAATGTTGCTTGGTAATATCCTCGTTTAATCTTCTCAACTTTAACAAACAACATATTCATATCCAGTCGTTTCGCTAACATTTCGGCTCCCGTATAAACCGGCACTTCTATGCCCATAAATTTGTCCCAATATTTTGCCTTTGCCAGTTGTGGCGATTGGTCGGATGCAAAGCCATAAAATGCACGAATTCCTTGTTCTTTGTGCAACTCCATAGTCTCAATCGATTTTTTTGATTCAATTAGCTTCGCGTTATGCTGACCTCGAATTTTGCGTACTAATGCATCGAAATAACGATTTCCAATTTTTTTATAGATTGCATAACTTTCAAAGGTTATATAATTAGATAAAATCATCAACCATTCCCAGCTTGCGTAATGGGCACACATCAAAATGATGCTTTTGCCTTTCTTTTCGTACTCACTTATTAATTCTAAATTAGAAAATGTAAATCGGCGTTTCATTTCTTCGTCAGTCATGCTAAGCGATTTCACCATCTCTAAAAACATATCGCACATATGTTTATAGAAGTCTTTTTCAATTTGTAATCGCTCTTCGTCAGATTTTTCAGAAAGTGCTAAAGCCAAATTCTTTCTGACTGTGGTTTTGCGGTAACCAAAGACTCGATAGACAAAAAAGTATATTAAATCAGATAAGATATAAATTACAGAAAAAGGTAATTTTGATACCAACCAGAGCAGCGGAAACGCTAAGCAATACGCTAGTAATTGCATGAACAATTTTTTTTTACAAATATACGCGTTTCTGAAAACTAGAGTTTGTTTTTCCATACAGACTTCATTTATTCGAGTTTCTTTCTAAAGCGGTATTCGTTATCATCTCGGTATTTTTTTGTCAATTCTTTATTTTAGAAGTAATCTTTGGTTTATAGATTACTGCAATGGCAGGTTTTTGTACTACTTTCGTTCTTATTTTAACACTATGCCTGTTGTCCTTCTTGCCGTTCTGGCAATAACCGTTTTAGTTAGTTTGGTTGCTTTCGCAGATGAAAGCATACGAGAAAAATGCATCTTCGAAATACGAAAAATACGCATGGGCGACCACTATCGCCTTTTGAGTTCTGGATTGGTTCACGGCGATATATTTCATTTATTTTTTAATATGTATGCCTTGTATTTGTTTGGAAGTCAGTTTATCTATTTTAGTTCGCCTGTGTTTTTTGCAGTGATGTATTTCGTTGGTCTTGCAGCTGGAAGTTTACTGACCCTTTTTGTTCATCAAAACGATTTTTTTTATCGCGCGCTTGGAGCATCAGGCGCTGTTTCAGCAATTGTGTTTGGAACAGTGATATTTGATCCGCATCTTGAGATAATGATTTTTCCAATTCCCATCGGTATCCCTGCCTATATTTTCGGATTGCTATTTCTCTTGTATAGTATGTATGGAATGAAAGCCGCCAACGATAATATTGGCCACACAGCTCATCTGGGAGGCGCAGTGGCTGGGTATGTATTTACTGCAATAGCATACTTCGGAGCGTTTTCTGCGACCTTGCCCTTTTCGGCCATTCCAGCGGCTGCATTTTTAGGTTTAGGAATCTACCAATTCGGATTTAAAAAATGATGGCACGTTCTTTGACAATCCATTTTTATAATCTAAAAATCTAAATAATCATGAAATCAAAAATCGGAATGGTACTGTTGTTGATCAGCAGTTTTGCATGGTCTCAAGTTGACAACAAACCTATTATTTACGTTACGGGAATAGGTAAAGTAAAGGTAGTTCCCGACCAAGTAGAACTAACTTTCGCTGTAGAAACTTCGGGCACTAAAGCTGCCGAGGTTCAGAAATCGAACATGCAGAAAGTTGATGCTGTGTTGAAATACTTGGCTTCGCAAGGCATTGCATCGACCGATATTCAAACAGAACGCGTGTATTTAAACGACGATTTTTGGTTCGGACGCAAAAAATCAAACTTCTTGGCACGTCAGCAAATAACTGTTTTATTAAAAAAGATAGACAGTTATGATAAGATTGTAGAAGGTTTAACCGAAAAAGGAGTTAATGCTATCGATAACGTTCAGTTGAAATCGTCGGTAGCCGAGCAGAAAAAATCAGAAGCGCGAAAGCTTGCCGTTGAAAGTGCAAAGCGAAAAGCGGCTGAACTGGCTGCGGCTGCGGAAGTTAAACTAGGAAAAGTTTTTAACATCACGGATATGTCTAGCGATTACATTCCTACGCAATTTACCAAGCGCGCTTACGAATTGGCTATGAGCGTGCCAGACGATGCGCAACAATCACTTGCTGCTGGTGAAATGGAAATTATTGTGAACATTCAAGCAACATACTTAATCGATTATTCGGAAGGGAAATAATCTTCTTTAAATAAAAAAAGGTGAAGTTCGTTTTGAGCTTCACCTTTTTTATTTCTATTAAACAGCAATTATTTTAGAATGATACGTGGAGAAGTAATTCCCATTTTTAGTTTTTCAGCGATTTTTAATGCACGCTCAACACGCTTTTCTGTCGATTTTACCTGATCAATCAGATGCAATAATCCGCGTTGGTTTCCCAGACTTAATCGTTCGAAAATTTGTTTTGCCTCTTCGTCGGTCGTTAAAACAGCGGTCCATTCTTCTGGCACTGCAAACTGAATTTCAGACTGGTCGATTTCAAATGTTGCTTCAACTTCACTTCCTACACCGATTTTGAGCTTCTTGCAAATTTTCGAACCCACATTTACAAAGTATCCACCTTCTTTTTTTGGAAGTAACGCACAATGAAATGTTTCGGCTTTATTAAGTGTGCAAATGGCTCGTGTGTTTCCATTTTTACGAATCGCGGCAACAACAGCATCTGGTACCAAAATGTAGTGCATTCCGCTATCGAATTTTTGAAGCATGTACCTTGACATAAAACGCTCTTTATCTGCGAACTAAATGTACAATTTCTTTTGCTTTTCTTGAACTGAATTACATGTACTTTCATTAGAAGAACGAAACGTGGGAAGCTACTATTTCTGTATTATTAGTGGGGTGAGTGGGGCGCAATAGCGGTTGACGCGGAAACCCCGCAGCAACGACAACAGTATTCTGATAGCTATCGGAAGCGAGGAGTTGCAGCAAAAAACGCGGACGCCGCCAAAATCGACTTTTATTTGAAGCATTTTTCGAGGCGGCGTATTGCCCAAAAAACAGTAATTAATCATTAGAGAGTACAGCAAACTACTGCTACAAACTGTATTTTTGTGCATATACATTTCCTATGTCTGTAACCGCTCGGGCTTATCCGTATTTTTTGAATTTTATAAAACCCGCAGGTACATCGCGTGGTGTTTTGCTGCAGAAAGAATCGCATTTTATTGTACTTTCTGATGGCGAGAAATCAGGAATAGGTGAGTGCGGACTGCTACGTGGATTGAGTTACGACGATCGACCAAATTATGTTTCGAAACTCAACGAATTTTGCGATTTAGTGAACTCAGGTACAGCTATTTCGGATTTAGATTTGAATGATTGGCCTTCGATAAAATTCGGATTTGAAATAGCCGAAAAATCATTTAAAGCCGAGAATCCTTTTTTGCTTTTCGACAACGATTTCTCAAGAGGAACGGCTGGGATTCCGATAAATGGTTTGATTTGGATGGGTAGTGCCGACCAAATGAAAGCTGAAGTGGCAGCAAAACTAAACGCCGACTTTAGTTGTTTGAAATTAAAAGTGGGAGCCTTGGATTTCGATAGTGAACTAGCTATCCTCAAAGAAATCCGCGCTGCGTTTTCGAAAGACACGCTCGAAATCCGCGTCGATGCCAACGGCGCTTTCAGCAAGGAAGAAGCAACATTTAAATTAAACGAACTCGCTAAGTTTGATATCCACAGCATCGAACAACCCATAAAAGCAGGGCAGTGGGAGGAAATGCGAAAACTGTGTAGCAAAAATATTCTCCCGATAGCACTTGATGAAGAGTTGATTGGTTTGCAAAACACCAACGAAGTTCTCGACTTTATTGCGCCGCAGTACGCTATTTTTAAACCCAGCTTTTTAGGTGGTTGGGAAGCCACCCAGCAATGGATTTTAGCTTGTGAAAACAGACAAATAGGTTGGTGGATTACTTCGGCTTTAGAAAGTAGCATTGGTTTAAATGCCATAGCACAATTTACTGCTAATCAAAAGAATGTAATCCCACAAGGTTTAGGAACAGGAGCGTTGTATGACAATAATTTCGATTCGCCTTTGGAGGTAAAATCGGGTTTTCTAAACTTCCGATCTACTTTTTCGTGGGAGTTATCCGACGTACTTCGGAACTTCGAAAAAACAGCTTTTTAGATAACGGATTTTCAGCGTCCATTTTTGGATTGGCCAACCAAACGGGATACCGCATTTGTCGTGCTAACATTTTGTGCATGAACAAACTGTGACCGAAAATGAACCCAAATATTCCGTAGGCTTGACGTGAGAAATGATACAGATCGATCGAATCGTTCTGACTGATGATTTTATCTTTGTGGAAGAATAGCTCGGAAATTACCTCTAATTTAATGCGAAAACTATTGCCTGGATAATTGAAATACGAGTAATAGCGCACCACGGCATAATCGATGCCCGCATCTAGAAAATCGTACGTAAAAAACATTTCTGTTGGCTTGTTAAACCACGTATTTAGAAATCTGAAAAAATCCGAACGATTCATTTCACCTGCAATGATTTCCCAGTACTTGAAATCGGTGTGCAAAAAAGAATACGCAGCTGCTGCATCTTGCCGCAACCACGCATGAAAATAATTTGCCGCGAGTTCCTGAGTTGTTTGCATAAGCGAATGTAACCAGACAGTAACAAAAATCGTTGAAATCTGATAAAATTCCGAGTATTAGTACTACTTTTTTTAATTGTTATAAAAACAAAAAATTCGCCCACAGAGAGCGAATTTTTCAATGTTGATGTGACTAAAAATGTTCTAGATAAATATTTTTAAGATCCAGTAGATCAAAGCAGCTAAAATCGCCGAAATCGGAATGGTTAATACCCACGCCCAGACTAAACTCACGGTGACACCCCAGCGTACTGCCGAAATACGTTTCGTTAAACCTACACCAATAATCGATCCGGTTATCGTATGTGTTGTTGAAACAGGAATCTTTAAATGTTCCGTAAAGTAAAGCGTTAATGCACCGGCCGATTCAGCAGCAACTCCTTCAAAGGCGGTTACTTTCGTTATTTTCGACCCCATGGTTTTTACAATTTTCCAACCGCCGCTAAGTGTACCCAGCGCAATCGCACTGTAACAAGCAAGCGGAATCCATTCTGGCATTTTTCCAGGTGTATCGTCTTTTGGTAACACTACATCTAGCCATTCCGGCATAGCCGCTTGTGCACTGCCACTTGTATTTATGTACACGGCAACCGCAGCTGCAATGATACCCATTACTTTTTGAGAGTCATTTCCACCATGGCCTAAACTAAATGCCGCGGAAGATATAAGTTGCGTACGCTTCAAAATTACTTCAGCTTTGGAATTGCTCAACGAACTAAAAACCAAAGCAAAGATGGCCAGCGTAAGAATTATAAACCCAATAAGGAACCATTTAATGTTGTGAGATTCGAAAACAACACTCCAAAACTCCGACTCAAATCGCGGTTCTTTTATCTTTTCGTAATAATATAATTGTGTGGAAATGAACCAAACGGTTAGAATGATAATACCGGCTGTAAACAGTTTGGGCCAAATCGATTTTCGAGAGGCATGAAGCAACCAAACGCTGATTAAATATGAAGCCAAAGCACCCACAAAAGGCGCTAGAACGATGAAAGCGATAACGATTGCTACGCCTGAAGGTAGTCCGCCATCTTTAGCGGGAATATACCAGTTTACGACATCGAATCCTGCATGAGCAATCGCCGATCCCGCGAAACCACCAATTAAGGTATGCGATGAACTGGAGGGAATTCCTTGCCACCACGTAAACAAGTTCCAAATAATCGCAGCAATTACACCCGCAAGGATAACCACTAAGTCGATTTCCATCGTGTGTGCAGTTTTAGCAACCGTATCTGCAACGCCAAAGCCAAAAACCCAGTAGGCTAAAAAGTTGAAGAACGCAGCCCAAAGCACGGCTTGAAAAGGTGAAAGTACTTTAGTTGCTACAACAGTTGCAATCGAATTTGCCGCATCGTGAAAGCCATTGATGTAATCAAAAACAAGCGCTAATGCGATAATGATAATGAGTAATGTCATTGCGCTTTAATTACGAATGTTTAACGGCAATACCTTCTAGAACGCTGGCAACACTCTTACACTTATCAGCAGCCGATTCCAAAACCGAAAGAACTTCTTTGTATTTAATGATGTTCTTCGCGTCGTTTTCATTCTCAAATAAATCAGCAACAGCTTTATCGTAAACGGCATCCGACTTATTTTCTAGTTTTTGAATTTTCAAACAAGCATCGGTAATGCGTTTGATTTTCTTTAAATCGCGCAATTCTTGAACCGCATAATCAATGCTTTGGCAAGCTTCGAGATTGATTTCGGTTAATTTACGAATCGATTTTGTGATTTTATCTACGTGATACAAACGCATTCTGCTCGCTGCGCCGTACAAATTTCCAGTTATGTTGTCTATGGCAGTAATCAGAGCATAAATATCTTCACGATCAAACGGAGTGATAAAATTGCGACTTAACTCAAGGTTTACTTGTCGTGTAATGTCTTCTGCTACTTGTTCGAACTCCTCAATTTTTTGATAAACAGTAACGCGTTCAGAAGGAGGGAGGTTAACCACTTCATGCAAGGCCGAAGCCATTAGAATCAGGTTTGCGGTTGCTTGCTCAAAAAGCGGGAAAAACTTCTTGTCCTTAGGAACTAAAAATTGAAAGAAATTGTTTACGGTCATGATAAGGCATGTTTTACGGCTGCAAAAGTATCGCTGCCATGTTAAGTTAACGTTAACTAATCTATTAACTTTAGATTAGTTGAACGTCTAATTCAAAATTCTTCCAGAAACATTCCCGAATTACATAAATTAGCAAACACTAAACTAGCAGTTAACGTATGGATTTAACCTTCAATAAAAACGAAGATTACAACAGACTTTTACTTTCCGAACTCAAACAAAAGTACGCAAAAGTTAAGCTCGGCGGCGGCCAAAAACGCATTGAAAAATTACACAGCGAAGGAAAATTAACTGCTCGCGAACGCATTGATTATCTGTTAGATGATAAAACAAACAGCATTGAAATTGGTGCTTTTGTTGGCGATGAAATGTACGAAGAACACGGAGGTTGTCCGAGCGGAGGCGTGGTAATTAAAATCGGCTACGTATCCGGAAAACTGTGCATAGTTGTTGCGAACGACGCCACAGTAAAAGCGGGTGCTTGGTTTCCGATTACCGGCAAAAAGAACTTACGCGCACAAGAAATTGCGATGGAAAATCGACTTCCAATCATCTATTTGGTCGATTCTGCCGGTGTTTACTTGCCTTTACAAGATGAAATTTTCCCAGATAAAGAACATTTTGGACGCATTTTCAGAAATAATGCGATTATGAGTAGCATGGGAATCACGCAAATTGCCGCTGTTATGGGAAGTTGCGTAGCTGGAGGTGCGTACTTACCGATTATGTCGGACGAAGCTTTAATTGTTGATAAAACCGGCAGTATTTTTCTTGCTGGAAGTTACCTAGTAAAAGCAGCTATTGGTGAAAATATCGATAATGAAACGCTTGGTGGCGCGACAACACACTGTGAAATTTCGGGCGTAACGGATTTCAAGGCGAAAGACGATCACGATGCCTTAAATCGAATCAAACGAATCGTTTCCAAAATCGGCGATTTCGAAAAAGCTGGATTTAACCGTGAGAAAAGTGCACCACCAAAAGCCGATCCAAAAGAGATTTACGGAATTCTTCCCAAATCCAGATCCGATCAGTACGATATGGTGAGTATATTAGAACGGTTGGTTGACAATTCGGAATTGGATTACTATAAAGAAGGTTACGGACAATCGATCATCACAGCTTACGCTCGCATCGACGGTTGGGCTGTTGGAATTGTTGCCAACCAACGCAAAGTCGTTAAGTCTAAAAAAGGCGAAATGCAGTTTGGAGGCGTAATTTATTCCGACTCGGCAGATAAGGCAACACGATTTATCGCTAATTGCAATCAAAAGAAAATACCGTTGGTTTTTGTTCAAGATGTGACGGGTTTTATGGTAGGTAGCAAATCAGAACACGGCGGAATCATCAAAGACGGAGCAAAAATGGTAAATGCCGTTTCGAACTCGGTGGTTCCTAAATTTACGGTTATCGTTGGAAATAGCTACGGCGCTGGAAATTATGCTATGTGCGGAAAAGCGTATGATCCGCGCTTAATCTTTGCTTGGCCAAGTGCCGAATTAGCGGTAATGGGCGGAACACAAGCTGCGAAAGTGCTGATGCAAATTGAAGCGGCTGCGCTTAAAGCGAAAGGAGAAATTGTTGATGCCGAAAAAGAACAAGCTCTGTTTGAAAAGATAAAATCGAAATACGACAAGCAAGTTTCGCCATACTACGCTGCTGCACGTTTGTGGACCGATGCAATTATAGATCCGCTCGACACACGAACTTGGATTTCGATGGGAATCGAAGCAGCAAACAACGCACCTATCGAGAAAAAGTTTAATCTGGGTGTTATTCAAACCTAAGAGAGTTTATGAAGCGAATTTTATTTGCTGCGGCAGTACTGCTAGCTAGTTGTGGAAGTACGCAACAATACAACGCCAAAATAAGTACTGATATTCAGCCAAACGAACTGAAAGCAGACGTTAAAAAAGCCTATAGAAATTTAAAAAAGTATCAAGCTGATTTAGATTGGTACATCAGCGAACGCGATTTTAAATTCAAAATAGACAGCTTTACCAATACGCTTTCTAAACCTATGAAACCGTACGAGTTTTACACGCAACTCGCGCCCGTAGTAAATTCAATTCGTCAAGGACATTTGTCGGTGGTGCCTCCTAGAAAAAGACTTTCAAAAGTCGAAACCAAGATTCTCAATTCAAATGGGAAAGGGCCGTTTTCTCAATTGGAATTTCAATGGCTGGACGGAAAATTATTCATCACAAAAAACGCCTCTAAAGACTCGACAATAGCAATCGGAACGCGCGTTTTAACTATCAATAAGGAAAATGTTGCTGATTTATATGCGAAATATTCGCGTTTGTACACTTCCGATGGTTACAACAGAACATTTATCGATGAGCGGTTTGGGAATCTATTTTCCTCGTACTACACTGTGGAACATGGTTTGCAAGACAGCGTTACTTATACTTTAAGCTTCCGCGACAGCGTTTTCCAAAAAGTTCTCATTCGCGAAACTAAAGCAGCAAAAGAAGAGAAAACAACTGCAACTAATATCTCTAAAAAGGAACGAAAAAAACAGCTCAAAGAGAAAAATAGAAAAAATAGTTATTTTGGATACAATGCTGCGACAGATACCTATAACCGATCTTTTTCAATCATAGCAACTGATTCGACGACAGCCGTCATGAAAATTCGCGGTTTTTCAATTGGACACTTCGATGATTTTTACAGAGATGCCTTTCTCACTTTAAAACAAAAGAAAGTTAAAAATCTGATCATCGATTTGCGAGACAATCCCGGCGGCCGACTTTCAGAAATTGGCTATCTGTATTCGTATCTTTCAAAAGAGCCATACGTTTTTTGCGATCGAACGGAAGTTGCTGGAAAAACTTCGCTTTTCAAAGCCGATTATTTTAAAGGAGGAAATCTGCTTCGGAAAACGCTTGCTTTAATTGGAGCACCGTTTTATTACACGTATAACTTCTTCAAAGTACGAAAAGGTTCCGATGGAAAATATTACTATCGAGGTCCGGAGCACAAGAAGAGAAAACCAAGAGCAACGGCTTTTAATGGAACGGTTTATGTATTGATAAATGGAGGTAGTTTTTCTGCTTCCTGCATTATATCATCTAATTTAAAAGGTAGTAAACGAGCCGTTTTTATTGGTCAGGAAACAGGAGGTGCCTACAACGGAACCGTAGCGGGCAGAATGCCACTTGTGCGTCTTAAAAATTCAGAAATTTACTTGCGTTTAGGTTTGATGAAGATCGTTCCAACCTATAAAACAGCTGAGGAAGGACGTGGAATTTTCCCGGATTATGAGACTAAAATTACTGTGGATGATTTGATAGCTAAACGCGATGTTGAAATGGAAAAAGCCTTAGAATTGATTAAATTGAACAAATGAGATTATTAATTTTTGCGCTGCTTGCATGCGTTCTATCTAGTTTTTCGCAAACGAAAAAAGATTCGCTAAAAGGCGGTTTGCGACCCGAACGTATAAACTACGATGTACTGCATTACGACTTAAATATTCACTTGGATGTTCCTAGCAAGTCGGTTTCGGGTTTCAATACCATTCGAGCGAAAGTACAAGCACAAACTCCTGAAATTCAAATTGATTTAGCTGAAAATCTTGTCCTAGATTCCATCATTCTCAATAAACAAAAATGTACCTATAAACGTATCGAAGGCGCTGTATTTGTTACGATTCCTATTTCGACTGTGGTTGAAGAGCGCGAAATTGAGGTGTATTATCACGGAAATCCGATTGTTGCCAGAAACGCGCCTTGGGATGGTGGTTTGGTTTTTAGGAAAAGTAAGTCCGGAGACCCGTTTGTAGGCGTTGCCGTACAAGGTTTGGGCGCTAGCGCTTGGTTTCCGTGCAAAGATTCTCAGTCCGACGAACCTGATTTTGGTGTCGATTTCCAAATGTCGACTTCCGAAAATCTACCTTTGGTATCAAATGGCCGGTTGATTTCAAATAGTCAGCTTAAAAACGGGCACACTATTTGGCATTGGCGGGTCACCGAACCGATAAATGCTTATAACATTACGTTTTATTTGGGGAAGTTTCAGCGCTTTCAGGAAGTGCACAAAGGATTGGATTTAGATTTTTGGATGTTGGAAGAGAACGCTGCGAAATTCCCGCAATTTAAAGACGAAACTATTAAAATGCTCGATTGTTTTAATGCGGCTTTTGGCGAATATCCGTTTAGTAAAGACGGATTCAAACTGGTCGAAGCACCTTATTTAGGTATGGAACATCAGAGTGCTGTTGCTTACGGAAATCGCTATTTAAAAGGATATGCGGGTAACGATTTGTCGCGATCAGGTGCCGGTATGTTGTTTGATTTTATTTTGGTACATGAAGCTGGACACGAGTGGTTTGGAAACAGCATCACCACAAAAGACATTGCCGATATGTGGGTGCACGAAGGTTTTACAACTTACAGCGAAATTGTTTATTTGGAGTGTGCCGAAGGAAAAGATGCAGCATATCAATATTTAGACGGAATTAAAGATATCATAGGAAACGATATTCCAATTATTGGTCGTTACGGCATTAATGAAGAAGGTTCGGGTGATATGTATTTTAAAGGCGCGAACATCATTCAAACGATTCGAAATCACATGAACGACGATGCAAAGTTTAAGGAAGCACTCAAAAAAATGTGCCTCACGTACCAAAAGCAAATCGTAACTTCTGCTGAAATTGAAGACTTCTGGAGTCGAGAAACTGCTTCAAATCTTAAACCAGTGTTCGATTTTTATCTACGAACTACTGAAATTCCGAAATTGGAAGTTAAAATCGAAAAATCAAAGCTCAAATACCGCTGGCTAAATGTTCCTGCCGATTTTGTGCTTCGCGTTCCGGTGCTCGTAGACAATGTATTAGTACTACTAGAAGTTGAAACGAAGGAAAAATCGGTTTCTATTCCTAAAAACACAAAATCTGTGCAACACGTCAAAGGCGCATCTTTGGTAAAGCTCATCGTTCGTTGATTGGTTAATAAGATGTTTAAAACATCTAAACAGCAGTGAAATGTGCAACGGCTTCTTTCGTAATTTTAAAAGAAAAAGATGGAAGCCAGGGATCAATTTCTAACCGATTTCCGCGGTCCGACGCTGGGAAGTATTCAGCCTAATTCGTCGGCCGACGAGATTTTTCAAAACGCCACCTTACGACCTATCCTCAAATTGCAAAACAATCTATTTATAGCTGTTTTCAAAAACTACATCAGTAAGAGTAAGGTTGATTTTGCGCAACTTTCAGTTGAAAAGAAACTACAATTTATAGAACACAGCATTCAACGCGATATCAAATTCAGAAATGCATTAAAAGGAATGGTCATTGCTCTTTTTACCGAAGCAGAATTTGAGACGTATATCAAAAATTCGTCCGCACTTAACAAAAGAATGATGGGGATGCTGATCGAACGTTTAAAGAATCAAGTGCAGCTTTTCGACCTGCAAACCGCGTTTTAGAGTAAATTTTCCATGCGAAACGCAGCGTTTTCAAGCAATCGAAAGGCAACGCAACTGCATATCTTTTGGCAGTTGCATATTTTTTATTGACTTCCTTAATATATTTCGAATTTGCTAGGCTTTTTATAGATAATCTGATAATAATAAGCCGTTGTGCGCTTTTTTTCGATTGAATTGATTAAACTTGTCTAGAACGAATCACAAACTATGAAAGAAGAATATTTTAAGTGGTATTCTCCCAATTTAAGTCGCGAAATCGAAATGCTGGTTTTTGGCCACGCGGGTTATCCAGTTATTTTGTTTCCAACTTCGATGGGAAGCTTCCACGAAAACCGCGACCAAGGTTTAATCGGTTCGGCACAATGGTATCTCGAACAAGGATTAATCCAAATTTTTTGTCCCGATAGTATCGACAAAGACAGTTTTTACAACAAAAACATTCATCCGGCACACCGCATTCAAAATCATGTTTGGTACGACAAGATGATTTGCCACGAAATCGTAGAACGCGTACGTCATAATACGTACTCACATAAAGTAGCTGTCGCCGGCTGTAGCTTCGGCGGTTATCATGCAGCCAACTTCGCATTTCGCCATCCGGGTTACGTCAGCCACATGTTCTCTATGAGTGGCGCATTCAGCATCAAAAGCTTCATGAATGGTTTTCATAACGACGATGTGTTCTACAACAGTCCAGAAGATTATCTCCACGGTTTAAACGATCACGAACTATGGAATATGGACATCATCTTAGGAACCAGTAATTGGGACATTTGTTTCGATGCAAACCTCAAATTAAGTCGGGTACTTGCTGGTAAATCAGTCGATCATTGGTTGGATATCCGCCAAGATCGCGAACACGATTGGCCCGTTTGGCGCGAAATGTTTCCACACTACTTATCACGAATTAAATTCTTCTAAACTAACAAAACACTCAATATGAAAAAGATTGGTATTCTATTTGGCATGGAAGACACTTTTCCAGCCGCTTTTATCGAACGTGTAAACGAAAAAAATGAAAAAGGCATCATCGCCGAAGCGGTAAGCATCGATAAAGTTATTCAAAATCGTCCGCACGAATACGCGGTGATCATCGATCGTATCTCGCAAGACGTTCCTTTTTATCGCGCATTCCTTAAAAACGCGGCTTTAACCGGCACGAACGTTATAAACAATCCGTTTTGGTGGAGTGCCGACGATAAGTTTTTCAACAACTGCTTGGCTGATACCTTGGGAGTTCCGCTTCCTAAAACCGTTATTTTACCTTCGGCAGAACATCCAACCGACACTACGGCTAAGTCGTTCCGAAACCTCGCATATCCACTCGATTGGGAAGGCATGTTCGATTATGTAGGCTTTCCAGCGTATATGAAACCGTATGCTGGCGGCGGATGGAAAAATGTATATCGTCTTGAAAATCGCGATGAATTCTGGCAGAAACACCGTGAAACCGGCCAATTAGTAATGCTTTTGCAAGAAGAAATTGTTTTCGATTCGTATTTCCGCGTGTATTGCTTAGGCAGAAAAGCAGTACGTATCATGCCATACGAACCAAGAAACCCGCATCATTTGCGCTATGTGGTTGATAATCCGGTAACCGACAAGAAATTGTTGGCTACGATTAAAGATTACACTTTGCGTTTGTGCAACGGCTTGGGATACGATTTCAATACGGTAGAGTTTGCTGTACGCGATGGAATTCCGTACGCAATCGATTTTGGTAATCCAGCACCAGATGCCGAATTAACTTCGGTAGGAAGAGAGAATTTTGATTGGGTTGTGGAAGAAGCTGCCAAAATGGCCATCGGATTTGCTAAAAAGCACAAATCGGGTCAAATGAATTTGCGTTGGGGCGACTTTATCAAGCAATCGGCTGCACTTCCGCTCTAAATGATGTTTAACGTCAGATCCAAAAACACATGAAAACCAAGCTACCCACTTTTACTTTAGGAGTAGAAGAGGAATACCAAATCATCGATCCGCAAACGCGGGATTTACGTTCGCACTTGTCGAAGATTGTCGACGGCGCCAAGATTATTCTCAACGAGCAGGTAAAAGCCGAGATGCATCAAAGCGTTGTAGAAGTTGGAACCAACATTTGTAATAACGTTGCCGAAGCCGAATCGGAAATTAAGTTTCTGCGTTCTAAAATTGTCGAATTAGCCGATAAACAAAATTTGGTTGTCGGTGGTGCGGGAACACATCCGTTTTCGCGCTGGCAAGATCAACCAATTACTGACGATCCGCGCTATCATAACATTGTAAACGAATTGCAAGACGCTGCGCGCTCCAATCTGATTTTTGGCATGCATTGTCACGTCGGTATTGAAAATCGCGAAATCGGTATGCAGTTGATGAATCAAGCCTGCTATTTCTTGCCGCACATTTTTGCACTATCGACGAACTCGCCGTTTTGGGAAGGTCGACAAACCGGATATAAATCGTTTAGAACCAAAGTTTTTGATAAGTTTCCTCGAACGGGCTTACCCGAATATTTCGATTCGGTTTCCGCATACGACAATTACCTCGACACTTTAGTGAAGACGAATTGTATCGATAATCCCAAGAAAATTTGGTGGGATTTGCGGTTACATCCGTTTTACAACACGATCGAATTCCGAATCTGCGACATGTCGCTAACAGTCGATGAAACCATGTGTTTAGTGGCAATCATACAGGCGATAGTCGCGAAGTTGTACAAATTAACCGTTCAAAACACCAGTTTCAATATTTATCGATTGGCACTTATAAAAGAGAATAAATTCCGCGCTGCGCGTTATGGAATCGAAAACTGCATGATCGATTTTGGTTTGAAACAGGAAGTTGAAACAAAATCATTGATTTTAGAACTGCTTGATTTCGTAGAAGATGTTGTCGATGAGCTTGGCAGCAGAAAACAAATCGAGTACGTGCACCGCATGATGGCTGAAGGTACAGGTGCCGACAAGCAATTGGCTGTTTTTAATCAAACACAAGATTTAACGAAAGTAGTAGATTTCATAACTGCCGAATTTACGAAGGGACTTTAACAATTTCCTGCCTTATATTTGCAATCTGACACAACACAAATGAATCAAGAAATTAAAATTGCCATACTCGATATGTACGACGGCGAGCCAAATCAAGGCATGCGATGCATCATAGATATCATAAACCGATTCAATCAGTTAGTAAGCTTCAAGGTTTTTAATGTTAGAGGAAAAGCAGAATTTCCCGCTTTAGCCGAATACGATATTTATATTTCGACCGGCGGTCCGGGAAATCCTTTAGAAGGCGATGGCGTTTGGGATGCGCAGTACTTCAATTTTATTGATGAACTTATGCTTTGGAACAAGGAAAAACCCGTAAAAAAGCACATCCTCTTTATATGTCATTCCTTCCAAATGGCTTGCAAACACTTCGGACTTGCGGAAATAACTAAACGAAACGACACCTCTTTTGGCGTAATGACCGTTCACAAAACCAAAGAGGGATTTAATGATCCGATCTTTGAAGGATTAGACGACCCGTATTATGCGGTAGATTCACGCGATTATCAGGTGGTTCAACCAAAATTGAGCGTCTTCAAAAAACACGGTGCACAAATCTTGTCGCTTGAGAAAATCCGTGATCACGTGCAGTACGAACGCGCAATTATGGCCGTTCGATTCTCAGAATATGCCATCGGAACGCAGTTTCATCCCGAAGCCGACCCAATTAGCTTCATTGCCAATTTGCGCGACGAGAAAAAACGCGAGCGCATTAAAGCCATGAAAGGCAGAAGAAAATTTAGAAATATGTTAGAAGATTTGCTGGACGACGAAAAGGTATATCGCACCAACGAAACCTTTATCCCAAACTTTCTTCGAACAGCTATCAATCACTTGCTTACACACAAAAAAATACAATCTAATTAGTAAGCACCATGATTACAGACTACAGAAAACGCTTTAACGAGGCTTTTTCAACCGAAAAGTACGACGCTTTCAAACAAGCTGTTGCCGCTGATTTCGACTATATGCCCACGTTTCGGATGGCGGAAACTCCGTTGTTCGTCGACGAATCTCTGAAAAAGCAACTGATTGATGCTTGCGAACAAGTCATCGACTTTATAAAAAATCCGGATTTCAAAGCACAAACGCAACGTGCGCTAGAACTCAACAAAGAAGTGCCAAACGAAACCGAGCACACCGAGTTTTTAGCAATTGATTTTGGAATTTGTGAAGAAAACGGAGCTGTAGTTCCGAAACTAATTGAAGTGCAAGGATTTCCGTCGCTTTTTAATTTCCAAATCGAAATCTTCGAAAAATTCAAAAGCGTATATCCGTTTTTATCGGAACTAACACCGTTTTTTAATAACATTAGTAACAAAGAGTACTACGAAATTTTAGGAAAGGTTATTCTAGGGAATCACGCTCCCGAAGAAGTAGTGCTTTTAGAAATAGAACCAGAAAAGCAAAATACCAAAATCGATTTCTACTATTGTGCGCGGCAATTCGGTATAAAGATTCTTTGTGTGACTGAGGTTATCAAACAAGGAAATCAGCTGTATTACAATGAAAACGGCGATTTAAAACCGATAAAGCGTATCTACAATCGCGTGATTTTTGACGAACTCGACGTTCGTACCGATTTAAAACTAAACTTTTCATTTACAGAAGATTTAACTGTGGAATGGGCCGGGCATCCAAATTGGTTCTTTCGAATTAGCAAGTTCATATTGCCGTATCTAAAAGGAACGTATTTTATTGATACGCAATTACTAAGCGAGATCGAAGAAATACCAGCCGATTTAGAAAACTACGTACTAAAACCACTTTTCTCGTTTAGTGGCTCTGGAGTTGTTTTTCACGTAACGAAAGCAGATATCGACGGAGTTGTCGATAAAGATTTATATATTTTGCAGAAAAAAGTGCATTACAAACCAGTAGTGCAATCGCCCGACGGTTTGGTAAAAGCTGAAATTAGAGTACTTTGTTTGTGGCCAAACGGAGCAGACCGACCTACACTGCTTTGCAATTTGGTTCGACTAAGTAGAGGAGAAATGATTGGAGTGAAGTTTAACAAAGACAAAGATTGGGTAGGAGGTACCCTAGGCCTTTTTACAAAATAATTTATGCCCTTTAGATCAAACGACCTTAAAAATGATTTAGTTCGTCTGGAGTTACTCGTGCCTGAACATTTCGATGAACTGTACAGCGTTGCTTCTGATTACCGCATTTGGGAACAACACCCAGAGAAAAATAGACACGAAATTGAAGTTTTCCGAAAGTACTTTCATAGCGCACAAAACGCCGCTGCTGCCTACGTGATTCGAGATCGAGTAACTTCCAAAATTATCGGTTCATCCCGTTTTTACCAGCACAACCAATTTTTTAAAAGCATTGCTATCGGATACACATTTCTTGCAGTCGATTATTGGGGAGGTGTTTACAATCGTGCAATCAAACAACTAATGATTAATCATGCTTTTTCGTTAGACATCGAACACATAATTTTTCATGTCGGCAAATACAATTTCCGTTCACAAAAAGCAGTACTCAAATTAGGAGCGAAATTGTTTGGCGAATCCGAATTCGAATCAACGAGCAACAATCCCGTTAATCTGGAGTTTCGACTTTCTCGAGAAGATTGGGAAAAACACAATAAACTCTACGAGTAAAACGCTCGGAAAGAAAAAAGCTGTACTCGTTTGAATACAGCTTTTTTTTATGATAAACCTAAATGTTTAGTTTACGCTTCTTCTTCTTCTTTCTGACCCATGAGCATCAGATACGCTTTCAGAAACGCATCAATTTCGCCGTTCATAACGCCATCAACGTCAGATGTTTCAAATTGTGTTCGCACGTCCTTAACCAGTTTATAGGGATGCATAACGTAATTTCGAATCTGCGAACCCCATTCAATTTTCATCTTTTTGGCTTCAATTTCATCGCGTAAAGCCTGCTTTTTCTTTAACTCAATTTCGTACAACTGCGATTTTAGCAATTGCATAGCTTTGGTTTTATTGTCGAGCTGCGAACGCGTTTCCGAATTCTCAATGATAATACCCGTAGGATGGTGGCGCAATCGCACGGCCGTTTCAACTTTGTTTACGTTTTGACCGCCCGCACCGCTCGAACGCATGGTTTCCCAGCTAATATCGGCGGGTGAAATCTCGATTTCTATCGTATCATCTGCCAGCGGATACACATACACCGAAACAAACGATGTATGCCGCTTGGCATTGCTATCAAACGGAGAAATGCGCACTAATCGATGCACGCCGTTTTCGCCTTTCAGATACCCAAACGAATAATCGCCTTCAAACTCGAGCGTTACGGTTTTAATTCCAGCAACCTCGCCCGCTTGAAAGTTCAGTTCTTTCACTTTGTAACCGTTTTTCTCGCCCCACATTAAATACATACGCATGAGCATGGCAGCCCAATCGCACGATTCCGTTCCGCCTGCACCTGCAGTAATTTGTAAAACGGCACTCATAGCATCGCCTTCGTCCGACAACATATTGCGGAATTCGATTGCTTCTATGTGCGAATTTGCAGCATCAAACGCCGTGTCGAGTTCTTCTTCGGTGAGTTCGCCTTCGCGGAAAAATTCCAATGCCAATTGCAACTCCTCGGTTAAATTCTCGGCTTTTTTGTAGTCGTCTACCCACTGTTTTTTAGAACGCAGCGTTTTAACAAATGCTTCTGCTTGTTTGGGTTGATTCCAAAAATCGGGTGCCAATGTCTTTTCTTCGTCATTGGCTATTTCGATAAGCTTGGCATCTATGTCAAAGATACCTCCTCAGCGCACCAAGGCGCTCTACAATACCCTTAATCTGTTCGGTATTTGTCATAAATAAGTCTAATTTTGCGTGCTCAAAAGTAAGACTTCTTTGCCTACAAATGGAAATAAACTTAATTAGCGATACAGTTACTAAACCAACACAGGAAATGCTCCGTGCGATGTTTCAAGCACCTGTGGGCGACGATGTGTACAAACAAGATCCAACGGTGAACGAATTGGAGCGAAAAGTGGCCGCCTTATTTGGTAAAGAAGCTGCCTTGTTTTTCCCGTCGGGTACTATGGCCAATCAAACGGCTATTAAATTGCATACGCAACCGGGCGACCAGCTGATTTGCGATAAGTATGCGCACGTTTTTAATTACGAAGCCGGCGGAGTAGCTTTTAACAGCGGGGTTTCTTGCGCGTTAATCGACGGCGATCGCGGGAAAATCAGAGCCGATCAAGTCCAGGCCGCTATAACCGATCCGGAGTTTTACCACAGTCCGCTTACAAGTTTGGTTTGCGTTGAAAACACAACGAATAAAGGCGGCGGCGCCTGCTACGAGTTGGCCGAACTTGCTGCCATTGCCAACGTTTGCCGGCAACATCAATTAAAGTTTCATCTCGATGGCGCCCGAATCTGGAATGCTTTGGTGGCTAAACAGCAGCAACCATTGAGTTTTGGTGCGTATTTCGATACGATTTCCGTTTGTTTTTCAAAAGGTTTAGGTGCGCCCATTGGTTCGGCTTTGGTGGGCGATGCGGCGTTAATTCACAAGGCGTTGCGTATCCGAAAAGTGCTTGGCGGTGGTATGCGTCAGGCGGGCTATTTGGCAGCTGCGGCCATTTATGCGCTCGATAATCACGTTGGGCGTTTGGCCGAGGATCATCGCAGAGCTAAGGAGTTGGGCGCTATTTTGTCGCAAATGTCGTGGGTGGCGCGCGTTGAGCCTGTCGAAACCAATATTGTTATTTTTTCTTTGCAGCCAGGTTTAAACGAAGCGGCTTTGATACAGCGTTTAAAAGAGCGCAAAATTTACATCAGCAGCATGGGTAACAACAAACTGCGCATGGTCACACATCTTGATTATAAAGAAGTTATGCACGATTATGTGTTGGAAAGCATTAGCCGAATTGGTGCGCGAGTAGGATAGTTTTTCGAGTTTTCTTATTTGGCCCTTCCGGCGGGTCGTACCTCCGGCGCCGTCGCGCTTTCCCTACAACCTTGCCAGCACAAGTCGGCAAAATCACGGTTTCAAACGGGCTTATCAGCCGTTTTCAACCGGTTTTTGCAACGCCTTGCACTCGGCAAGGGTTTTCGTCCAATCGCTAAGGGACCCGCCCAAGGCCACGAGAGTTGTT
>NZ_JBMLTK010000111.1:0-4736 GCF_049240005.1 Flavobacterium sp. | reverse complement strand
TAGAAGTTAGAAGTTAGAAGTTAGAAGTTAGAAGTTAGAAGTTAGAAGTTAGAAGCTAGAAGTTAGAAGCTAGAAGCTAGACACGAAAAACTAGATTTTGATAAATTCCCCCCTACTCCTGCTCCTCCAGCTGCTTTTGTACATAGGGAACCCAATCTTGTACGGGGAGGTGCTTTAAGCTTACATCGGGCGTAAAGCCGGTTTTGTCGATTGGTGCGGTGTCGGTCCAGCTCGATTTTACAATCGGAATCGTTAAGATGTATTTGCCGTACGGCAGTGCTGTGGGAACCGACATGCCTTCGTAATCCATCATGCCAATGGTGTTGGTGCCGTAGGTGGTGGTTTTTGAGCTTTGCTTGCTCAGCGAGAAGAAGTATTCGGTGGAGCTTCCGCAGAGATCGTCGACCAACAAGGCGATGCGCTTGGGTTTTGGTAGCATGGTTTCCAGCGGAAAAGTTACTCCCGGAACCGGATAAAAGGCATCGGTTGTGGTGGGCAATTCAGCATAGGCACGCTTGTACGCGGCAAGTACCTCGGCTGGGAAATACTTTTCGTATTCGGCAGGAATCGGATTGAGCACAAAAAACTCCAAGTCTTTTAATTTTAGCGCCACATTTTCGGGTGTTACGCGTACAAATGAACTGTATTGCACCACCGGATTGGTTAGAAAATACGGCAAAAATGCTACCCAGCCCGTATTTCCACCGCCGTTTCCGGTAAGATCAACAATCAGATTGTCGGTGGCGCGGATAATCGAGTCGTTTGCCGCCACTAAAGCCTGAATCTTATCGTCGTTTGCTTGAAAAGTGGTTACCTTTAGATAGGCCGTTTTATCGGATAGCTTTTTAAAATCCAAACCTTTATTGTTGTTGCGCCAGGTATCGAGTTCCCGACGTTCGGTGGCGTTCATTATCTGCGGAAATTGTCGGCCGAACATGCTGCTGTTCCAGATTTGCAGCAAATTTCCACGCAAACGTGCGGGCGAATCGGTGCTGATGAAACTGTCGAATTCTTTGGCAATGAATCCGTTTTTGGTTTGCGTAAAAACACAATAAACCAACCCGGCTTGGAGCTTTTTATCGACCGATTCGAGTACAATTGCCTTGAAGGTTTTGTCCGCTGTTTTCTTAATGGCTAGTTTTAATGTGCCTTCCGGATTTACCCAAACACCTTCTATTGGAGCTGCTTTCTTAGCGTTATACGCGTTTTTAAATTCGGTTTCGGTAAGCGAAATTTGCTCGTTATCGAAGTCGTTTTCGTTGTTGTACGCCAAGATAAAATGCTTGTCTTCAAAAAATCGGATGTACGATTTGAGTAGGTAATAGCAGGCTTTGGGTTGGCTAATTGCAGCGGCTTCCTTTTGAAGTTTCTGCAAGAGTTTGTTGTATTTGTCTTGTGTTTTTGGGTTGACTTTCGCGGGAAAACCGGCGTAATTTTCTTGGGTTTTGGCAGCGAGTTTTTGTAAATTTTCGGAGCAGTTGCAGGTTTCAGCTTGTGCGAATCCGTTTAATACGCCCGTAAAAAGAGTAACTAGTGCGGAAAAAATCAAGTGCTTCATAACGGCAAGATGATTAGTTAGCTAAAAGTAGGAAAAATTATCAATTATGTAAAAAGGACAGCAGGTGTTTTACGCTTCCAAAACCGTGTATCGTCATTTCGTTTATTTTGCTTGTTTCGAATAATTCGATTAATTTTGTAACAAACCCATTGGTCCAAACATATTAAATCATATTTAAAAATGAACACCTTAGCACTGGTACAGAAGCCTACGAAGTCGGAACAAAACGCTGCAACAAAGTCCTATGCAACTCTTGCTGCTGCTCTTGGACAAATACATTCGGAGCAGACGGAAATTGAGTTAGAGAAAACGAAAGAAAGAATTACAATTCCCTCTCGAGCTTTGATTCTTTTGAGCGACATTTTAAAAGCGATGAGTCAAGGGACTACGTTATCGATTGTTCCTGTCGCGACGGAGATCACTACACAAAAAGCGGCGGAAATCTTAGGTTGTTCTAGACCTTATTTGGTTAAATTATTGGAAGAAGGCAAAATTAGTCACACTAAAGTTGGCAAACATAGGCGACTTAAGTTCGAAGATGTTTTGCGTTATCGCGAATCGATGAAGTCGGAACAAAAGAAACACATTATTGATATGATGAATTTTGACGAGGATCTGGGTTTATATGATTCACAGTGTTAGATACAAGGCCGTTTTAGATACAAATGTTATTTATCCAATAATCATACGAGATTTATTGTTTTGGTTCGCACATTACGATTTATACACACCTAAATGGAGTGAAAACATTTTTGATGAATGGAAAAATGTAATGATTCGCCGTGGCGTTCCTGAAAACTTGGCTATCAGCAGGATAAATATTGCTAACAAAGCGTTTCCCGACGCTCTTGTTCACAATTACGAAGGTATTATTGAGAGTATACAATTACCCGACTCAAAAGACCGTCATGTCTTAGCCGCTGCTATAAAAACAAACGCTGAATTGATCGTAACAAACAATCTTAGAGATTTTCCTGTAACTTATCTGAGTTCTTTTGGAATTTCAGCTAAATCGGCCGACGAATTTTGCACGGATATTATCGACTTAAATCAAGAAAAAGCGCTGGCAGCTTTTAAAGAATTGGTTCATAACAAAAGAAAACCACCCTTAAACGAATTTCAAGTATTAGATTTATTGCGCAAAGCTGGGCTACCGGAAACTGCCGACTATTTACACGCACTTTTATAAAATCAGAAAGCACACAAACTTGATTTTACCTTTTTGGGTGTGCCGGCGCCTCAGTGCTGGGAAGATGTATCAGGCGCCGTAGGGTTTTACGCTTCCCCGATAGCTATCGGGGTATTTTTTGCCCGAAACGGATCAAAAGACAAGATTTCCGCTGCAACCCCTCACGCGGGGAATGTGCACAGGGAGACGATTGGTGGCTTAGTATTCATTCCGTTACTAAAGAAATCGCGTATTTACTGCATTACCTACAAAACATGAACGACAGAACAAAAAAGTACCATTTAAAGTAATTTGTATTGTTCTATTTGAAGTTTTCAAACTGCAACTTCTTCATTAGGCAACAAATTTGTCTTTTCGGATATTTTGAATGCGCTGCACTTCGATTGATTTTTCGTGAAGTTCATTTTCAATATCGTAATCGTCCTGTAAACCCAACCAAAACTTAGCCGAATTGCCGAAATAAGCACTTAGCCTCACAGCTGTATCAGCAGTAATTCTTCGATTCCCTTTGATAATTTCCGAAATTCGCGTTTGCGGAATATCTAAATCCTTCGATAATCGATACTGCGAAATGTTCATTGGAATCAAAAATTCTTCCAGCAGAACCTCGCCTGGATTTATGTTTTTTAATCGTTCCATTTACTATGTTTATTAATGATAATCAGCAATTTGCACATCTTGTGCAATTCCGTTGTTCCATTGAAATATGATTCTCCACTGATTGTTTATTCGAAGACTATAATGTGTATTCAAATTGCCTTTCAGTTTTTCAAGCCTATTCGCGGGAGGTATTCTTAAGTCGTTCACATCTACGGAATTATTGATCATTCTCAATTTTCGCCGCGCAGTTTCTTGAATTTCTCTGGGCAATTTGCGTGATACTTGTCCGTTCCAAATTAGTTCGGTTTCTTTATCACCGAATGATATTATCATTACTTCTCGCGTTACTAACGCCAAAGATAAGTAAAAATTATCGCGCGGTAAAATACAATATCAGCTTATTCAGATATATGAATAATTGTTTTTTGGGCGTGCCAGCGCCTCAGTGCTGGAAAGATGTGTCAGACGCCGTCGCGTCTTACGCTCCCCTGATAGCTATTGGAGTGTTTTTTGCGTGAAACAGATCATAAAACAAGATTTCCGCTGCAACCCCTCACGCGAGGAATGTGCGCAGGCAGTACATTTGGAACTTACATGTATTTTACTGTTACTCCTCTCCAAGCGGTGTAGCCTATTTTACTCGTCGTATTTGTTTTTGAGTCTCACTTGAATCCAGTTTTTAATAGCTTCAAACTTCATTTCACCGGTACTTGCAGCTATAACCATTTTGTACTTATCATCTTGATTGGCAAGAATATCTAGTCCGTAGTCGAGAAGTATCAGACGCATAAGTACATACGCTGTTCGTTTATTTCCGTCAAGAAATGGATGATTAATCAATAAACTTTCTAAGATTGCTGCCGCTTTATCTTCAGGATTCGGATAAAGATCTTGTTTGTCGAAAGTTGCATAAGGTCGATTAATAGCCGACTCGAGCAAGCTCTTGTCTCGCAGCCCCTTGGTCCCGCCAAATTTGTCGATCAAAATAGTATGAATGTTGAGAACATCTTGTAGGTCAATCATTGAGCCAACTTTTCAAGTAAATCTTTGTCGTCTGCAAGAATTTGACGCAAGTTACTTGCCAGCCGAGTTTTGTCTGCTGGTTGTTCTTTCAGCTCTTTTAGAAAGTCTAAAACGTCTTTTAAGACAGTTTCTGGTACGCTGTCTAAGACTTTTTGGATTTCAGATTGTATCTCTGTCTTGGTCATGTTCAAATATACAAAAAATAGAAAATGCTTCGTAGCGTTTACAATGAGGTACGTTGATTGTTTTTTTGGGGAGCACTGTATCGGCTTCCCCTAAATCGAACACTTCATTTATGGAATTTATCTTATTTGCGTTTTAGAATAACTTGGCTTTTATGCGATTTTGAACTGAAACAATACAATT
>NZ_JBMLTK010000110.1:21842-36968 GCF_049240005.1 Flavobacterium sp. | reverse complement strand
AGCAAGAAACGTTTTGTTGTGAGCTCGTAGCTGTGAGTGCGCTTGGTTGGGTGATGGAAATGTTAGCTGTTTGTGTACAACCTAAATCCGAAGTTACTGTAACCGAGTAATTGTTAGCGTTGGACACTGTAATCGATTGTGTACTTTCTCCCGTACTCCATAAGTAAGTACCTAATCCGTTTGCTGTTAAGCTGACACTTGCGCCTTCACATAATGCAGTAGGGCCAGCAGCTGTAATACTTACTGAAGGCAGTGGATTAACTGTTACAATTTGTGATGCAGTAGCAGTACAGCCATTGGTATCTGTTACAGTAACTTGATAGGTACCACTGCTGTTTACTGAAATGCTAGCTGTAGTAGCTCCTGTATTCCATAAGTAACTGCTGCCTGTACTTGCGGTTAAAACTACAGTTTCGTTGGCGCAGATCGTCGTTGGTCCGTTTGCACTTATACTCGCAGTGAATGGGGTATTGTCTAATTCAGTAATGTTCAAATTAAAGTTTCCCGTTGCTGTATTAAATCCTTCAATTACTACAATGTAGGTCGTGTTTGGTAATACCGTAGCTACTAATGATGCTTGAGCACCGGTGCAAACGGGGCCATTGTCGTCATTTGAGACGATCCAAGTTCCGGTTGCCGATAACAAGTGTAAGTACGTATCGAAGTTTGAGCCGCAGCTGGATATCCGGATTTGGTCGGTGCAACTTGTTGTGGTGAAACGGTAAAAAACATCAGCGGATGATTGTGCGTTTGTGCCCGTGTAGGTACTAGAAAATCCGTTTGAAGCGATCGTTGAGTTTGTTGTGGTGAAGGGTAAAGAATTTATAAGAATTGGTATGTTTATGTTGTCGCCCAACCTTGGGTTTATCACGATGCTAATTGCATTTGAAAAGGCATCCGGGCAACCTAATCTTGAGACTCGAGTTCGAATCTGATAAGTTCCTGGAATTGTACTTAAAGTGTAATTGTTAGCTGTAGCAGAAGCAATATCGTTAAATCCACCTGCTCCGGTTGCTATTTGCCAATTTAACGATGTACCGTTGCCACCAGTGTAACTAAATTGAACTGGACTTCCCGCAGTTGCTGTTGTGGGTCCTGTGATTGCTCCAGCAACGGTTGGTACAGTACAGGTAGGAACCTCTTCAATTACAATGTCATCTAGGTATAAATCGTATTCATCAGCATCGCTAAATACACGAAAACCTATGTGTTGAATTCCGTTGGCGGCCGGACTAAAACTTGCCGAGCTGCCTTCGATGTAGGTAGTATTAGCGATATTAGAGTTGGTGAATATAGCAGCTGACGTCATCCCAGCTGCATTTGCCGTAGCGCCCCATTTTACTTCTAATTTCTCTGGAAAGGATGCGGACCGAGCACGATACCAAAATCGGATTCGATAATTTTTGCCTGCTTCCAAATTTAGTGGAGGTGTGAAAATCCAATCGTTTGCCGCCGTTGTAGTGCTGTAGTTGTAAACGATGTTGTTCGGTGCGGATCGGGGAGAAGTAGTTCCAACCGCCCAGGTTCTATTATCATTATTTGTGTTTTCAACAGTCCAGCCGCAAGGCAACGAAGAGCTTGAGTCGAAATTCTGTGTATGGGGAAAACTTGTAATTGTTGGATTTATTATCGTGACTTGGACTGAATTTGAAGCCACGGTGGTTCCGCAGCTAACTAAACATCTGAACCAGGTTGTTGTTGAAACTGTTGTAGCTATTGAGAAGTTAGTTTGGCCGTTTAAATTCGTCCATACGGAATTATCTGCTGAAGATTGCCATTGATATGTTTGACCTGAGCTGAGGGATATCCCTGACAATGACAGACTTACGATTCCGGTTCCGCAGACACTAGAAGGCGAAGCTTGCGCGCTCGCTACAGCTGGTGGATTGGTACAAGGTTGTGGATTTGCTAGTTGAACAGCCGCAAACGCATTAACTCTTCCGTATCCCAAATCTGAACTCCAAGTTCCATTTGGCTGATTTGCTACGTTGGCACTGTAAGTATAGCCGCCAACTTTCTCACAAGTAGATTCGATTATTTGTCGAGCTTGTGTTGCATTTAGGCCCGGATTCACAGACAGAATAAGTGCCATAACTCCAGCAGCATTTGGGCAAGCTGACGAGGTACCGTTGAAAGTAGGTGCATAATCTCCGCTGCTATAACCGGCGCTGCCCGATATGTCGGTTGTGTAAATTTTAACGCCCGGTGCTGCAATATCTGCGGTAACACCAAAGTTGGATCCCCACCAGTTTTCGCCATCGCAAGATGTGGGAGTTTTTCGTTGGTTACACATACTCATTGCCACTACAGAAATGACGTTCGGAAGCGTTGCGGGATAGCTTACAGCTGCATTACTATTTCCTGCGGCAAATAGCACGGGTGCTCCTAAACCTCCTCTTCCTTGAGTAACGGATCTGTTAATTGGGTCGTTTATCAATGCCGAAGCACTACCACCTCCCCACGAATTACTTAGAATATCGGCTCCAGCGGTTTGCCACGCCCAATCAAGACAGGTTCCAATCCACGAATTTTGTGTTATCCAACTGCTGCCACTTGAATAAGCTATTCGGATTGGTATAATTTTAGACCCGTACGCCACACCTGCTATACCAAGATTGTTGTTTCCAACAGCAGCTACAATTCCTGCGCAAGCGGTTCCGTGCGCATCATTACCCGATGGTGCTCCGCCGCTGTTTAGTCCAGTGCCGTCAAATCCGGGGAGCATATTAGCTACTAAATCCGGATGATTTAAATCGACACCTTCATCTAAAATGGCAACTTTTATACTCGCCGAGCCGGTTGTTATTCCCCAAGCGGGAAAGACTCTCATATCTGCTCCCGGGGTACCGTTGTTTTGGGCAGCGGTTCCGGTGTTATTAAGGGACCACTGGTTGGGAAGAAATGGGTCGTTTGTATTGAATCGGTTCATTATTCTCACAAAATCAACCTCAACGAAAGAAAAATAGGAGAGCGCGTGTATTTTGTTTGCAATTTGGAGCGCATTCTCGTCTTGCTTTGGAATTTCAATAAAGAACAAGAGCGGATCATATTTGTATTGTTCAGCAATGGTTCCATCGTATTTTTTTGTGATTTCTGCTAGGTTTTTATAGTGATTGGCCGAGCGAAGTTTTATTGCAATGCGATTTGTAATTCCTTGTGAAGTGCCGTCTTTACAAACAAGGATGGGATTTGCATACAAGATTATCGCCTTGCGATTCAATTGTTGCAATAAGTCTTGATAATCAGAATTGGATAGTGGATTAGCTAATTCCGCTATTACAGCATTTTTGGGAGCCGGCAGAATTCGTGATTCATCAATCTTTTTTAGTCTAGATTCGCTTGCGATTTCTCTAATTATATGATTTACAGTTGCGTTTTTAGTAAATTGTATAAGTATTTTTTGATTTGAAACCGGAAGTACAATAGTGCCGTCAGGTGTGTTAGTTTCCATTCCAAACTGCTGACTCCAGCCACTGGTAACGCAGAGTAAAAGCCAAAACAATACCCAAGTTAAGCGCAATTTTGCGGATCGAAATTGGTTAAATGCTTGCATGAAACGGTTTATTTTAAGAGATAAGTTGGTAAAAATATGTAAAAAAGCTTAAAAATTTAATATGTAGTCTTTTGAATAGCTGATGGATTGACTTGATTTTCCGTCATATTAGTTTCGGGATGAGCTAAAAAAAAGTCGGCCTTTTGCTTGGCCGACTTCGAATTTATTTTTGAATTGTTTATTCGTAATTGCTTATCTAAAAAGAAGTTTTCTACTTACAACTCCGCGATCTGTTGTAACTCTTACTATGTATGCGCCTGAGCTGTGATTTTGTAGTCTGTAGTTTGAAAGTGTTGTTGATTTCTCGGTAGGAATTTCTTCAACTAGTTTTCCAGACATATCGAAAATTTGTACTTGTTCGATCAAAGCAGATTCAGCTTGGATGCTCAACTCATTTTTGGAAGAGTTGTAAGCAATTGCGCACGACTTTTTGGCATGCTGATCAATACTTAGCGGTGTTGCATTGAATGTGATGAAAAATCGATTTTCATAAATTCCAGGCTCTAAGTTTAAAGTAGCTACACCTGTACGCAAATTCTGCCAAGTCCCTGTGACAATATCATGTAAATAGATATTTTCTCCCGACTCGAAATTCTCTAAATTGTCTAACTTAATAATAGTGGTACCTGATACTTCAACCTTAATTCCAAGAGGGAAAACCTTATCTTCAGAAAAATAGCCTTCACCAGCAATTACTAATTTGCTTTCGTTATTGATGACGTATAAGTCTGATGGATATTCATCGAATAAAAGTGCATCATAGCCTTTATCGACCTCTGCGGTAGCAAACTCATTCATAAATCCAATAAGAATTTGGCGTCTGATACCATGCGGACTAATAGCGCTTAGTCGCAGTTTCTTAAAGTTGTTATCTTCATCCGTTGGGTCTTCGGCGTTGTTAGGATTATTATTGCTGGCTGATCTATAGTTAATAAACGAATCGGCATTGGTTTCGCGAACAAAGTTTCGTTGGCTGTTTCGGAAGTTAATTTGACCGCCCGCAGGACTTGCAACAACAAAAAAGCCTTGTGCAACAGGGATGTATCGAGCTGCTACTTTTGAAGAACTACCCAAATTGCTTATTCCTTCAGGGATTACTGGAGGAATTCCACCAGTTAAACTATATGCCGCATAGCCTCCTTGGTATTCATGTATATTATGCGAATAATTTGTACTGAAATGTTCCCAGAAGTAGAGTGTTCCATCGATAGCAGAAAGGTTATCGATGATGAAATCATTAGCATCTAAAGCTGAAGGATATGGATTTCCGCATAAATTCAACAAACCACCGCCAATTGGCAAGGAAATATCCCCATTATTTGGTTTTCCTACAAAGGCATAATTTTGGCCAGCAGTATCTGTTCCGGGGCCTTTCATAGTAAACCCTTCTGCGGCACCAAGAAATCCATCAGGTCCTACATAGCTCCAGTTGGCGTAATCTTCGGTACTATTCTGAAATTTAAATAGCCAGTAGTTCGCCAATGTAATTGGTATAGTCGGCGACCCATCGTTTTCATCCGTCCATGTAATAGGGCTAATGTTTGCAGGGTCAGAGGCATCACGTAAGACTGAATTCACAGTATATCCGCCATTGATAGGCAAACTGCTAGAAGAAACAGGCGAACACCAGTAATTGTAGTTGTAGGTATTTGCTTGTCCTACTTGGTCTCTTTCAATAGTTCCCGTACTAGCAGAATCAAGTAAAGAATCTTCGGTTTGCACTAGTTGCGACTGTCCGTTAAGGTCTATTTTACCATCGAGTCTCAAATAGTGTGTAACTTCGATTTTACTATCATTGGTAACTTCGATTTCACCAGATTTTACATTCAGCGCCAGTAGAGTTTGATTACTATTCGATTCAACTTCGTGTGCTGTTTCAACAATATTCCAGTCGACTCTTGTTGTGCCATCAACTATTGAGAGACTGTTTGGAAATGTAATTACTGATGAATTTTCCCAGGTTTCTGCCACGTCCCAAGCACCTCGGATTTGTGTGCTGTATGGAAGTGGAGCTGTTTGGAAATCGATTGTATTGATGTTACGAAGTGTAGCCGGACGGTCGTTGTCGGACTCGTCTTTTACGTTAGTGAACTTGAATGTAGTCATTGGATAATAGACTTCTAAACTGCTGTAAGGAATAGAAGCTATATCATTTTTCGTAACGTAGTTTGGAAGAACCTTTCCTAGAAGGTCTGTTCCGTTTTTCATGAGCTCTTGGTTCATGATGTAACGAAGTTGATCTACGGTGAGTTCTCGATTAAAGACACGTACTTCATCTATACCACCTTGAAAAAAGGCGGTAGGCGCTTTTGCATCGGCAGCACCAATCACGAAAGCATTTGTATTGGAAGGAACTAAAGGTAAAGTTTCCTCAGCAGCTAAAACCCCATCTATATACAAGCGGTACAAGCCGTTTCTTCCTGTTACGCTTACATAATACCACGCGTTGTCGGGAATTGGTACATTAGAGGTTATTCGCTGCATTTGAGTTGTATAAAATGCAAACTCTAATCTGCCGCTGTTTGCTAGGTCAAAATCGTAACCGCTGTTAAATGCCGCATCTCTTTTGGATACAATACTTCTTCCATTTTGTGTTTTTCGAATCCAAGCGGAAATGGTGAACTCGTTTCCTAGATTGCAGATGTTGCCCGCATCTAAATAGTCGTTGACACCGTCTAAAGTTAATGCGCGTTCATAGGTTCGATCGGGCGCAAAACCAAAAGTGATGAATCTAGTACCATCAAAGTCGAACTGGCATTGTAAGTTAGAACCGTTTTGCGTTAAAACACGGTATTCGGTTGATTGATTGAAGTTCGGAGTCGAAGAAACAAACATCAACAGTTGTTCTGTTGTGTTTAGGTTCGATGTAAGCATCCCGGAAGGAATGGATACAGTAACTGGCCCTACATCTCCTCCAGTTTCAACTACGCGCCAAATTCGTCCGATGGAAGTAAGGTCAACTTGAGTGCTAATTCCGGGGATTCCACTACTTAAGTTTACTAGAACAGGCGTTTGTGCAGCTAAGCTACCATTATTTGAACCCCAAACCAAATAACGTCGATCACCATTTATCGTTCCCGTATTTAGATCATTTGTTGTAGCAATAGTGTTTAACCCTATGGTTAAGTCATCAGCTGTGTTTTCTGTTTTTGACTGTTTTTGATATAGACCTGCAGAATCGTCTCGTCCGATTCCAGCAATGTTGAAATTGTAGCCGCTACCCGCGGTATAAATTGTATTGCTAGCAGAATCTACATAGTTAACGCTCGTGCCATTTACAGCAAGTGTCATACCGTATTTGATAGCTAGATAGCTTTCGATTCTACGTCTATCGGCGTCTGAATTTCGTGCTCCGTAAGTGATAATTTCAAGGATATCGCCCACATAGGAAGCACCAAAAGTTTCACTTCGTCCGAGCCAGTATCTAGAATTTACAATGTTTTTGTATGTACCTGTATTTACTTCGGAAGTTGTTAACAGTTGAGAATTGTTATAGATTTCCATACGAGTTCCTGCGGAACGACGTGGGTTGAAAATCTGAGTCCCTGTGTAGCGCTTACTTGTACTTATTTCAGCGATGCCATAGCTTCCGCTGTTTGCTTGGTTATAAGCCAGAATTTCATTGGTGTATCGACTAGATGTGTTACCAAGTTGGAATCCTGTTACGTCTTGGCTATTATTGGCGATATCGTCTCCGCAAAACAAGTCAAGCGGACTACTTACTGAAGAAATACTGTTCCGCAATTTTACAACAATAAACATATCATTATTGTAAAAACCTTGGTTACCATACATGCTGTTAGCACCATCAAAGCTAATTACAGGATTGAAGTTCACATTAAAATCAGGATGGTTTCTAAATTTAGGCTCACTTGAAAATCGTGCCATCGCTGTTTTTGAGTTTCCATTCACTTGATCTTCCCAGGTGGTTATATCGTCGTTGTCGGAAACTTGCCCAATTTTACTATTTGCTTTAAGCCACAAACGCAAATTAGAAACTACGCCGCCTGGTCCTGTAGTAGGTGTAGTTGCTGTTATTACTGTAGCTCGAATATTAAAATTATACGGACTTTCGTTGCTGTCGTTATTGGTTATTGTAATCGTAGCGGTTTTCGGTCCAGGTATGTTATTAGGTGTAAATGTGATTACGAAAGTTGCAAAATTACCAGGCGATAAGCCGCTTGGAAGCGTAGTAGCAGTGAACATGGCAGCATTAGTTCCGGTAATCGATACCGTAGTTCCTAATGTAAGATTTAAGCTACCCAAAGAATAAACTTCAAAAGGAAGGGCAATATTGGTGCCTTGTTCTGTACTACCGAAGTCGGTTTGATCAGTTGTCGACGGCGTAGTGTCGTTGTCTGGAATAACTACTCCATTGCCTGAGACCGATATTTCAGCGCCAGTCACCACTGCATTCGCTTCAATTACAAAGTCAAAAATACCTTCGTTAGCATCGTTATTTAGCACGGTAACTACTGCAATACTGTTTCCTTCAACAGCTGCAGTAAAAGTAATTTGAAACGTTGTACTACCACCAGGTGCCACGGTTGCGGCGGGAAAGCTATTCACAACAAAGCCTGTACCGGCAGTTACGGAAACACGGGGCGTTCCGTTTAAATTAAGTGGACCTGTTCCCGTATTAAATATGGTAAATGTTCTTGTAAATGTTCCCGGTACAGTAATATTTCCAAAAAAAGTATGGTCTGTAGAGCTGCTGCCAGAAACGTTATCAGCGATACTGACATTATTTCCTCTGATGTCGATTTCCGGGAAAACAGCAATAGCGGTTCCTGCTAGGCTAAAATCGAACGGATTTTCATTTGAATCGGTATTGGAGAAGGATAACGAAGCCGTTCGCACTCCCGCCACTGTTGGAAGGAATCGAATTGTAAAACTTGTTGAAGCACCAACCGCGACTGTAGCTGCCGGCGCTGTTGTTACTGTAAATTCTGATGCATTTGTACCTGTGATCGTTATAGTTCCAACAGTTAGTGGTTCTGTACCGCTGTTGGTAATGGTAAATGTTCTTGAAATTGAAGCGTTTACGTTTACTGAGCCTACATCAGTAAAATCTGTTGTACTTGGCGTGGTATCTCCATCTACAATATTAATACCGTTTCCTGTAACACTAATTTCGGGTGTTGTGATTTGTGCCACAACTGGAATTCTGGGTGAGGATACGCAACCGTTATTGCTCGCTTCGATAAAATAATTGGTAGTAGCCAATAAGGTTGGTGTCGTGAAACTATTACCGGTGGCAACTAAATTACCGCCAACGATGGCGTCATACCAATTGATAACTCCAGCTGATGGTGTTGCGGTTAGTGTTAAGGTTCCAGCGCCGCTTCTACTTGCTCCAGCACTTGAGACTACCGAAGGCAATGCAAAAGTTACTGCTAATGTACGCGCTGTTCCATTTCCACAGGCTGTAACTGGCGTAGCGCTTACATTTCCTGGTGTTGCAGAAGTAAGTACAGTAATTGCGTTGCTGTTACCACCTGTTTGCTGAACCCAGCCCGCAGGGAATGTCCAGTTATATGTAGTATTAGCAACAGCTGTTACGCTGTATGAAAGAATTTGACTAGTACAAAATGTCGTTGGTCCTGTAATAGTTGATGGTTGTGCAGGTAAGGTTACCGTGGTTACGGTAGCGGTATTGTTAGCACTGATTGCATTTGAGCAAATATCCGGAGCTGTGCCACTACTTGCGTTTGTAATAGTAACGGTAGTCGTACCTGCATTTGTTAAATTTGGTGTTGTAAATTCTCCTACACCTGATGCATTCACAGTTACTGATACTGTCTGATTTGCTAAAGTATTACTTCCGCTCAGGTTGTAGGTGATGCTGTATGTACCTCTCGGCAGTCCGTTTAAGCGAACTGTAGCATTTGAACCGGCGCAGCGAACGGCAGTTACAAAAGTTGTAGCGCTTAAGGTATAGGTAGGGCAGGTGTAGTAAATTTCGGCATAGCCCGAACCTCCAGCACCACCAGTTCTATCGGTATTACTGCCCGCACGAGCACCGCTACCGCCTCCACCTCTTGTATTTGCGTTGTTTCCGTTGCCACTACCTGCAAAACCGGCCGCTCCGGCGCCACCGCCTGCAGGCGCAATTCCGCCGTTTGTTCCAGCTGCTGCATTACCGTTAGCGGAATTACCAGCGCTACTACCACCAGCTCCACCATATTGCGTACCTCCTGTGGCAACACCAGCCGATCCTGCGCCGCCGTAAAAGTTAACTTGTCCTCCGATATTACCCGTTGTTGGTCCGCTACCTCCTGCAGCACCTTGGCTATTGTTGTTTGCTCGTGCTCCTCCGTTTCCACCTACTGCCAATAAAGATGTATTAGATTGAAACCATGTAGAGCCACCTTGTGCACCATTTCCTGTGCCGGGTGCCGGTGCAGTACCAATGTTAACGGTATATACCGTGCCAGCAGTTACGGGCCATGCATTATGACGCGTATACGCGCCACCTGCACCACCACCGCCCGAAGCAGGGTTGCCAGTAGCACCACCACCATTTCCGCCCGCACCCCATAGGTCGACGCGAATTGATGTCACTCCGGCTGGTGGCGTAAAAGTTCCGTTAGTGGTATACGTTCTATTTTGTCCGAATAGGGAATTCGAAAAAACTATGCAGAGGATTAATATGCACAACGATTTGAATGTAGTAGAGAATCTCATCGAAGTATTCGTTTTTGTGTTAGTAATGGGAGATCGGGCTGTAAAGGTACAGCACGAATTCAATACTGTCAACATTATGAACACTTTAGCTATTTAAAAATCGACGAAAGGCATATTTTTAGCGATGAAATACACGCATTAATTTTATTTTTTTTTCTAAGTGTTTGGAAATTGGCGATTTGTTTTTTATTTTGTAAAATTTTTTCTACAAGAGTTATTGTCAACTATAACGATTTCGGGCATAAATTGAATTGTTAAAATACGTAGAACGTTAGATAAATTACTCGCAAAAATGTTACTTTTTAACTAAATTTTAATAGAACGAGATTTAGTTGCAAGGAATCCTTTTTTGGGTTCGGATTGGTAGATGAAAGATTTCATTTGAAACGGATTTTGCAGCCCTGATAGCATGGAAAGCCCGGAGGTAGTTTTTGTAGTTTTTGTTGATTGATGCATGCGCCCAAAGGAAGCATTGCAGCAACAACTAAAAAACACAAAAAGTAACGAGGACTTGGAATAATAGCAGGAAATGCTGCCCAAAAAACAAAAGACTGCCAAAATGGACAATCTTTTCTTAATTAGAGAGATTTGAACTCTCGTCCGCCTAGGCGGATATGAATCCACCGCGCCTTAGTTCGTTAATGAAGTTCATGCGATGCCCAAGAACCTATAAACGGATAAAGCCCCTACGAAATCGTAAAGGCTTTATTCTTAAGTAGCGAGAGAGAGATTTGAACTCTCGTCCGCCTATGCGGATATGAATCCACCGCGCCTTAGTTCGTTAATGAAGTTCATGCGATGCCCAAGAACCTATAAACGGATAAAGCCCCTACGAAATCGTAAAGGCTTTATTCTTAAGTAGCGAGAGAGAGATTTGAACTCTCGACCTCAGGGTTATGAATCCTGCGCTCTAACCGACTGAGCTACCTCGCCATTGGTTTTGCGGCTGCAAAGATACATTCTTTCTTATGTTACGCAAACCCTCAAAGTATTTTTAATTATTTTTTTCGATTTTGTTGTTTTAATCCGATATTCATTATATTTCGCAAAAATTGACATACCAACCATGGAAGTAAAAGTTAAATACGAACTCGAGTTCCCCATCAATTCGTCGCCGCAACTCTTGTATCAATATATATCAACACCTTCGGGCTTAAGTGAGTGGTTTGCAGATAACGTAAACTCGCGAGGAGAGATTTTTACCTTTATTTGGGAGGATACCGAGGAGCGCGCCAGACTGGCTTCCAGAAAATCGGGCGAAAAGGTAAAATTTCGCTGGATTGATGAAGGAGATAAGGACACCGACTACTTTTTTGAACTCAAAATAATGGAAGACGAAATCACCAAAGATGTTTCACTTTTGGTAACCGATTTCGCCCCAGAAGACGAATTAGGCGAAGCAGCACAACTATGGGAAAATCAAGTTGCTGATCTCAAACATGTTATCGGTTCGGTGTAATTGCCAATCGAATTGTATCTTAGCCTTGAATTATCAAGGCTTTTTTTATGGCAAATGCATACCCAAATCCCGCTGAAATCAATCCTCACAACCGCAGTTTTTTATTCGGCGACGGCGTTTTCGATACCGTAAAAATTCGTTTGGGTAAGGTGTGTTTCGCCGAGTTGCATTATTTCCGACTCATGGCCGCGCTCCGAATTGCCCGTATGAGCATTCCACAATGGCTCGATCAGGAAACGTACGAAGCCATGCTCTGCGAGAAAGCGAACGAAATTCAAGCCCCAAATGCGCGCGTTCGCATCACTTTTTTTAGAAACGTCGGCGGAAAATACTTTCCGTCAACCTCGCATGTCAGTTATACCATCGAAGCCGAACCGCTCGAACAGTCCGATTTTGCCGCAAGTAACGAGCCTTATGAAGTAGATATTTACCGCGATTTTACGATAACGGCACAATTGCTGTCGACGATAAAATCGACCTCCAAACTCATTCACGTGACGGCAGCGATTTACGCACAGGAAAACGACTGGCAAAACTGCCTGTTACTTAACGAACATAAAAATGTTGTGGAATTGGTTAACGCCAACTTGTTTGTGCGTTTCGGAACTAAAATAAGTACCGCGCCGCTCTCGGAAGGTTGCCAAAACGGCGTGATTCGAAAAACGATACTTACCGACGCAGTTTTAAAAGAAAAATATGCGTTTGAAGAGCGACCAATTTCTGTTTTCGAGTTGCAACAAGCCGATGAGCTGTTTTTTACCAACGCCATTCAAGGTGTGGGTTCGGTTACCAAGTACCGTAAAAAAGAGTACGAAAAAACGGCTGCAGAGGAAATTAGAATGCGTTTAAATGCGCTAATTGCCGAGTAATTAAAGATTAATTTTGTCTTGGATCGTCGGGAGCGTTCGACCACACAAGGTATTCGCCGCCTTGCTCCATCATTTTTTCTTTCCAAAACTTAGAGGTTGGCTTGCTTAAAATTTTGTTTTTGTAGCTGTTTTGAGTAACAATCCACGCGTGATCGTTCATTTCGCGCTCGAGTTGTTGCGCATCCCAACCGGTGTAGCCCAAGAAAAAGCGTATGTTTTGTTTCTCAATTTTCCCAGAATTCATCAGTTCTTTGATGAGTTCGAAATCGCCGCCCCAGTAAATACCGTTGCTAATTTCGACACTGTTTGGAACCAAATGCGGAATATTGTGAATAAAATACAAATTATCTTGCTCGACCGGCCCGCCGTTATACACCCGAAATTTTGCTGTAATGTCGGGCAGCAGGTCGCCAATATAAAAAGGAAGTGGCTTGTTAATAATAAACCCAACCGAACCTTCGCTGCTGTGATCGGCCAATAAAATAACCGACCTATTAAAGGAAACGTCGCCTAAAATCGAAGGCTCAGCAATCAGTAAATGTCCTTTATCGAGTTTATCCGCAGTCATGCCATTTGCGTTTGGATAAATTTAACAAAAAAAAGAATTGAAAAACAGCGCTTTTTAACGGTAACTTTCTTAAAAGTTTCAAATTTTTACTAATGTCCTGAAAACCAAATTTGAAAAGCAAGTGTTTTTTTGATTTTTTTTGGGCGTTTCGGCAAAACCCAGGCCATTCCCGAACTTTTGCCGCCACGTCTTCCGCTGTATCTTTTGCCTGCGTTCCTACGGCAAAAGGATGTCGCTCCAGCCGTTAACGCAAAAATCGTTACCGAAAAATGCATCTCGGAATTTAGTGTAAATAAAAAAGGCCGTTCGAAGTGAACAGCCTTTTATATATGGGTGTTGTAGTTTTTACAAGCCGCCTTCTAATTCAGCACCTGCTTTAAACTTAACAACTTTCTTAGCTGCAATTTTGATTGTTGCACCGGTTTGTGGGTTACGACCTTCACGAGCCGCTCTTTCAGATACTGACCATGACCCGAATCCTACTAAAGAAACTCTACCGCCTTTGCCTAGTGCGCCAGCAACATTTTTTAGGAATGACTCAAGTGCTGCTTTAGCTGCTGCTTTCGAAATCCCGGCGTCTGCAGCCATTGCATCGATTAATTCTGATTTGTTCATAATTTTCGTTATTAATGTTGGTTAAAAATATTGTTAATAGTAACAAATTTAATAGTTTATAAATACCACGCAACAAATTAGGCAAAAACTGACGTAAAAAAGTTTATAACTTTAACATTTACTAGTATTTTTGTAAGAAAATTCTTATTTCAACTCGTAAACTCTTGCGTTTTCTGCCTGTTAAGTCCGTTTATAAAGTCGATAGCACGCACTCTTTTCTTGCCTGCCAACTGTAATTCTTCAATTTTAAGCGCTCCTGAACCACAACCAACCAGCAATTCTTTACCTATAACTTCGATTTTGCCCACAGGAATTGAATTGAGTTCAGGTTTTGGTGTTGCTAAAAAGATCTTTGTTGTAGTTGTTGTGTCGTCTTCTTTAAAGAGCGTCCATGCAGTCGGGTAGGGCGATAGTCCGCGTATCAGTGCATCTACCTCCGTGCAATTTTTAGTCCAATCAATTTTTGTATTGTCTTTGTTCAGTTTTGGTGCTTCACGTAATGTTTCCGTTTCCAATTGTACTTTGGGTTCAATCGTACCTTGAAAAATACCATCTAGTGTCTCAACTACCAATTCGCTTCCAACAGCTAAGAGTTTGTCGTGTAAACTCTCAAAAGTTTCTCGCTCGTCAATTTCTGTCGTTCGATGTAAAATCATCGCACCGGTGTCGATTTTATCGTCTATGAAAAAGGTAGTTACACCTGTTTTCGTCTCTTGGTTAATAATGGCCCAATTAATAGGTGCAGCACCCCGGTATTGCGGCAGCAGTGATGCGTGTAAATTAAAAGTGCCGTATTTTGGCATGCTCCATACGCTTTTTGGCAACATACGGAAAGCAACTACTACAAAAACATCGGCGTTCCAAGAACGTAAAGCTTCGGTAAATGCTTCATCCTTTAAATTTGTGGGTTGCAGTAGAGGTAGGTTTTGTTCCACGGCAAAGTCTTTCACGGCCGAGGTGCTTAGTTTTTGTCCGCGACCTGCGGGTTTATCTGCCACGGTTACTACCCCCACTACTTGATGCGTCGAAGTAGTTAAACGTTCCAAAACACCGCGGGCAAAACCAGGCGTTCCCATAAAAACAACTCGTAAACTCATAATTTTCGGTATGTATTGTCGGCTTGTATTTCTATTAATTCGCGTTCCAGTAAATGCTGAATGGTAGCGATCAAATCTACGCTTTCCACTTGGAGTTCTTGTTCTAAATCCCGACTGCTTTTACTTCTCTCTTCTAGCGCTTTTAAAATTTCTTTCGATACATCGGGCTTTTCGGCAACGCGCTTTCCTCGGCAAACCGAACATTTGCCGCAATTTTCGGTTAGCGGTTCTTCAAAATAAATGGCCAAAGCTTGCTGCTTGCAAATCGTTTTATCTGC
>NZ_JBMLTK010000110.1:0-21742 GCF_049240005.1 Flavobacterium sp. | reverse complement strand
GCGGTTCTTCAAAATAAATGGCCAAAGCTTGCTGCTTGCAAATCGTTTTATCTGCGGCGAATCGTATTACGTGATCTATTGCTTGTGTTTTGTATTCGTTTTCTGCACGAAGCGATTTAACAACCGCATTGATATGATGCAAACTATCGCGATTTCGCAACAACCGAACACTGCAACTCTTACTTCTAATCAAGGTCTCCATGATCGATTGCTCGGATAATTTCGTGCACAAAGCAATCAAATCGGCTTCGCTGGTTTTACTTAATCGGCAAATTTTGGAAATATTTAATTTTACACTGCCTTCAAATATTCCGGGATGCAAGCGTAAAATGGCTTCTAACGGAGCTGCCGCTGCATTGTGCACACTCATGTAGCGCAGAACTTCTCTAGACTCAACTTTAAACTGTGCCTGTATTTCGGTACGCGTTTGCATATCGAATTGAATGAACTGCATGCGATCGAGAAAGCGGAGCGAGTGAAACACTTTGATCGATGCAAGCTGGTATTTGTCTGCGAAAGCATCGACGTCTAAACCATATATTTCTCCGGCTCCGGTTCCTTCGGCAATCACAAAATACCGGTGTAAATTATCGTACACCAATTTCACAAAAGCTTCATCGGGCAAGCTGGCTAAAAATTGCGCTTTAACTCGGTGGATATCGGCGGCTCCGTAGAGCATCACCGCAAATGCTTCGTTTCCATCACGACCCGCACGTCCAATTTCTTGGTAATAGCTTTCCATGCTGTCGGGCAAATGCACGTGAATGACGCTTTGCACATCGGGTTTATCGATTCCCATTCCAAAGGCCGAGGTGGCAACAATAGCTTGCTTTTTATTGTCGGTCCAAAGTGCCGCGTTTTCTATTCGTTGATTTTCGGGCATCCCGCCGTGGTAGGCAGTTGCCGTTACACCGAGTTGTTCTAAAGCAGCAGAAAATTCGGTGCATGCGCGTCGGTTTCGAACGTAGATAATCGCCGAACCGCGGTATTTTTTTAGGATTTGTACGATTCGGTACAGTTTATCTTCACATTCCCAAACAATAATGTTGAGGTTTGATCGAAAAACACTGCTTGTAAAAAGTTTCGGATTTTTGAGTCGGAGTTTCTCGCTGATATCAGCTTTAACTCGAGGCGTGGCAGTGGCTGTAAGCGCAATCAGGGGTGCTTGTGGCGCGTATGCTCTAATCTCCGGAATTTCTAGAAATGCCGGACGAAAATCGTGTCCCCATTGCGAAATACAATGTGCTTCGTCTACAACAATCAGTGAGATAGGTAACTGCGCAAGATGTCGGCGAACTTCTTCGTTGCTAAGCTTCTCTGGCGAGAGATAAAGTAATTTGTAGTTTCCAAATCGGCAGCTATCGAACATTCGTGTCAGCTCGCTTTTTGGAATGCTGCCGCTAATTTGCATCGCTTTAATGCCTTTATCGCTTAAACTATTGACTTGATCTTGCATCAGCGAGACTAAGGGCGATACTACAAGAGTGATTCCGTTTAGAAGCAGTGCGGGAAGTTGATAGCAAAGCGATTTACCGCCGCCGGTTGCCATAAATACCAGTGTATCGTTTCCGTCGAGAACACTTTCAATGGCTTCGCGTTGATTTTCGCGAAAGCTGGTTTTATTCCAATACTTTAAAAGAGTTTGACTTACGACAGACAATTTCAGCTGTTTTGGGTGATAAATGCAACACGTTCATCGATGCTTCCAAAAGGAACAGTTTGAAGTTCATAACCAAAACGTTCGTACGTATTTACCAAGATTTCGCCGATTTCTTTTGCTTCGGAATAACTTTCGTAGCGTTCGTTATCGTTTCGGTAAATAGCTTCCCACGGCGGAAAAAAGAAAATTTGGTCGTAACGGTAGGTATTACACGCATCGATAAATTCTTTTGGGTAATGGTCGCCGATGTAATCCAAATAGGCCAAGACATCGGGGATACCACGGTCGAAAATAACTGCATTTTTTGATTCTTCCCGTGCTTGGTGGTGCTGTTTTATGCGTCCTTCGAGAAGGATACGGCTAAAGTGCAGCGGTTCGGCAATCCACAATTGGTCGATACCTGCTTTTTGAGCCTCGAGTGTAACTTCTCGCGACACTTCTTGATAGCAAGTAAATCCGAGGTTTTCTAGCGATTCTAACACTGAAGTTTTTCCACTTCCGGGTCCGCCAACAAGCGCAATTAGTTTTGGTTTAGTCTTCATAATCAATAGGTGCAAAGGTATAAATTTGCGTTGTTTTGTTTTCCATAATCATTCTAAATGCGAAATTTTCTGCTTCAAAACAGAACTTTGCGCCTTTTTCGAGCATTTACTGCGCCTCTTTGTTTTTGGATGCATTTTGAGCTAACAGAATGTCATTTTTAACTGATGGTATGAAAAGTTATTCTAGGATCTTTACATTGTAAATATCTATATTTCAATAATTTGAATGCGAATATTTAATCGTTTTTACACATAAAAGTTGCTTTAGGATTACACCTAAGTTTTGGTATCTTTGCCGTTATTAATGTCATGGATAGTAAGACAGAAGAATTTTACAAACGTTTAAAGTTGGAGCTTGAAAACGGGGCTACATATCCGTTGCCGTATCTGTTTAAGTTTATTGTTCCAACAAGTAATCACAATATTGCGCGGGTAGAGTCGGCTTTCGATTTAATGGGTGCCGTTATTCAAACCAACACGTCAAAAACCGGGAAATTTACTAGTGTTTCCGTTTCCGTGACCATGCCTAGTTCGCAATCTATTATCGATAAATACATCGAGGTTTCCGATATCGAAGGAATCGTATCTTTATAAGTATGAACAAAACCTACATCAAAGAGAATGCTGCCGACGTTGTGCATCATTTGGAATACAATTCGGAGCGTCAGCATTTGATTATCCCTGAATACGGACGTCATTTGCAAAAGTTGATCGATCAAGCAACGCAGATTGAAGATCGCGCCGAACGCAATAAAGCAGCGAACTACATCATCAATGTAATGGGAACATTAAATCCGCATCTGCGCGACGTTCCCGACTTCCAGCACAAGCTTTGGGATCAGATTTTTATCATGTCGGATTTTAAACTCGACGTTGATTCGCCGTATCCGGTTCCGAGTCGCGAAGTACTGCAATTGCGTCCAGATCCCATGCCGTATCCGCAGAATTTTCCCAAATACCGCTTCTACGGAAATAACATCAAATTCATGATCGATGTAGCAAACTCTTGGGAAGAAGGCGAAATGAAAAGTGCGTTGGTGAAAGTAATTGCCAACCACATGAAAAAGATGTATTTAAGTTGGAATAAAGACACCGTTAAAGACGATGTTATCTTCGAACATCTCTATGAATTATCCGACGGAAAGATAAATCTTACAGGCGGCGAAGAAGAGTTGGTGCATTCTATCGAACTAATCAAAACCAACCAACGCATGTCGAATAAGGTGTATACCGGACAGCCTAAACACAAAAACAAAAACGGTAAGAATTTTAAAAATCGCAAACAACAATAGCTAAATGGGAGTTTTCAAAATAGAAGGCGGACATTCCTTAAAAGGTGATATTACGCCACAAGGCGCCAAGAACGAGGCTTTACAAATTTTATGTGCAGTTTTACTTACTTCGGAAGAAGTTCGGATCGATAATGTTCCGGATATTATCGATGTAAATAAGCTCATTACATTGTTGGGAAATTTGGGTGTTAAAATAACCAAGCACGGAAAAGGCTCGTTTACCTTCAAGGCCGATGAGGTAAATGTTGGCTATTTGGAAACCGAAGCTTTTAAAAAAGAAGGTGGTTCGCTTCGTGGTTCGATCATGATTGTTGGACCGCTTTTAGCTCGTTTTGGTCGCGGATACATTCCAAAACCAGGTGGCGATAAAATCGGACGTCGACGTTTAGATACCCATTTCGAAGGTTTCATAAATCTTGGAGCGAGTTTCAGATACAATCGCGAAGATCATTTTTACGGTGTAGAAGCGCCGAATGGCTTAACAGGTACCTACATGCTTTTAGACGAGGCATCGGTTACCGGAACAGCAAATATTGTTATGGCAGCTGTTTTGGCGAAAGGTACAACTACCATTTACAACGCTGCTTGTGAACCGTACCTGCAGCAGTTAGCGAAGATGCTCAATTCTATGGGGGCAAAAATTACCGGTGTAGGTTCGAATTTGCTTACCATTGAAGGTGTTTCCGAATTAAAAGGTTGTACGCACCGCATACTTCCAGATATGATTGAAATTGGCTCGTGGATCGGCTTGGCTGCGATGACCAAAAGTGAGATTACCATTAAAAACGTAAGTTGGGATAATTTAGGTGTTATACCTAATACGTTCCGTAAGCTCGGAATTACTTTAGAGCGTCGTGGCGATGATATTTACATTCCGGCACATACCAACGGATACGAAGTTAAAACCGATATCGATGGCTCTATTTTAACGATAGCCGATGCACCTTGGCCAGGCTTTACGCCCGATTTATTGAGTATCGTTCTTGTTGTTGCCACGCAAGCCAAAGGCGATGTATTGATTCACCAAAAAATGTTTGAAAGCCGCTTGTTCTTTGTAGATAAGTTGATTGATATGGGTGCGAAAATTATGTTGTGCGATCCGCATCGCGCGGTTGTTATCGGACACGATTTTAAATCGCAATTAAAAGCTACTACAATGTCGTCGCCGGATATTCGTGCGGGAATTTCGTTGTTAATCGCTGCCTTATCGGCGAAGGGAACCAGCACCATCCAAAACATCGAGCAAATTGATCGCGGCTACGAAGATATCGAAGCACGTTTACGAGCTATTGGAGCAAAAATTGTACGCGAGTAATTTGGTTTCACTACTGCCGGTTTGCTTTTGCAATGCTCATATAAAAGTACTTTTTTAAAGTCTTTTACCACCGAAAAGATGTTCAGTACTTAAGTTAAAGCAGAAAATTCAAAAAAATAAAAGCGGATGCTTTCGAAAGAAGTCATCCGCTTTTTTTGCTTCCGCGTAAGCTTCGGTTGTTTCGAAATCATACGCTGCATGTAATTCGTTCTTAAGCAGCGCGTTTTGACCAAATAGAGTAGTGGCTATAAAAAACGCAAATAGGAAGAATACATTTTTCATAGCCACATTTTTTTAATCTACGAAATCTAAAAATTTTAATCCGAATATGATGCCGTCGCCGACAAATCCGCCTTGGTATGAGCGTACATAATCGAGACGTAGTTGGCGAAACTTCCCAAATCCAAGTTTATCTAGACCGATTGAAAATTCTTGATACGGTTTGCGGTCCGGAACGGCTAATTGGTGCGCTCCGAGGATTAAGTTAGTCTTGAGTAAATTCAACAAGGGTATTTTATTGATGAAGTAACCTGCATCGTTGTATTCGGCGTGAAATTCTGCGTAACTGTTGTTTGTACTTGCATCATAATACGGTAATAAATTGAAAACGTTCAGGTAGCGTCCACCGCCATTGACATTTGTTTGATTGCCGTTAAAATGTTGGTAATCGATAAACGAGATATTTTCAGCATTAAACAACTTCCCGCCTTTGAGGTTCACTGCGAAATTTCCTTTGTTTTCCAGATTAAGATCGTAAAAAATACGACCAGAAACTTGCGAATAATTAAAGTTGGAATCGCTGCCTGCAAATGCGTGTAGATAATTGAAGAAAAGGGTTGGATAATCGGAATCGCGGATTTGAAGTCGGCTATCAGGACGTGTTATATATTTCACACCGAAGTTATAGCTCATGCCCAGCGAGACTTTCGCTAAGCTGTGTCGTTCGAATGCAAGGGCATCATCTGTTGGATTTAACGGATTGTTCGAAAGATAGGCATCGTCATTTTTAATCAGCGTGTAATCTGTATTGTTTTGAAGCGCACGTCTTTGCGACCACTCTGATCTGAGTGAAGCATAAAAGCCTGGTGCTAGGTATCGGCCAAATGATGCTGAAACAAACTCTCTGTTGTAGAGTTTCATAAAGTTGTTTTTAAAGAACAAAGTGGCCACCATGTTTACCAATGGCGTGATGGGTTGCGCGCTATTAAACTGCTCGGTAACAACGCCTGCTTCAATAAACAAGGCATCGTAGTTAATTCGGTTGAAAAACTGTGAATAGCGCAACGTATAACGCAGTCGATCTTCTGCGAAACCATAATTCAGGTTAAGTTTTAAAGACATGTATCGACCCGATTCATCGTTTTCTGGTTCTTTTACAAACCCAAATCCGCTGTTAACGGTATATCCTTGAACGGTGTTGAAACCGTAGCTAAATGGAGATACAACGCCGTCGTAACTAAATCTATACTTTTTGTAAGAGTTTCTGTAAGTATAACCCATTAAGATATCGAATGGTTTGAATTTGTTGCGTTTACGGTCGACTGAGTCAAGATAGGTTTTCGAATTTCGGACGGTCGAAATACTGTCTTTTTTCTTGTAATCCGTCATTTCTTCATTGGTAAGCGGGATGGGTCGAAACTGATTCCAGTACGCATCGTCTTTTTTATTCGATTCTTTTTCTACCACAACCATTTCTCTACCAAATAATTTGCGGTCATTTGGGAGTTCAAATTCGTAATTAGAATAAACGTAGCTAAATTTTCCATTGAACTTAATTCCAAAGGCGCCTGCTTGGAATTCTAACGATTGGACGTTTTTACTCCACAAATTATTGGCCTGACTAAATGAGAATTGTTGCTTTATTGTAAGGTTATCGATAAACTCTTGGCGCATGCGGTAGCCTTTTGTGGTCAGGTCAACAGCGTAAATAGCGTATGAATCGTCAACAATATAAATAAAACCGTCGAATGTTGGTTCGCTGTCTCGCTTACTGCTAACTTGAATTTTGTAAATCATCTGTTTGGATTCATCTTGAAAACTACCAACGATTTTGTATTTGTAGTAGCTAAACGCTTCGCTGCTAATTGGCGAGATCATTGCAGTTCCGAAACGAATGGTATTGTCGTAGAAATCGTACGATGTACTTCGAGCCGTGTTGTAGCTGTAGCCGTTATCGTTGCCGCTTACTTTTGAGGCAATGATGGTTTCTTTCAGTTGGTCGGGCTTCTGAAATGCGATTTTAGAAACTGTTTCGCTGAGATAAATGATTCCGCTGCCGGTAGAATCGACCATACCGTCGAGATCTCCAACTTCTTGCCCAAATATTTTTTTAGGTAAATCTTTAATTTTGAACATACCACGAGAGTAAAAATCTGCTGTAAACTTTGCGGTTCGTTCCGAATTGCTTTTACGTGCTTTTATGGCCTCGCGTATCATTTTATCCGCCGGATTTTCTTTAGCATTAATCACAACTTCTTCTAAGTTCAGCTCCTCTTCAACCATAACGACATTCTGGATGATAACTTGGTCAGAAACTTGAACAGTTTTCTTTAGTGTTTTATAGCCAAGTAATTGGTAAACAATAGTGTATGTGCCTGGTTTGCTGATTTGAAGAAAGTAGTTTCCCTGTTCATTTGCAGAAGTTCCGTTATAGGTACCCTCCAGCAGAACACTCACGCCTGGTAGCGGAGCGCCCGATTTTTCGGTTATAGTACCTTTAATCTGTGCGAAGCTAAACGAACAGAACAGAAGAAGTAATAGAGCGATTTGTTTTTTCATGATTTTGATGATTATTGTTGTGTTTTTGAAAGATGGTCAATTGCTAAACGATAGCCGTCGAGTCCGCAGCCAGAAATAACGGCGATACAAACAGCACTCAAATACGAATGGTGTCGGAACGATTCTCGAGAATAAATATTAGATATGTGTACTTCAATTGCGGGCAGTGCTACAGCTTTTATGGCATCGGCTATTGCGACAGAAGTGTGGGAATAGGCGGCAGCATTGATCACTATAGCCGTCGCTTTTTTCCCGGCTTCTTGAATGAAATTAACCAATTCGCCTTCTATATTCGATTGGCGATATTCAAGTTTTGTTTCCGGAAACTGCTGCTGCAACTTCTCCAAAAACAGCTCGAAACGTTCTGAACCGTAAATCTCAGGTTCTCGAGTTCCAAGCAGATTTAAATTGGGACCGTTAATAATGTATATCATTGGGGAGTGTTTTCGAATTCCAAAAATGCATAAAAAAACCCGTTAGTCACGGGTTTTTAATAAATGTTACGCGATTTTTCGATTTAAAACTTATACCCAAGACCTACTTGGATTGTGGTGTTTGTAATTTCAGCTGTTTTTGACGCCTCAGTTAATCCAAATACATAGCGGGCATGAGCCGAAATGTTATCTGTAATGTTGTATCCTAAACCAGCAATCGCTGAAAAATCAAAAGTCTCGGTTTCAAATTGATTTTCAACATTGTCGTTTACAAGAAGTCCGAATTGAGGCCCAACTTCTATACTAAAGGTTTTTGAGGTCAAATAAAATTTGGCTAAAATGGGTACATTGATGTAATCCAAATTAAAGTCGTCACCGCTATCTACAGAAGCACCTTGCGACGAATATAAAACTTCGGGCTGAATGCTGAGGTTCTCAAATAAACTCACCTCTGCAAAAGCTCCTACATAAAAGGAAGTACGAATACTCGATTCTATATTATCCCCATTTACATTAGAAAAATTTGCCCCTCCTTTAACACCAAAATCTAGAGTCTGAGCCTGAATAAAGCTAGAAAACGCTAACAAACCGATAATGCAAAGTTTTTTCATAATACATTTTGTTTAAGTTATAATCAAAACTACCCAAATACACTTGATAACATTGTTAAAAATTAACTAATTTCAATTGTTAATAACCTTGTTGATAACTGTTGCTAAATTAATTTTAAAACATACTTTCTATGCACATACCTTTGACTAACTAAAAAAACTAAACAAAAATGAAAAAAATTATTTTTAGCGTTATTGCGCTTGCCGCAGTATCATTTGCAAATGCACAAGATGAAGCTGGTTTTGCTAAAGGAGATTTATTCGTAACAGGGTCTTTGGGTTACTCTACAGAAAAAACTGGAGATCTGAAAAACGATGAATTATTTGTAGCTCCTGCTTTGGGTTATTTCGTAAGTGAGAACATCGCTGTGGGTGCTCGCGTTGGTTACGGTACGTCTACTATTACAGATGAGACAACAGGAGCAGATATCGACACCAACATTCTTACTTTCAGTGGTTTTGGTCGCTACTACACAACTCCAGCTGCAAACTTCTCTTTCTTTGTAGAGGCAGCTGCAGGTTACAACAGCATCGAAATTGCTGATTTGAAGTCGAATGGTTTCAATATCGGAATTGCACCTGGTATCAACTATTTTGTTGCTAAAAACTTCTCAATTGAAGCTACGGTAGGTGTATTAGGTTACTCTACTATCAAACCAGATGCAGATGGAGCGGAGTCAACCGACACATTCCAACTTGGTTTAGATTCTACAAACCTAACTTTTGGATTAAACTACAGATTCTAATCGAATCTTATCTTAAAAGAAAAGACGATCGTTTGATCGTCTTTTTTTTTGCCTTTTTTGGGCGTTCGAGCAGGCTTTTCGCTGCAATATCGTTTGTACTTTTTGCAAATGCCTGTCGCTTTACCGGCTTTCGCTGTCGCCGGTAAAACTTCCGGCATTTTCCAATAAGTACGGCACTTTATTTCCGCTGCAATCCTTAACGCAGCAATCGTTTCCCCAAAATCGTTCTTTTCTAAAATTGGAAACCTACGCCCACTTGAAGCACCGAGTTTTTAACATCAACATCTTCTATAATATCTGTTAATCCGTAATTATATCTTCCGTAAAGGAAAAAACCTGCATCCGATTTGAAGGTTAAGCCACCTACAACAGAAAAGTCGTAATCGGCCGCTTCATCAATTTCAAAATCCCCTGGGTTGTTGTTCGGATCGGTGTCAATTTCTTCATTCGCTTTAAAGCCAAATTGCGGTCCCGCTTCAATAGACAAGCCTTTTAACAGATATATCTTTGCCAATACCGGCACATTGATATAGTCTAGCTGATACTCAATTTTGTCGTTTGCCCCACCACCAAAACCGCTAAACTCAGATTCAAATCCTTGGCTTGAATACACGGCTTCAACCTGCAAGGCAAAACGACTTGTGATTGGAAACTCCGCGAGTGCACCTACGTGAAAACTGGTTCGAGCATCAGGTGAGTCGAAATCGTCTCCCGTTACGGTTGCGTAATTTAATCCGCCTTTTACACCAAAATTAAACGACGAGCTCGGAGTAGTACTGTCTTGTGCAACTGCCGACTGCACAAACACGGCGAATACCAATGTTCCTAAGATTTTTAAACTTTTCATAATTGCAATTTTAAGATTACCCGACAAAGGTATCGGCAGTACTGAGCTGCCGCTTTATGTCATTTACGAAAAGAATTGTACAATTTCCGAACGATTTACTAGCTTCGCTGCATGGTTAATTGGGCTTCCTACATAAAATCGTACACCGATTATCTACGGATTGAACGCGGGCTTAGCGCCAACACGCTCGTAAATTATCGTTTCGATCTCGAAAAACTGACGCGCTATCTGGAACACAACAACATGAATATTTCGCCAGTAGCAATCGAAGCTGCCGATTTAGAGGCCTTTCTTTACCACATGGCGCCACAAATTAATGCCCGTAGTCAGGCGCGGTTGATTTCAGCCTTGAAAAACTTCTTTAACTTTCTTGTTTTTGAAGAATACCGAAAAGATTCGCCGATGCAACTCATCGAAGCGCCGAAATTGGGACGGAAACTGCCCGAAACTTTATCGCTAACCGATGTTAATAATCTGGTGAACGCTATCGATCGAAGTACTGCCGAAGGCCAACGAAATGTTGCCATACTCGAAACGCTGTACGGTTGCGGCTTGCGTGTTAGCGAAGCGGTTACGCTACGACTGTCCGATTTGTTTCCGCAAGAAGGTTTTATACGTGTTGTTGGCAAGGGCGATAAACAGCGATATATTCCTTTAGCCGACGCTACCTACAAGTTTATTCGCATTTACATAGAAACGATTCGAAAACAGATGAATCCAACGAAAGGAGATGAAGATATATTGTTCTTGAATCGTCGAGGTAAACGACTAACACGCGCCATGATTTTCACGATCATCAGACAAGCCGCCGACCGCGCAGGTATAAAAAAAGTGATAAGTCCGCACACACTTCGCCACTCCTTTGCCACGCATTTACTTGAAAATGGTGCCGATTTGCGCGCTATTCAATTGATGCTCGGACACGAATCTATTACCACCACCGAAATTTACGTACACGTCGATCGAAGTCATCTTAAAAAAACAATCGAAGCTTTTCATCCGAGAAAGTAAATTTATACTCTGTTTTGCAGTAACTTTCCTTAAGTTTGCTATTATCTTGTGAAAAAACATGACACGAATATCTAAAAGCTGTGTTGGAATAGCATTAACCGCTGTTTTCTTTGTTTTAATTCTTTCGACTGTAGTTTTTATTTTGGAAGGAAAGAACGAGTCTGCTTACGGACAAAAAAAGATAGTTTTGGCAAGCGGAGTTACCATTACTGCATCACCCTGCAGTTTTTTTGATTTCAGAAAAAACTTGTACTACGTTTCGTGGAATCAAGTTAAAGTAAAGAACGGTAGAATAGACCGTACTGTTGGATTAATTCTTAAGGGCGAGCCACTCAAAGATAAACTCCGAATTAAAGTGGGTGAATTTGAAAAATTCGATCTTCATATTCTAAAAAAAGAAGGTGAGTTAACCGAGAATGAAGCTTTATTAGCTCTTCAACGTGCGGGTTTACTGGAGCGCGTAAAAAAATGATTTTTCTGAAAAAACTAAACTCAAGTTTAAATCAAATTAGCAGCATATTTTTATAAAATTAAGTATATAGCTGTATCATCGTAAACTTTTTTTGTTTATTTGTGCGAATAAGTAAACGATATACCATAAATGTCTGAATTTCGGCAATCCGAAGAAATGTTCCGCGATCAGCGCGAAGCTTTTTTAAGTAAGCTATTGTCGCAAATTCCGGATTTGATTTTTCAGATGACTGCTCATCCCGACGGTCGTATAACTTTTCCATTTCTCAGCGACGCCGTTTACGAACATTTTGAACTCACTAAGGATGAAGAAGATTTGTATGTAAACGAACTTCTTGGTTTAAAGATTATAGACGAAGATTTGCCCGGCTTTTTCGACTCCCTAGCTGAGTCCAAAAAAACCTTACAGCCCTGGAATTTCGAGTTTCGCAGTCGTTTGCCCATCAAAGGTCTTAGGTATTTTCGCATTCGTGCTACGGTAGAACGCGATGCGAACGATTGCTATCAATTTTACGGACGTGTAAACGATAACACCACGCAACGCATTCAAGCTTTAAAGTTGAAAATTTCAGAAGAACGCTATCAATTTGCTTTGGAAGCTTCGTCGGAAGGAATTTGGGATTGGGATGTACTTTCAGACACAGTTTTCTTTTCTTCACAATCCATGAAAATGCTCGGATTCGAAGAAAAAGACGTGGTATTACAACGAACTTTTTGGGATAGCCGACTGCATCCCGACGATCGCGAAACGTATCAAAACGACATCGACAAACATTTCGAGGGAGCTACGCCGTATTATGAGAATTTACAGCGTATTATGGACTTCAACGAGCATTATAAATGGATTTTAAGTCGCGGGAAAATCGTATTTCGCGATTCCGGTGGAAAACCAAAACGCGTAATTGGAACGCACACCGATTTCAGTTTTCGCATCAAGCAAGAAGAAGAGCTTAAGAAAACTTTAGAAATACTCAGCGAACAAAATAAACGATTGCTGAATTTTGCACACATCGTTTCTCACAATTTGCGCAGTTACGCCGGTAATTTTGAAATGCTACTCGATTTGTATGACGAAGAAACCGATGAAGAAATTCGCAACCAAAGTTTGATGTTTTTGCGGTCAAATTCGCGCGAGCTTTCCCAAACAATCGATAATCTGAAAGCTTTGGTCGATATCCATTCCGACTTAAAGCCGATCAGACGCCATCTAAATCTGGCAGAGTATGTACATAAAATGATTGCCTTACTCAGCGAAGAGTTTGCTAAACACGAAGTTGAATGTGTTGTAGATATTCCATGCGACTTCACAGTACTGTATAATCCGGCTTATTTAGAGAGTATTTTGCTGAATTTCTCCACCAATGCAGTCAAATATTCACACCCAAATCGCAAGCCTTTGATTAGATACGAACTAAGTTATGAAGATGGAAAAAGCGTTCTTTCGATTAAAGATAATGGCTTAGGAATCGATTTAAAATTGCATCAGAACAGTATCTTTGGAATGTACAAAACCTTCCATAAGCATCCTAATTCGCGTGGTTTGGGACTGTTTATGTCTAAAAATCAGATTGAAGCCATGGGAGGAACGGTTAAAGTGAACAGTGAAGTTAATGTAGGGACGGAGTTTAAAATTTATTTCAATGAGTAATGCGAAAAAAATCTATATCGTCGACGACGACAAGATTTATCACTTTATACTAAAAACGTTTTTTAAGAAAAATAACTTAAATGTAGAACCCGAGTTCTTTGAGAACGGCTTAGAAGCAATACAATATCTTAAAACACAATTAAAAGCAGGAAGTGAAATTCCCAAGACAATACTCTTAGATTTAAACATGCCCATTATGGATGGTTGGCAATTTCTAGAAGAGTTTCGAAATTTAAAAAGCCAACATGATTTCGCAATTGATGTGTATGTAGTGACTTCATCTAACGATCACAGCGATCTAGAAAAAGCTGGGAAGTTTGAAAACGAAATCGTAAAGTACCTCTTGAAACCAATAAACGATTCGCTTTTAGAGATTCTATCCTAAATAACCCCAAGATTTCCAAAGTAGTAACGAATTAAAATTCCCACTGATCAGTTGATTTTTAAACAAAGCGCCGTATTTAAATTCTAGTGCGCAATTCTGCACATCTTTTTACCTTTGCGCCATGCCGAAAGAACTGCTCGTACAAGTAACACCTGAAATTGCCGCAAATCCAGAATTGATAAAAAGTCATACTGCTCGATTGTTGCAACTACCAGCAAGCCAAATACAGTCGTGCGCTGTTTTAAAACGCTCTATTGATGCGCGACAGAAGCAGATAAAAATCAATTTAAAACTCGATATCCGATTCGTTGGTGAGGCACCTTTCGAGCGCCTAATTACTTTACCCGATTATAAAAATGTAGCTAATTCGAAACCGGTTGTAGTTGTAGGTGCTGGTCCAGCCGGATTGTTCGCCGCTTTACAATTAATAGAATTGGGTTTAAAGCCTATAGTTATTGAAAGAGGTAAAGATGTGCAGGCGCGTCGTCGAGATCTAAAAGCTATAAATCGCGATCATCTGGTAAACGCAGAGTCGAATTACTGTTTTGGCGAAGGTGGTGCAGGAACGTATTCCGACGGGAAATTGTACACCCGCTCCAAGAAACGTGGCGACATCGATCGTATTCTCAACCTGCTTGTTGCATTTGGTGCTACACCCGAAATATTGGTTGAAGCACATCCGCATATCGGAACCAACAAGCTTCCACAGATTATTAAGGATATTCGCGAATGTATTATCGCTCACGGCGGAACAGTGCTTTTTGAAACGAAACTTACCGATTTGATTGTAGAAAATAATCGGGTTAGGGGAGTGGAAGTAAATGATAATCAGCGAATTGAAACTGAATCTGTTGTTTTAGCAACTGGACATTCAGCCCGAGATATCTTCGAGCTTCTTCATCGAAAGAAGATTTTGATTGAGGCGAAACCTTTTGCTTTAGGTGTTCGAATCGAGCATCAGCAACGTTTAATTGATCAGATTCAGTATTCCTGCGACGATCGTGGGCCGCTGTTACCACCTGCTCCTTACAGTATCGTAAAACAGATAAACGGCCGCGGAATGTACTCGTTTTGTATGTGTCCGGGCGGCGTTATTGCGCCTTGTGCAACGGCTCCCGGCGAAGTGGTTACCAACGGTTGGTCGCCTTCGAAACGCGATCAAGCTACGTCGAACAGTGGTATTGTTGTAGAGCTGGGATTGGAAGATTTCAAACCTTTTGCCAAATTTGGAGCCTTGGCCGGATTAGAGTTTCAAAAACAAATTGAACAACAAGCATGGAAATTGGCGGGCGAAACGCAGCGCGTACCAGCACAGCGTATGGCCGATTTTACCCAGGGTAAAGTATCTGCCGACATTCCAAAAACCTCCTACGTTCCCGGAACAACTTCAGTCGAATTAGGCGAAGTTTTTCCAAAATTTATAACAGAAACGCTGCGTGCCGGATTTATTGAATTCGGAAAAAGTATGCGCGGTTATCTGACCAATGAAGCCATTTTGCATGCACCAGAATCGCGAACTTCAAGCCCGGTGCGAATTCCAAGAGACGCCGAAACGCTGCAGCATCCCGAAATTTCAGGCTTGTATCCTTGCGGAGAAGGTGCGGGTTTTGCAGGTGGAATAATTTCTGCAGCTATTGATGGGGAAAAATGTGCCCGAGCGATCGCATTACATCATTGATTTAAGTCTCGCACAGTTTTTTCAGGTTTGTTTTTTAGTAATCGGTTGTGCTGTTCATTTGGGTACGGGTGAATTTCAAAAAACAAATGTTGTGAAAAGCCTAAATAAAGAGTTTTGAACAATGCGGTATTGGTATCTTTGTGAAAAGTTAAATTATTTTACAAATCAATCTTAGAATTCTAGTCGATGCCAGAAGAGTTAGTTATTTTAGTAGATGAAAACGACGTACAAATTGGCTTAATGCCAAAGCTTGAAGCCCACGAAAAAGCCGTTTTACATAGGGCATTTTCTGTTTTTGTGCTGAATGCTAAGAAGGAAGTAATGTTGCAACAACGAGCGGCACACAAATACCATTCGCCTTTACTTTGGACAAATACTTGCTGCAGTCATCAGCGTGAAGGCGAAACCAATATTCAGGCCGGAACTCGCAGGCTGCGGGAAGAAATGGGCTTTGAAACGCCACTAACCGATGTCTTTCATTTTATTTACAAAGCGCCATTCGATAACGGACTAACCGAGCACGAACTCGATCATGTTTTAATTGGCTTTTACGAAGAGGCACCAGAAATTAATCCCGATGAAGTAGCCGATTGGAAATGGATGTCTATTGAAGCCATCAAAACCGATATGCAAGCACAACCCGAGCTATATACAGCTTGGTTTAAAATAATTTTCAACGAATTTTATCACTACTTCGAAACACATAACATCACAAATTCATGAGAGTTACCGTAAGCCGACACGCACATTTCAACGCCGCGCACCGTTTATACAGAAAAGATTGGACGTTCGAGAAAAATCAGGAAGTTTTTGGAAAGTGCAATAATCCGAACTATCACGGTCATAATTACGAGCTTATTGCAGCTGTTACCGGTGAAGTAGATCCCGAAACAGGCTATGTGATCGATGTTAAGATTCTAGCAGATATCATCAAGGCAGAGGTGGAACAAAAGTTTGATCATAAAAACCTAAATTTGGACTGCGAAGAGTTCGCAAATTTGAATCCAACGGCCGAGCATATTGCTTACGTGATTTATCATAAGGTAAAACCAAAGCTGCCCGAGCACCTCGATTTGAATATCACACTTTATGAAACACCACGAAATTTTGTAAGTTATGACGGAAGGTAATTTCCAATCCTATCCACTTTTTTTTCATCCGATATTTCAATACCGTATTTGGGGAGGAGAAAAATTAAAAACGCTTTTCAATAAAGCAATTCCAGACAACAGAACCGGTGAAAGTTGGGAACTTAGCGGTTTAAAAGAAGCGCCCAGTGTTGTTTCCAATGGCGTTTATTCGGGAAAAAACATCAACGAATTGCTGGAACATTTTGGGGTTGAGATCCTCGGAGAATCCGTCGTAGAAAAATACGGCAACCAACTTCCGTTGCTTTTTAAGCTACTAGATGCTCGCGAACAGCTTTCCATTCAAGTACATCCTAACGATGAATTAGCCCAGCAGCGCCATAACAGCTTCGGGAAAACCGAAATGTGGTATGTAGTGCAAGCCGATAGCGGATCGGAGCTAATAGCCGGATTCGAAAAAAATACTTCAATAAACGAATTCAAATCAGCGCTAGATTCCAGTACCGTCACACAATTGATGCGTCACCACGAAGTGCAACAAGGCGACACCTTTTTTCTGGAAACGGGAACTGTTCACGCGATTGGTGCAGGAATAGTCATTGCCGAAATACAGCAAACATCTGATATTACGTATCGAATTTATGATTTCGATCGCATCGATCAAGACGGTAAAAAACGGCAGTTGCACATCGAAGAATCGCTCGATGCGATAAATTTTAATGCCAACAACCCGAAAGTCGGCAAGAGTGCAAAAGCAGCAAATATTCTCGTGGAGTGTCCGTATTTTAATACGTACGAGGTTCATTTAAGAACGGGTGCAAACTACATCGTTGAAAAACGAGGCGTTTTTACAGCGTTTATGCTTGTTAGTGGTGCGATCGACGTTTATTTTAACGATCGTGTTATTGGTGTTTCAGCGGGTCAAACTTTCTTAATTCCTGCTGCAATCAACGACCAAATTATCTTTAAAGGAGCGGGCACATTTTTAGAGGTTTTTGTTGGAAGCTGATTCTGAACAATAAAAGTGTACCTTTGCCGCCAAATTAGCTGAAATTATTATGGCAAACGTTAGAAATTTAAAGAAGGATATCAATTTTGTATTGGGAGATATCATTGAGGCAGTGTATTTAAATGAGATCGCTACTGCAGGAAAACCAACTGTAGAATCAAATGCAATTATCGAAGAAGCACTTGCTGCTTTCGACCATTTGATCGCAAAAGTGAATGCAAAGAATGTGGAAAATAAAAAAGCGCATTTCAAACAAATTAATGCCGAATTAGAACAAACTGCAAATCAATTGATTACTAAAATCAACGCTTTGGCGTAGTTTTTTCTGAAAAAAAATCTCAAAATTTTTTTGCAAATATCAAATCCGCCCCTATATTTGCACCCGTATTGAGATGCCGGTGTAGCTCAGCTGGCTAGAGCAGCTGATTTGTAATCAGCAGGTCGTGGGTTCGAGTCCCTCTATCGGCTCAATCGCAAGGTCGCCCAAAAGGCGACCTTTTTTTATTACCTCTTGTCGGTTTTAGATCTTACAAAGTTCTTTTTATACAAAAGCTGAAAGCAACTGAGAGCATTTATAACTGCAAAAGCCCGGTAACTTAGATTTGCCATTAGCGAAAATTCTTGCAAAATCGCGTTTCTACGCAATCGCAAACTTAAATAGATGATTGGTTGAGAATTTAGCGACTAGCTTAAATACTATTATATCTCAGATATAATTAGTTCAACTAACGTTAAATTATCTCCTGCCCAATAATCTTGTACTCGAGTTTTCGTTACTTTTAACATTGATACCGCATAAAAGTATCTTGTGTGTAGCTTATGAACGACGAATTGTTACGAAATAAAATTATTGCCTTTTTTAGCGGTATCGACACGTACTACGGCGTAAAGCTCGAGGTTACCGAAAGTATTTATACGGCTTTTCCCGATGTGACAACTACCGACGGAACTTGGAATTTATCCGAGTTTGTTTTAGCGAATGCAGCGTACCGAAAAGACGGCAATCGGTTTATGATTGAAGGTAGCGGCAGGTATATCGAGTTTGCTGCCTTGCAAATTATTGGATTTACACAATCGGGCCGACACAAATATGAAATCGTAGAACAATACGGAACCAGCGTTTTTCGTGTTACGAAATTGCGATTTTTTGATCGGTATTGATACCCTTTTTCACTCACGTTTATTTGGAAACGTTTTTCCCAGCCCCGACAGCCGCGAAAAGCGCGCAAAATAAAGCCAAGCTATTTTGCTGGAAGCTGTGGCGACCAGCGGAAGCCACGTGCTGAACACACAAAATACTTGGTTTTATTGCGTACTTGAAGCAAATGGCGGGATTAGCTGCCAAAAAATTAAATCCGCAAATAAATAATTATCTAATTGTTTCGGTTAAAAATCGACCGTAATTTTCAATTGTCCTCCTAAACCATCTCGGATGATTCGCAACAACGTTGAAAGCCGAATGTCGCTCGCATCGTTTTCAATACGCGAAATATAGTTTTTGGTTGTTCCGCATTTTTCGGCCAGCTGTTCTTGCGTCAAACCTTGTTCTTTACGCAATTCTTGGAGCATCACACCGAGTTTAAAAGCTTCGAATTCGGCTTCATAAAGATCTCGCTCTGCAGTACCTTTTTTTCCGTACTGTAAATCCAAATGGGCAGAAAATGAAGTAAGCTGATTTGTAGCGGCAGTATTCATAGTTTTCGGTTACTTTTTAAATTCCTCATAGTATTCTTTTCTTAGTCGTAAAGCTAATTCTATCTCCTTTCTTAGAGTTTTTAAAGTCTTCTTCTGGAAGCCATTAACTAGAATGATCAAATTTCCCTCATCAAAAAAACTAAAAACTCTATAGATGTTTGACTGTACTTCAACTCTAATCTCATAAATTCCCTTAGTACCAGAAATGTGTTTAAAATACTTCTCTGGCACCATATCTATTGTTGCAATTAGTTGCAGTGGGTAGTTAAATTTTCTCTGTACTTCAGCTGTTTGTGCAGTGAAAAATTCGAGATAGTAAGCTCGAAAGTAAAATATATTCCGATTCATTCTGTATGGCGAAAAGTACAAAGTTACCTATTTAGGCAACAAATTGTAAATAAAATTTTATGTAAACCGATTTTCGTTAGTTTGAAGTTATTGAAGGATGATTATGTTTTGAAAATAATAAGACTTAATGAAGCAATGATTTTAGTGTTGATTGGAACATACCAATTGAAAGAGTTGAAATAAACTAGCTTGTTGCCAAAAAAATGAAGAAAAAATAATTATTTAAAAGTAGTTTTAGTCAACGTACCTATTACCTTTTCCTAGGTTACAACTACTGCATGTTGTTTGAAGATTTTCAAGAGTTGTTAATCCGCCTTTCGAGAATGGAATTATGTGGTCTAAGTGTAACTTACATGCTAAATCTAAAGCAGGACTACTTCCACATTTAACACATCTAAATCTGTCTCGTGATAATACTTTGTAGCGTAATCCAAGAGGAATGTCTCTTCTATTTATTTGTTTTATTCTTTCTGTTTTTGTCACTATTTTATGTTCATAATTTAACTCTTTTTTAAATGTTGAATTATCATTATCCATAAAATCGATAAATGCCTTTAAAGCAGAACTCCACTTACCCCATCTTTTCTCATATGCTCCAACGGAAATACCTGATGGTGGAGAGTCCATTTCCCGATAATAAGGTTGCCTGCCGTAATGAGTCCAAACTAGAAGTAAATTTTCGAAGTAATCTTCCAGCGTGTAGCGTTTAGCCATTTTCACTTCTTGTAGCCCCGCCATTTTTAATGCCTCTTTCCAACTTCCGAAACGTCTGCATATAGAAGATGCACTTAAACCAGAATTTTTATTGAAATCTGTTTGCGATAGCTCATCTTTATCTAGTTTTTTTGCTATCTTCTTTAGTTCACTTATTAACTCTGAATCAAGTAACTTTTTAGCAACTTGATTTTTCATTTTTATTGATACGGTTCTTCCGCTGTATCGATTTTCTAGACCAAATTCAATCAATACTTGTTCCCAAGAACCGAACTTTTTTGTCAACGTGCTTGATGAAATTTTCGATAAAGAATCAAATTTCTTTTTTGAAATTACGGCATCAGAAATAAGATTTGCAGCACGAATTACTTCGTTTTTTATTTCGTCGTAAGTCGCTCCATTAGATAGCCTTTCCAGTTCAAATTTCATCTTAATTGCTAGTTTAAAATTTTAAGAAAAGTAAAGAGAAGCTATTTTTTTCATGAAAAATTAGCTTAACCTTTTAAATTATGAGTTATTTTTTTGAGATTAAAAAAATCGATTACTCCGCCTGAGGCGCTACACGAACCAAGCCGTCGTCGTCGATTTTCGTTAAAATCACCGCTTCCAAGACATTGGCAAACTCCGGATTCCAAGGCTTTTTTACCTTCACGTAGTTTTCCGTAAATCCGTGCATGTAACCCGAACGATTCTCGGTTTCCCACAAAACAGTGCGCTTGGTGCCTAATTGCGATTCGTAGAACGCGCGACGCTTTTTAACTGACAGCCCGCGCAACATTTTACTTCGCTTAGCACGTACGGCAGTATCAACCACATCGCTCATTGCGGTGGCTTCTGTGTTGTCGCGTTCCGAGTACGTAAAAACGTGTAGGTACGAAATGTCCAAGTCGCTCAAAAACTGGTAGGTTTCCAAAAAGTGGGCATCGGTTTCACCCGGAAATCCAACAATAACATCCACACCAATACAAGCATGCGGCATCACCTCGCGAATCGCTGTAACGCGGTCTTGGTAAAGTTCGCGCAAGTATCTGCGTTTCATTTTTTTCAAAATGTCGTTGCTGCCCGATTGTAGCGGAATATGGAAATGCGGTACAAAAGTCTTGCTTTGCGCGACAAACTGAATGGTTTCGTTTTTGAGTAAGTTTGGTTCAATCGACGAGATTCTCAAACGCTCAATTCCCGTAACCTCATCTAAAGCTTGCACTAATTCTAAAAAGGTGTGTTCGTGCTTTTTATTTCCGAATTCTCCTTTGCCGTAATCCCCAATATTTACGCCGGTTAACACAATTTCTTTGATGTCTTGTGCGGCAATTTCAGCGGCATTTTTCAATACGTTTTCCAAGGCATCAGAACGCGATATTCCTCGCGCCAACGGAATCGTGCAATACGTACATTTGTAATCGCAACCGTCTTGCACTTTAAGAAATGCCCGCGTACGATCGCCAATAGAGTAGGAGCCTACGTAAAAGT
>NZ_JBMLTK010000109.1:0-5989 GCF_049240005.1 Flavobacterium sp. | reverse complement strand
GTGTTCTTCATCAGCCAAACATTCCACAAAATTCTGTGAGCTTCGGCGTTTTCTGTGCGCTTAAAACTATTGCCTGAGTTCGGCTATTGCGACGTTGTGCCCATTGTGGAATACTTCGTGAAAGATTGTGCTCCAAAGGTGCCTGAGCTTGTCGAAGGTTGGTGCCTGAGCCTGTCGAAAACAGTGCGTCGAAGGCTGGTACAATTTTTCAAACGGTTTGATACGTTCTGTGTTTTCTTCACCAGCCAAACATTCCACAAAATTCTGTGAGCTTCGGCGTTTTCTGTGCGCTTAAAACTATTGCCTGAGTTCGGCTATTGCGGCGTTCTACCCATTGTGGAATACTTAGTGAAACATTGTGCTCCAAAGGTGCCTGAGCCTGTCGAAGGTTGGTGCCTGAGCCTGTCGAAGGCCAATCTCCCAATCTCCCAATCTCCCAATCTTTCAATCTTTCAATCTTTCAATCTCAAAATCTCCAACAATAATCAAAACAAATCGCAGTTTTAAATACACATCATTTGTAGCACCAAACACCAAATCATTCATCCGCAACCTCCTCATTCCTTAACATCACTCAAATACCAAATTAGCTATCTTTGGCGCCCGTTAGTTGTTATCTCTCTACCATGAACAAAGTTCTCCTTGCCCTCTTTACACTCCTTTCCCTAAATACACTACTCGCGCAAACTAAAGTTAGCGGGATCGTTGTCGATCAAAAAAATAAACCCGTTGCCTACGCTACCGTCGGATTTCCAGGAACCTCCGAAGGTGTGATCACCAACGACGATGGTCGGTTCTACCTCGAATCGAACGAAAGCCGAAAAGTCCTTCAAATCTCGTTCTACGGCTACGAAACCGTCGAAATTCAACTCGATAAAGCCGTAAATTACGACATGAACATCGTGCTCAAATCCGTCGAAGAACTTCAAGAAGTAAAACTCTATGCCGGAAAAACGTCCAAGAAAAACAACCCGGCAATCGATATCCTCCGTAAAATCTGGGCACGAAAACGCAAAAACGGGCTGCGTATGTTCAAACAATACCAGATGGATAAGTACGAAAAAGTCGAATTCGACATGAATACCATCGACAGTTCATTCATGAAAAGCCGAATTTTTAAAGGGATGGAGTTCATTTTCAACTCCGTCGATACGTCAAAAATCACCGGAAAAACCTACCTGCCCATCTTTATCAACGAAGCCATTTCAAAAGTGTATGGCGACAATACCAAATCAAAAGTAAAAGACGAACTCATCGCCAATAAAAATTCCGGCTTCTCCACCAATCAGCAAATTATTGCGTTCATCAAAGACCTATATAACGAATACGACATCTACGAAAATTACCTGAAATTCTACGATAAAGCATTTACATCGCCCTTGTCGCGAACAGGTATCGATGTTTACAATTACGTACTGGCCGACAGTGCTTTTATCGATAAAAAATGGTGCTACAACATTGTTTATTACCCACGCCGAAAAAACGAACTCACCTTTAAAGGCGATTTCTGGGTGAACGACACCACCTGGGCCATCAAAGACATTAACATGCAGGTGGTTAAAAGTGCCAACATAAACTGGGTGAAGGAAATTTACATCGAGCAACAGTTCGATGTGCTAAACGATTCGGTATTCCTACTCACCCGCGATTACATGCTCACCGATTTCGCACTCAACAAAAAGGAAAAATCGAAAGGTGTTTATGGCAAGCGAACAACCATGTACCAAAATCACGTTTTCGATAAAGAATTGCCCGACGAATTCTACAAAGAAAAAGTGAACTACTACAACGAAGAAGCCTATAATCGTTCCGACGAGTTTTGGGAAGAAAACCGATTCGAAGAACTCAATAAAGACGAAAAGGGCATTTACAAAATGCTCGACACACTTAAAACCAACAAAAAGTTTAAACAGCTGTACGATTTGGTGGCCATTCTCGGAAGTGGTTATATTCAGAAAGGCAACATCGATTTCGGACCTATTTTCTCAACCTTGGGTTACAACGAGGTCGAAGGAATTCGCCTCCGTTTTGGCGGTCGAACCTACTTCGGACCAAACGATCGCTGGCGCATACAAGCCTACGGTGCCTACGGTTTCAGCGATAATAAATTCAAATACGGCGTGTCGGGTAAATACCTGATCGATCCGAAAAGCCGACTCATCATTCAAGGCGGAAACCGACGCGATATAGAGCAAATCGGTGCCAGTTTAACAACCACGAACGACATACTCGGCCGCAGTTTTGCCAGCTCTGCACTGTTCGTCAGCGGAAACAACGGCAACCTAACCAACATTAACCTAACCAACCTGTCGTTCGAAATCGAACCAATCAAAAACCTGACGTTTTCTGCCGGTTACAGTTTCCGAACGCTGGTTTCTGCAAACGAAACGTTCAGTTTAGCGTATTACACCGATCTCAATCGCACACAAATTAAAGAGCGTACCACGCAGTCGGAAGCCAACGTTTTAGTGGATTATACCCCGCGACGCAAAACCGTGGGTTATGGCGTCGAACGCAGCATTGTCGATAGTCCGTTTACCCGCGTTTTTGTTAACTACACGCAGGGTTTGAAAGGGGTAATGAATTCCGATTTCGAGTATCAAAGAATTCAATTATACGCGAAACAACCTATGAATATTGGCGGTATTGGTCGCCTCGACGTAATCACCGAACTCGGAAAAACCTACGGCTACGTTCCGCTCGGATTAATGAGCATCGTTCCCGGTAACCAAACGTATTTTACCATCGAAAATACCTTCAACTGCTTGGATTTCTACGAATTTCAGGCCGATACCTACGCAACATTTCAGTTGCAACACAATTTCGGTGGACGAATTTTCTCGAGAATTCCGTTCATGCGTAAACTCAATTGGCGCGAAACCGTTGGTATTAAAGGCGTTTACGGAACTATTTCGCAAGAAAATCGCATCATCAACGAGCCAAGCGGACTCATTTACCAAGCGCCCGAAGACCTTTATTGGGAGTACAACGCCGGTATTGGAAACATTTTCAAGGTGTTCCGCATCGAGTTTGCGTGGCGCGGCAGCTATATTGCGCCCGGTTCCACGAATTTCGCGATAAAAGGCGCCTTCGGATTCTATTTTTAAGAGTTTTTTCGACAGCTTTGGCGGCTATTCCGGCTATACGCTGCAAGCTGCCTCGCGTCCGGTTGGCAAAAAGTGCGCAAAGATTTTGTGCTTCCGCTGGTCGCAAAAACTTTTCGCTTTTTGCAGCAACCGTACTTAGGCAGGCTTTTCGCTGCTATCCGGGCCGTAAAAATCGTGCGCGAAAAAATCGTGTAAAACTCTAATAAGCAATCGATTAGTTTCGAGCAAGGCGTATAATGCAAATAACATGCCTTACTTTAACATCGATTTATTACTTTTGCGCGTTTTAAAATGTTAAAAATGGACAAACTAATGATTTACTTGCCGCTTGTAATGGCAATTTTAGGTCTCGTATTTATGGGAGTTAAAGCGTTATGGGTAAACAAACAAAACGCTGGCGACGCCAAAATGCAAGAAATTTCTAAAAGTATTCAAGAAGGTGCAATGGCTTTCCTCAAAGCCGAGTACAGAATATTGGCAGTATTTGTAGTTATTGCCTCTGTAGCACTTTTTGTAGTGTCGCAATTGGTAGAAACTTCACACTGGATGATTGTTGTTGCTTTCGTTTTCGGTGCAATTTTCTCTGCTTTAGCCGGTAATATCGGTATGCGTATCGCTACTAACTCAAACGTAAGAACTACACAAGCTGCTAAAACAAGCTTGCCACAAGCCTTACAAGTTTCCTTCGGTGGAGGTACGGTAATGGGTCTTGGCGTTGCTGGTTTGGCTGTTCTTGGTTTGAGCATCTTCTTCTTGATATTCCTAAACCAATTCATGGGCGTTGAAGGAAAATCATTTTACGATAACATGACATTAGTACTCGAAACGCTTGCAGGTTTTTCACTTGGAGCGGAATCGATTGCACTTTTTGCACGTGTGGGTGGAGGTATTTATACTAAAGCTGCCGACGTTGGTGCCGACCTAGTAGGTAAAGTTGAAGCAGGAATTCCGGAAGACGATCCGAGAAACCCAGCAACAATTGCCGATAACGTAGGTGATAACGTAGGCGACGTAGCCGGTATGGGTGCCGATTTATTCGGTTCGTATGTTGCTACAGTTTTAGCTTCTATGGTATTGGGTAACTACATCATTAAAGATATGACCGACGCATCGGGTACGCCATTTACCGATAATTTCGAAGGTCTCGGACCAATTATCTTGCCTCTAGTAATTGCGGGTGTTGGTATCTTGGCTTCGATCATCGGAACGTTCTTTGTTCGTATTAAGAGCAACGACGCTAAAGAAGCACAAGTGCAAGCGGCTTTAAACTTAGGAAACTACGTTTCGTTAGGTTTAACGGTTGTTGCTTGTTGGTTCCTTATCGATATGATGTTGCCAGAAACTATTTCAATGAACTTCTTCGGAGAAGGTATTAAAGAAATTCCATCACGACACGTATTCTATGCTACTTTAGTTGGTTTAGGTGTAGGTCTTTTCATTTCTGCCATCACCGAGTACTATACTGCTTTAGGTAAAAAACCGGTACTTAGTATCGTACAAAATTCATCAACAGGAGCTGCAACCAACATTATTGCTGGTTTAGCGATTGGTATGAAATCAACTTTTGGTTCTGTAATCTTATTTGCGGCTGCAATCTGGGGTGCGTACGCGTTAGCAGGTTTCTACGGTGTGGCTATTGCTGCATCGGCTATGATGGCTACTACAGCGATGCAATTAGCAATCGATGCTTTCGGTCCGATTGCCGACAACGCAGGTGGTATCGCTGAAATGAGCGAATTGCCAAAAGAGGTTCGTCAGCGTACCGACGTATTAGACTCAGTAGGTAATACAACAGCTGCTGTGGGTAAAGGTTTCGCAATCGCATCTGCAGCACTTACTGCATTAGCACTTTTCGCGGCTTACGTAACGTTTACAGGCATCGATGGTATCAATATCTTCAAAGCCGACGTACTAGCTGCGCTTTTCGTAGGTGGTATGATTCCGGTGGTGTTCTCTGCTTTGGCAATGCAATCGGTTGGTAAAGCGGCAATGGACATGGTTAACGAAGTACGTCGTCAGTTCCGTGAAATTCCGGGCATTATGGACGGTACTGGGAAACCAGAATACGGAAAATGTGTAGATATCTCTACAAAAGCAGCACTTCGCGAAATGATGTTGCCAGGAGCTATTACAATTATTACGCCAATTATCCTTGGTTTTGCCATGGGTCCAGAAGCTTTAGGTGGTTATATGGCTGGTGTTTGCGTTTCGGGCGTACTTTGGGCTATTTTCCAAAACAACGCCGGTGGTGCTTGGGACAACGCTAAAAAATCGTTTGAAGCAGGTGTATTAATTAATGGTGAAATGACGTACAAAGGTTCTGATGCTCACAAAGCAGCAGTAACGGGCGATACCGTTGGTGATCCATTTAAAGATACTTCGGGTCCGTCGATGAACATCTTAATTAAATTAACGTGTTTGGTTGGTTTGGTTATTGCACCACTTTTGGGTCAAGGTCATGCAACAACAAAAGAAATTGCCGCGTCTTGCTGTAAAGAAATGTCGGCACAATGTGCGTCGATGAGCATCGAAGAGTGTAAAGCTAAAGGTTGTAAAAACAGCAACTGTAAAATCATTTCTGCTACCGAACAAACGGTAATTTCAGAAACTGCTGGCGACGCAACAACAACTACAACAACCGAAGTAACTAAACAAGACGGCGCAAACGTTGCTGTTGAAAAAACGGTAACGGTTGAGAAAAACGAAGCGAAGAAGTAATTTCGCTTTCAGAATATTTTAAAAAAAGCTGCCTCACCAAAAGGCAGCTTTTTTTGTTTCGGATGTTGCAGCCCGGGTTGCAGCGAAAAGCCTGCCAAAACAAAAAGCCAAATAAAAACCAAACCCGCACAGCGACCAACGGAAGCTCGTGCGGGTTTGTGTTT
>NZ_JBMLTK010000108.1:0-24171 GCF_049240005.1 Flavobacterium sp. | reverse complement strand
ATTTTCGCAGCAGCGGCAGAGCGGATTACCCCGCAGCGTTGTGCCCGGGGTTCGGGCGCAAGGCGAGGAGTATGAGCGACGACGCGGCCCCACTAAATTACTCTCTTCGTACGGACGTATTTTCGTGGGGGCTGCCCAAAAAATTAAACTCAAGTAAGGTGAACGCTCGTGCTCCCTTAAATCCCAGCTTTTTCGCCCAATTCAAACCAGCGCATTTCCTTTTCCTCCAACTTGTCGATCACTGTTTTAAGTTCCAGTGAGGCTTTCTCTATGTCGGTTATTGTGCCGTCCGAAAAGGCTTGCTCCATCCGTTGCTTGTCTTCTTCCAACTGCTTAATCTCGCGCTCGAGTTTTTGAAACTCCTTTTGTTCAGCAAAGGTAAGTGCCGACGCTTGTTGCTGTTTCCAACTGTTCTTATCTGCTTTAACCTCGGTTTTTTCTGTCGGAACACTGTCTTCATACGCCCTGAAATCCGAGTAATTACCCGGAAAATCTTCAATCTCCCCAGCACCGCGAAACACAAAAAGGTGATCAACAATCTTGTCCATAAAGTAGCGATCGTGCGAAACCACCAGCAAACAACCCGGATAGTCGAGCAAGAAGTTCTCTAAAACGTTCAAGGTAACTATGTCGAGGTCGTTCGTAGGTTCATCCAGAATCAAGAAATTCGGATTTTGTATCAAAACCGTACACAAATACAAGCGTTTTAACTCGCCTCCACTGAGTTTTTCAACATAATCGTGCTGCTTTTTCCGATCAAACAAGAAACGTTCGAGCAAATGTCCGGCCGAGATGGTTTTTCCTTTCGTAAGCGGTATAAACTCGCCGTATTCTTTAATAACTTCGATAACTTTTTGCCCCGGCTTCGGATTGATGCCGCTCTGCGTGTAGTAGCCCAATTTTATCGTGTCGCCAATAATCACTTTTCCACCATCGGCGGGTAAATTTCCGGCAACCACGTTTAAGAAAGTCGATTTGCCCGTTCCGTTTTTTCCGATAATGCCAATTCGTTCGCCGCGCTGAAAGTTGTAATCAAATTGGTTTAAAATGGTTTTCTCGCCAAAGTTTTTACTCACTTTATGCAGCTCAATAACTTTGCTGCCCAGGCGTTCCATGTTTATTTCCAACTCCACCACATTGTCTTTCCGACGTTGTTGCGCCTTTTCTTTGATTACGTAAAAGTCGTCTTGACGCGATTTCGATTTCGTAGTACGGGCTTTAGGTTGTCTTCGCATCCATTCTAATTCGCGTACAAAGATGTTCTTCGCCTTGTCGATCGATGCGTTTTCGGCTGCAATGCGCTCTTCTTTCTTTTGCAAATAGTAGGCGTAATTTCCTTTGTAATTGTAGAGTTTGCCGTTTTCCAGTTCCAAAATTTCGTTGCACACGCGTTCCAAGAAATAGCGGTCGTGCGTAACCATAAACAGGGTAATGTTTTCTTTGGCAAAATACGATTCGAGCCATTCGATCATTTCCAGGTCGAGGTGGTTGGTAGGTTCGTCGAGGACGAGTAAATCCGGTCGGTCAATAAGAATGATCGCCAAAGCTAGACGCTTTTTTTGTCCGCCGGATAAGTTCTTTATTTTGAGTTTTAGATTGTCGAGTTTAAGTTTGAATAAAATCTGTTTGTATTGCGTTTCAAAATCCCAAGCTTGGTATTGTTCCATAGCTTCGAAAGCCGCCTGATATTTCTCGCTATCTTCCGGATTTTCCAGTGCTTTTTCGTACTGTTCGATAACTTTTAGAATCGGATTATCGCTGGCAAAAATGCTTTCTTCGATGGTTAATTCAGCTTGAAGTTTAGGTTCTTGAGGCAAATACGCCACTTTAATTCCCTTACGCATAACCACTTGCCCGGTGTCGGCTTCGTCGGTGCCAATAAGCATATTCATCAAGGTCGTTTTTCCGGTTCCGTTTTTGGCAATTAGCGCAATTTTTTGGTCTTTATTGATGCCAAACGACAGGTCGCGAAACAGTTCACGCTCGCCAAACGATTTGGAGATATTTTCAACCGAAACGTAATTCATGGAGGATTTCTTTGCGGCAAAAGTAGTTTTTTGGGTGTTACCCTCGCTAAGAAATTTTTGTTGAAGTACGTGTCGTCGGGGTTTGGGTCACGCCATTCGTTGCCCCCGATAGCTATAGGGGTGCTGCTCGGCAACGGCCGCTCGCAGCAGGATTTCCATTGCTGTCGTTAACACAACATCGTGCTTGGAGAAAATTTCGTTTTGAAAATTCGATTGTTTGTGTACGTATTTGGCTTTGTGATTTTTACTGCGTAATATTGCAATATTACCTCGAATAAAATATTGTAAATCATTGCGTTAATCTAAATTGATTATATAATATTTCGGCGCATTTATCACTAAAATGTATAACGTTTTTTTAATCGCCTACAAGCGCGTTTGCCGTTCCCATAATTGCTCTCAGCAGCTGGGATAAATGTCTTGAGTTAAAAAACTACAATCAGCGTAGAAAAGAACACCTTGCAAAAACAGAACGTAGCTTTTTACCATAAAAAAAGACTGCCCGAAGACAGTCTTTTACTTACTATATGCTTTTTTCTATTACGACTTAATCAATTCGAAACTGCGCTTTACAAAAGCGGTTAATTCTTCGCCTTTCAACAGGTTCTGCGACAATTTCGCCAAATCTAGCGCCTGTTTTACCAGTTTCGATTGCGCATCGTTATCTGCTGTATTTAAAATACGTTCTGCCAGTTCCGAGTTAGTATTTACCACCAAATTGTACATTTCGGGCATGCTTCCCATACCAAACATACCGCCGCCTGTAGCACTCATTTCTTTCATACGACGCATAAATTCGGGTTGCGTAATAATAAACGGCGCCGCACTGCTGTCCATTGCTTCTAACTGTACCGTATAAGTAGGTTTTGGAACAATTTCTTCAACCACCGTCTTTAATTTCTCCTGCTGCTCGTCAGATAATTTAGAAATTACCGTATCGTCTTTCTTGATTAAATTGTCGATATGATCAGCGTCGACACGTACAAAGCTGAGGTTTTCGTTATCGCTTTCTAATTTCTGAATCAAATGGGCCACAATCGGCGAGTCGAGCAACAGCACTTCGTAACCTTTTGCAGTGGCCGCCTCAATGTATTGGTGTTGTGCATCTTTATTGGCTGCATAAAGTACAATCAATTTACCGTCTTTATCGGTTTGAGCGTCTTTGATTTTTTCTTTCAACTCGTCAAGAGTTAAGAAGGTATCGTTAACCGTTGGGTATAACATAAATGCGCCGGCTTTTTCGTAAAACTTCGGTTCCGACAACATACCGTATTCCAAAACAATTTTAATATCGTTCCACTTTTTCTCGAAGTCCTCGCGATTTTCCGTGAAAAGCGATTTCAACTTATCCGCTACTTTACGCGTAATGTAGTTCGAAATCTTCTTCACATTTCCGTCGGCTTGCAAATACGAACGCGATACGTTCAACGGAATATCCGGCGAGTCGATCACACCTTTTAACATCGTCAAGAATTCAGGTACAATGCCTTCTACATTATCGGTTACAAAAACCTGATTTTGATACAGTTGAATCTTATCTTTCTGAATCTGCAAATCAGCCGCTAATTTCGGGAAGTATAAAATTCCGGTTAAATTAAACGGATAGTCAACATTCAAATGGATGTTAAACAAGGGTTCGTCGAACTGCATCGGGTACAATTCGCGGTAGAAGTTCTTGTAATCTTCGTCGGTTAAATCGGCGGGTTGTTTCGTCCATGCCGGCGTCGGATTGTTTACAATGTTATCTACTTCTTGGTATTCTGTCTGGTAATCTTCAGGTGCATCCTCCGGTTTTGGCAAAGCTTCTTTACGGGTTCCAAACTTAATCGGAATCGGCATAAACTTGTTGTATTTGTTCAACAAACCTTTGATTTTGCTTTCCTCCAAGAACTCAACCGAGTCTTCAGCAATGTGCAAAATAATTTCGGTACCGCGTGTTTGCTTGTCCGTCGCAACTAAGGTAAATTCCGGACTACCGTCGCAAGTCCAATGCGCTGCCGGTTCGTCTTTGTAACTTTTGGTGATGATCTCTACCTTATCGGCCACCATAAAAGCGGAATAAAATCCGAGACCAAAATGACCGATAATGCCCGTATCTTTAGCACTGTCTTTGTATTTATCCAAGAATTCCTCTGCACCTGAGAATGCTACTTGGTTGATGTAACGGTCCACTTCTTCGGCAGTCATACCAATACCTTCGTCGATAATGTGCAACTTCTTGCCTTCTTTGTCGATTTTCACTTCAATCTTCGGCTGGCCGTATTCCACACTGGCTTCGCCAATACTCGTTAAGTGTTTGAGCTTTAAAGTTGCATCGGTGGCATTCGATACGAGTTCGCGCAAAAAGATTTCGTGATCACTGTATAGAAATTTCTTGATCAGCGGGAAGATGTTTTCAACCGAAACATTAATTTTTCCTGTTGTCATAGTCGTTTATGTTTAGTTTTATTCGCTTTCCGCAAAGCAAATCAAGTACCACTGTCAAAAAAAATGACAAATTGTCTGAAATAATTTTACAATTTATTTAGTTAATTCTGCAACCATTCATTTTAACAGTCTTGTATCTTTGTCGATAATTTAAAACAATTAAAATTGATGAAAAAAATACTTTTCATGCTCCTGTTATCTGCGAGCTTCATCGGCTGCAAATCAACATCTGCAGTAAGCACTAAAGTCGACAACCGCGTACAGTCGTCTCTAAAAGGAAATTGGACAATTCAGTCGGTTACTTATCCGAACTCGAACGTTTTTAAAGTAAACTCTTTTCAATTGGCCGACAGTCAGTGTTTCGTTGGAAGCGCTTGGAAATTAGTCGCCAATAACGATTCAGGAACAATGTCTATTGAAAAAGGAGGTTGTCCTTCATTTTCATCGCCAATTAAATGGTATATCAACAAAGACGGACAGTTTGTACTAAAAGTTCTAAACGCCGGTGAAAAAGCAAAACGCGTCAAAGACGGATACGTACTTTCGGTGGCCAACGTTACCGAAAGCAGCTTTCAGTTAGTTGATGTTGTAGATATCGCCGGAAAACAAACCAACATCGTTTATCAATTCGTTAAAAATTAAAACATTCTCCCATGAAAAAGATAGGAATTTATGCAGTAACAGCTGCCTTTTTAGTAGCATCGCTAACAGGTTGCGAAGCTGTAAAAAATACAAATAACACGCAAAAAGGTGTCGGTATTGGCGCAGTTGCCGGTGCGGTAATTGGCGGTGTTCTTGGAAACAACCTCGGTAAAGGCGGCAATGGTGCCTTAGGCGCAGTACTTGGTGGCGTAGTTGGCGGTACTGTTGGTGGCGTAATTGGTAACAAAATGGATAAGCAGGCACGCGAAATCGATAACGCCGTTCCAGGTGCGTCTGTAGAGCGAGTAGGTGAGGGGATTAAACTAACCCTAAACGAAAATGCAGTGCGTTTCGATACGTCTAAATCGTCTTTAACGCCAACAGCAAAAGCAAATCTTGATAAACTTGAGAAAGTTTTCGAAGAATATCCAGACACTAACATTGTAATCTACGGTTACACCGACAGCACCGGCTCGGCCGAATTCAACCAAAAGTTAAGCGAGCAACGCGCTGCTTCAGTAAAAGCGTATTTAGTAGCAAAAGGTATCGTGGCTTCCCGAATCACCACTCAGGGAATGGGTATCGCCGATCCTATCGCAACAAACGATACACCCGAAGGTCGTGCGCAAAACCGTCGTGTTGAATTCGCCATCACTGCGAACCAAAAAATGATCGAAGAAGCGCAAAAAGAAGTGAAGCAATAAAACAACGCGGGTTCAATTTTCACAGCGAACTCTCGGTAAGCCTTAAACAATTTTCAAACCGCAAGCGACAGTACTTTTACTTCGTTTGCGGTTTTTTATTTGGGCGTTGCGGCGCTCGGGTTTGCTGCGCAGCGTGTAGTGGCGCCGCCGCGCTTTACGCTGTATAAAACGTACTGCCGTTTGCATTTGCACGCATGGGCAAGGCTCATAAAATCGCCTCACCATCGCGGCAAATCGCAAAACAGCAGTTTTGTTTTATGCCGCTGCAATCGCTAACGCGAAATATCGTTCTAACGTTTCTCAGTAATTTTAACTTGGCTCTATTTCTGGGTTAAAAACCCGCATTTTACGATCTTTTTCGACTCTTTTTTAGGCTTATTCTTAACGTTTGTTTACAAGTGTACAAGCATTTGTTGCCGTATTTTTGTAGTAAATCTAGTGTATCATGTGTGCTAAAAGAAAATCCGATGTTTTCGAAATCGACGATAACTATATCATCGAAAAATATATGGATAGCGTCCTTTCTGGCGCCGACCACCACAAAAACGTTTACCTTTTTTGTAAACACAACGAAATAGAAGAAGCAACTTTTTACAGCTTTTTCGGTTCGCTCGACGGCGTGAAAGCATCCATCTGGACAAAAATGTTCGACAATGCCGAAACTGCCCTTCGATCCGATGCGCAATACGAAAACTACGATGCCAAAACAAAACTCTTGTCCTTGTTCTATACCTTGTTCGAAATTTTTGCGCTGAATCGCAGTTACCTACTCGAAACGGTAAAAAAGGAACAGTATAAACTAAAAGATTTAGAACAACTCAAAGCGTTTCGCAAGCGTTTCAAAACCTTTGTCGACGGTATTCAGGCATACGACAATCAAAGCATTCCCGATAAATTTCGCCAACGCGCAAAACCGCTCTACAGCGAAGGTGCGTGGATTCAGTTCTTACTGCTTTTCCGATTCTGGCTCTCCGACGAGTCGCCTAAAGCGCAAAAAACCGATATCCTGATCGAAAAATCCGTAAATGCAGCCACCGATTTACTCGACATTAAACCCATAGAAAGCTTGTTTGACCTAGGTAAATTCCTTTGGAAGGAAGGAAACATGCGATGAAAACACTCGATAAAATTCCAACTACCAAAATTGAACGCGCTTCGCAACTCGTAAAAACAGGTTTTAAAGTGGGTACAAATTACTTGTCCTACTACGGCGAAAAACTAGTAAATCCAGACTTATCGCGCGATAAACTCAACGAGAACAACGCCGCCGATATTTACGATGGTTTAAAAAACTTAAAAGGTTCAGCCTTGAAAGTGGCGCAAATGCTTAGCATGGATAAAAATATCATGCCGCGCGCCTACGTCGAGAAATTCTCTCTTGCACAGTTTTCGGTGCCACCGCTTTCAGCCCCTTTAGTTCGAAAAACCTTTAAAACCTACTTAGGGAAATATCCAGAAGAAATATTCGACACGTTTACGCCCGATTCGGTCAATGCTGCTAGTATTGGTCAGGTGCACCGTGCTTCAATCGGCGAAAAACAACTGGCAGTAAAAATCCAATATCCGGGTGTTGCCGAAAGTATTAGCTCCGATTTAGCCATCGTGAAGCCATTCGCAATTCGAATGTTTAACCTTCAAGGCAAAGATTCAGATCGGTATTTTAAAGAAGTAGAAGACAAACTTCTTGAAGAAACCGATTATAAATTAGAGTTACGTCAAGGTCAAGAGATTTCGAAAGCTTGTGCACAAATTCCAAACCTGAAATTCCCGAAATACTATCCCGAATATTCCTCGGCAAAAACCTTAGCCATGGATTGGATGGAAGGCGAACACCTTTCTGAATTCTGTGCCCGAAACACCGACACCGAACTCGGAAACAAGCTTGGTCAAGCGCTTTGGGACTTTTATATGTTTCAAATGCACGGCTTGAAAAGCGTTCATGCCGATCCGCATCCAGGGAACTTCTTGGTGAGTCCAGATAACGAACTAATTGCAATCGATTTTGGTTGCATCAAACGAGTCCCTGATAGTTTCTATTATCCGTACTTCGAATTGGCAAACCCAGAATTAATTGATGATCCGAAACGTTTCGACGAAAAATTATACGAGCTAGAAATTTTACGTACCGACGATACCCGAGAAGAAGTCGTGTATTTCACCTCGCTCTTTCGACGCTTGATGAAAGTATTTACGCAACCGTTTCACGGAAGTAGTTTCGATTTCTCAGATCCAGCTTTCTTTGACCAAATTGCCGCACTTAGCGAAGAATTTAGCAAGGATACACAAATTAGAAAAATGAACGGAAACCGCGGTTCACAACACTTTATCTACATCAATCGAACCTTTTTTGGATTGTACAATTTGTTATTCGACTTAAAAGCTGCGGTCGATACAAAATATTATCAAAAATATATCGTTTAAAAAGTGTTAGTTTGGTGGTTAGTTAGTTTGTAAAGGCGGGATTTCTTTCGGAAATTACCGCCTTTATTTTTGCTCATGCTCGAAATTCAAAACGTTTCCTTCTCTTTTTCCAATCAGCTGATTATCGATAAGCTTGCCCTCGATTTACCGAGCGGTAAACACCTGGCTGTACTGGGCGAAAGCGGTTCGGGCAAAAGCACTTTACTGAAACTCATTTACGGCATTTACGATTGCCAAGAAGGTCAAATTGTATTCGATAACCAAAAAATAAAAGGTCCAAAACAACAACTTATTCCCGGACATCCCAATATTAAGTACGTTCCGCAAGACTTCGAGCTTAATTGGTATGCTACCGTTGCCGAAAACATCGGTACGTTTCTTTCTTACGCAACTCCTACAAAACGAAACGACATTATAGCCGACTTGTTACATCGCTTCGACTTAACCGACGTTGCCTCCAAAAGAGCAATCGATTTAAGTGGCGGACAAAAACAACGAACGGCACTTGCAAAATCCTTAGCAATAAACCCAAAATTACTATTGCTCGACGAGCCGTTTAGCAACATCGATACCGCCCGGCGCAATCCCATCCGAAGAGCGCTTTTCGATTACGCAAACGAAAACCAAATTGCCCTAATCTTAGCAACGCACGATCCCGACGACGCTTTAGCATTTACCGATTTCACACTTATTCTCCATCGCGGAAAAGCACTTCAATTTGGTTCTTCTTTTGAAGTCTACAATGCGCCAAAAACACCCACAGCCGCTGCACTGTATTCCGATTTTACGCGCTTCCGCGAAAGCGATTCAACCCGTGAAATTATCGTTTATCCACATGAGTTTTCAGTGGTTCCACAAAGTAACATACAAGTTGTCATTAAAAATTGCTACCAGCAACGATCTCAGTTCTTAGTGCAGGCACATACAAGCCAAGGTGAAGTGTTTTTCTACAGTCAAACACCTTTCCAACCCAATACAATTTTGTGTTTAGAAGTACATCCAGACGCACAAAAACGCTGGCAACCAGAACAATTTTAGTGTCGTAAATCAATCGAGCGATCATCTCACAGTGCAATTTTATTTATCGAACGTTCAATTTTAACAATTCCGAAATTTTTGGCTACTTTAGTACTTTCAAATTGTTATAATCTAAATTTTTCTAATGTATAATTCGAAAATCGCAGGTTTGGGTTTTTACGTGCCTGAAAACGTCGTTACAAATGCAGATTTGTCCAAAATTATGGATACCAGCAACGAGTGGATTATCGAGCGTACCGGTATCGAGGAGCGCCGTCACATCGTTAGAGGCCAGGATACCACTACATCCATGGGCGTAAAGGCCGCTAAAATTGCCATAGAACGCGCCAACATTTCAAAAGATGATATCGATTTTATCGTATTCGCTACGCTTAGTCCAGATTACTATTTTCCGGGGCCGGGTGTTTTGGTACAAAAAGAACTCGGCTTGAAAACCGTCGGAGCACTCGATGTCCGAAATCAGTGTTCGGGTTTTGTTTATGCACTTTCTGTGGCCGATCAGTTTATTAAAACAGGTATGTACAAGAATATATTGGTCATTGGTTCCGAAGTTCATTCAACCGGCTTAGACATGACTACGCGAGGTCGCGGCGTATCGGTGATTTTTGGCGATGGGGCAGGAGCTGCCGTAGTTTCTCGCAGTACCGACGATAGCAAGATTTTATCAACACACCTCCACAGCGAAGGCCAACATGCCGAAGAATTAATTGTTAAAGCACCGGGCATGGGCGGGCGTTGGGTTTCCGATATCGTTGCCGATAATGATCCAAACGACGAAAGTTATATGCCGTATATGAACGGACAATTCGTGTTCAAAAACGCCGTTGTGCGCTTTGCCGAAGTAATCAACGAAGGTCTCGAAGCCAATCAGCTAAAAGTGTCCGATATCAATATGCTGATTCCACACCAAGCAAACCTTCGCATTTCACAGTTCATCCAGCAAAAGTTTGGTCTCGCCGATAGTCAAGTGTTTAACAACATTCAGCGCTACGGCAACACTACCGCTGCTTCGGTGCCAATTGCTCTTACGGAAGCTTGGGAAGCAGGCAAAATCCAAAAAGGCGATTTGGTTGTATTGGCAGCTTTCGGAAGTGGTTTCACTTGGGCATCGGCAATTATTCGCTGGTAATCCTAATTATATAGTATTTTTAAATCCGGTGGTTTTTTCAATCATCGGATTTTTTATTTACCTGATTTCGATTTAAAAATTGCAGTCAGAAAACAGATAAATGGTTGATTAATACCAATTGGGACTGTAAAAAAGGCTAAAGAAAAAAGGTTGTTTTTGAGGCAGAACAATGCAAAAAAATGTTGCATAGCAGCGCTACGGAAGATTTTTTTAAAGTAGTTATGGCTTAAAAACATTTTTTTATTAGGCTGTTTTATAGATCCAATTGGTATAACAGGCAGAATTGTTTTGGGATACTGTAGTATCGCAAAAAATTCTAACGAAGTAGGCGATCGTTTATCTGTTTAGCGTCTCAGTCGTTCATTTCTAACGGAACTAAATATTGCAATTTATTCATTTTCAGCGTTCTGACAAAGATTTTTTATCGAACTCAGGTTAGTAGGGCGTTCCGGCGCTACAGGTTTGCTTCGCAGTTGTTTCGTGGCGCCGTCGGTTGCTTGCTGCAATAAATGTCCGGTAAACGGCAAGTTGCAGCGCAATAGCGTGGCTTCCGCCGGTCGCCCGCTATTGCGGCAACTTTAACCGTTTCCCAGTCATTTATTTCCACGCCGCCACCTAACGCGAAAATCGTGCATAAAAAAAGCTCCGAAATTCGGAGCTTTTTTTGATTGTTATCTGATCAAAGCGAAGTGCGATTTATACTCTTTCAGAACGCCATTTTCAACGTATTGAATCGTGAACCAGTAATCGGTTCCAGGTAGTGGTTGTCCAGCTACGGTTCCATCCCAGCCATCGCCATCAGTAAAAATTTGCGTAAGGAATCTTCCAAAACGGTCGTAGATGAAAACTTGCGCCGGATTCGAAGGATCAAAACCTTTGATCGTCCAACGGTCATTAATGCCATCACCGTTTGGTGTAAAGTACTTCATACTGTCAACCAATTCGATGGTAATAGGCAATGGCAACGAGCCGCAACCATTTACGTCAGAAACTACAATTTCATGAACACCCGATGGTACGTTGGTAAATACATTACTGCTCTGTGCCGGTTGGCCATCAATCGAGTACAAGAATTTCGTGCCGTCATCGGCTGGATTTGTAAGTACACGAATAGTCTGACTGTTCGTAAACCAACCCAAAGTTTCAAAACTAACCTCGGCAGGTCGAGCCGATTCAATTACTGTTACCGGAATTGGAGTTGATTCACAACCTGTGATACCTTGTGCAGTTATTACCAATTGGTAAGCTCCAGCAGCTGTTGGGCTGAAGTTTGGAGTTGTAGCCACAGTATCGCCAGCAGCATTGGTCCAATTGAAATTATAGAAAGACGAACTGTAACCACTTTCAATTACAGGTAAAGTGATTTGTCCTGTTACAACGTCAGTACAGATAGTTCCTGAAAGTGGATCTGAAGCCGGCTGTGGAATTACTGTTATGGTTACTGGTTCGATGTCTTCACAACCAGAAGTACTGCCATCGCTAACTCTTACGTAAACCGTATTTAAAGACGTATCGGTTAAAGGTCCGTTGTCTGTAATTATTTCATTGGTCTGGAAATCAGCATCATCAGGTGAAGGATAGTATTCAACACTGTAGAAAGTTGGGTCTTGGCTACCAAGGATAGTTGCTGTTAACGTATCTAAATCAAATCCAGTGATAAAGTCATTTGGATTCGCATCCGAATCACAAACTCGCAGTAAGCTTTGTGGCACCGGATTTGCTACTGCTGCTGGATTTACCGTTACAATAAAACTTGTTTCGCTCGGACAAGCAGGTGTAAATGGTGCAATACCGTATACGTAAATCGTGCTAGTTGAGTTTATGACCGTTCCAGCGGGTATCTGACCACCGCCACCATTTGGCGCGTTATAGTAAGCTGCTCCTGGAGTATTCAGAGCTAGTAGGGTGTATGATCCACAAACCGTAACGTCAGGAACTTCATCCACATTGTAGAATGTAATATTGAATGACTCATTCGCCGACGCACATGTATTTGGAGCAGTTCCGTTAACCGCATATACATACACTTGCGCATTAGAAGTATAAATGGTGCCTGGAGCAATTACACCGCCTGTACCATTTGGTCCTGCATAGTAGTTTGCGCCGGGAGTAGTTAAGTTTGGCAACGCATAAGAAGTTGCGCAAGTATTTATATTCTGAATATCTGCAGGATTAATAATTGGTGTGGTTGTAATCGTGATGTTGAATGCTTCCTCATCGGTACAGTTTGGAACAGTTCCGGTGTCAGCGTAAGCGTAAATTGTGGTTGAGTTTAAAATTGAATTTCCGGCAAATAATTCAGTGTTTGCAGCATTTGATGGTCCGCCTGGTTGAGTAAACCAGCGTGTAGCAGGTGCAGGTGGCGCTGGTAAAATGTACGTATCACAAGCAAAAGCTGGAGCAATTGCTGGTACTACAGGCGAATTATTGATGGTAATAACAAACGGCTCATCATCAAAACAAATTTGTGTAGCGGTTGTCCCAGATTCTGCGTAAGCATATAAAGTTGTTGTAACTGTTACATTGAATCCAGCCAAGCGCTCAACGTTACCAGGTACTGTTGGTCCGCCTGGTAAGGTAAACCATCTTGTCGCTGGTGCAGGTGGAGCAAGTAATGTGTAAGAATCACAAACAGTAACAGGAGCAATCGGTGTTACAACTGGTGTGTTGTAAATCGTTATGCTTAAAGGCTCATATTCAAAACAGTTCGGAGCAGTTGCGGTTTCTGTGTAGGCATAAATTGTTGTAGAAGTAGTTATTGTAGTGCCAACAGTTATCTCCGTTCCTGTTCCCGTATTATCGGTGAACCACTTTGTTGCAGGCGCAGGAGGCGCTGGTACCGTGTAGCTATCGCAAGCATAAACTGCAGCTTGTGTAGGAATATTTGGTGTTTGATTTATTGTAATTACAAAAGGCTCATCGTCAAAACAAATTTGTGTGGCAGCAGTACCCGATTCTGCATAAGCGTATAAGGTAGTTGTGGTAGTCACATTGAAACCAGGTAAACGTTCAACATTATTAGTTACAGTTGGTCCTCCTGGCAAAGTAAACCATCTTGTAGCTGGTGCCGGAGGTGCTGGTAGAATGTATGAATCACATTGCGTTACCGGAGTAATAGTTGCTACCGTTGGTGTTTGGTAGATAGTAACGGTAAAAGAATCTTCGTCTGAACAAGCAATACGGTTATTGTTTTCAGCGTAAACATAATACGTGTTAGTACCTACAGGCGGTGCAAAGCCGGCAGCTAATGCGGTACCCGTTCCGTTAGGTCCATTAGGTGCGGTGTAATAAGTTCCCGGACCAACGATAGCCGGAAGGACATAATTATCAGTGTCGCATTTAAATACATCCGCAATGTCGGTTACCGTTGTATTTGTTATAAATACGTCGATACTATACTCTTGGAAACAAGTGTTTCCAGGATCACTACTATTAGAATATACATAGATTGTATTATCGGATGTAATTGCAAATCCAGGTGGTAGTACTGGATTAGAAGCCGATGGTCCACCAGGATTATCGTAATATTCGCCGAAAGCCAAATCATCGAGAATGAACGATTGGTTGCATCGAATTACTTCCTGCGGTCTCGGAGAAATTTGTGGTGATTGATTAATAGTAACTGTAAATTCTTCTTCGACAAAACAGCCAGCGGCAGCACCTTGTTTGTAATAATATAAGGTGGTTACTCCCGGTGTAGTAATCGGAAAACCAACCGGGCGCACAGATCCCGTGCCTCCTGGTGCTGTTCTGTACTGTCCGCCTAAGCCAAGCTCAGGTAATGTGTAAATATCACATACTGGACCAACGTCTGGAATTGTTGGTAATGCTGCTACGTTTACCGTAACATCGAAACTAAGATTATCTAAACAGCTTTGCCCAGGTACATAAATATAAACGGTTGTTAGCGGTGCACTAAGTGTAGCAGGAAGTGTAATAACATTTCCACCGCCTGCTGGGGCGTCACGGTACTCTCCAAAAGGTGGTGGAGGTAAGGCATAACTTGAACATGAATTAACATCGGCTGGTGGAGTAATACTACTAAATCCGATAGTAACTGTAAAAGATTTTTCAGAAGTACAATTTACCGGTGAGGTATTTGACTCTTTGTAAACATAAATTGTACGAACACCTACTGTGTTTATGATCGTACCTGCTGATACAGTACCTCCCGTTTTGTTCGGGCCGTTATAATACGTTCCTCCATTACCTGCTGGCGGTAAAGTATAACTTGAACATGCAAATTGATTCGGATAATCCGGTAGTGGAGTGAAAGGAATTACATTAATAGTAAACGGTCGGTTAATGACGCACGGTGGCGATACAGTGTTGTCGGTAAAAACAACGAATAAATTATTTACTGCATTTGTAAGTTCTGATCCCTCTGCAATTGGTGTTCCTGTACCATTAGGGTTGTCGTAATAATCTCCATAAGGAAGTGTCGGTAAACTGTACGAAGTACAAACTGTTTCATCTGCAGGTGCGATAGCATTTAGGTTGGCTATAGTTATTGTAAAATTACTTGAACCGGGACAACCTCCTGTGTTATTCCAAATGTGAACCGTAGTGTTTGTGGTAAAAGTTGTACCAGCATTGATAACTGTACCTCCTCCGTTCGCTGCGGTACGATATTGCGAGCCCGCAAAAGTAAGCGGAGGCAGTGTGTAAGATGTACATACTACAACATCTGGAAAATCGTCAACTTGTGCCAGTGGAGTCACCGTTAAACTGAATTGCGTAGTAGTGAAACACGATGGATCTGATGCATTTTGGATACGAACGTAAAATATTCTGCTAATCGAAGCAGTTACGCCCGTTACATTTATTCGGTTAGTTGTGTTATTAACTGTTGAACTTGCACCTGCAGCTGTAGTGTGAAACGTAACTGTGTATGCAGTCGGATCTTGACTTCCCAACACAACACTAGCATAACTTACTGGCGGACTTAAAGCAGGATTTGTAGTTGGAGTTGCCAAGTTAATATTTGCTCGTGGCGGATTCTCTGTTGAATTCCGAGCACACAAAGTAATATTTTGTGGAGTTGCAGCAACTACAGGAGCTGCAATAATGCGCAGCGTAAAAGTTCTTACCACATAACAGGGCGTTCCGTTGGCTTGAATGCGCACGTAAATAACTTTGTTATTCTGGTTAAATGGTATGCTGTAACTCAACGGCAATGCATTTGTAGTAAGTCCTGCATCAGCAGCAGCCTGAGTTTCATAATACCGAATAATAGTATCCGCCGGCAAGTCATCTGCTGCCGCGGCAGTATTGTTTGATAAGATAATCGGCGTATTTTTTGACAAATCAAAAGTGTAATTCGTTGCTCCAGTATCGCATACATGAATGTTTGGAACAGTAGCTAAAGCGTTAATTGCTGGGTATAAGAACACTATAATTTCATCGGTAATAGCAGTACAGCCAGGTTCTACGTATGTTACGCTAAACCTGTTTTCTCCTGCAACCAACGGACTTATATTCGGATTCCCTTGAAGTACTAAGGTGGAATTATTGGCTCCTGCTATAGTTGTTCCGTTCTGTGCCCAAGTATATGTAGTTCCTGCTAAAAGCCCAGCTGCGTTTAATGTCGGCAGCGTGGCACCCGCGCAAATCGCGTTGTTGTTTGCAGGTACGTAATCGATTCCCAATACATTTTGCCCAACATTTAAACTATTCGCCTCTAGGAATATGGCAGAATCAAAGTTGGTGTTGTCGTTACCGTCGGCAATTACAATTTTAATAACGTAAACGTGTGTAGTGTTCAAGCCTGTTGCAGACGCGGTGAGTGGTATCGTTTGGCCATTGTAATTAATAGCAGGGCCAAAACCAGGTCCGTTGAAAGCTCCGAAAAAGGACTCATTTTCACTAGTACATAACGGGTTGAATTCGTTATCGCGGATAGTAGCTACCGAAACCGCAGTGTTTCCGTTTATAACAGCAAGGTTTATACCATTTGTAAGACCAGGATCTAGTGTCTTATTGTAAAGAATGAAAGCAAATGCGTCCGAGAAATCACACTGTGAAGTACCGTATTCTTCCGATGCAAAAACAAATCGAAAATCGAATGAAGGTGTTTTCGGAGTAAATTCGAAAGTGAGCGATGTCGCATTAATTGAATTGATGCTTACCCCATTTTGCGAAAGCAGTATGTTTTCAAGGGTCGTATCACCTGGCCAAGTATTTGATCCATCACTCAACGTAGTGTTGTTCGGACTTGGGCTATTTAAAACATTACCAGTTGTTAGGATTACCCCTCTAGAAAACGGAAAGTTCGGATTAAGATTTTCAAAATAACCAATACCATTCGTTGATCCAAAGTTTGTCCCTGTACTTGCTACTACATTCTGAGCTGCAACACAAGGCGAGTTAATCAAAACATCGTTTACGAGTTGTGCGGGGGTATAGGTTGTCGCATCGACAGTTATTCCCTGCGAAAAACCCATAATACAACTTAAAAACGCTAATAAAATAAATGTCTTTTTCATAAAAACACAGAATATTTGAAGTTAGCAAACATAGCTAAAAATTTAATAATTAACGGGAATTTGGGAATTTTAGCAAATGTTAATTTTATCGTAAAGATCAGCGTAAGGTCTGTAAACGATTGCTTCAACCTCAATTTTATACCGACAATCCTACTTTCACTCCAAGTAAAACATGAGACCTACTAAGCTATCAACTTTGAATATGAAGTTCTCAAGACAGGAAGATGTTTAAAATGGTGCTCAAATTCTAAAACAATATTCTTATTCAAATCGATTTTTTTCCTGCATATATGACCACGTAATTCAATTATATTTGCAGCCTCAAAAAAATCGCAATGATTACGCTAAAACAGCAAATAGAAACCACTGTATCTGAATGTATTCAGTCTGTGTTTTCCAATATTGAAGCCATTCCGCTCGAAGTTCAATTAACTAAAAAAGAGTTTGAGGGCGATTTTACCGTCGTACTTTTTCCACTCGTTAAAGCGCTAAGGCTCGCACCAGCACAAATTGGTGAACAGCTCGGAGTCCTTTTGCTCCAAAAATCATCGCTGTTAAAAAGCTATAACATTGTTTCAGGCTTCTTAAATCTTACACTACAAGAAAGAGCATTCACCGAGACATTTTCGCATATTTTCGCAAATTCTAATTTCGGTTCGCATCCAATTTCTGCAGAAGGCGGCGCTATCGTAGAGTTTTCTTCACCAAATACAAACAAACCTCTGCATTTGGGTCATATTCGAAATATTTTGCTCGGTTTTTCGGTATCGCGAATTTTAGAAGCGGCAGGAAAAAAAGTACACAAAACGCAAATTATAAACGATCGCGGCATACATATATGTAAGTCGATGCTGGCTTGGCAACGTTTTGGCAACAGCGAAACGCCACAAACTGCCCAAATGAAAGGCGATCATTTTGTTGGAAAATATTACGTGCAGTTTAATATTGCTTACGAAGAAGAAATAAAAGCTCTTGAGGCAAACGGCCTAACTAAAGATGAAGCTAAAAAGCAAGCACCTATTTTTCTCGAAGCACAAGACATGCTCCGCAAATGGGAAGCCGGCGATGCCGAAGTTGTTTCTTTGTGGAAAACCATGAATCAATGGGTTTACGAAGGTTTTGAAACGACTTATCGCGATTTAGAAGTAGATTTCGACTCGTATTATTATGAAAGTGAAACCTATCTGCTCGGGAAGTCGGTTGTAACTTTAGGTTTGGAAAAAGGCGTTTTTGAACAAGATCCCGACGGCTCGGTTTGGATTGACTTAACCGCCGACGGTCTCGATCGCAAAATCGTTCTTCGTGCCGACGGAACTGCCGTTTACATGACGCAGGACATTGGTACTGCTATTCAAAGAATGAAAGATCAGCCAGGAATGGACCAAATGATCTTTACCGTTGGAAACGAACAAGATTATCACTTTAAAGTCCTATTCTTGATCTTAAAGAAGTTAGGTTTTAGCTGGGCCAATCAGTTGCATCACTTGTCTTACGGCATGGTTGATTTGCCTACCGGAAAAATGAAATCGCGCGAAGGCATCGTTGTTGATGCCGATGATTTAATTGCCGAAGTAATCGACACCGCAACAGCTATTTCCCAAGAACTCGGAAAACTCGACGGTTACTCCGAGGAAGAAAAATCGGCCTTATACCGAACCATTGGTTTAGGTGCCATGAAGTACTTCTTGTTGAAAATCGATCCGAAGAAAAAAATCACTTATAATCCTAAAGAATCCGTCGATTTTAACGGAAATACCGGACCTTTTATTCAATATGCACACGCGCGTATCCAGTCGATTTTGCGTAAAGCTGGCAATATCCCAACTACTTTAGCAACTGTTTCTACGCTCGATGCCAAAGAAATTGAGCTAATCAAAGTTTTGGAAGATTTTCCAGCAGTAGTAAAAGTTGCTGCCGCAGAATTGAGTCCGGCGCTAATTGCAAACTATGCCTTCGATGTGGTGAAAGCATACAACAGTTTCTACCAATCGGTTTCTATTTTAGGTGAAAGCGACGAAAATACGAGAACGTTCCGTGTACAGTTGAGTGCAAAAACAGCAGAAGTTATAAAGAAAGCCTTGTATTTGTTGGGGATTCAGTCGCCCGAACGCATGTAAATCACCCCAATGCAGCAATCGAGTTTTTTTAAATCATTTCTGATTTTATTCCTGGCAGCCATTTTGTTTGTGGTGGCCAAGCCGTATTTGCCTAAAAAGTTGTTTCCCGAACAACAAGCAACCGCAAATCAAGTTGTCGACAGCACGGTTATTGAAGCTATTTCGGAAGCGGAAGCCACCGATGAACTTAACTATGCCGAAGCAGATTCTATGGGGAATCAGCCAATTGTTTATGTCGATGAGTCTGGCATTCAGTTTCCGTCTGAAACCGCGCAATCATACACCGGAAATCAACATTTGATTTCGTTTTATGAAAAACTTCGCTTACTCGAATCCAATCCCAGCCAATCGGTACGTATTGCTTATTTTGGCGATTCGATGACCGATGGCGACTTAATCGTTCAAGACTTGCGTTCGGCATTTCAATCGCAGTTCGGCGGAACAGGTGTTGGCTTCGTTCCTCTCGTATCCGAATCTGCGGGTAGCAGAAGCTCCGTAAAGCACAGTTTTGGAGGTAGTTGGAAAGATCAGAATTTCGTGACTTCGAAATACAGCCGATACGCTTTTGGAATCAACGGACATGTTTTTTATCCCACAGACAGCTTGGCGTGGGTGCGTTATGAAGCAGGCCGACAAGCCAATGTGGCATCGCTACCCAATCCGACACTCTTCTACGGCACCTCAAGAAAAAACGGCCGCTTGAAAGTCACCTACGGAAAAGATAGTTTGTGGTACAAATTAGATGGTAATCTAGCGCTCAACACACTTCGTATAGGTAAGTCGGATTTAAAGAAATTCAGAGCCGATTTTATCGAAGCCGATTCTATTCCCATTTATGGATTTAATTTCGACAACGGAAAAGGCGTCCATATCGACAACTTTTCGCAACGCGGAAACTCAGGTATGCCGCTGTCAAAGCTAAATCCACAATTGCTTAACCAATTTCAAAAAAAGTTGGGTTACGATTTAATTATTCTGCATTACGGCACGAATGTCCTCAATTACGGAACTAAGAATTACAATTGGTATCAACGCGGTATGCAAAAAGCCATCGCTAATTTACGAGCAGGTTTTCCCGGCGTTCCCATTTTATTGATTTCCGCTGCCGATAAAGCAACAAAGTACGACATGGAAATGCGCACAGATTCGGCAGTTGTTCCTCTAACGCTCGCGCAACGAAAATTAGCCGTAGAAACACGTAGCGGATTTATAAATCTATTCGAATTAATGGGTGGAAACGGAAGTATGGTTCGTTGGGTCGACGAAGCTCCGGCCTTAGCCAATAAAGATTATACGCACTTTAATTTCCGCGGCGCAAAGAAAGTTGCTTCGCTGTTCTATCAAAAATTACAAAGTGGTTTTATTACCTATAAACGATTAAAAAGTAAAGTCGCTACTGAGGCCGTATTGCCTGAAAACGACAGCATTCCTGATGAAGAAATGTAGCCTCATATTGTTGCTTTTCTTCGGATTTATCTTCTCGGGAAAAGCTCAGGTAACGGATACAACCGACGTTGAATCCGCTGTCGCAGAAGATACCGTTGCCGTTCCAATCGTAATTCCTGAAAACGGATTAAAGAATCCGAAAGCCATTGCTAAATTCCTGAAAACTTTGCAGCAGCGCGAAACAGACGGTTTTTTAACTGATCGTGTGCACATTTTTCACATCGGTGACTCGCACATTCAAGCCGATTTACAAACCGATAAAACGCGAACACTACTTCAGGAAACCTACGGAAACGGCGGACGTGGCTTTATCTTTCCTCACCGTTTAGCGCGAACCAACGGCTCTTCAGACGTTTCGTTCGAGTCGGCCAACAATTTTTCATCGCAACGCATTATCAATGGGAGTAATGCCTACATGGGTTTAAGCGGTTTTTCGCTGAGTAGCAAAGAACGCCCCTGTGCCGTAAAAGTTAGTTTGAAAGACAGTTCCGATGCATTCGACCTTGTACGCATCTTGCAACCAAAAAGTACAGCACGTTGGCAGTTTTCTGCGGGAAAAACATTGGAAAGTAAAAAAGTTATCGTTCAAAAACCGCGCATTCACAAGATTAAAGACGGCGAAGTTTTAGGAAGCATTGCTCGTAAATACGGAATTTCGGTTAGTCAGCTTAAAAAAATGAATCGTTTGAAATCCGATCGAATTCGTGCCGGTAAAACGCTCATTGTTAGCAAGTCGGAAAATCGTTCGCGAAATATCAGAAAGTATAAATACGCCACAGTCGATTTCAACGCAAGTGAAACCTGGACTTCCAAAGAGTTTGATCAAGCGCTGCAATTTGAAGTTTTTACAGATTCAGACGACGTTTCTGCGCTAAACGGATTTATGCTGGAAAACACCGACGGCGGCATTATTTACAGCAGTGTCGGCGTAAACGGCGCTAAGTTCTCCGATTACAACCAAAGCCCGTTATTCTTCCAACAGTTACTGGCAACTTCGCCCGATTTGTTGGTACTTTCTTTAGGAACCAACGAAAGTTTCGATCACCAATCGGCTTCAACGTATATCAATCACCTCACTACGTTTATTCAAAATTGTCGAAGTATTCATCCCGATATCGAAATTTTGGTGTGCACGCCTCCGCCTTCGTTGTTTAAACGACGATACAAAAACACGTACGTGGAAAGCTATGCAAATGCACTGTTGTTAAATGCCGAGTTATTGCGCTACGCCGTATGGGACGGATACACGCAGTTGGGTGGCGGAAACGCCGTAAGTAGAAATTATAAAAGAGGATTAATGGCCGCCGATCGCGTGCATTACTCCAAATTAGGTTACGAAATTCAAGGAACGCTATTGGCCGAAGCGATTATTCGCCAAGCCAATCAATACGCAAAATCAGTAGGTCAGTAAGTATGCAGGATTTTACAAAATATATCACGGATTTCTTCACATGCTCTTCCGCCGATGTAGCGCAGTGGTTCACCTTTGACCCGAAAAGTCCGATTTTATTCAACACCGCACTCTTCTTGGGCTTGTTCCTGATTTTTTATCCTATTTACATCTTAACACTGCGACTAAAAACATACCACCTGCGCAATTTGTACGTGTTCTTGTTTTCGCTGTTTTTCTATTACAAATCAAGCGGTCACTATTTCGCTTTACTGTTGCTTAGCGGTGTGATCGACTATAATTTAGCTAAACTTCTTTACGAAGAAAAATTACAATCGTTCCGAAAGTTCTATTTGGTACTGAGTGTGGTTTTAAACCTCGGATTTCTCGGGTATTTCAAGTACAGCAACTTTTTAATCGATAACTACAACCAGTGGTTTGAAGGCAATTTAGCGTTCCAAGATATTATTCTTCCGGTCGGAATTTCGTTTTATACCTTCCAATCGATGAGCTACATCATCGATATTTATCGCCGCGAGATTACACCTACTAAAAACATACTCGATTACATGTTTTTCGTGTCGTTTTTCCCACAATTAGTCGCCGGTCCGATTGTTCGTGCTTCGGAGTTTTTGCCGCAGATTTACAAGAAAATTACACTCAACAGTGCCGATTTAAATCACGCCTTGTTTTTAATCATTGGCGGATTAATCAAGAAAACAGTTGTATCCGATTTTATCTCCTTAAATTTTGTCGATCGCGTGTTCGATTCGCCGAGTAGTTACACGGCGTTCGAGAATTTATTGGCGTCGTACGGTTACGCCATCCAAATTTATTGCGATTTTTCGGGTTACTCCGACATGGCTATCGGTATTGCATTGCTCATGGGATTCCGCTTGTCGGTAAACTTCCGTACGCCATATAAGTCGGCCTCGATAACCGAATTCTGGCGTCGTTGGCATATATCGTTGTCAACCTGGTTGCGCGATTACTTGTACATTTCTATGGGTGGAAACCGCAAAGGAAAGTTCCGCATGTACTTTAATTTGTTTATGACGATGCTTCTCGGCGGACTCTGGCATGGTGCGAGCTGGAAGTTCGTTATTTGGGGCGTTTTACACGGTTTGGCTTTGGTTGTAGAGCGCTTGTTCAAAAATGTACTTCACTTACCAAAGAATATTTTTGTGCGTGTTGTGCAGGTGGTGCTTACGTTTCATTTCGTGGTTTTTTGTTGGATTTTCTTCCGTGCAAAAGATTTCGAAACAGCTTTTGAACTTATCGGAAACATTGCACAATTGCAATGGAACCCAACGCAGTATCTCGTAATTTTAGAAGGTTACCGAAACGTGATGTTTGTAATGTTGTTTGGCTTCTTGTGGCATTTTTTACCAAGTCGTTGGTCCGATGGTTTAAAACAAGCTTTTGGTTACTTACCCATTGCCGGCAAAGCATTAATCGTTGCTGCGGTTTTTTGGTTGGTTTACGCCAGCAGTTCCGAGGGGCCACAGCCGTTTATTTACTTCCAGTTTTAACGAAGCGAGCTACTTTTTTTAAACCGTTTTTTCAAAATTTTAGTTTCTTTTTTTGGGGGTGCCGGCGGTGCAATCGTAGCGCTTCGCAAACGTTTCACTGAACCGCCGTCGCGCTATCCGCTGTATCTTTCCGGCGAACGTAGGGTGGAAATACCATAACGCCGCAAAGGATGCCGCTGCTGTCGCTCACCCGGGGAAGGTGCAAAGGGAAAAATATAAAAAATGGAAAAAATGAAAAGAAGCTAAAAAATGGAAAAAAGCGAATTCCGATAGCTATCGGAAGCGAAAAAATGAAAAAAAGAGAAAATGGAGCACGATGTTTCACAGAGTTTTTCACAATGTACACAATGCTGCCTTCGACAAGCTCAGGCTCCGACGATACGTGGGTTCAGCTGGGCAAAACGATACGTTAAATAGCGAAATTTTCAATCCCGATAGCTATCGGGACTAGCTTCCCAAAAAGGATACGTTAAGTGGTGAACTCATCGAAGTCTTAATACTCCAATCTTGATACTAAAAAAGCTTTGCGAACTTTGCGTAAATCTTTGCGCTCTTTGCGGTTAAACCTTCGACGAGCTACTTTCGACACGTTCAGACTATGCTAGCCTCAATGTCGGAGACTTTCCGGAGAGGAGTAGTGGCTCTATTTCTCTTCGGTTTCATTGTCAAACAGTTCGTGTAGTTTTTGTTGTAAAAGTTTCTTGTCAGGTAATTGCGTTTTATACTCTGAAACCATAGTAGGAGAGAGGCTTCTACTCAAAGCATATTCTACAACTTCACTGTCTTTGTCCTTGCATAGCAAAACTCCAATGC
>NZ_JBMLTK010000107.1:5441-10221 GCF_049240005.1 Flavobacterium sp. | reverse complement strand
CCAAAAAACAACTACTTAAAGTTCTAAACCAAAAAAGCCCGGATTTACTCCGAGCTTCTAACTATTTTTTTATAGTGCACCAATAAAGCAAATTCGATTATTGGCACACTCTTTTGCGTACGCAACGATCTAAAAACACTGCTTCAACCACTGCTTCATACTCGTAGCCGAGTGAATGATGCCCGCAAGATCCGCGATTTTTACGCGCTCTTGCTGCATGCTGTCGCGGTGACGTATAGTAACCGTTTGGTCTTCGAGCGATTGGTGATCAACCGTAACACAAAACGGCGTTCCCAGTGCGTCTTGGCGGCGGTAACGTCGGCCCACAGCGTCTTTTTCGTCGTACGCTACGGTGGTTTCCCAACGCAAATCGTCGCAAATGCTTTTGGCAAGTTCGGGGAGACCGTCTTTTTTCACCAAAGGTAAAACCGCAACTTTGGTTGGGGCTAAAACGCTCGGAAGTCGCAATACCGTGCGTGTAGAGCCGTCTTCCAGCGTTTCTTCGGTAAGTGCTGTGGCAAAAATCGCCAAGAACATACGGTCTAGGCCCACCGAGGTTTCCACAACATAAGGGGTGTAATTTTTGTTCTCTTCGGCGTCGAAATACTGCATTTTGCGTCCGGAGTATTGTTCGTGCGCTTTCAAGTCGAAATCGGTACGCGAGTGAATGCCTTCTAATTCTTTAAATCCGAACGGAAATTCAAATTCGATATCGGCAGCGGCATTGGCGTAGTGCGCTAGTTTTTCGTGATCGTGAAAGCGGTATTTCTCCCGACCCAAACCAAGCGATAAGTGCCAGTTTAAGCGCGTTTCTTTCCAGTATTCGTACCACTTCATTTCGTCGCCGGGTTTCACAAAAAACTGCATTTCCATTTGCTCGAATTCGCGCATGCGGAAAATAAATTGGCGTGCCACGATTTCATTTCGAAATGCTTTTCCGGTTTGTGCAATACCAAACGGTATTTTCATACGGCCCGATTTCTGCACGTTCAAAAAGTTCACAAAAATACCTTGTGCCGTTTCCGGGCGTAGGTATAAATCCATCGCATTTTCTGCCGATGCGCCTAATTTGGTGCCAAACATCAGGTTAAATTGGCGCACTTCCGTCCAGTTTTTAGAACCGGTATCTGGGTCGGCAATTTCCAATTCCTCGATAAGTGCTTTCACATCGTCGAGTTCGCCCGCATCGAGCGATTTCGCCATGCGTTGTAAAATGGCTTTCTTTTTCTCCAAATATTCCACCACGCGTGCGTTGGTAGTTACAAAGGTTTGCTCGTCGAAGGCATCGCCAAAACGCGCTTTAGCCTTTTCGATTTCTTTGTTGGCTTTTTGTTGTAATTTCTCGCAGTAATCTTCGATGAGTACGTCGGCACGGTAGCGTTTTTTCGAGTCTTTATTGTCGATTAACGGATCGTTAAACGCATCTACGTGGCCAGAAGCTTTCCAAGTAGTTGGGTGCATTAAAATTGCTGCGTCGAGACCTACAATATTGTCGTGCATTTGCACCATTGCGGCCCACCAGTATTCGCGGATGTTTTTCTTAAGTTCTACGCCGTTTTGTGCATAATCGTACACAGCACTCAGGCCGTCGTACACCTCGCTCGAAGGGAAAATAAATCCGTATTCCTTAGCGTGTGATACAACGTTCTTAAATAAATCGTCTTGTTTTGCCATAATGCTGCAAAAGTAAAAGAAATTTCGAGAGCGCGCTTGCGATTGAAAAAATCAAAAAGCGGTTTTAGAAGAAGTTAGCTGTGCGAAAATTTTTTTGAGGTTTTTGGGGGTGCCGGCGTCTTATGCATAGCGCTTCGCCAACGTTTCGTGGAGCCGCCGTCGCGCTATCCGCTATATCTTTTTTGCTAGAACACTAGTGGAAATCCCGTAGCGCAAAAAAGTATGCCGCTGCTATCGCTCACCCGGACAAGAATAGAAAAAATAGAAAAAATAGAAAAAAGTTAAAAAAGTGAAGAAATGAAAGATTAGCCTTCGACAGGCTCAGGCACCATCCTTCGACAGGCTCAGGCACCATCCTTCGACAAGCTCAGGCACCCACGAATTGCAGGTTAAGTTGGGCAAAACGATACTTAAAATGGTGAATTCATCAAAATCGATCCTCAATTTCTCGGTAACGATTTTCGCAGCCCGGATAGAGGCGGCATCCTTTTTTTGGAGCGAAGCGGAATAAAAAGATACAGCCGAAAGCCGGAAATGCTGCCCAAATAAAAAAGAAATTCAGCCTTCAACACTCCCAACCACCATCCTTCGACACGCTCAGGTTCCAACGATACGCGGATAAGGTTGGGAAGATGATACGTAAATTGGTGGACGTCGCAATCCCGATAGCTATCGGAACTAGCTTCTAAAATAAGCCTTCGACACGCTCAGGTACCGACGAGGGTGGGTTCGGTTGGGAAAATGATCCGTTAAGTGGTGAACGTCGCAATCCCGATAGCTATCGGGACTAGCTTCTCACTTCTCAAAAATCAAACTTCAACTGTATCCCAACCGACTTCTTCTGATCAACATTCAAGTTGCTTACCGAAATGCCTAACAAACGAACCGAGTCGCGCAGTCGTTCCTGATACAACAACTCTTTAGCAACCTGAAACAAGGCGCCGGCAGTCGATAAAAAATGTACTCCCGTTTTCGAACGCGTTTGCAACGTAAAGTCGCTGTATTTGATTTTTAAAGTAACCGTCTTGCCCGCTAAATCGTGCTTTTTTAAACGTGCCGACAATTCCTTGGCTATAACTTCTAACTTGTCGATCATAAACAACTCCGACGTTAAGTTCGTTTCAAACGTATGCTCCGTGGCAACCGATTTCTGCGTGCGTTCTGGCATTACGGGCGATTCGTGAATGCCGCGAACAATCTTGTAATAGTCTAATCCCGGCTTGCCAAAATGTGTTTCTAAAAATTCGGCCGACTTAGCCTTCAAATCCTTGCCGGTGAAAATCTGATGACTGTACATCTTATCCCGCGTGACTTTTCCAACGCCGTAAAACTTCCCAATAGGCAACTCTTCCAAGAACGTTTCGACCTGCTCGGGTGCAATCGTGAACTGACCATTAGGTTTATTGTAATCAGACGCTACTTTCGCCAAAAATTTATTGATCGAAATGCCCGCAGAAGCCGTGAGTTGGGTTTCCTGAAAAATACGTTGCCGAATTTCGGTTGCCAATAACGTAGCCGAACCCTGGTTGACTTTATTTTGGGTAACGTCGAGATACGCCTCGTCTAATGATAAAGGTTCAACTAAATCGGTGTATTGAAAAAAGATTTCCCGAATCTTGGCCGAAATTTCGCGATACCGATCGAAGCGCAAGGGAACGAAAATTAGCTGCGGACACAAGCGCTTGGCCAGAACGCCCGAAATAGCACTGCGCACACCAAATTTTCGCGCTTCGTAACTCGCCGCCGAAACCACGCCCCGAACCTCGTTTCCACCAACAGCAATAGGCTTTCCGCGCAAGTCCGGAAAATCGAGCTGCTCGACCGAGGCATAGAACGCATCCATATCAATGTGGATGATTTTTCGCATGTGGTAAAGTTAGCGAAAGCTTTCAAATCGGAAATTCCTGGCACAGGTATTTACCCCGAAACTTCGCTAATGCGCACGACCTCTCGCTGCTTCACCAATTGCGCAATCTGCAATAAATCGCTTAAAACACCGCGTGCCGTCACTTCTTTTCCTGCACCAGCGCCTTGCACAACTAGCGGATTGCGTCCGTACGATTCGGTGTAAATTTCAATTAAATTGTCGGTTCCGTGCAATTGCCCTAAAGCCGACAGTCGCTTTACAGCTGTTAACTTTACTTCGAAACGACGCTTCTCCAAATCTAAAACACCTACAAAACGCAAAACTTCATCGGGATCCAACTGCTGCTTGCGCTCTTCCAAATAGCGGTTTAAAGCCTGCTTATTCGAGCGATAATCGGTTTCATGCAGCAAACGGGTTAGCGTTTCTCCAAAAATAGGTTCAATCGAAATGTCGTCTAACTCCAACGGTTCTTGGAGTTCGCGCGCCAAAATCAGAAGCTTACGCGCAACGTCGGTGCCCGATAAATCGTCTCGCGAATCGGGTTCGGTGTATCCGTTTCGTTCCGCGTCGGCTAGAATCTGTGAAAACGGAAATGGCTCTACTGAAAATCGATTAAACATATAACTTAATGAGCCAGAAAAAACGCCCTGAATGCGCGTAATTCGTTCGCCGGCTTGATACAAGTTGCGCAGCGTCTGAATGATTGGCAAGCCCGCACCCACATTGGTTTCATACAAAAAATGCTTCCGTTGCACCACCAATTCGCTGCGCAACAGACTGTAAAAATTTAAGTCGGCCGTATTGGGTTTTTTATTCGCCGCAACCAAATGACAGCCGTGTTGCAACAAAGGCAAATAGCGGCCGAGCATGACATCGGATGCGGTAACATCAACGGCTATCAGGTTTTCTAGGTGCGTATTTTTTAGAAAATCGAGTATATCTTGAAATTGATACGGAATCGACGAGCGTTTAAAATCGGTTTCCCAAGCTTGTTGCTGATCCGCGTTTTGGAACAACACCACGGTGGAATTAGCAATAATCGGAAAGTTGAATACAATGCCGTTTTGCTTCGCAATAAAATCGCGCGATTCTTCAATTTGCTTCAGCAAGGTGCTTCCCACATTTCCGATTCCAAAAAGCAAAATATTAATGGTTGTAACTGACATACGTGTTGGTTTTCTGTGTGTGAAAAATGGGGTTTAAAATCTGCGAAAGCTGTTCGTTTTCAATCAAAAAGGC
>NZ_JBMLTK010000107.1:0-5341 GCF_049240005.1 Flavobacterium sp. | reverse complement strand
TGTGAAAAATGGGGTTTAAAATCTGCGAAAGCTGTTCGTTTTCAATCAAAAAGGCGTCGTGACCGTGCACCGAATTTATCTGATGTAAAAAAATGTTTTCGCGCTTTGTTTTTAGAATTTCGAAGGTTTTTCGGTTTTCTGTAGCAGTAAAAAACAAATCGGTGTCGACCGCCACAATGTGAATGGCAGCAGTAACATCGCGAATTACCTGAAGGAAATCGGCGCGCTCTTTGGTGATGTCGTTTGTCTTTAGCAAATGATTCATCAGTTTGTAAGCCGATAACGTAAAGCGATTTTTCAGTTTAATTCCGTGGTTGAGCAACCAACGCTCGACTTGAAATACCGACGATTCGTTGGTGCGCGATCTACCAAACCGCTGATTTATCGATTCGGGCGTGCGGTACAACAACATGGCGTGCAGGCGTGCATCGGCAATGGGATCGTCGGAATTGTTTAGAATTTGGTCTTGAATAAGTACTTGCGCAATAACCCAATCGGTAGCTTTCCAATCGGTAGCAATCGGAATTAAATGTCCGATCGATCTCGGTTGCAACACGGCCATTTCCCAAGCAATTGCGCCGCCCAGACTTCCGCCAATCACAGCAAAAATGCGTTCAATGCCCAGCGCATGCAAACCATTCCAAAACAATTGCGCGATGTCGCGAACGGTAAACTGCTTGTATTCGGAAATTAAATTTGCAGGGTTTTTATCGTAGCCGTTTCCCGGAATATTAAACGAAATCACGGTAAACACGTCGGTATCGATCGTCTTTCCCGAACCTACCAACTCACTCCACCAACCCTCCGGACCGCTTACGTTCGAATTCCCCGTAAGGGCATGATTTACCACAACTACAGCTGCGGTTCCTAAAGTTTGCCCAAAAACCTGATACGTAAGCACAGGCTTGGCGTAGGTGTAGCCGTTTTGTAAACGCAGGTCGGCAAGCGGAATACTAAATAGATGTGCCATAACTCTAATTTTTTATCGAAACACAGGAGACTTTTCGCGGTTTTGCCGTTCGAGTTTTGGTTTGTTTAACTGCCCTCCGCCACAATGGGGAGGACAGTTGCACAAACAAACAAAACAAAACCTAATGAATGAATTAGCTAAATTTATACGTGGGCGGTTTGAGGCGCCGTAGCAGCAACCAAGGCTTGTTCGATATCGGCTTTTAGGTCGGCGAGATCTTCCAAACCAACCGAAACGCGTATCAAATCGGGTGTTACACCGGTTGTGCGTTGCTGCGCTTCGGAAAGTTGCTGGTGAGTGGTGCTGGCTGGGTGAATGATGAGCGATTTTGTATCGCCAATATTGGCCAGTAACGAAAACAATCGTGTCGAATCAACAAAGCGTTTTGCGCCTTCAAAGCCCGATTTTAGACCGAAAGTTAAAATACCGCTTTTGCCTTTTGGCAAGTACTGTTCGGCCAGCGTTTTGTACTTCGAACTTTGCAATCCGGGGTAATTTACCCAAGCTACTGCCTCTTGTTGTTCGAGCCATTGCGCCAAAGCCAAGGCATTTTCGCTGTGTTTTAAAATGCGTATCGACAAAGTTTCCAAACCTTGTAGCGTCTGGAACGCATTAAACGGACTCAGCGCTGCGCCAAAATCGCGCAAACCTTCAATCCGCACTTTGGCAATAAACGAAGCAGCACCTAAAGCCTCGTAGTATTTTAATCCGTGATAACCCGGCGAAGGCTCGGTGAATTCCGGGAATTTGCCGTTGCTCCAATCGAAGTTTCCGGCATCGATAATCACGCCACCTAGCGAAGTTCCGTTGCCGGTAATGTATTTGGTAAGCGAATGAATCACGATGTTGGCTCCGTACGCAATTGGGTTCAGCAAATATGGCGTTGCTACGGTATTGTCGACAATAAACGGAACTTGAAATGCCGCGGCACGATCGGCAATGGCGCGTAAGTCGAGCACGTCGAGTTTTGGGTTTCCGAGGCTTTCGGCAAAAAAGGCGCGGGTATTTTCTTGAGCGGCGCGAGTAAAATTCTCCGGATCTTCTGGATCTACGAAAGTGGTGGTAATGCCAAGACGCGGTAGGGTAACGCTCAGCAAATTGTAGGTGCCGCCGTAGAGGCTGTTTGAGGCCACGATATGATCGCCGGCGCGCAGCAGCACGAGTAAGCTTGTGGCAATGGCAGCGGTTCCGGATGCGGTAACTACGGCGCCAATTCCGCCTTCAAGTGCGGCTAAACGCTGTTCGAGCACGTCGTTTGTGGGGTTGTTGAGGCGGGTGTAAATAAAACCGGCTTCGGCCAATCCGAACAAGTTTGCGGCGTGATCGGAGTTGTTAAACACGTACGAAGTGGTTTGGTAAATAGGCACGGCGCGTGTTCCTGCAGTTTTGTCGGTGTCGTGTCCGGCGTGCAAAGCTAAAGTTGAAAATTGGGTTGTACTCATGATTTTAATTTTTATGGATTACTAAATTTGAATGAATGCGAGGGCAAAAAAAAAGTCCTTTTGGAGCGGTTTACCAAAAGGACTTAACGTTTTAAAGAACTACTTTATCAGCTGTCAAGACACAGGTAAACCCAGATGTATGTGCAACACATCATCCACATCATGAAGCAACATGACATTGAGTTTAGCGCGGTATTTCTTGATTGAACTGACATTTTTAAAAATTGATTTTTGAACAACGAGAATAAAAAAACCTCTGCGGTTGGGCAGAGGTTAACTAAGTTTATGCGAGATCTTACAATCATGCCATAGTGCACCTCTGCGGATTACTCCACATCATACAACAGCACAACATTGTTAGATTTTTCATGTCGATTATTTCTGAGTGTAAAATTGCCGGGTGTAAAATTAAAAACCAAACTTTTTTTGATTTTTAACAAATGATTGGGTGTTGCAACGCGATTTTAAAACATACAAACGCCTTTTAATCAATTAATTAATTCGATTAAATTTTTAAATTTTTTTTCACAGATTTTTTATTTGGGCGTTCCCGCCGCTTCGTTTTAGTGGACTGGTACGGTGCGGCGGGCGGTCCTTTCGCTGCTAGTCCGCAAAAATTGGTGCGCAAAACGGCGGCACAACCGGGCTTCTTGGGTCGCCCGTTTGTTTGTGTTTTTGCAGCACAAATTTTCTTACGGGCTATCCGCTGCAGTACCTAACGCGGGGGAGGGGTGGCAGGGAAACGTGTTACAATAACCAAATTCGAAGGGATAGATTTTCTTTTAAAATATTAAGCGATCTTTCTTGTCAAATTCTAAAAACCTGAAATGATTAATTGTGGCAAATAACTAATTTTTTTGCCGAAATTATACAAAACGATTTTTCGCGTATATTTGAACTTTCAAAGTAATAAAATGACAACAGCTCTTGAAGATAAAGTTAAGCGTTATTTTGGCAACGTTAAAGTAATGACGCGGGATAAGCTTGTGGCAGAATTGCAGAGGGACTTTCCTACATGGACAAATAATACCATTAATACGAACTTGTATCGCTTAAAGAAAAACAAAATACTTAGTACACCAACCAGAGGAATTTATACACTAGAAATCGGAACGATTTTTCGGCCAAGAGCAGATGCTAAATTGAAAAAAATAGCTTCAAGAATACGAAGAAAGTACCCTTTTGTAGATTATTGTGTGTGGGACACTTCGTGGTTAAACGATTTCATGTTGCATCAACCGTTTAAAAGATTTACAGTTGTTGAAGTAGAAAAAAGTGCAGTTGAATCGGTTTTTGCGCTGCTGAGTGTTGAATTCAAATACGTATATTTAAATCCGGATCATGTGCTTTTTGAGCGATACATTAATACAAAAGATGAGGTTATCATCGTAAAGCATTTAAATTCGGAAGCGCCTACAATTACAGATGATCAAATCGTTTTTCCCTCGCTCGAAAAACTGTTGGTGGATATGTTAATCGATGAAAATCTGTTTTCGGCACAACAAGGGGAATTAGATTATATTTTTAAATCGGCATACAAGAAATTTACAATTAATGAATCCAAAATGAGGCGTTATGCAGCGCGGAGAAATAGAGAAGTAGAATTAGAAAAAAGAGTCAATACAACTTTGGCAAAATAAATTAATTTTTGCCAATATTATACAAGTGATAAACAAAGAAACACATACTATCGATTGGATTCTTGGCTTAAGAAACAAGTTAGGAAAACGAATTGATCCCAAATTAATCGAAAAAGTAATTTGGGCACTAACGCTATTGGAACATTTAAAAATAAATGGGTTAAACTTTACATTCAAAGGCGGTACAGCCTTATTATTAGCGACCAAAACACCAAAACGCTTTTCAATTGACATCGACATAATAACAGAACATTCAGAAAAAGAAATAATAACCGTACTGCAAAAGATAGTCGAGGAAAATATATTTTTGAGTTGGGAAGACGACAACAACCGTAAACACACACCCAATGCGCCAATAGGGCATTTCAAGACCTATTACAAAAGCGTAGTAGATGGTAATATCGAGCCTATTTTATTGGACCTGCTCTACACACCTAATCCATATCCTCAAATTCGCGAACTGCCTATAAAACACAATTGGATTTCCACTTCTGGGGAAGATACCATAATTGCAATGCCAACCTTTGATGCTATTTTGGGCGACAAGTTAACAGCATTTGCCCCTAAAACAACCGGAATCCTGTACAGCAAAAACCGTCCTGTAGAAGTCATAAAACAATTATACGACATTGCATTTCTATTCGACAACATAAGTGATTTAGCAGTGGTAAAAAATAGCTACCACAAAGTAGTGCAAGAAGAAATTGGTTTCCGAAAATTAGACATTACAGCAACAGAAGTATTAGAAGATACTTGGCAAGCTTGCTATACATTAGCCGAACGCGATATAAAATCAGAAGAGTTTAGTCAGCTACAATTAGGTATTCGCAATTTTACCAACTTCACAATTGACCGATTCAACATAGACGAAGCAATTACAGCAGCTGCTAAAGTCGCTTACCTAACCAAGCTATTACAATCTGAAAAGGAAATGAAAATCGAAAGGTTTAAAGACCCATTAGAAATAAAAGATTGGTTAATTGAAAACCAAGAATACAACAAACTAAACAAGTTAAAAAAGAACAACCCAGAAGCTTTTTACTATTGGTATAAAGCAGTAAGTATCTAAGGAAGATACAACCTTCAATAGACTAAAACTAATGGATAGAAGTCGTTGAATGCTGTCAGCTATTATTTTGTCAGCTCGCTTTGAATTGCGCTAAAAACCATTTCCTTAATGTTCCCCCTCACCCCAACTCGCCAATCACTTCCCATAAAAACGTGCCAAAATTTTCGAATTCGGGGGTGGTTTCGAGGGTGGCGGGATCCCAAATGAGTACGGGGCAGGT
>NZ_JBMLTK010000106.1:0-23165 GCF_049240005.1 Flavobacterium sp. | reverse complement strand
TCCCACAAAAAAACCCAACCATTGCTGATTGGGTTTGTCTTAAAAAAATCTCGTTTGATTATGCCTCGAAAGGGATAATTGAAACGTACGACTTGTTGTCTTTTTTCTTTTGGAACTTCACAACACCATCAACTTGTGCGTGTAATGTGTGATCTTTAGAGATGTACACATTTGCACCTGGATTGTGTTTAGAACCGCGTTGTCTTACGATAATGTTACCTGCAGTTGCTGCCTAGAAGATAAATACCATTCGGAAGATTCGCGCGGCTGCGAAGTCTTTACTTCCTTCTTACCGACAATACTAGTTTGTAGGCAACGTAGAAAAATAAAAAAATCGCAATCGTTGACGCAGCTACAAAAAAAGGACCTGCAACATCCGATTTTCCATTTACAAGCAGAGAAACTGCTATGAAACCGATTAGAAAAACCAATGCAACAATGCAAACGATAACGCGAAGTGGATTATTCTTAAACATCAATTAATGGTTTTAGTTAAAATTGTGCTATTCTACATGTAGCAATTAGTGCGATTGTAAACGCTGGGCCGGTCAGATTTCTGTAAATATCGCATCTAATATCTTGAGTACATACATCGTGACCGCAGTAATAACAGGTGGCAAAATTGTAGTTTCCACAATTCTCCATCCTATCAAATCTATGATTATTTCTTGATTCCTCACCATGACAGTCACAAATACTGTTCGTTTGAGGTGGGAAAGTTACCCTTATTTGGTCTAGAAAGCCGGAATCTATGAAGTCAGTTACCCGTTCAGTATTGTATCTAAACGACTCTACACCTGTCGAATTAATAAAGTGTAAATAACTACCAACTCTCATTGTCTTAAACACTAATAAGCGTCCATTATCGGTAATTATATTGAGTTTATTGTTTGTACTTACTTTACTTTCAAACGTATAAAGATTGATAGGTGTGTAGTTAAACGTATATCTAACACCTGTTGCGATATCATATCGGTTTAACGAATCAGTTAAAATCCTTGTAATTGTTGAATAGTTTTTGTCCTTGTATTCAAAATCTGTAGAATCAATAGCCATATGACTTCCGTCACGTTTATACAACTCGCTGTTCTCGGTACTTGCAATGCTATTATTATCGTTCGCAGCACAACCAACTAAAACAATCGCCAACATTAAAATAATTTTTTTCATAGTATAAAGAATTACGATTAAATTCACACAAATCAAAAAAAAAAACAGTGCTAACAAGTTTGTTTGAAAAAATTAACTATGATTTAAAGTAATTTTAACTGATGTTTGATTTCGATTCTTGAAAATGCGAAGAAAGATAGTTTATTGTCTTAACAAGATTAAACACTCTTTAAAAAAATGCATTACGGTCTATTTCACATTTCGAATCGCTCTTGATATTGCAGGTAGAATAATGCTTTTGAATACAGTTTTACCCTGTCAAAAAAGGCCACAAAAAAACCCAACCATTGCTGATTGGGTTTGTTTTAAAAAATCTCGTTTGATTATGCCTCGAAAGGGATAATTGAAACGTACGACTTGTTGTCTTTTTTCTTTTGGAACTTCACAACACCATCAACTTGTGCGTGTAATGTGTGATCTTTAGAGATGTACACATTTGCACCTGGATTGTGTTTAGAACCGCGTTGTCTTACGATAATGTTACCTGCAGTTGCTGCCTGGCCACCAAAAATTTTCACGCCTAAACGCTTACTTTCTGATTCTCTACCGTTTTTCGAACTACCGACACCTTTTTTGTGAGCCATCGTTTATAGGTTTTAAATATTATTACTCTTCAGTTGTTTCTTCTTTTTTAGCTTTTGGCGCTTTCTTTGGCGCTTCAGCCTCATCAGCTACAGGAGCAGCCTCTTTTTTAGCAGCTTTCTTAACGGCTCCTAAAGTAATGCCCTCAATAACAATCTGTGTTAACGACTGTCTGTGACCATTTTTCTTCTTGAAACCTTTTCTGCGTTTCTTTTTGAAAACAATTACCTTGTCTCCTTTTAAGTGTTGTAACACTTTGGCTTCTACCGAAGCACCTTCTACAGCCGGGGCGCCTAAAGTCATTGTACCGTTGTCGTCAACTAAAAGAACTTTGTCGAAAGTAACTTTCGAACCTTCCTCAGTTGCCAATCTGTGTACATAAACCTTTAAGTCTTTGCTTACTTTAAATTGTTGCCCTGCTATCTCTACGATTGCGTACATAACAATGTGTTTATGAAATTGTTTATAAAATGTCGGCAAATATACAACTTTCTACCTTTCAAGCAACTAAACTTTTAGCAATTCTTTCAAATACTTAGTTTGGTTACTTTTGCAACTCTTATCAGCGCAGCATGTTAATCGACACACACATTCATTTATACAGTCAAGAGTTTGAAAACCAGGAATCTGAATTAATTCAGCAAGCATTCGACTCGGGTGTTTCGCACTTCGTTTTACCGGCAATCGACAGCTCTTCGCATGCCGGAATGAAACGTTTAAAGCAGCAATATCCCGATCAGGTTTCGCTCATGATGGGTTTGCATCCGTGTTACGTCAAGCATAATTTTCGAGACGAACTAGCAATCGTTTATACCGAACTCAAAAAAGGTGGTTACATGGCTGTGGGCGAAATTGGCGTGGATTTGTATTGGGATACGTCGACACTTAACTGGCAACTCGAAGCGTTTCGTACGCAAATCGACTGGGCTTTGGAACTCGATTTACCCATAAACATTCATTGTCGCGAGGCGTTTAACGAAATTTTCGAGGTTTTAGAATCGTATCGCAACAGCGGTTTACGCGGCATTTTTCATTGTTTTACCGGCAATTTGCAACAAGCGAAACAGGCGGTCGATTTAGGTTTGAAGTTGGGAATTGGCGGCGTGGCAACCTTTAAAAATGGAAAAATCGATCAGTTTTTGCGTGAAATTCCGATTTCGGAAATTGTACTGGAAACCGACGGACCGTATTTGGCGCCGGTTCCACATCGAGGCAAACGCAACGATCCGGCGTATTTGCGCTTAATTGCCGAGAAAGTAGCTGGTATTTACGGGATTTCTTTTCCCGAAGCAGCCGAAAAAACCACGTTAAATGCTAAAGCGATTTATAAAATATAGTTTTGGGCAATCCCTGCCGCTATTTAGTGGAAATACATAAGGCGGCAGGTCGCGTTTTTGCTGCAATAAACGACATAAAAAACGGTTCAGCTAGTTTTTGAGCCGGCTTCCGCTGGTCGCCTTCTCTAAAACAGCTTCACACGTTTTTTAATTGCCGTTTATTTTCGCGCCAACCGCTATTGCGAAAACGTGCACATCAAAAAAAAGCCGTTTTACATCAACGTTTTTTCCGGACGAAGTACTTTTCTGCAAGAGCGGCTGGCGCGAAAATAAAGCTGTACGAAAAGCTTGTGGAGGCGGTGTTTTTGGGGCGATTTCATGAGCCAGAAAAACGCCAGCCGCAGCTGCTTTTTGTAAGCGGTATTGCAGCAAAGACGCGACCTGCCGCTTCAAGCTTTTCCACTAAACGGCGGCAGGGCTTGCCCAAAAAAAATGAGTTCGATAAAAATACTTTTCAATCGAACTCATGTTAAAAAAACGAAACAAATGTTACTGATATACCCGAATGTAATCGATTTCAAAGGTCTGCGGAAACGCCGCTTCATCGATAGCCGGACCGCCAAAATTACCGCCAACAGCCACATTTAAAATGAAATAAAACGGCTGATTATACGGCCAAGTATCCTCGTTTTTAACGGCTGGATTGTAGGTGTACACGTGGTTTCCGTCTACAAAAAATGCAATTGATTCTTCATTCCATTCTATGGCATACTCGTGAAAACCTTGATCGATTCCGGCAATTTTCGAAATTTTAGTGTTTATGGTATTGCCGTGACTTGATTGTGTGTGCAACGAAGTAAATACTTCGCCGGGAGCACGGCCCACGTATTCTAAAATATCAATTTCTCCGCATTTGGGCCAGCCTACTTGTTTAATGTTTGAGCCCAACATCCAAAAAGCAGGCCAAGTTCCAACGGCTGTGGGCACTTTTGCGCGCGCTTCCATGCGGCCGTATTTAAACTCTTTTTTGGCTGCCGTTGTAATTCGGGTCGAATAAAATTTTCCGTCTTTTTTAGTAACGTTTATTACGAGTTTTCCGTCGCGCAGTTCGTGATTATCGCGCGTGTACAACTGTTTTTCGTTATTTCCCCAACCGCAGATGTTCGGGCAGCCGTCGCCCAATTCAAAGTTCCACACTTTTTCGTTCAGTGTTTTGTCGTTAAATTCTTCCGACCAAACCAGCTTTCGTTTTTGTGCGATGCTAGATAGGCTGCATGCCAGAATCAAGATTGCAATTTTAGTTTTCATTATTCTACCGTTAAAACTTTAAATGAATGGGTTTGTGCGTTAGTGCCGATGTAAATTTTAAATGTACCTGCTTCGGTTTCCCATTTGCGGTTTGCCGAATAGAATTCCAACATTTTTTTGTCGATGGTAAAACTTACCGATTTCGTTTCGCCGGGAGCTAGCGTTACCAATTCAAAACCTTTAAGTTCTTTCACGGGTCGCGTACCGGTTGCTACTTCGTCTTGGATGTACAATTGCACGACTTCGGTTCCGTTTACTTTTCCGGTATTGGTAAGGTCGATACTGGCGGTAATTTTCTCTGAATCAGACAATTTTGAGCTGCTTAGCCGAAGATTGTTGTAAGAGAACGTAGTGTAACTGAGTCCGTAACCAAAAGGAAATTGGGGCGTATTGGGAACGTCGCCGTAATGCGACCAAAAAACGCTGTTAGGCTCGTTTGCTGTGGGGCGTCCGGTACTTTTAGCGTTGTAATACAAAGGTAGTTGTCCGACCGATCGCGGAAAGCTCATAGGAAGTTTTCCTTGCGGATTAAAATCGCCGAACAAGATTTGTGCAATGGCATTACCGCTTTGCGTTCCTAGATGCCAAGCTTCTAGTATTGCTGGGATATTTTCGGCTGCCCAAGGAATGGTTAGCGGGCGACCGTTTTGCAATACCAGTACAATGTTTTTGTTTACTGCGAAAACAGCTTCTAGTAATTCTTGTTGAACTCCGGGCAATCCGAGTTCGGAACGGCTGCGTCCTTCTCCCGATTGCAGGCCGTGTTCGCCGAGCATCATTACTACAACATCGGCATTCTTGGCGGTTTCGATTGCTGCTGCAAATCCGCTTTTATCGGTGGTATTGATGGTGAGTTCCGAAACGAATTTGGTTTCGCCAAGCGCAACATCAGCCCCTTTTGCGTATGTAATTTGGGCGTTGGGATAGTTTTTCAAGCCTTCGAGTAACGAAACGGCGGTATTGTCGTTGGCACCTATTCTCCAGCTTCCGAGCGGACTGGTTTTATCTGCTGCAAGTGCGCCAATCACGGCAATTCTTTTCCCTGATTTTGGTAAGGGAAGTAAATTTTGTTCGTTTTTTAGCAAAACGACCGATTTCAGAGCCATGTCTAAAGCGATTTTCTGCAAGGGTTCAGAGAAGGTTACTTCTTTCTCACGCTTGGCATCGCAGTATTTGTATGGATCGTCGAACAAGCCAAGTTCGAATTTCAGTTTTAAAACACGTCGTACGGCATCGTTTAAGTTTTCTTCGGAAACCTTACCGGATCTAACCAAATCTTCGAGATGATTTACGTAAGCATAGGATTCCATATCGATATCGTTTCCGGCATTTAGTGCTATTTCTGCGGCATGAGATAAGTTTGAGGCGTATCCGTGTGGAATCATTTCCATGATCGAGCCCCAATCGGAAACAACGGCGCCCGAGAAATTCCAACGATTCTTAAGAACGTCGCGTTGCAAATACGAACTTGCTGTTGCGGGAACTCCGTTCAGGTCGTTAAAGGCATTCATAAAGGTTCGAACTCCGGCATCGACAGAAGCTTTGAATGGCGGAAAGAGTACGTTTTCGAGGGTAGCTTCGCTCACATCAACGCTGTTATAATCGCGTCCGGCTTCGGCAAAACCGTAGCCCACAAAGTGTTTGGCGCAGGCGAGTATGGTGTTATTTGCGGCGAGATCGGTTCCTTGAAAACCTTTGATGCGTGCAACGGCAATCTGACTTCCGAGATACGGATCTTCACCGGATCCTTCCATGACTCTGCCCCACCGCGCGTCTCTGGAAACGTCGACCATCGGAGCGAACGTCCAGTTGATTCCGGCAGCTGAGGCTTCTTCCGCGGCCATTCGTGCCGATTTTTCAATGGTTTTCAAATCCCAACTAGCAGCTTCGGCCAGCGGAATGGGGGAAATAGTTTTAAAGCCGTGAATGACATCGAATCCGAAAATAAGTGGGATTTTCAAACGGGAATTGTCCATCACTATTTTTTGGATGTCGCGAACTTGTTCGGCGCCGGTAATGTTTAGCACTGAACCTACAAGTCCTTTTTTTAAATGTTCTAATTTCTCGGCTGCTTGCCCAGATTTGGGTTCTGGACCTGTTACGTCGTAAAAGCCGTTGTACTGATTGAGCTGTCCAACTTTTTCTTGTAGCGTCATCAGTTTCAAAACAGAATCAACTTTTATATCTATTGCACTTTTTGTTGCGGTTGGCGTTGTTCCCACAGGAGCTGTACTACTGCAGGCCATGCCCAAGGCAAGAGAAAGGCAAATGACGGATTTTACTATTTTCATTTTGCTTAAAAATAAGGCAGACAGCATTCTTTTGGAATGCGATGTCTGCCATAATTAAAAAGGATTTTTATTGGTAAACGCGGATGTAATCTACTTCCATGGTTGCGGTTTGGAAGTCGTTCGCAACAGTTCCTCCGAAGGTTCCTCCCATAGCCACGTTCATGATTAGGAAGAAATCGCTATTAAACGGCACGCTGTTGTTGTTTGCGAAGGAATGGAACAAGACATCGTCTACATAGAAACGTATCGCAGATGGGCTCCAAACAACTTTGTAGAGGTGAAATTCTGAGCTTACGTTAGCTACGTTGGTTGTGTTTGTGTTTGCGTTTCCGCCGAAGTTTCCAGGATAGTGGAGCGATCCGTGGATTACGCCTGGGCTATTTCCGCGGTGTTCCATGATATCAATTTCGCCGCAATTTGGCCACCCTACTTCGGGGAAATTTGCGCCAAGCATCCAAATAGCGGGCCAAGTACCTCCGCCTACGGGAAGTTTAGCACGTGCTTCTACTTTTCCATAAGTAAATTCGAATTTATCTTGTGATTTTAGGCGTGCTGATGTCCAGTTGTTGCCTGTTTTTAAGGCATTGATTTTCAGGGTACCGTCGCTAACTGCAACGTTTGCCGCGTTGTTGGTGTAGCTTTGCACCTCGTTATTACCCCAACCGCCACCACCTAAGTCGTAGCCCCATTTGGTTGCGTCGGGTGCTCCGGCAACATCAAATTCATCAGACCAAACTAGGTTTGTGTAGTCGGTTACTGGATCTTGTACGGGCGGTGTTGTCGTGAAGATATGATACCAAGCTAAACCAGAATCATTACCCATGACAGCTCGTACTACCATACGGTTTTCAGTTATAGACATGATTTCATAAGAGCTTTGACCGATATAATATCCCATAAAACCACCATCTGTAAAATTAAGCATGGTACCACGAGTTTGTCCTGGAACATTATTGGCAACTACAGCTGAATTGGATGGACTTAAACCAACAACTCTTTCGTCAACAACTGTGAAAGGGTAACAAAAATCGGTTCCAGCACTACCTCCTCCTACACTTTGATAAGAGACATGAAAAAATGTACTGCCTCCATTGTCGAGTTTAAAATAAAGGTTGTCGCCGTCTTTACGGAAGGTTAATTCATTGTCGTACAAACAGCTACTGTCTGGAGAGCCTGCCTTTTCGAAAGGTGCAGCTGCATAGTAAACAGGGAAATAGTTCTGTGTGGCATCGCTGTTATTTGGCCCTACACCTAAGTGTCCGGGTTCTCCCGCTGCCCAGTACCAGGTTTTTTGTGTTCCACCTGTAAGGAATGCAACTGCTTCATCGTCACGGAAATTACTAAATACAGTAACTTCTGTGGTAATCGTAGAAGCAATACCAGCAGTTCCTGTGGCAGTAATTGTTACTGTATAAGTGTTTACACCCGGTTGAAAATATCCGTGGGTTACACTTCCGCTGGGTACTGTTCCTCTGACTCCATCTCCGTAGTCAAATTGATAAGAAATTGCATTATCGGCCGTTGCGGTAAATTTAACCAATCCACTACCGTCGCCATTCGGATTTTCAGCGTCTTGGCCGATAATTTCGACCGTTACCGCTAAATTTTCAGGAGTGGTCAACTCGCCGAAACTGTTATTTTCTTCGCATCCTAAAAACAAAAATAGGCTGAGAATGGTAAAGCTTTTAAAAAGTAACTTTTTCATAATTTTTATTCTTAGTTATGGAAATAAACGTTGTCAACGAAAAGCGTTCCGGAGCCCGCTGGAGTACCTGAGAAAATTAACTGCGCGATGTGTGCGCGATTGATTAAGCCTGTGAATTGCGATAGCGGAATGTCGTAACTATTCCAACCCGCTTGTGTAGGTGTGAAAGTTAACTCGTGCTCAACGTCGTCGCCACCTTGGAATGCGCCGTTCGCTCCAAAATCAACTAGTTTTATTCGCACGGTGGTCATGTTTGGTGTCCAGACATCCACGTGAAAGTGCGTCATTGAAGTGGCATTAATCTGCGACGCGATGGTTTCTACGCCTACAAAGTTTAAGTTCGTGTATCGTTTTACCGCATTTCCAGCGACAGTTACATCGGTTAGGGTACCTTGCGACCATGGTGTTTGCCAAGTGTCTACGGGAACATTGTTATAAACTCCGCTAAACATGGATATTACGTTTGCTTGCGGTAGTGTTGGGTTTGGTGCAGCTACTAGAGGAACATTTGACGGTCCGCCTTGATTGTAGAAGTAAACGTTATCAATGTAAACGGTTGTATTTCCAGCAGGCTGACCCACATAAATAAGTTGCGCAATGTGCGCTCTAGTTGTAAGTCCGGTAAACGAACTTAGTGGAATATCTAAACTCACCCACTGATTGCGAGCTGGATTATCGATTACGATTTCGTGTTCCACATCGTCTCCGCCGCCAAAAGCTGCATTAGCACCAAAGTCAACTAATTTAACACGAAACTGTGTAAAGTCGGACGACCAAATGTCCGTGTGGAAATACGTCATTCCCGTAGCGTTGATTTGGTTGTTAACGGTTTCTATACCAACGAAATTCAATGCGCTGTATTTCTTAATATCGTCACCATCCACTTGAAACTCTTCTAGATTTGCTTGCGACCACGATGTTCTCCAAGTATCAACCGGTACATTTGTGTATGTGTTGCTGAATAGTGAAATTACACTCGATTGTGCTTGAGTTGGTGTTGGAGCAGTACCTATATCAACAATTACTACGGTTTGAGTATAGGTTGTTGTAGCTGCGCCGCCGCTTAATGCGGTTACAGTAACCGTATAACTTCCTGCTTGGGCATAGGTGTAACTTACCGTCTCACCTTGGTTAAAAGCAACTGGCTCAGCTGCCGGATTATCGCCGAAAGTTACTTCAAAAAAGGTTTCCAATTCGGCTTCTGCCTGAACCGTTATCGATAGATTAGCTCCTGTAGCAATTATTACGTTTAGGTTTGTGGGTTGTACAAAAGACACGGTAACTTCTTGAGTTACTTCGGTTCTTTTTCCATTGAGCGCCACTCCGACAATTCGTGCCTGATAGGTTCCCTCGGCATAAGTGTGCTCTGTAGTATTACCTGGGCTCACGAGAGCTGGTTCTGTGGAGTCGTCTCCGAAGTAAATTTCGTATTGACTTACACCAGTTCCTTTCGGTAAAAAAGTCACGTTTCCTGTATTGTCTTGAGAAATGGTAACTAGCGCAGAGATGTCTTTTGGTGCATCGAGCAGGTCGATATTCACATCGGATTCGTCGCTGCAGGCCCAAAAGAGCAAGCTTGCAAAGACAAGGAAGAAAGATGCTATTTTTTTCATATTCTTTTTTTTTAGTATTGTGGATTTTGCTGCCAATTGCCGTTTGCGAATTGTATTTCTTCGATCGGAATCGGGAAAACATCGTGCTTACCTGCTACAAACCCTGGAATAGTACCTGCAGCTTTTCCTGTGCGCACTAGGTCAAAAAAGCGATGACCTTCTCCCATTAGTTCGTATCTTCTTTCAGCGAGGATGAAATCGGTTAAAGCCGCGCCTGAAGCGGTAATATCGTGGTTGTTATCTCCGAAAGCTCTTCTTCTTACACGATTCAAATATTCACGAGCCGTTGCGTCGTTAATGCCTCCTCTACTATAGGCTTCAGCAGCCATTAGCAAAACGTCTGCGTATCGAATCGCTCTGTAATTGTTGGGATTCGTCAGGTTTTGGTCGCCGATATTTGCATCGCCTTTACGGGGAAGGTATTTTCTGTTGAAATAACCGGTGTGTTTGTAACCCGTTCCGTATGTGGCATTATTTGCAGCTGCAAAAGTGACAATGTTTAGTATAGCCACATCTCGGCGATTGTCTCCTGCTTCATAGCTTTGATAGGCTTCTTGTGTTGGAACATTGAAGCTAAATCCTGAATCGAAAAGAGGTCCGCTGTAATTTCTGATTCCATTAAATCCTACTGCTACATTTCCTTCGCTACACTGCAAGCAACCAAAGCCTGCACCTTCAGCATCAGAATATTGTACTTCAAAAACCGATTCGCTGTTGTTTTCGTTGTTATTTTCAAAAATCGTGTTATAGTTCGCTACTAATTGGTATTGGTTACTGCTGATTAGATCATCCAAAACATTTGCAGCGTCTACAAATTTCTCTTGAAACAAGTAAACTTTTCCTAGTAGTGCCTGTGCTGCGCCTTTTGTTGCACGACCTACTTGCGGTGCAATCGGATTTAAGTTTTCTACTGCATATTGTAAATCAGACTCAATTACGGCATAAACATCCTCAACAGGTGAGCGCGGAATCGATTTTTCATCATTTAGTTGGAATCTAGCATCGCCTTTTAAGGGTATAGCTCCAAACCACTTCACTAATTCGAAATGGTAGTATGCTCGAAGGAAGCGAGCTTCTGCAATAATTTGCTCTTTGCCTTCGAAGTCGGTTTTGTCTTTAAACTCTAAGATATAGTTTGCACGATTCACGCCTGCAAACATCCAGTTCCAAATGTCGCGTAAATTGCTATTCACGGGTGTGTGAATCATTTCGTCAATTTGCTGAATCCCAATAACGTCGTTCGCCGATTCGCCGCCTGACAAGGTGTTGTCGGAGGCAATCTCGCCCAACATAACATTAATGTATGTGCTTTGTAGTAGGTCGTATGCAGCAATAAGTGCATCGTTATAATCTTGTTCAGAATTAAAGTAGTTTTCTGAATCAATATTGTAGACTGGTTTGCGGTCAACAAAGTCATCGCTGCAAGAATGTATCGCTCCAAGCAACAAAACAAAAAGGATAGATCGGAAGATTATGTTGTTTTTCATGATCATTCGTATTAAAAATTAAGATTTAAACCTAGCATAAAAGTGCGTGGTGCTGGATAGAAGCCATTGTCGATACCTCCTCCAACTGGGGCTCCTGAAGAGGCTGCAGGATCAAAACCTTTGTATTTTGTAAAGGTATAGATGTTGTTTACTGCACCATAAATTCTGAATTTAGAAAACCCGAGGTATTCAACAACTTTAGGCGAAAGTGAGTAGCCTAATTGAATTGCTTGAATACGAAGAAAGGACGCGTCTTCGACAAAATAGTCCGAAAAGACATTATTACCTGATGCCCCTGTTGTAACACGAGGAACAGTGTTGCTTGTGCCTTCACCAGTCCATCGATCTAATACATAATCTAATCGATTCATGTTAGCCAAAGCTCTTTCGTAGTTACGAACCATGTCGTGTCCTATTGACGCGTATGCATTCGCAGAGAAATCAAAGTTTTTATAATTAAAGCCAACATTGAAACCCATTGTTACGTCAGGAATTGGATCACCGAGGAAAGTACGGTCATTAAGATTAATTACGCCGTCACCGTTGATATCTTTGTATCGAAGGTCGCCAGGCGCCGCCTCAGCACCAAGTGCTAATTGAGATGGATGCGCGTCAACCTCGGCTTGGTTTTGAAAAATACCGTCGGTCTGATATCCAAAAAAGGCTCCTAAAGGCTGCCCTGCTTGCATTCTGGAAATAAATGGTTGTCCCACTCCAAATGAACCCGTTTCTAGAAACCCTGTTTGATTTGCAACTTCTAAAACTTCATTTTTGATAAAAGCTACATTATAACCAAAATTAAATTTAAAGTTTTTATCTGAACTTGAATTGTAACTTGTCGCAAACTCTATACCTGAATTGCGAACACTTCCAGCGTTTACAGTAGGTGCTCCTGAACCAGGCGCATAGATACCTGTGATTCCCGAAACTGGAATCCCTCCAATTAATAAGTCTGCTCTAGTATCAATGAAGTAATCAGCTGTTAATTTCAATTTGCTGTTAAAGGCTTCTGCATCTAGTCCAAAATCAAATTTTCTTGCTTCCTCCCAAGAGACAGTAGGGTTTGGAAGAACACCAATTGCACGACCGTTAACTAAATTCCCATTAATTACATAAGTAGCCTCTCCCGATAAAGATCCAGAAGCTAGATTACTGCCAATTGCATCGTTTCCTAATTCCCCGTAACTCACACGCATTTTTAAGAAGTTCACAATTTTGTTTTGAGGGAAAAATTTCTCCTCTGAAATTTTCCAACCAGCTGTAATTGAAGGAAAAACAGCAACTCTGTTATCCGATCCAAATCGAGTTGAAGCATCTCTGCGCATCACCATAGACACGAGATATTTGTCTTTGTAATTGTACTCTAAGCGGCCAAAATAAGATAAACGGCGCTCGTCGTATGCATAAGACCCAACATCTCTTCCTCCATCTGGACTCGTTCCGATTGCTAATGCTATATCGGCAAACTCCCAACTATTATTAGGTACATCAAAACCAGTAGCAAACAAACCGCTTCCATAAGCTTTGTATATAGTTGATCCTAATGTAGTGGTAAATGAATGATTATCAAGAACTTTGAATGTATACGATCCAAAAAAGTCAAAAGTGTAATCATTATCTTCAATAGCATTTTGGTTTACACTACTTCTTGTTATGTCGAAAACTTTACCACCGTAGTTTACTTGCTTATTGAAATTCTTTCCTCTGCTGTTCGAGGTATTAAATCCGACTCGTCCTGTTAGGATAAGATTAGATGTAACCGTATAATCGAGCCCAAAACTTCCGTTTAATTTCTTGATTTTGTAGTCATTAAACGTATTGTCCAATTGTTGAACTGGGTTAATTACTTCTATTCCATATCCAGGAGTGCTCGGAATTAGCGCAAAATTCCCATTTGTGTCGAAAACGGATAATGTTGGATCAGCATTTACTGCATTAAAGAGAACTGAACCTAATCCGTTTTCATTAAAGGAATCTCTGTCGATAAATGTATATATTACATTGGTGCTAAATTTCAGTTTGGAAGTCAAATCTGCGTCCAATTGCAAACGAGCCGTATTTCTTTTAAAGTCCGATTTTTCGCTACCAACAATACCTTCCTGATAAAAGTCGGATGCACTAAACATATACGAAATTTTGTCACTACCACCTCTGAACGAGAAATCTGTATTGCGAATAGGAGAAACATCAAAAACTTGATCTTGCCAATCGGTGCCTGATCCCAAATTAGAGACATTAGGAAAGGGAACTGGCTGACCACCATTCGCATAACTCTCATTTAAAAGTAACGCATATTCTGTGGCATTCAAGAGCGGTAGTTTGCGCGTTGTTTCTTGAAAACCAGTATAGGTGTTGACCGAAAAAGTTGTTTGGGTGTTCTTTCTTCCTTTCTTAGTAGTAATGAGAATCACGCCGTTTGCACCTATTGTACCGTAAATTGCTGCTTGTGCGTCTTTGAGAACGGTAATCGATTCGATGTCGCTAGGGTTTAACAGACTTAAATCGCCTTGATATCCATCGATTATTGCCAAAGGTGCCGCATTTCCATTTGTTCCAACACCGCGAATACGAATATCTAAACCAGCACCCGGAGCACCCGATTGTTGCGTTACCGTAACACCTGCCACAGTACCTTGTAAGGCCTGCTCGGTTTTAAAAGGAGATAAATCTTCAATTGTTTTTGCGCTGATTACCGAAACGGCTCCCGTTACGTCCTTTCGTTTTTTCTCACCATATCCGATTACAACAACGTCTTCTAGTGTGTTAACTTCCTCTTTCATTTTGATGTCGAAAGTGCCGCTGCGGGTGGCTGTCAGACTAAAAGTTGTAAATCCTACATAAGTAAATTGAACAACCTGACCGTCACTTAAGTTATTTAAGGTGTAGTTACCGTCGAGGTCTGAAGCAGTTGTTGCTTTTCCGTCCACCGAGATACTAACCCCTGGTAGCGGTAGCCCAGATGACGCTTCGCTTACAGTACCCTGAATATTGATATTCTGCGCCTGTAAACCAAAAGCCCATAAGACTAGTGCGAATAAATAGATTCTTGATTTCATATTTGGTTTTGCTGTTATCGTTTACGAAAATAGTCGGATAAACTTGCATATTTCGAAATAGCAACCACAACAAAAAATATACAACAGAAAAAAAAGCGTTTTAAATTCCGAAATCAGTAAAATTTTAAGGATTTACGCGGATTTGCAGCGATGTTCATCGCTAAAAACTCTACAAAAACCGCGTTTCGCAAACGTTGTTGTTGTGGCGATGTATAGGAGGTTTTAGGAAAAATTAACGCTTTAAATCGACAATATGTACTCCACTAATCCTTGTTCGTGCGGCAAATCCATTTTTTTACGCAAACGATATCGCTTTATCTCTACACTGCGAACTGAAATATTTAGCAAAGGAGCAATTTCTTTCGATGATAAATTCAAGCGCAAATACGCACATAAGCGTAGATCGTTGGGTGTAAGTGCCGGATGTGCTTGCTTGATCTTCTTCAAGAAATCTTTATCAGCGCTGTCAAATGCTTCTTTAAAGACATTCCAGTTGTCGTCTTCAGAAATGTTCTTAGAGATTTTAGAAATGACATTCTTTACACCACGAGTGGCATCACCAGCCGAAGTTTTATTCAAATCTTCTTTAATTAATGCCAAGAGTTCATTCTTTTGAATCAGAGTAAGTGTAGATACGGCAAGCTCTTTACTTTTGTTGTCTACGTCTTTTGCCAATTGCTCGTTACGAAGCTTCATTAGCTGTTGCTCGTTTTCTAACTCTTTGATTTCTAGTAATAAATTGTTTTCTTCAATGAGTTTTTCACGCTGGTTTTGGTAATAGCGTTTGTACTTTTTGTGAATAAAGAATCCTAAATAAATTCCTAGTATCAAGTAAATTATCAGCGCGAGATTAGTAGCATACCAGGGTTTCAAGATGGTAAACTTATATCGCGCAACGTTAACAGGTCTTGAATTAGCAATTTTGGCACGAACCATAAATGTATAGGTCCCGGGTTCTAAATTTTTGAATGCTGTAGCCGATTTACTGCTCCACTTACTCCAATTGTCTTGAAAACCTTGAAGCGCAAATTGGTATTCTGCATTTATATACTTATTGAATTCCGGAACGGCAAAACTAAACATCAGATTATTTTGATCGTGAGAAAAGGAACCTTCATCTGTTACCGAAACAAATTGTTCGCGTTCGTTTTGCTTGTAATTGGAAACGTACGTAATTGCCACCGGATGATTGCTGAAACTTAAATCATCAATATTCAAGGTGTAATATCCGTCGGTAGTTCCAATTAGGTACGAAGAAGGCGAAATTTGTGTGACATTTTCGTATCCCAACATCGAATTGGTAAGCGTGGCTGAAATCGGAATAAAATTAAATTCCAACTTATTGCTCAATTTCCCGACCGTGAAGTAATGGATGTAGTTTTTTGTAAACATCCAAAGTTTGTTGGTTTTATCGACGATTAATTTCCCCGACGTATATTCGTCTTTATCTAAAATCTGACTAAAAAATGGATCTCGTACAAAGCGCTTTGTTTGCGGATTTAACTTATAAATACCGTTTTTACTCGCGTAATAAATTTGATTTTGATATTTTATCAAACCCGCGTTCTTTCCCTTTTTTGGTTGATCGTAGGTGAAAACATTTACAGATTTTGTAAGGGCCGGATCAACTTCCAAACGAAAGATTCCCTTGTATTCGTGTGAAACATAGATTTGATTTCCTTCGGCGAGTTCGAAATTTTTGGAAGAATAATCGAATTTGGAAATTTTATTTCGGAATCGCCAGCCAGTATTAGTTTTTTCTAAAACCGACAAGCCATAGTAATTACCTTGTAGCAGCAGATTGGGGTTATTGGGAACGGCGGCAAACTTCCAGGTACCCGATTGGCTAAAAATGGGAATGGCCACGGCATCCTTAATCAGAAACGTCCCCGAATCATGTCCACAAAACAAACTTCCACCATAGGCAAAGAGATTCCAGACTTGGCCTTTCGTTCCAGCTACAAAGCGGAATGATTCGCCACTGTTCCATTTCTTGCAGAACAATCCTTGGTTGGTTCCTACGTAGAGAATTCCTTGATACAGCTCGGAAGTATAAACCGTTCCTAACAATCCTGAACGGTCGCTATAACTTTTTACCGGCGACTGTAAATTAATACAGTTAATTCCGTTATCTAAGCCTACCCACACATTTTTGTCGTGATCTTCAAAGAGTGATAAAGCGGTATTATTGCTCAAGCCGAGTGCTTGTGTGATGTGAAATTGTACACTGTAATCCGGATTTAGAATAAAAATCCCATCGGATACGGTGCCAATAACCGAGCCGCCGTTTCTCAAATGTTGTGAACTGTACACACTGCTGGCTTGCAGTAGCGCATTTACCGGAAAATTACTGGCAAATACTTTTCCTTGATAAAGCGTTAAAAACCCGTTTAGTTGTGTAAGAATAACCAGCGCTTCGCCTTTCTTCTCGATACGAACAATTTTATTGGTTTTGATTTTCGGGTCGTTCGAAATAAGTTTGCTTTTGGCGTTTTCGATCTCGTATAAATTCCCTGTAGCTGTTTGATAATACAGATTGCTTCCGGTATTGAAAGCCTTTAATATTTGTTCTTTAGGTGCAATGATCTTAAACTTGCGCGTCGATTTTTGATAGATGTAAATCCGACTTAACGACTGGAACAGCACAAAGTCTTGATATTGTAAAATATTCCAGAATTGCTCGTCGTCGAGAAGGTATTTTCGGATTGGTGCGCTTAAAGAGTGGTATTTTAATATTCCGGTTGCTTCTCGTTTCCAATACCCAAATTCCATATAACAGCCCGTGTATATGAGTCCGTCGATTACTTTTACTGAACGAATTATGGTTTCGTTTGGCGAAGGATATAAATTCCAAGAAGCGCCTGTAAACTCCAGCAAGCCTTCGTTATTTGCGAAGAATAAACGCTTCTGCGCATCTTGATCGATCATCCAGTTTTGATTACCGGCGTTGTATAACTTCGGGCTATACGGAACAATTGGTGGTAATTCTTGCGCAAATACAGTACACGAAAACAGTCCAAAAAGCAAAAGCCCGATTAGGCTTTTGTGAACATGGCTATTTGAATTCAGCGAAATTTTTATTCTGGGCATAGTGCAAATTAAAGAAAGCTTGTGATAAAAATACAGCAACTACAGCGATTTCGTACCGCACACAACAATTAAAGTTCGTCAGTTAAAATGCGACTTTAAAAAAATGTAAGAAAACGACACTAATTAAATTTCAAATGTTTGATTATAAGTGCTTTTATAAAAAAAGCTGCACCGTTTTGGGGTGCAGCTTTAACAATCAACTACAAAAAACTATTTTATTTTTTTACGATTTTACGCGTAATCGTTTGATCTGCAATCTGAATTTTTGCAATGTACGTTCCTACAGTCCAAGCTGCTGTGTTAATTTGTGTAATTGCAGTGCCTTTGTTCTCGAAAACTAATTGACCCAGACTGTTGTACACTTCCATACGTGTTACTGGCTCTGCTGTTGAAATTTGAAGCACGTCGTTAACCGGATTTGGATAAAGCGAAAGTCTGGTTTGTTCTGGCGTATCAACACTCAAAGGAATAGCAGAGAAGAATACGTTATCTACAAACAAAATACCTTGTCCTGTTGGATTACCCGACAAGATTAGTTGTGCAATATTCGAACGAGTTACCAGACCAGCGAAGTCGCTTAGCGGAATAGTGTACGTATTCCATTGTGATTGTGTCGGTGTGAAGCTCAATTCGTGCTCAACGTCGTCGCCACCACCAAAAGTACCGTTTGCACCGAAATCTACTAACTTGATGCGGAAAGCCGTCATGTTTGGTGTCCATACATCGATGTGGAAGTAATTCATTTGCGAAGCATCGATCGGATCTGTTGTAGCTTCAATACCTACAAAATCTAGTGAAGTATATCTTTTGGTTGGATTTCCAGCGATTTCAACATCCTGAAAATTAGCTGCCGACCACGAGGTTTTCCAAGTATCTACAGGAAGATTCGTGTAGCTTTCTGAGAACATAGATTGAACTAAAGCAGGATCAACATCAGGAGTGTTTGCTGCCACTGTAGGCACATTCGGATCTACAACAGGTACGTTATGGAAATATACGTTGTCAACAAAGACAATTCCGCTTCCTGACGGTGTTCCCGATATAATTAATTGTGCAATGTTTGCTCTATTGATAAGTCCAGAGAAGTCGCTTAAAGGAATTTCGTAGCTCACCCAACCTGCTTGTGCTGGTGTGAAAGTAATTTCGTGTTCCGTATCGTTACCGCCACCAAACGCACCATCTGCACCAAAATCAACTAATTTAATGCGGAAAGACGTCATGTTAGGTGTCCAGATATCCATGTGGAAGTACAGCATAGATGTGGCGTTGATTTGGTTGTTAACAGTTTCGATACCTACAAAGTTTAGGTTTTCGTATTTCTTGGTATCGTTTCCTTCGATTTGTACATCGGAAACGGTTCCAACCGACCAAGAGGTTTGCCAGGTATCAACCGGAACGTTTGTGTATGCGTTGCTAAACATGGAAATCACGTTTTGTGCCGGACGTGTTGGTGTTGGTGCTGCAACGGTAGGTTCTACCGGAACCACAACACCTTCTTTATGGAAATACACGTTGTCAACGAAAACAATTCCTTGTCCTACTGGAGTTCCCGATAAAATTATCTGTGCGATGTGTTCTCTAGCGGTAAGCCCAACGAAATCGGCCATTGGAATTTCTAGACTAACCCAACCCGACTGGTTTGGGGTAAAAGTAAGCTCATGTTCTGTGTCGTTTCCTCCACCAAAAGCAGCATCGGCACCAAAATCTACGAGTTTGACGCGAAATGTCGTCATGTTTGGTGTCCAAATATCCATGTGGAAGAAGAGCATTTCTGTTGCGTCGATCTGATTTGCTACGGTTTCGATGCCAACGAAATTTAGACTTTCGTACTTTTTAATGTCGTTTCCTTCCACAGCAAAGTTTGATACAACACCAGCCGACCAAGACGTTTGCCAAGTGTCGACAGGTACATTGTTATACGTGTTGCTGAAAAGTGAAATGACATTTTCCGCCAAACGTGTTGGTGTTGGCGCAGCAACAGTTGGTTCTTGTGGTGTCGACGAAACTACATTGTGAAAATAAATATTGTCGATAAAAACAATTCCTTCGCCAGCTGGCAAACCAGAAATAATTAGTTGTGCGATATTATTGCGGTTTTGCAATCCTGTGAAGTTAGCGAGATCAATATTTAAGCTGTTCCAGCCGTTTAAGGTTGGATTAAAGACCAGTTCGTGCTCAGTATCGTCGCCGCCGCCAAAAATGGCATTTGGGCCGAAGTCGACTAATTTCACACGGAACGTAGTCATGTTTGGCGTCCAAATATCCATATGTAAGTACAACATATTATTAATGTTGATTTGGTTTGCAATGGTTTCTATACCCGCAAATGAAAGGTCGGAATATCTTTTGGTACTGTTGCCGGCAATTTGCGTTTCAGTATGTATACCTACCGACCACTCTGTTTGCCACGTATCTACGGGCACGTTTGTATAGGCGTTACTGAACAGAGAAATTACGTTAGCAGCAGGAAGCTCGGGAGTTGGAGCAGCCTCAGTTGGAATTCCGTTTAGCGGAACACTCGGTTTAACAGGAAAATTAACAGCTTGTGCAGAAAAGCCACAAGAAATTAACAATCCAGTAAAATAAAGGGTAATTTTTTTCATAGAATGTTGTTTTGATGTTTGAAACAAATGTAGAATACAAAAGGAGTTTTACGATGTAAGGCATTCCTATATAAAAACTATACAGGTTTTTTGCAGGCGAAAACGTTTGCGAACGCCTTATTACTGCTGATTTTCGGCGATTTGGCAACGAGCAACGGTTGCGTTTGATATTTGCTGTTGTAAAGGAAATGTTGAGGTAAAAATTAGCTGTAAGAATGAATTTTAAGAGAAAGAATAGTATCAAAAATTACAAGTTTATAGCACTTGGATGTTTTTGATGATAAAAGCAGAACCGATTGTTGTGCACAATTTTGGGTTGAGGTGGGCAATCCGTTAGCGATTGAAGCGGCAGCACCGATTGTTGGCGGCGTTGGCGGAAGTGGCTGAAAACGGCGACACCGAGAGCCCGTTGAAAGCCCCTGACGCCAGCTGCCGGTAATTGGTGCTACAGCGGAAAGCGCGGCGGCGCGTAACAGAACGTTGGTTGGGAAGAAGTTTGCTGCGCCGCAACGGCCAAAAAATTCGAACACGCGAATTAACGCTTAGGTAAACGGCTTTCGGTTAAATTTTCGTTCTTTTGTGCCGACACAATTTGAGAATAATGCAAAAATTTGACGCCATTAGACCTTATTACGACACGGAGATCAATGCCGCTATTTGCGAGGTATTGCATCATCCGATGATGAAGGCTTTGATGAATTTTACGTTTCCAGATGTTGCCGACGAGGTGTGGAAAGAGCAGTTGAAGAAAACGCATAGTATTCGCGATTTTCAGTGCAATTTTATTTACCACTCGGTACAACAGGTGTTGCGAAACAGCGCTGAAGGATTGAGTACCTCGGGATTTGAAAAGCTCGAACCCAATACGGCGTATTTGTTTATATCGAATCACCGCGACATTATTCTGGACACTTCGCTGCTAAATGCTGCCTTGTTTGAACATGGTTTAGTGATGACGGCTTCGGCAATTGGGGATAATTTAGTGAAGAAGTCGTTTTTGAAATCGCTTTCGCGGATGAACCGAAACTTTTTGGTACAACGCGGTTTGCCGCCACGCGAATTGTTGCAAAGCTCGAAATTAATGTCGGAGTACATTGCACGTTTGCTACGCAGAGAAAATCGTTCGGTATGGATTGCCCAGCGCGAAGGACGCACCAAAGACGGCAACGACGCTACTCATCCGGGCGTTTTAAAAATGCTAGCGATGGGCGCGGGCGACGATCATCAGCTGCACTATTTCAAGAAAGCACGAATTGTACCTGTGGCTATTTCGTACGAGTACGACCCGACCGACGCATTGAAAATGCCGCAATTACTGGCCGAAGCCAACAACGAAAAGTATATAAAAGAAAAGAACGAAGATTTTATGACCTTGCTTAGTGGCATTATGGGTCAGAAAAAACGCATTCACATACATATCGGAAAAACTTTGGATACAGAAATCGACGATATTCTGGCCGAAACCGATAATACCAACAAGCAAATTCAGGCATTGGCGCAAAAAATCGACGATTCGATTATTAGCAATTACCGCTTGTGGCCGACCAATTTTATTGCGTACGATTTGCTGAATCAATCGGCTGCATTTACACACAAATACACCGATAGTGAGAAGCAATTGTTTGAGCGTCGTTTGGAATTGCGTATTGATGCTAACGATCCGAACCAGCTACAGAGTTTCTTAGCTATGTACGCCAATCCGGTTTTCAATAAATTGAAGTATGGAACCATCGAATAAAGCGCGTATTTTGTTGATTTATACCGGCGGAACGATTGGTATGGTTAAGGATTTTGAAACCAAAGCCCTGAAAGCCTTCAACTTTAAAAAGCTTTTGCAGCGCATACCGGAATTGAAACAATTGGATTGCGATATTGAAACGATTTCGTTTGAAACTCCGATTGATTCGTCGAATATGAATCCGGCGCAGTGGATCAGCATGGCCGAAATTATTGAAAGCAATTACGAGCAATTCGACGGATTTGTGGTTTTACATGGGTCGGACACTATGTCGTACTCGGCTTCGGCTTTGAGTTTTATGCTAGAACATTTACAAAAGCCGGTAGTTTTTACAGGTTCGCAACTACCGATTGGCGATTTGCGCACGGATGCTAAGGAGAATTTAATTACCGCCATTCAAATTGCCTCGCAGTTGGAAGAAGGCAGACCGGTTGTTCGGGAGGTGTGTTTGTATTTTGAATACAAATTGTATCGAGGCAACCGCACTACGAAAGTGAATGCCGAGCATTTTAAAGCCTTTACTTCGCCTAATTACCCGGCGCTTGCAGAGAGTGGCGTGCATTTGAACATAGTGCACGAAAATTTGCTACGCCGTGAAATTTCACCAGCGCCTTTTAAGGTTCGTAAATTATTGGATTCGCATATTGCCATTATCAAGATGTTTCCGGGCATAAACGCAACGGTTTTGAATGCGATTTTGGAAATACGCGATTTAAAAGCTATAGTTTTAGAAACCTACGGCGCGGGTAATGCTCCGAGCGAGGCGTGGTTTATCGATTTATTGAAACAAGCTATCAAACGCGGTTTACATATCGTAAATGTTACGCAGTGTATTGCCGGGAGTGTACAAATGGGTCAGTATGAAACCAGTAGTGCATTAAAGGAAATTGGTGTGATTTCGGGTAAGGATATTACGACAGAGGCGGCCGTTTGCAAGTTGATGTTTTTGTTGGGTAACGAAACGGAGTTTGCCGATTTTAAAACGGCTTTTGAAACGCCAATTTGCGGGGAAATGACTTTTAGTTCGTAAGAAAAAGTATATTTGCGGCTGAAATAGAGAGGTGTCCGAGTGGTTGAAGGAGCAAGCCTGGAAAGTTTGTATGTGGGTAACTGCATCGAGGGTTCGAATCCCTTCCTCTCTGCGAGTAGCATAAAAAAGCCGACGGTAGTCGGTTTTTTTATTTCCCAATCCCAAGCTCGAGCTCTGCTCGAAGGCTTGGGATTGGGAAATAAAAAAGTAGCGGC
>NZ_JBMLTK010000105.1:0-10724 GCF_049240005.1 Flavobacterium sp. | reverse complement strand
AGCTATCGGAAGAACCAGGGACACGTAAAAAACAAAAAACCAAACTCAGACGAATCGGGTTTTATTGTGGTACCTCCAGTTCCGATAGCTATCGGAAGAACCAGGGATATGCCAAAAAGCAAAAAACCCTCAATATCGTAGGATATCAAGGGTTGGATGTGGTACCTCCAGGAATCGAACCAGGGACACACGGATTTTCAGTCCGTTGCTCTACCAACTGAGCTAAGGTACCTCGCTAATGCGGGTGCAAATATAACCGAGTTTTTATTTGTGCAAAAGAAATCTTTAAAAAAATTCATTTGTAACTTGCCGTCCTAGCTGCAGAAACATGTTACTACTCGTTGATCACGGAAATACACGCATCAAATTACACCTAACATCCGATGGGCAAAAATTTGATACTACGACGGTTAGCCCAGATTCGTTTCCCGACGAAACTGCCGAGCTGCTGCGCAAACATCCAAATGTTAATAATGTTGTTTTGAGTTCCGTTGCAGCCAACTTAGCGCCCTTTTTCGAACAGTTTTATCCAAATATACTCGTTTTTGATGTGGCAAAGTTGGCCGATTGGCCGTTTACTAACCGGTATACCACTCCCGAAACTCTGGGAATCGATCGTAAAGTGCTTGTCTCGGGCGCTGCTTTGTCCTATAAAAATACGTCTTGTTTAATTATCGATGCCGGTACGTGTATTACTTACGATTTTGTTTTGAACGATGGTTCGTACCTCGGAGGTGGAATATCGCCTGGTTTTCAGCTTCGTTTTCGAGCACTCCACGATTATACGGCGAAACTTCCGCTCGTAACTAAGGTTAGCGAGACCCCACTTGTTGGCAATAGTACCGTTTCTTGCATCGAATCGGGTGTAATAAATGGAATGGTAGCCGAAATAATTGGAATCATTAACCGTTATAATGAGCAGTATGCCGACTTTACCATAATTTTAACGGGCGGGGATGCCGAATTTTTGGCAACCCAATTAAAAAATGGCATATTTGCCGATTCAAATTTCATGCAGCGAGCTTTGTATGCACTGTACCAATTTTACAACCCTAATGATTAAACGAATTCTGCTGTCAGTGTGCCTTTTTATGAGTTTGGTTGCTCACGCTCAAAACGGAACACCTTCTATCTATTCTTTTTACGGTATTGGAGAAGTCACCTTCCGTGGTTCTGTTGAAAACAGATCAATGGGCGGTGTGGCCGTGTTTACCGACAGTATTCACATCAATTTGCAAAACCCGGCTTCATACGGAGGATTAAAATTTACCTCTTTTTCAGTTGCCGCTACAAATAATAAAACACGCTTTCAAACCAACAGTGTAACAGACGAAGCTGGCAGAACGAATATCGATTACCTTGCCTTTGCAATTCCTATCTCCAAAAAGTTTGGTGCCGGGATCGGTGTAATGCCGTATAGTTCGGTGGGTTATAGAATTCAAACCCTAGCAAGTGGGAGTAATTTGAATAATCGTCGCTATGAAGGTTCGGGAGGTTTAAATCGAGTTTTCTTTTCCTTAGCATACAATTTTTCTGAACATTTAAGCTTTGGAGTCGATTTACATTACAATTTTGGACAAATTGAGACCACAACTTTAGCTACTATTTCTGGAGTGCAATTGGGCACACGCGAAGAAAGTACATCGAATCTGTCGGGATTCACTTTAAACACCGGATTAATGTATCGCAGAAAAGTTGGTAAAAAGAATACGTTTTTTGGGAGTTTAACTTACACGCCGAGTACAGAAGTGAATTTGGATAACAGCAGATTTATTTCTACCGTTCTTTTTACCGCAAATGCAGAGGTGATTGATTCTGAAACAGAAGTAATTGTTCCCGATTCAAAATTAAAAATGCCACAACGCATAACTTTTGGTGCCGGTTTTGGAGAAGAACGCCATTGGTTGATCGGTGCTGAGTTGGCTTTAACATCGAATAACGGTTTTGCAAATAGGTTTGAAGATATTCAAAACGTAAATTACGAAAACGGTACCAAGATCAGTTTTGGAGGTTATTTTATTCCAAAATATACGGCCTTTAATGGATATTTCAACCGAGTTACATACCGCGCGGGCGCTCGTTTTGAGCGAAGCGGATTGGTAGTAAATGGCAAGAACATTGAAGATAAAGCAGTGACTTTTGGTCTTGGATTGCCTTTGCGCGGAACATTTTCGAATATAAACTTTGGCTGTGAATTAGGCAAGCGAGGAACAAAGGCTGCTGGATTGGTAGAAGAACGCTATACCAACATATCTATCAGCTTGTCGCTAAACGACAGATGGTTTGTAAAACGTAAATACGACTAATAGTGACAACCAAAAATTTATTTTTGTACCTCATTTTGTTTGTGATTTTTTGCAGTTGCGAAGATCGAATCAAAGCCGTGAACAAAAGTAATTTGGCAACTTTCACACCAAGTGGCGAGGCCGATTCCCTAGCTCTCAAGTATACCGATTCTGGTCGCATTACCGCGGTACTCGCAGCTAAACAAATGCGCGATTTCGCTACTGTAAAGCACGCATTCACCGAGTTTCCCAAAGGAATCGATTTAACACTCTACGACAAAAAAGGAAAGAGAACATTCATCACAGCACAGTACGCTGTGTCCTATAAAGGAAGTGATTTGATTGATTTGCGTAAAAATGTGGTTATTCGTTCCGAAGAAAATCAACGACTAGAGACCGAACAGCTATTCTTCGACCAAAAAAACGGCTGGTTCTTCACCGAAAAGCCTTTTTTATTTACCGATCCAAATGGCGGAACCACGCGTGGAACCGGAATCGATTTCAACAAAGATTTCAAACGAATCAATTATCAGCAGGTACGTGGACAAATAAACAAAGCAGAATAAAATGAAATTTCTAAAATTTACGCAATACGTTTACTTAGTTGCCGCAGCTTTTATGACTTATCGAACTGTAGAGTTGTGGAATAGCGGAACTGATGAACGCTATTTATACCTAATTTTTGCAGTAGGCGCACTTGCAATGTTCTTTTTTAGACGTCTTTACTTCAAGAAATTTGAAGAAAGAGCAAAAAACAATCAGCAAAAACAGCCGTAAATTAAGGCTTGGGCGACGCTATTAAAAAATAAAAATTTACCCTTGCCGTAATTTGGCAGATAATTGTATTTTCGCAGACTGAATTTAAAAATTAGAGAGAAACTATGGCAGTTTTATCCAAAATCAGACAGCGTTCGTTTTTACTCATTGCAGTAATCGGATTTTGTCTTCTCGCTTTTATCATTGGAGATATTTTTCAAAGCGGTGCATTTAACGGCTCTTCGAGATATGTCGGTACAGTGAACGATGAAGATGTAAGCTTCGACGATTTCAATTTAAAGGTTGTAAATCTGGAGAAAAGTCAGCAAGGAATGACTACTACTCAGGCAGCAAACCGTATTTGGGATCAAGAAGTTAACATCGTTTTGCTTACTGAAGAGTTTGAAAAATTGGGAATCCGTTCTTCGGAAGATCAAATAATGGATATCCTCAAGCAAAGCCAAGACATTGGGCAAAACCCTATGTTTTTGAATGAGGCAGGTTTATTCGACCAGAAAAAGTTTGATGAATTTATCAAAGCAAACCCAGCTCAGGCGCAATTGTTAAACGATCGTAGAAAAGAAGCAGCCTTGAACGCAAAGTTCCAGTCGTACGGAAGTATGATTCGTGGAGGCATGTATACGGCTTCTTTTGAAGGAAAGTTGAAATACAAGCTCGAAGCTGATAAAGTTTCTTTCGACTACGTTCAAGTTTTGTATTCTTCAATCAAAGATTCGGACGTAAAAGTTTCTGACGAAGAAATTATCGCAGAAATGCGTAAAGATGAAAAGCGATTCAAAGCTGAGGAAAATGTAGAGTTGGAATATATTCTCGTTGAAGATAAACCGTCGGCAGAAGATGAGGCTGAAGTTAAAAACGCTATCAATAGCCTTATGGCACCTCGCGTGGTATTCAACAACGAAACCGGTAAAAACGATACGATTCCGAGTTTCATGAACGCGAAAAATACAGAAGAATTCGTTTCAGAAAATTCAGATATTCCATACGATTCGTCATACACCGCTAAAAATCGTTTGCCTGCTGAACATGCTGAGGCACTGTTTAACCTACCTGTTGGATCGGTTTACGGACCATATATGTTCAACGGATATTACGCGATTTCCAAAGGAATGGGTCGTAAAGCCGGAGCAAACGCTCGTGCATCGCATATTTTATTGTCCTACAAAGGAGCTATGCGCGCACAGCCAAACGTAACTAGAACTAAAGAAGAAGCCGCAGCTAAAGCAGCAGAACTCCTTAACGAAGTTAAAGCAAATCCAAACAGCTTTATGATGATTGCTATGACAAATAGCGACGATGGTTCTAAACAAAATGGTGGCGATCTTGGGTATTTCGAGCCAGGTCAAATGACTACTAAATTCAACGATTACGTTTTTAACAATCCAGTAAATTCAGTCGGATTAGTTGAAACCGAATTCGGATACCACGTAATTAAAGTTACTGACAAACAAGATGCTGTTCGTTTAGCAACAATTGCACGCAAAATCGAAGCGTCTGAACAAACAAACGACAAGAACTTTGCAACCGCTTCAAAAATCGAAAACGATTTGAAATCGAAATCAATCGCTGAAGTAGCAAAAACCTACAAACTTACTGTTGCGCCTGTGGTAAAAGTAAAACCAATGGACGAACTTGTGGGAGCACTCGGAAACCAACGTCAGATTGTTCGTTGGGCGTACGATGATGAAAACGAAGTAGGTTCTTTCAAAAAATTTGATATTCCAAATGTTGGAAACGCCATTGTAAGCATCAAGAAATACAATGCGGAAGGTTTGATGGCGCTTGATCAAGCACGCCCAATGTTGGAGGCAAAATTAAAGAACAAGAAAAAAGCCGAGCTCATTAAAGCGAAACTTAAAGGTGCAAACCTAGCTGCTATGGCTGCTGCAAACAAAACTACCGTAAAAGTAGCAACCGATGTAACCATCGAAGCAGGTGTACTCGAAGGTGTTGGTCCAGAACCACGCGTAATTGCTACGGCAATGGCACTGGGCGCTAACAAATTGTCGGCTCCAATCGAAGGCGTGTCAGGTGTATATGTTGTAAGTGCTAAGGCGGTTACTGCGGCACCCGTAATCAAAGATTATAAAGATTACGTAGCCAAATTACAAGCTCAGAACGGAAGCGCACCTGGACGAATTTTGAACGCATTAAAGGATGCAGCCAAAATCGAGGATAATCGTAGATTGTTCTACTAGAAATAGGCACATAGACCAAATAAAAGTCCTGCATTACGCGGGACTTTTTTTATGCCCCATTCTCAGTTTGTCATTCTATTTTGGGCGGCAGTTCCGGCTGTTCGCTACAAGCTTGCCACCGCAGTACGGCAAAAGCTAAAAACCGCAGGAGCTTCCGCTGGTCGCTCTGCGGTTTTTGTTTTTGCACGCACCGCGTTTGGCAAGGCTTTTCGCTACCATCCGGGCCGCAAAGTCGTTGCCGGCGTTTCGTTTGCCAATAAAATATTTCCAGAACATTCGAATTTTAACAAACGTAATATTGCAATATTACTACGTTTAAATTATTGAAAATAATATGATTACATAAAGATAATCGTTTGATAATTAATAACGTTTTACGAATTTAAATAACGATTCTTAGGCAACGTCTTTCGCGGCCGTGATGGCAGTGGAAATAAAACCGTAGTGGCAACGTGTGACGGCGTTTTTTGCACTGCGACCAGCGGAAGCTGTGCGAAAGACAGCCAGAACCGGCGCCACACGATTTTATTGCAACGAACAGCGCGAAATGCCGCCCAAAAAATTTGTCAATTATTTTTTTGTCTCGTTTGCCCCAAATACTTGCACTAGAGTAATCGCAAAGTTTTTTTATAAACTATGTGCCTATGTGGTCCGCCGCAACCAGCAAAATAAGCAGTTTGTGTTAAATAGGCTATGTGCCTATGTGGTCAGCCGCAACCAGCAAAACCGCTAATTTGTGGGTAATTAACTATGTGCCTATGTGGTCAGCGTAAACTAGCACAATGAGCTTTTGGTAGTCAAAAAACTATTTGCCTATGTGGTCAACCGTTAAAAAATGGTTATACCTTCGCAATGTTTGCTACCCTGCGAGTTCTCTATATCGATCAAGTGTTGTGTTGCTCCTTGCCGAAGTGTTTCCGAGAGCAATTAAAAAAGTAGTTTGATTAAATATCGAACAGCTCGTCAAAAGCTAAGCATGTAGCAAATCCTTTCGCAATAAAGTACTGCTGTGGTGGTGTTTCGGAGAGTGCCAAAACAAAGTCGCCTCCCCATGCTCCTAAACTTTTTATCACACCCGGATAGTCGCTGAAAAGTTGTGCTTTTATGGTCGGAATTTGGAGTTGTGCCGAAAGTAAATCCTCATGTCGTTGCAGTAAATCTGCTAATTCCGCAAATTGGGTTGTTTCTGCTACAGCGCTCGTAATCGCGGAAACGGCTTCAAGAAATGCCGTGCTTTTCGGTAGCTGCTTGTATTGTGCAATCGCCGACCGACTGTTTTGTTTCTGATTCAAATGCACAAAATACATGTGATTTTTCAAAATCATTGGAAAATTAGCCGATCGAATTTCGCGACCGTTCGGGGTTTTCCGGTAAAAAATAGGTCCGTTTGCTGTCGCGCATGCCACGTCGTATCCGCTACCGCCAAAAGTAGCATCGGATAGTTCAAATACATCGACACCAACGTATTGCGCTACCAAACTGATCAATGTGGAGCTGCTTCCCAATCCCCAATTATTTGGGAATTCCAGTTGTGTGCTAAATTTCTTTCCAAAAAGTGGTGCGGTTGTTTTGCCTTGTATCGCTCGATTTAACACGTTGGACAAGGCCTGTCGTACCGGATCGGCAATTTGCGTTGCATTTTCGAGATCTTCTTGGGTAAACCGCGTGTCGAGCCATTTTTCGCCTGCAGCATTGTAGCTTTCCCAAGCTATTTTTTGTGTGTCTTCAAACTCGCTTACTCGCAATCGCTGTCCCAATTTTGTGGGAATCGCGAGTGCAAGCGCTCCGTCCAAGACTGCGTATTCGCCTGTAATGAGGAGTTTGCCGTTTGCCCGATACATCTGTTCGTTCATGACTTGCGGAGCTTATCGATAAACTCGTGAACACCGGCGTGCGACACCGCTTTTCCGTTAAATTCTGCCTGAACTGCTTTGCGTTCTTCGCTGTTTGCTTCAAGCTGATTTAAAATATTATTGAGGTGCATTTTCATGTGTCCGGCCTGAATTCCTGTAGTTGTTAACGAACGTAGTGCAGCAAAATTCTGCGCCAAGCCTGTAGCGGCAACTATTTCCATGAGTTGTGCGGCACTCGGATTTTTAAGCAGTTCCAAACTAAATTTAACCAGCGGATGCAACGACGTTAAGCCGCCAACGGTTCCTAGAGCCAACGGAACTTGTAATCCAAACGTAAATTGTGTTTCGGTAAGTTCGCAAAACGACAACGAACGGTATTGCCCATCACGAGCTGCATACGCGTGTGCCGCAGCTTCGATGGCACGAAAATCGTTTCCAGTAGCTAAAACCACTGCATCGATACCGTTCATGATTCCTTTGTTGTGTGTCACGGCGCGGTATGGTTCGGCTCGTGCAATATCGACAGCCATTTTGAAGCGCTTGGCAAAAAGTTCCGGATCGTCGATTCCTTTATCTTTCAACTCGGCAATCGAGCACGACACTTTAGCTTCGACCACGCAATTAGTCACGTAATTCGAGAGTATGCTCATAACAACGTCGAGTTGCCCATTAAGTTTGTCGGCTTCGCGGCGCATCACAGCTGCAAATTGTTCTAAGCAACTGTTTATAAAGTTAGCTCCCATCGAATCTTTGGTGTCGAAAGTGGCGTGAAGTTGGTAATAATTTGGAAGTTTATCGGTAGCGTTTCGCAGTTCAATGGTTAAAATTCCGCCGCCTCTTTTCTCCATATTTTTGGTGATGAAAGCGGTTTCTTCGCGGAAAAGCGACTGGCAATTTGCGAACCAATCTTGTAATTCGTTGCTTGCTCCGTTATAGGTAAAGTGTACTTGTCCGATTTTTTCCTGACCGATAATTCGAGTGGAGAATCCGCCGCGCGTTTTCCAAAATTTGGCGGCTTTGGCAGCAGCAGCCACCACCGAACTTTCTTCGATGACCATCGGAACAAAATATTCGTTGCCGTTTATCGAAAAATGGGGCGCGACACCTAGCGGTAAGTAAAAGTTACTGATGGTATTTTCGATGAAATCGTCGTGAAGTTGTTGCAACTTTTCGTCGGTGTTCCAATAATTTCGAAGTACGTTTTTTGCGAGCGTGGGTTCTTTGAAAAACGAAGAAGCAATAAAATCTATTTTTTCCAACTTGCTTAACTTCGAGAAGCTTGCTGCAGAATCTGTCATTTTAAACGAATTAAGTTGCAAAGATACAAGATATCGGAGTTTTTAACAGTTTTATTCTGATGTCTGAACGCTTATTTTATGCCCATTTATAGCTTTTGCACCCTTTTTTTTACTAAAATTGACACTTTAATTCGTTTCTATGCGCAACAGCAAATTTTTGTATCTCTTTTTAGTGCTAACCACGTGGGTTTACGCACAAAAACAAATCACAATTGATCAAATTTATCGGGGCTATTTTAGAACCGAAAATCTAGAAGAACTTCAGGTTCTCCACAAATCCAATACCTATGCGGTTTTAGAAGAAGAGGGCAGTGGTATGTCGATAAATCTGTATGATTTTGCGACTCGTAAGAAAATTGAAACCATTTTCAGTACGGCTGCATTTCCAGAAACTAAAGCAGGCATCGACGGCTTTCAATTCAGTGAAGACGATAAATACATTTTGATTACCGCGGGATCAACGCCTATTTACCGGCACTCTTTTCTTGCGCGTTATTTTCTGTACGACACGGTTTCCAAGCAACTAACGGCCATTACGGAAGATTTGATTCAAGAGCCGCAATTAAGTCCGGATGGTTCGAAAATTTGTTTTGCTCGGGAAAACAACTTGTATCTTTTTGACGTTCGAAGCAAAGCAGTTAGTGCCATCACAACCGACGGTGTAAAAAACAAAATTATTAACGGTATAACCGACTGGGTTTACGAAGAAGAATTTGCCTTTGTGAAAGCCTACCAGTGGAGTACCGACAGTAAAACGATCGGATTTATTCGCTTCGATGAATCTGAGGTTCCTGAATTTACCATGAATGTGTACGGACAGAATTTATATCCAGGTAACGAAACATTTAAGTATCCAAAAGCAGGAGAAGCCAATGCTACAGTGAGCTTACATTTTTTCGATGTGGCGCAGCAAGCAACCAAGAAAGTGGATTTAACGGGATACACCGATTTTTACATTCCGAGAATAAAATGGAGCGCTGATGCCCGCTTTTTGAGTGTACAGATTTTGAATAGACACCAAAACAAGCTCGATTTTTACTTTGTAGATGCACAAACAGCCGAAAAGAAATTGCTGTTCACCGAAACCGATAAGGCATATATTGATATTACTGATAACTTAACTTTCTTATCTAAAAACCGCTTCATTTGGAGCAGTGAAAAAGACGGCTTCAATCATTTGTACTTGTATGGAAGCGACGGTAAACTAATCAACCAAATTACACAAGGAAATTGGGAAGTAACGGCTTACTATGGTTTTGACGAAAAAACGAAGCGTGTTTTTTACCAATCGACTGAGGAAGGCAGTATCAATAGAACGATCAGCAGTATTGGAATCGACGGTAAGAATCGAAAAAAGTTATCGCAGCAAGTGGGTACCAACGGCGCCACGTTTAGTCCGGTGTTTACGCACTTTATTAATAATTTTCACGACAGCGCAACACCTCCGCAGGTTTCGTTAAACGATGCGGTGACTGGAAAATCGATACAGGTTTTGTTGCGAAACGAAGCTTTGCGTTCGCGCGTAGCCGAATTCAAAATGCCGGAAAAGGTTTTTATGACCGTGAAGTCGGCAGACGGACAAGATTTAAATGCGTGGATGGTAAAGCCAACAGATTTTGATGCGAAGAAGAAGTATCCGCTTTTTATGTATCAGTATTCGGGTCCGGGTTCGCAACAAGTGAGCAACAGCTGGAACGATTACGACGATTATTGGTTCAAAATGTTGGCGCAACAGGGCTACATTGTTGTTTGTGTTGACGGTCGTGGCACCGGTTTTAAAGGCGCTGCATTTAAAAAGTGTACGCAAGGCGATTTAGGAAACTTAGAGGTTCAAGATCAGATTTTTGCTGCTAAAAGTTTGGCAAAATTCGACTACATTGATGCCAATCGTATTGGAATTTTTGGCTGGAGTTACGGCGGATTTATGTCGGCTAACTGTTTGCTTAAAGGTTCCGACATTTTCAAAATGGCTATTGCTGTAGCGCCGGTAACTAATTGGCGTTTTTACGATTCGATTTACACGGAACGTTATTTGACTACGCCGCAGGAAAATGCGAAAGGTTACGATGATAATTCGCCGATTAATTTTGTGAAGCAACTGAAAGGAAAGTTTTTATTGGTTCACGGAACGGCAGATGACAACGTACATGTACAAAACTCCATGCGCATGATCGAGGCATTGGTACAAGCCAATAAGCAATTCGATTGGGCGATTTATCCCGATAAAAATCACGGTATTTACGGCGGCATGACCCGTATACAGCTTTACAATAAAATGGCAGACTTTATTAAGAATAATCTTTAACCAACCAA
>NZ_JBMLTK010000104.1:0-4304 GCF_049240005.1 Flavobacterium sp. | reverse complement strand
AGAAATTTGGTTACTAAGACAAGGTTCTGATAAAGCAAAGAAGCGCGGTCGAAAGGCCGCGCTTTTTTTATGCACATTTTTCTGGAAAAGTTTTTAGATGACGTTGAAATTTGGGAACGATTTTCTGTGTGAGCGGGCGCAACGACATCCTTTTTGCCCTACGGAATTTCCAGTACTGTATTGGCAAAAAGATACAGTGGAGCACGCGACGGCGCCACAACTCTTCGGCGAAGCCACCACTGCGCCGGCACACCCAAATAAAGGCAAGAATCTATTTTTTAGTAGGGCAATCGCTCGATTCTTTTATCTTTGGTTCGAAAATAAGCACAGAAAAGTTTAATGCGATTTGAGAATCAGATAGGGCCACAAAGCAAGCTACTGTATTTTCCGTTAGCCGAAATATGGCGCTATCGGGATTTGTTAGTTTTGTTGGTACGCAGAGATGTGGTAACTGTTTATAAACAAACCATTTTGGGGCCGCTGTGGTATTTCATACAGCCCTTGTTTACATCGCTAATATTCACTTTGTTGTTCAATAATTTAGCGGGAATTGAAACGGGTTCGGTGCCTCCATTTTTATTTAACCTGGCAAGCATTACCGTTTGGAACTACTTTTCCACTTGTTTAACAACTACTTCGGATGTTTTCAAGACGAATGCCTCATTGTTTGGCAAAGTTTATTTTCCGAGAATCATAATGCCGTTGTCGATTGTGGTATCGAATTTATTTAAGTTCTTGCTTCAATTCGCAATTTTTGTAGGGTTTTACCTGTATTACATCGCGCAAGGAAGTTCAGTAAGTGTTAGTGTTTACGCGATTCTTTTACCTGTTGTTTTGTTGAACATGGCCTTGCTTTCGCTTGGATTGGGAATGTTTATTTCGGCTCTTGTTACCAAATACCGCGATTTAAGTTTTTTAATCAGTTTTGGTGTTCAGCTTTTAATGTATGTTTCCGCCGTTACCTTCCCGCTAGCGATGATACGCGAAAAACTCCCGAATTATGCGTGGATTGTTGATTACAATCCGCTGGCGTATATCATCGAGCACGCCCGTTATATGTTGCTGAGTACCGGAACTTTTTCTTGGATTAGCTTTTTAGGATGTACACTTTGTTCTTTGCTGGTTTTTATCTTCGGAAGTATAATTTTTAATGCTACAGAACGCAGCTTTATTGATACGGTATGATAGCAAGCGAAGTAATTTTGAAAGTAGAAAACCTATCCAAGCAATATCGTTTGGGTGAAGTAGGAACGGGTACGTTAAGTCACGATTTAAATCGCTGGTGGCATCGAGTTCGAGGTTTACCCGATCCGTACTTAAAAGTAGGCGAAGCTAACGACCGCAGTGCTAAAGGTAACAGTGCTTACGTTTGGGCGTTAAAAGACATAAATTTTGAAGTGCAACGAGGCGAAGTTGTAGGAATTATTGGTAAGAACGGCGCAGGGAAATCGACTTTGCTTAAAATTTTATCTAAAGTTACCGCACCTACCGCTGGAACAGTAAAGTATACAGGCAGAATCGCGTCTTTATTAGAAGTGGGAACCGGATTTCATCCCGAGTTGACCGGACGTGAAAACATATTTCTCAACGGCGCAATTCTGGGTATGACAAAAAAAGAAATCGCCTCCAAGCTCAACGACATCATCTCGTTTTCGGGTTGCGAGCGCTATATTGATACACCCGTTAAGCGGTACAGTTCAGGGATGACTGTGCGTTTAGCCTTTGCCGTAGCAGCTTTTTTGGAACCCGATATTCTGATCGTTGATGAAGTCTTAGCTGTTGGCGATGCCGAGTTCCAAAAGAAAGCACTGGGAAAAATGCAAGACATATCTCGTGGCGAAGGAAGAACTGTACTCTTTGTGAGCCACAATTTAACCGCGGTGCAAACCTTGTGTTCGCGTTCATTCTTACTAAAAAATGGCGAATTAATATACAGCGGAGCGACCGCCGATGTTATCAGCAAGTATTTGAGTGCCGATGCTGAGCAACTGGGAAGCATTAATCTACAGGATCGCCTAGCTTCATTAAACGACGAAACAGTTTCCATCAATCAAATACTAGTGCAAGTTTCCGAACAGGGAAATTTAGCTTTTGATACCATTGAACAGGTGGAAATTTTATTTGATGTAACCGTTAAACAAGCGTGTTCCGGTTTGCGAATTGGTTTCGATTTGTTAGAGGAAAAGTCGGCTACCGTTTTATTTCGAGGTTTTCATGACGACGATGCCACCGAACTATCGTACTTTCCAGAAGGCAATTACCGTTTCTCAGCGCGAATTCCCGAGAAGTTGCTAGCACCTGGTGCGTACAAAATTCAGCCCGCTATCGGAATTCATAATAATCGTTGGGTACTGCACGACGCCGATGTAGCCATACCGATTGAAATCATTAACATAAACGGTTTGAATCGCGCTTACGCAGATACACGTCCGGGTAGTATCATGCCCCGTCTTTTATGGAATTCAATTCGCTCTAATTCTAATTCCTAAAGATGATAAAAACACTACTTTTTTGGGTACGGAAGTTTAAAGCCGTTTTTCAAGTGGCCGAAGCTAAATTGGTTGCCATTCAAAAAAAGAATCAAATAAAGGAATGGAATATACTTTTTAAATCGACCGACTCGGTCATTTTCCCCTTATCGCCTACAATAAAGATCAAATTGTTTAAACAGTCGGCTATCTCAGAACTCATTTACAGAGGTTTTGAAGAGTCGGAAATTCAATTTTTGAAAGAAACGCTCACAGAAGGCGATTATTTCTTAGACATCGGAGCCAATATCGGGCTCTTTAGTTTATTCGCCGCCGAGAAAGTTGGGACAAGTGGAAAAGTTATTGCCTTTGAGCCTGCGCCTGATACGTTCCAAAAACTTACTGAGAATATACAAATCAACAACTTTACAAATGTAGAGTTACACAACTTAGGGGTATCCGATCAAGTTTCAAAAATTCCTTTTTTTGTTTCGCAAAATGGGTATGATGCATGGAATAGCTTCGGAAAACTCACCAATAAAAGCCAAACCATATCAACTGAGGTTGAAGTAAAGCCGCTCGACAGTCTTTTGCAAGAAACCGATATTTCGAAAATTAAGTTGGTGAAAATCGATGTTGAAGGCTGGGAAAAATTTGTGCTACAAGGCGGCGAGCATTTTTTTAAAACGCAGCAACCTATTGTAATGATGGAGTTTACCGAATCAACCTGCTTTGAAGTAGGTTATATGGTCCAGGAGTTGTATGATATTATGGAAACCTACGGTTATCGTTGGTACGAACTTAAAAATCAGCAGTTAATTCCACATAAAAAGCAGTTGCATTATCCTTATAATAACCTGATTGCCAAGAAGTAATGTCGAAAAAATTCCTATATCTGGTTCAAGGCAGGAAGGTAAATGTACTTAAATATCATTCCTTGCAAAATGAGGAAAGCGATTTAGTGGTTGCAACGTTTGACGAAGAAGTTTCAATGGACGAAATGGCCTTGTTTAAGTCGTTTTTTATTCCAAAAACTACTTGGGCTGAAGGAAGAAATATCCAATACGGGTTTGCAAAGTCTATTTCAAATTCTTACGAGTATTATATTTTTTTGGATGATGATGTGGTTTTCGAATCGGGTTCTTTTCCTGAATTTCAAGAATTATTGTTGAAGTACAAACCAGCAGTAGGTTTTCCGCTGATGGATGTAGCCTACAATCGAGGATTGTACGATAAGCGCGCAGAAGTTCAACACATCCAAGTGATTGATCAGCAATTTCAAGCCTATAGCGCATCAGCATTCAGTAATTCAATCACAATGCCTTTGGTAACCGATTTTGATTCCGAAAGTTGGTGGTACGCTTGTGAAATCAATTCATACCTGCTTTTTATGGAAAATGTCGGACACTTGGCGCAATTCAATCAAATGCGAGTAGCTAATGTGGGCCATGTTTGGAATGCCGAAGCTGCCCAAGCATACCAGTCCGACAGTATTTATCGCGGAGGCGTTACAGAAAATGGGCTAGAAAAAGTACGCGCATATATTCGTGCTAAGCATAAAAATATACAAGCATTCAAATATTCGCTGTTTCACCTAAAAGGAAAACCAAAGATTAGTAAGCAGCAGCTTGCCGCGAACAATTTCGAAACCCTTGTAAAATACCTGTTTTCCTTTCAATTAAAAAAAGCGTTGAAAGCCCTAAATTTGCAATTGCGTGCGAGAAGCCATCGGTATCCCAGCCACTTAATTGTCCGAAAAACTACTTTTAAATCGAAAAAGCTGTGAAGAAACTGCCTATTTCTGCAATTATTGCCTCACGAAACGAAGGACATCTT
>NZ_JBMLTK010000103.1:0-61508 GCF_049240005.1 Flavobacterium sp. | reverse complement strand
GGCAAGGGTTTTCGTCCAATCGCTAAGGGACCCGCCCAAGGCCACGAGAGTTGTTAACGGATGTTCTACGAGCATATCTTTAGAACCACCCGAAATTGAGATTTTTAGTAGCAATTACCGCTAATACTGCTTATTTTTTTAGAAGTCTTCAATAAGCAAAACTTCAAGAAAATCAGTCTATTAAGTGTTCTAAACCTCATATCGCAATATGAGATATATTGTATAATTTTTAAATCTGAACCAAAAATAGTCTAGGAAAGTGCACAAACTTGAGACATTAAAGACCTTTAAGTAGCCGAAAAATTAAGCTTAGAGAAAATCATTTTCTAATTTTAACAATAGAATAAAGAGCGATAATTTTCTGAAGTATTGTGTTTTAGCTCTAATTAAGTACCTTTGTACTGTTGTTATATGAAATCACAAATACTACATATTGAAAACCCTTCTAAAGAGTTGCTAAAATTCTTTAAGAAACTTCGTGCTGAAAAAGAAGAAAGTAAAGAAAAGCTAATTGCAAAAAAGCACATTTATTTTCCTAAGACTAAATAGTAAATTAAGTTGAGTTCGGAGTTAGTTGTTCCTTTTGAAACGGAAGAAGGTTACCAGTATATAGTTACTTTTACCGAATTTAAGAGTATTGACGTAAAGCTTGGAATTCCGCTAATAGATGTTTCCATTACGTTACTTTCGGCAAACATTGAAACAAATTCGTTAAAGACACTTAATAAGTTTATTCGGATAGTGTCGGATTATTTGAATTTAAACAATGTTATACTGTACTATTATTGTGATACTTCACCAGTAAAAATCAGACGCAACCGTAAAGAGAAATTCAGCAATCAGGAATTTCGATTTAACTTATTTTTGAAAATGTTCAATAAGTTGAAGACCGATGACTACTTTTTACAAGCGGTTGTCATCACCGATCTCCAAAATGGGAATCATTATACTTCGTTGATATCAAAAATTAGCAATAAAGAAAATGTTGAACTTGTAACAAAGGAGTTGCAAAAATTTAATAAATGAAAAATCGTAGGTTTTTGAAATGTAGTTTTCTTGACCGAATTACGATGTAAGAAAATTTCGAATGGTGAAGTTTAGTGTTTTAAATCGTAGTTACGAATACGGACGGATCAAAAACGAATTAAAAGCAAGTAATTTGAATGTTAAAACCATCATTTTCCTTTTCGTATCGTTCTTCCCAACCACGCAGCATCAGGTGGTTTGCTTTTGCGGCAGGGATTGCAGTGGAAATCCTGTAGTTGCGTAGTTTACGGAGCGGCTACAGATTGGAACGAAAAGCCCGCTCGGCCGCCCAAAAAAAACTAGAAAATTACGCGCTCAATAGGGTTGTTGCCGAAATAATAGGGGATTTCCCAGTACGAACGCATTGGTTTTGTGATAATTAGTTGCGCGCGTTTTCCTACGGCTATGCTGCCTAATTCGTGCTGTAATTCGAGTGCAAATGCCGCGTTTAGTGTTGCTGCGTTTAGGGCTTGCTCGGCAGTTAACTTCATTTGAATGCAGGCTAATGCTACCACAAAATTCATGTTTAAACTCGGACTCGTGCCCGGGTTAAAATCGGTTGCCAAAACCAACGGAATGTTTCGCTGTATCAATTCTTTTGCTGGCGTGTACGGAATTTGAATAAAGAACGAGCAGGAGGGAAGCGCCACCGCTACCGTTTTACTGTTGGCAAGCGCGTCGTAATCCTCGGGTGCCATAACTTCGAGATGGTCGACACTCAAAGCGCCGTGCTTTACCGCCGTTGTAATGCCTCCGATCGTTGTAAACTGATTGACGTGAATCTTTGGCTTTAGCTGGTATTGCGCCGCAGCGGCCAAAATACGTTCGGTTTGCGCAATATTGAAATAATTGGTTTCCAAGAAAACATCGATATACTCCGCAATTTCCAAGGCAGCAACTTGCGGCAGCGTTTCGTTGATGATTAAATCGACATACGCATCCGGATTGCTTTTAAATGCTGTAGGAACCGCGTGCGCCGCCAAATACGTAGCTTTAATGGGAATCGGACTCGCCGAACGCAAACGCTCGATAACGCGCAGCATTTTTAATTCGGCCTCGGTCGATAAACCGTAGCCTGTCTTTATCTCAATAGCGCCGGTTCCCAATTGTATGGCTTGCTGTAAACGTTCGAAAGCCGCGTGGTATAAAGTTTCCTCATCTGTTTTTGCCAATAATGCGGCCGAATTCAAAATACCGCCGCCTTTTTCGGCAATTTCGGCATAGGTCAAGCCTTGAATTCGATCGGCAAATTCCAGTGTCCGGTCGCCGGCATACACCAAATGCGTATGCGAATCGATGTACGACGGCAAAACCAAACGATGGCTGCAATCAATTTCCGTGTAACCTTCGATCGAACCTAGGTTTTCCATGTGTCCGAAGGCTTCGATGCGTCCGTCGGAGATTTTTAAAAATGCATTTTCCAGCAACGGAAGTTCATTAAAATCGGTTCCTACTAAGGGTTTATCGGGAGTTTCGCGTACTTGAAGCAGTTGTGCGATGTGCGTTAAAACGGTTTTCGTTGCTGTCATAATGAGTAGAAAATGCGTCGGTTTATTTGTTTGCAGTTCTTGCGAAAGTACCAAAGAAATAGAAAAGCAACCGTATAGAAAAACGTTAGAGCGGATTTTTGCCGTATTGTTTTGAAATCGGTTACAGCTCACTATCTTTATTCAAAAAAGTTTTGCAGCGCATCAAATACAATCGAGTACGAAAAGTTCAACCGAATTTCGCGGAATATACCGGAACGCATACGAGCGAACCTATTGAAGTTCAGTTGTTTGTTTACGATTCGGAAGGTTATGAAGAATATTTAAATCCGAGTTTAGAAAAAATTAAATTCGAGTTAACCGATCCGGAAGAAAAACATGATATTAAATGGCTGAATATCCACGGATTACACGATGTTAAACTCATTCAATCGATCGGCGATATACTTGAACTGAATCCGTATGTCGTGGGCGATGTGCTCAATGTAAATCGCCGCGCTCGATTAGATGAGTTCGACGACGTGCTGTTTTTTAGTATTAAATCGGTTCTTCTTGGAGACGACAACAAATTGTACGTCGACCAAATTAGTTTTCTATTAAAAGACAATACATTGGTTTCGTTTCAAGAGAAGCGCAGTGCTTTTTTCTCGCATTTGCGTGAGCGAATTCGCAGTGGAGCGGGAATTATTCGCAAAAAGAAGAACGATTATTTGCTTTATGTTATGCTTGATGCGGTAATTGAAAATTTCTTTATTACGATTGAGCATTATGAAGATCGTATTGAATTGTTAATGGTAGAAGCCAAGAACAATCACAAAGCCGAATTTTTAGAACAAATTGAGCGTTTACGAGAAGAAACCAGCTTTTTAAAACGCAACATTATTCCGTTGCGCGATGCGTTGTACACCTTGAAGGAAATTCGTGAAGACGATGATTTTGAGCGCATTTCGAAGTCGAATTACGTCTTTTTTGCGCGCTTGTATCAGAAATGTTTAGAGATTGTGGAACAATTGGAATACGACAATAAGACTTTGGAAAGTGCGGCAAATGTCTTCTTTTCATCGCAATCGCAAAAGATGAATCAGATTATGAAAACGCTCACTATTTTTTCGGTGATATTCATGCCTTTAACCTTTATCGTTGGCGTTTATGGAATGAATTTCGAGCACATGCCCGAGTTGAAATCGGTTTACGGCTATCCGGGCGTTTGGTTGGTTATGTTATTTTCGGTTGTTGCAATGGTAATTTACTTTAAGAAGAAAAAGTGGTTTTAACAATTTTACGTTGAACTCGTGTAAAACAAAAAACGGCTCCGAAGAGCCGCTTTCAAGTTTAGTTGATTTTTCCAACCATATCTTCTGGTTTTACCCAAGCATCGAAATCAGCTTCGGAGACATAACCTAAACGAACGGCTTCTTCTTTGAGTGTCGTTCCGTTTTTGTGTGCAGTTTGCGCAATTTCAGCTGCTTTATAATAACCAATTTTCGTGTTTAACGCTGTAACAAGCATTAACGAATTGTCTACCAATTCTTTGATTCGCTTGTAATTAGGCTCTATTCCTTGGGCGCAATGTTCGTCGAAAGACAGACACGCATCGGCAATTAATCTCGCAGATTGTAAGAAGTTTGCTGCCATTACTGGTTTAAAAACGTTAAGCTCGTAATGACCTTGCATACCTCCAACGCTAATAGCTACGTCGTTGCCCATCACTTGCGCACAAACCATTGTCATAGCTTCGCATTGTGTAGGGTTTACTTTTCCTGGCATAATTGAAGATCCTGGTTCGTTTTCGGGAATGAAAATCTCGCCAATTCCTGAACGTGGGCCCGAAGCAAGCATACGAATATCGTTTGCAATTTTATTTAGTGAAACGGCCAGTTGCTTAAGCGCACCGTGCGATTCAACAATGGCGTCGTGCGAGGCTAAAGCTTCAAATTTATTAGGTGCAGTCACGAACGGAAGTCCGGTGAATTTTGCAATATATTCGGCAACTAAAACGTCGTAACCCTCTGGCGTATTGAGTCCGGTTCCTACGGCAGTTCCGCCGAGCGCCAATTCACATAGGTGCGATAAGGTATTTTCTAGCGCTTTCATTCCGTAGTCGAGCTGCGCGACGTAGCCGCTCAGTTCTTGTCCGAGTGTAAGCGGAGTAGCATCCATCAAGTGCGTTCGACCAATTTTTACGACATTTTTGTAAGCAACAGCTTTTTCGTGTAAGGTATCGCGAAGCTTTTTCACGGCAGGAAGCGTCCGACTTACAACAGATTTATACGCAGCAATGTGCATTCCTGTTGGGAAGGTGTCGTTACTGGATTGCGATTTATTCACATCGTCGTTTGCTTTTACGAAAGCTTCGCCTTCACCAATTTTTCCACCCATAAGCACTTGAGCGCGGTTTGCGATCACCTCATTTACGTTCATGTTGCTTTGCGTTCCAGAACCAGTTTGCCAAATAACGAGTGGGAATTCGGTATCGAGTTTTCCGGCAAGAATTTCGTCGCAAACTTGTGCAATGGCATCTCTTTTTTCAGTTGAAAGTACACTTAAGTCGCAATTTGCATAGGATGCGGCTTTTTTCAGATAGGCAAAACCTTCGATGATTTCTTTTGGCATAGAGCCAGGTTCACCAATTTTGAAATTATTGCGAGAGCGTTCGGTTTGTGCGCCCCAGTATTGGTTTGCAGGAACTTTCACTTCGCCCATGGTGTCTTTTTCAATACGATATTCCATTTTTTCTAGGATTTTTTTCGATTATTAGGTTATTGACGTGCTGTTTATTTTGGCTTTTAAAAAGCTGTTCAAAAGTAATTATTAGAAGTCTTTAAAAAAAGTGATATTTTCTCTGATTACAGTCTAAAATAAATTACTTTTGTAGGGAATTCACTTAATACCGGTACTATGTTTGAATTTCAGCAGTATCTCGGGTTCTTAGTATTCTTGACGATCTTGACTATTGGATTCTGGCTTATGTTTTTTCTCGTAAGTTTTGTATTCTATTGGGTTGGAGGTGCGAGCATGAATATGATTAAGGAACGCCGCGAACAAAAAAAGCAGGCTCAGTTAGAGTCGTAAAAAAAGAGGTGATTTAGGTCACCTCTTTTTGTTTTTATTGGAATCAATCTATCCTTAGCGTTTCACAAACTTAAAATTCGTTTGAACATCGGTTCCGATAATTTTTGCGATGTAGGAACCTTGAGCTAAAGCTGCGGTGTTCACTTGAAGCATGCTGCCACTATTTTGTTGGTCAATTACTTTTCTACCATCCATGCTATAAATTTCAATTTTTTGAATGTCGATTGAAGCGCGAACTGTTAAAATATCAGTCGTTGGATTTGGATAGTATTGTAAGTCAATATATTGATTCTCGGAAACTCCTAGTGTTAGGCAAGAAACTTCTGCGGTAAATCCTAAATCAGAGATAAAGCCATCTGAGAAAAACTCTAAAGTTAAAGCTCCATTTGCTGCGGTACTGGTTATCATTTCGGGAACTTCGATACCAGTGAATTGGCCAACAAGTGTTGCGTCTGGACCTGGGTAAATGCCGTTATAAATAGTCAAGAAATCGTAATCCTGTTCCAAGAAAAATTCGGTAAAATTGATCTTAATTGCCGAATCGAATATGATTGGTATGATTTGGCGCACCCAACGTTCGTTATCTTGATATTCGCCGATAGAGCCACCAGTATCGGTAATAACAATGGGAGATTCGCACCAGTTTGCGGCGGTCGCAAAAAGTACCGAAGCTGCCGAACCCGTTACATTCTCTGGACAATCGGGACGCACAAAAAAGCGGTAAAAGGTATTTGGAATTAAAGATCCGATTGCTGCTTGCTGACCTGTAAGTGGTATAAAATTCATTTGATCTACTGGAAACGGATAAATTCCGGCAGAGATTTCATAACTCGTTTCTGGAATTTCGTCGTTCCATGTAAAACTGGCTGAGGTATCTGTGACGTTATTTACTACTAAATTCGATACCAATGTGATACACGTATTGATACAATCGGTGCTTAAACAGGAAGAATTATTGATGGCCGTTTGCATACGCGCAGCGGGTTGTGGCCCGAAACCATTAATCAAATTCACTCCGATTTCTGGTAAAATATGGCAGTAACTCATGATGGTTCCGCCAACTCCTGACTCAGGAAGCGAACCAAATTCGCAGTCGCCTTCTGCAAAAAATTCACTAAAAGTAGTCCCACAACCGTCGATAGGTGTGTCGTTTCCGTTCCAGTAACAACCGTGTGTATGTTGAGAACCAAACAAATGGCCTAATTCATGCGTAACTACGTTTACAGGCCACGAATACAAGGGAAGGTCTTCAAAAAACAAATCAACGTCGCTGTATGAAAAATTCTGCTCGTTACACAAACCATTAATAGTTGCTGCAACACCTCCAAGCGCACCTTCATCGATTCCTAGTAGCATGCCAACATCTCCATTAAATGTAGGTCGAAAAGTATTGAAACCAAACAAATAATCGACCGATGTTTCTCCGCTGTACGAATCGGGAGTTGTCCAAATGAAAATACTTTTTAAAGCGGTATTTACTTCGTCGTTATCAAAAATGGTTTGTACATTATTAAAAAGCGATTCCATCCATGCGGTGGTTTCTGCTTCGCTACTGTTGTTTTCTAGGTAAATAGCATGATCTATTTCGTAATAATTCGTTACACAACGGCTGGTGGTGGCAACTGCACTTGTTTCAGCTGTTAGTTCCGTTGGCTTTTCTTTTACAGCGCAATTAAACTCATTCGACTTCTTTAAGTTTACATCTGAGTATAGTATGTGCGAAAATGCAGAAGTGTTGTTCTTTAACTTACCGAGGTTTAAATTACCAAATGTTTCAGTAGCAATGATTCCATTAATTTGATTTGGGTAAATATTCAAAGAAACTAATGAACGGTTTAATCCGGATACAGTTCCTCGATAATGTGCCGACTGCAAAAAGTTTGCGAACGATCCTTGAGGAGTTAGCACCTCGAAATCTGCAGATTTAATAGCAACTTTATAAAGATTGATATTCAAAATCTGATTTTGGTATGGCAGCGATATTCGTATAAACTCGGGCTGCGCAGTAAGCAGACTTTGTACCGTTCCGAAATTTACATTTAGAACCGTTGCATCCGAAACTTGTGCGGTATTTCGCGTATCGTTAGCATGATTTGCAATAAGATTTTGCGTTTGAAAAACGGTTCCTGCCGCAAGAAGTTGGTCGACTTTCCTTTCGACTCGTCCTTTGTTCTGTGCAAAGACGCCGGCAGACATCAATAAAAAGAGTAGAATTCGTTTCATATTTGTGTTTTAATCTCGATTTAAAGTATAGATACGTAAATTAGGTATTGGTTGGTTCAACAGCTTGTTGAAATTCAAAAAGTTCCAAATCGAAATATGGAACAGCGGCAAAGATATGGTCGAAAATATCAGCCATAATGTATTCGTAATTTTCAAAACGCTTGTCGGCAGAAAAACAGTAAATCTCCAAAGGAATTCCGTTAGGAGTAGGTTGTAACTGTCGGCACAACAAAATCATATCTTTTTGAATCCCCGGATAATGGCTTAAATACTGTGTGATATATTTACGAAAAACACCAAAATTTGTCAGATTGCGTCCGTTGATCAAAACAGATTTATCGATATTTCGTTGTGCATTAAATTTATTAATATCTGCTGATCGCGTCTCTAAATATTCCTTAATCAATTGAATCGACTTCAAGCGTTCGATATCTGAATCTTCTAAAAATCGTATGCTGTGTGATTTTATCAGAATATGCCGCTTGATTCTGCGACCGGGCGAATCGAGCATGCCACGCCAGTTTTGAAAAGAATCTGAAATAAGCGAGTAGGTGGGGATTGTAGTTGTAGTATTGTCGAAGTTACGCACTTTAACCGTTGCGAGGTTGATTTCAATAACATCGCCATCGGCACCAAATTTGGTCATCGTTATCCAATCTCCGATACGAACCATATCATTAACTGAAACTTGAATACTGGCTACAAAACCCAAGATGGTGTCTTTGAAGATCAATAAAATAATCGCAGAAATAGCTCCGAAAGTTGTTAATAAAGTTGCTGGTTTTGTATTGAAAATGAGCATGATTATCATGATTACGCCGTACGTTGTTAGGGTAATCATGATAACTTGTAAGTAGCTGTCTATTGGTTTGTCGCTAAATCTGCGAAGCGACTTTAAATAATCGCGTAAAGCGCTTAGTATTGTTCGGATGATATACAGCACTAAAATGATGATATATACCCGAACAACGGTGGCAAATATTCCTTCCCAGTAGTCGAAACGAACTAAAATAACAGGTACTGAATGCTTTATAAACCAGAGTGGCAGCAACTGTGCAGCATACTTTGCCGTTTTATTAGACACGAGTAAATCATCGAATTTTGTTTTCGTTTTACGTGCCGTTACGATCATCAAATAAACCAAACAATACTTGGCAACGCGATACAAAACAACAGCTAAAACAATCATGATAGCCGTGTTTATCAGCACCGAAGTATAGGCGTTTAGTGTGTACGAAAATTCTAATTCCTTCAAAAATTGAGGAACCAGCTTGTACAAGTATTTGAGATAATTTTGAATCAAAATAATTTCTTTTCAGCGTAAAAAGTTCCAAACGGAACCACAGATGCTAGCAATATTAACGCAGTTCGCTTCAAATCCCAATTTCTTTCGTCTTTAAGCATGATTGCGAAAATAACGTAAGCGATAAAAAGCAAGCCGTGAGCCATTCCCACATATTTTACAGCCAGCGGATCGCCCCAAATGTACTTTAATGGCATCGCAATAAAAAGCAAAATTAATAACGAAACTCCTTCCAGTAAAGCTGTGAATTTAAATAATTTAAACACGATTTATTCAACAATTAAATTAGACTTATTTTTAGAGAGAAGCAGGTAGCCTAAACTTCCACCAAGTAAAGAAGCTGCAAAAATGCCGACTTTGGCTTCTGTGATCAGTTGTGCATCTGTGAAGGCCAGTTCGGTTACGAAAAGCGACATCGTAAAACCAATGGCGGCTAAAAAAGAAACGCCAAAAAGCTGAAATAATGAGACACCAACAGGCAGTTGAACCCATTTCAAACGGAGTAGGAGGTAAGAGGTTAAAAACACACCGATGACCTTTCCTAGAACTAAGCCCAATGCCACGCCTAACGCCACATTTGAAAGCAATTGTTCAACTATATTTCCCGAAAAAGTAACACCTGCATTCGCAAAAGCGAAGATGGGTAAAATGACAAAAGCAACAACTGGATGCAGTTGATGTTCTAATTTTTGCGAAGGTGTTAATGCCGCATCAATATTTCGATTCATGCGTTCCAATAAATGTAGTTGCTCCGCGGTAAGCGTTGGAAATTCATTACCTTCTGCTGTCTCAAAATCACTCAGGTCGTCTTTCATTTTCGAAGCAAACTCGGTTTCTTCAATTTTAGTTCGCGACGGAATAGTAAAGGCAATTAAAACCGCGGCAATCGTAGCGTGAACACCCGACAACAAAAAGGATAGCCACACTCCTGAAACTCCTATAATGCCGTAAAAAGCGGTATTTCGAACGCCTAAACGGTTTGCTAAAAGCAAGACTAACAGAAAAAGTGCACCCACGCCCAAATTAGTCAATTCGATTTCAGAAGTGTAGAAAAACGCAATTACGAGTACAGCTCCAAGATCGTCGGCAATGGCTAATGCGGCAAGAAACACCTTTAACGAATCGGGAATACGATCGCCTAAGAAGTAGATAATACCCAAAGCAAAAGCAATGTCGGTTGCCATGGGAATTCCCCAGCCCGAAACAGCTTGCGGATTATCATGATTGAAAACTAAGAAAATAGCCGCTGGAACCAACATGCCGCCAATAGCTGCAAAAATCGGGAGTGCCGCTTTTTTTATTTCGGATAGCTCGCCGGCAACGATTTCTCTCTTAAGTTCCAATCCAACGACAAAGAAAAAAATGGCCATCAAACCATCATTTATCCAATGATGCAAGTCTTTTTCCAAATATAATTGTCCGTCGAACGAAAATCCAAACTTTTGCTTCCAGAAGTGATGGTACCAATCGGCATAATTGCTATTGGCTATAAAAACGGCGGCTAGCGTAGCTACAAGTAAAAACAAACTTCCCGCTGTCGATTTACTCACAAAATTGGCGACAGGTTTAAGGAATTTGCGTTGTACTTTTTGCTTTAATTTTTCCACTAGCTAAATTTTCCTCAAAAATATAGAATAGGTATCAGCAATCCTTCAATTTTCACGATATATTTGGAATTTAGAAACGTTGCTATGAGTAAAAGAGCTTTGAAAAAGTACATTTCCGAAATGCCAAGGGAACCGTTGGAGGACTTGGTAACTTTGTTGTACGACAAGTTCAAACCGGTAAAAGTGTATTTCGATTTTGTATTTGCTCCTCAAACACAAAAAATGGTCGATGCCGCGAAAGTTAAAATCGAAGCCGAGTATTTTCCAAAGACTTTAAAGCGTGCGAAGCTCCGCCGAACGGTTGCCAATAACTTCATCAAACACTTTATTTCGCTGGAAATGGCGCCGGAAAAAATCATTGAATTGATGTTTTTTAATATTCAGCTACAGCTCAAATACAGCCGAAAACGCTACATCCGCCACGAAAACTTCTACAAAGGAACCTACGCCAATTTTGTGCAATTGATTAAGTTCTCAATACAACACGGATTTTATGCCGACAATCAACGGGAAATTGCACAAATCATCCAAGATGTTGAAATACAAAATTGGCCGAATGCTGCAAATTTCGCCGACATTCACACAGAATTACTTTCAAAAAGCGAATTTCAAAAATTATTAGATCAGTAACGACTTTTAGAGCTTTAGAACTAAAGTCGGCAATTCTTGATTAAGGCCAGTATTTACTTGGGCAAATCGGCTATTCCTCAAGGGCATTTTACAAATTGTTTAAGATGTTTTAGATTATTATCATAAAGTTAATCTACAGCCCAAAAAAAGGAAGTAAATTTGCAAAATTTCAATTTTCGCAGTTTGATAGAACAACCCATAATAGAAGTAGAGGCAGAGGAGCGGAGAACGTTGTACGGCTATCAGCGTGAGGATATTGATCGCATTTTTGAGCGGATGGAGCAAACAAAGCCCAACTATCATTTGCTGTATCAACTTCCTACAGGCGGTGGAAAAACTGTGATTTTTTCTGAAATCGTACGCAGGTATATCGAGAAAGTCGACAAAAAAGTTGTGGTTCTTACGCACCGAATCGAATTGTGTAAACAAACCTCAAAAATGTTGCGCGATTTCGGCGTAAGCAATAAGGTCATTAACAGTAAAATAAAGGAACTTCCGGATCAAAAAGACTACAAATGTTTTGTTGCTATGGTCGAAACCTTGAAAAATCGTATCAACGACGCTGTTCTTCAATTAGATAACATTGGTCTCGTTATTATCGATGAAGCGCATTACAACTCGTTTCGCAAATTGTTAAGTTCTTTTCCACAGTCGTTTATTCTCGGTGTTACAGCAACTCCATTGAGTTCGAACATTAAGTTACCGATGAATCAGAACTACGACGAACTAATCGTAGGTGATACCATTGCGAATTTGATTGATAAAGGCTATCTGGCCAAAGCAATAACATACTCATACGATGTGGGTTTAACGAGTTTGAAGGTTGGAATTAACGGCGATTATACCGTAAAATCGAGCGATGATCTCTACACGAATCTAGCCATGCAAGAAAAATTGTTGCATGCTTATATGGAAAAATCTTTGGGGAAGAAAACGCTCATTTTTAACAACGGTATTAGTACGTCGTTGTATGTATTAGAGACGTTTAAGAATGCGAAATTACCTATTAAACACCTGGATAATACCACAAATACAGCAGATCGGAAAGCAATTTTAAAATGGTTTAAGAATACACCGGATGCTATTTTAACTTCTGTTGGAATTTTAACGACAGGTTTCGACGAGCCAACGGTTGAAACGGTAATTTTAAATCGCGCGACGAAATCGTTAACGCTTTATTTTCAAATGATTGGCCGCGGATCGCGACGATTGCCAGGGAAAGATTCGTTTACGGTTATCGATTTGGGAAATAATGCTGCACGATTCGGACTCTGGAGCGCGCCTGTAAACTGGCAACACATTTTTAAATCGCCCGAATACTATTTGGAAAATTTACGTGAAGACGCTGAAATTGAGTCGAATTTTGTTTACGAAATGCCGCCAGAAGTAGCGAAACATTTTTCAAAGTCGAAAATTGAACCTTTTGATGTCGAAAAAGAATTTGCTGAAACTGTACGCTTTAATCGGAAAGCAAAAACAGTTCTCGACTTGTCGATGGCGCAACACGCAAAGATGTGCGTTGAAAATGCCGACACAGCTTATGAAGCTAAAAAGCTCTCGAAATTACTGCGCGAAGAAATTGGTTATCGGGTAAAGAAATATACGATGTGCTTGAGCAATGTCAGTAAGAATTATCGCGAATGGCTTACAGAAAATTATAAAGAAAAGCTTGAATTAGAGATTAGTAAATTATTTAGGTTGAAGATATTAGAATCTATAGACGATTGATTTTATTATAAATCAAATTGAACTATAATTTATATTATGTAAAATAGAAAAATTGTAAAGAAAGCTTTCTATCACCCATATTCAGATCTTTTTCGCTTATATTTACGAGTGTTATGAAAAATACTTTAGCCGAAAGATTAGCCACGTTTCTTGCCGCCTATCAACCCTTCAGCGAAATTCCGTTCGAAGAATTGGTTCCCGTGGCCGCGACCTTGCAAATTCGTACACTAGAGAAAAATCAGATTTTATTTAAAGTCGACGATCCGCTGCATCCGTTCTTTTACATCGTTGCCAGCGGCGCCATAAATCTTTCTGTTGTTGCCGACGCTGAAGAAACCCTATTAAATCGCTGCGAAACCGGAGAAATTCTGGGATTACGACCGTTTTTTGCGAAGAATAACTATATGATGACGGCTAAAGCCCGTGAAGAAAGCATAGTTTACGGCATTCCGATCGACACCTTTCGTCCGCTGTTACTAACCAATAGTAAGGTTCTAGATTTTCTACTTCAGAGTTTTGCCTCTACCGCTCCGCGAAATTCGCTGAGCACTATGGGCAAAAGCGGACTTGTTAACGACACGGTTCGTGGTCCGGAGGGTTCTACGGAATTACAGTATTTCCAATCACTTTCGTACGACAAAAAACCGCTGTTCGTTCAAGCTTCGGATACCGTACAAGTGGTTGCGCAGCAAATGACTGACAATCTGAAACAAAGCGCTGTTATTTTACATAATAATATGCTCTTAGGTGTAGTTACTGAACACGATTTAAGTTCAAAAATTGCTACCGGACGCTTGCCGCTAACGGCTGCTTGTCAGTTAATTGCCTCAAAAAATTACGTTTTTGTCCCTGAAAATACGTCGCTAGCCGAAGCACAGTTGTCTATCATTCGCCATAATGCACCACTCCTATTAGTTTCTGCCGATGGTACGGAAACGACAGCAATTACAGGAGTTATTCATCTTTCGGATCTCATTTCCGCGCAAGCGAATAACCCGGGATTATTAATTAAAGAGATCAAAAAAGCACTGAGCGTTTCAGAATTGAAAGATTTACGCGAAAAAATGACCGATTTCATTCAACTAGCAATCGAGAAAAAGGTTCCGCTTTCGCACATTTGCGCTATTACGGGCGAAGTAAATATGGCGTTGATAAAGCGTTGCATCGATCTAGCGATTTTGGATTACGGCTCCCCTCCTTGCCGATTCGCATTCTTATCAACAGGCAGTCAAGGACGTAAAGAACAGTTGTTGAAGACCGATCAAGATCATTTTTTGGTTTATGAAGATGTGGCAATAGATCGAGTTACTGCCGTGCGTGAGTACTTTTTACGTTTGTCAAAACGAACAACACAGTTTCTTTCAGATATCGGCTACAGCGAATGTCCGAATAAGCACATGGCCAACAATCTCAATTGGTGCAAATCGTTTTCCGATTGGATACAGCAATACAGCGACTGGACTTCGAAGCCTGGTTTGAAAAATCAGGAGAATCCAGGAATTTTCTTTGATTTTGAACTTGCTGCTGGTGAAGCAAAAATTGAAGAAAGCTTGTGGGAACATGTCATGTCGGTTGTTCCGAAAAACAAAAAATTCTTGGCTTATTTGGCTAACGAAGCGATCAAACGTCCGCCAGCACTTGGATTTTTCTCTAAATTTAATTTAGAAGAAGACGGAGAATACAAAGATTTGTTTGACATTAAAAACAGAGCGATTCTCACTTACGTGGAAATTGCACGAGTTATCGCTTTAAGTCGCGAAATCAAAGGAAGTACAAATACGTACAGTCGTTTTAAGCAATTGGCGATGCTTGAGCCGAAGCATGCCGACGTATATCAAGTGGCTTCGGAAGCATTTTTGATGTTGTTGAAAATTAGAACTAACGAAGGTTACAAATCGGGTTCCGACGCCGCGTACATTGCCACCGATGAGCTTTCTAAATCGGATCGCGAACGGCTGAAAAGTGCCATTCTTCCTTTAAAAGAACTAGAAGAAATCGTAAAAAGTAAGTTTCAACTGACCTTTTTCTCGTAATTATGCTGGACTGGATTAAAATAGCAAACAAAAATTATCCCGACTTCTGGAAAGTCTACCTTTCGCGTATCGAACAAAAACCGGAACGTGCAGTTGCGTTACGACTACAAACTACCGGAAACGATCCTCATAAAGATGTCATTTTAGCGATTAGTGCAGTAGGTATGCAACAGAATCACATAAATGCCGGCGATGTTTTTGAAGTCGTTCTTTTACAATACGTTTTTAACCACGACAACGGATTGTCGAACGAATTTATCATTGAAAGTAAAGTCGAGAAAATGCTGGAACCGCAAGCCATCGAACAATTCATTAATTATCTCGGAAATGCGGTTATTGTTGGGCATCAGGTGAATTTTGACATCGAAATCATTAACACGGTTCTTGAAAAACTAAATTGCGGACGTTTGCGTAATGAAGCGCTCGACGTAGATATTATGTACAAAAAGTACAAGGACATTTCATCAGACAAGACCTTTGCCATCGAGGAAATCGAAAAACAATTAAAACTTCCCGATTCAGACAAAGAATCGACTACCGACAAAGCTTTTGCCTTGGCGCTGATTTACCAAAAACTCAAGCATAAATTAAAGCTGTAGCGTCCAGGTTTGCGATATCTGCTTTGAAAAGTGCATACGCCTTATATGCACCATGCGAACTTTTTGAAACTGGAAATTGTTGTTTGATATTTCTCGCTTGAAGATAAGGTATCCCATTGTTATCTTTCTTAAAATCAGTAAGCTGTAATATTTCCTTTAAATCGGATACAGTTGTGATATCCGTTAAAAGAGCTTGTGAACTGGCACAAACGGTATCAATCTTCACTTGATTCATCGTTGTCCTTGCAAAGAATTTCTTGTTGCGAAACAAAATCAAAGGCAATAACATTCCCGACGTATCAATTTGGTTTTCAATTTGATGCGGACAAAAACTGTGAATGTAATGCAATCGCTGAAAAGCTTTATAGCAGGCCTCTTTTCTGGTCCATATCAACCAAAATGTTTGCCACGGATTTTCGGATTCTCGAATGTATCGTTGCTCGGCCACCGTACAAATTTTATCCAAGCGTCGTTGTTGAAGGACGATACTTTCGCTTAGCGCGAATTGCAAATCAATGATATCATTTCCAATCATTTACGAGAAATTGCGTCTTCAATTACCGCGATCGTATTGGCTACATTCGTCATTTTCTCCATGGCCGAATTATCGATTGTAATGCCAAAAGCATCTTCTACATCCAAAACCACATCTACCAAAGTGGCTGAATCAATTTTTAAATCTTTTATGAAATCGGTTTCCATCGAAACGTGCTCCATTGCAGCACTTTCCTGAGAATACGGTCGAATAATTTCGGTGAGTTTTGCTAAAATTTCAGTTTGCGTCATTTAAATATTTTTTGAGAATCAAACAAGCATTTACATCTCCAAAACCAAAACTTGCCTTGGCAATAACATCTAATTTGTGCAGTTTTTTGGTCGGATGAATGCATTCCACTGCAATTCGATTGCTAATTTCGGGATGAATATCTTCTGAATTTACGTTTGGATGTAAAAACTGCTCTTTCAATTGCAACACTGCAGCTACTGTTTCTATGGCACCACTTGCGGCCAATGTATGTCCGATAAGTCCTTTTGTGGCTTGGATTTGAGGAAAATCTGCTCCAGACCTTTGTAAAGCCTGCGACCAGTTTTCAATTTCGGTGCTGTCTTTTATGGTGGCTGTTAGATGTCCGTTTATCAAGTCAATTTCAGATGCCGAAACACCGGCGTGAATAAGCGCTTGCTGAATGCATCGAATCACAGCAACCGAATTTGGCGCAGTCATGCTTCCGCCGTTTCGTTGACCGCCACTGTTTACGTGTCCGCCTAAAATCTCTCCATAAATCGGCGCGTTTCTTTCCAAAGCCACGTCTAAGGCTTCTAAAACCAAGGCGCCGGCTCCCGCTGCTGGAACAAAACCGGAAGCTGTACCCGAAAGCGGTCGCGAACCTTTTTCCGGCTCATCGTTATGTTTAAACGTACAAACACGCATCGCATCAAAGCCTCCCCAAATGTACGGGCCGCTATCACTGCTGCTTCCTGCCAAAATACGATCGGCTTTTCCAGTGGCAATCCGTTCCGCGGCAGCGAGAATACTTTCAGTTCCCGTAGCACAAGCACTTGAATTCGAGGTGTTACAATTTCCCAAGCCAAGCTTCCCTCCTACGTACGCACTTACGGCGCTACTCATGGTTTGAATTACCGCCGAGCTTCCCAATCTTCGCGTTTGAAGTGCATCGATTTGAAGAATGCTTTCGCGGAATTTACCGACACCCAAACTTCCGTTTCCGAAAATAATTCCGCTTTCCCAACGCGGATGCGCCGTTTCTAATGACAAACCGGCGTCTTTCCAAGCTTCTAACGATGCCAAAACACCGTAAACAAAGCCCGTTGATTGCAGATTTCTGCGTTCAACTTCAGAAAAAACAGATTCGAGTAAAGCTATTTCGATTTTTGGCGTACCTGAAATGCGACATGAAAATTGAAGAGCTTCCAGCTCCGGATCGAACGAAATTCCGCAGACACCCGTTCGTAAGGCATCGCTAAAATTCTGTATTCCAACAGCATTTGGAGCAACAACGCCTAATCCGGTTATAACTACTCTCCTATTCATTTGGATTAAAATCGGTTAACATACCGGAAATACTTCCTCTCGCTAAAACATCGCCACTTTCATTGAACAAAGAAACATCGCACTTTAATTTATCAAATCTAAAATATACTTTCTTTGATTTTACGGTGAGTTTATCTCCTGGGAAACTGGGCTTTAAAAAGTTAATTTCAGTTGAAGTAAGTACGCATATCTTGTTGTTATATAATGCATTATGATTTATATAAATTCCTAGACAAACTACTCCTATTTGTGCCATGATTTCGGTATGAATAACACCGGGCGTAATCGGAAAATCTTTAAAATGTCCTTGATAGAAATAGGCATCTTCGGGCAATCGGTAATTTCCGGTGATTTCATTTTCGGTTACCGACGTTATTTCATCAACAAACAAAAACGGTTGTCGGTACGGCAGCTGGGCCAGAATATAGGTGTTTGCATTCATCATTTTAAAATTCGATTAGTAGGCGTTGCGCGGTAAAACCTGGACCAAAACTCAGCATCAAACCAAGTTCGCCCGACTTTGGTTTCGATTTTAAAACTTCTTCCAAAACAAATAGAACCGTTGCGCTCGACATGTTTCCATAGCGCGATAACACCGACTTTGTTGCGTTTAGATTCTTTCCTAAATCACCAAAAAGCGCTTCGACCGTTTGAATGATTTTCTTCCCACCTGGATGAAAAATAAGGTGATCAATCTGATCGATAGTGCGTTTGTTCTTTTCTAAAAATGGGTGTATGATGTTCGGAAAATGCTCGGCAATCGTATCTGGGACTTCCACATCTAAAACCATTTTCAGACCGCCTTCAACCAAATCAAATCCCATCATGTGTTCTTTGTCAAAGAAGTGATACATTTCGTGGCTCAGTATTTTAGGATGTGTAACTTCTTCACTTTCAGAAAGTAAAACACAGGCAGCACCATCGCCAAAAATGGCCGCGCTAACCATATTTGCCATGCTAAAATCGTCGAGTTGAAACGTTGCCGAAGGACTTTCGAATGCCACAATTGCTGCCTTTTTACCTGGGTTTGCTTTGAGAAAATGAGTTGCATAAATCAATGCACTCACGCCTGCTACACAACCCATTTCGGTTACGGGAAGCCGCACAACATCTTGCTTTAGTCCAACTTTATTAATTAAATACGCATCCAAAGATGGAATCATAATTCCAGTGCAGCTTACAGTAATAATGTAATCGAGTTCCTCGGGATTCCAATTTGCTTGTTGTAAAGCTTCTTCAAGGACGCGTGTTCCGAGTGTTATTGCAGCTTCTTTGTAGATACGGTTCTTTTGGGCGAAAGTACCGGCAGTAAATACTGAAACCGGATCCATAATGGCATAGCGTTGATCGACCAGAGCGCTTTCAAATATTTTTACCACTTTACGAATAAAGCGGTCGTCTTGGCCGTGCAGCCACTCTTCCAAAAAAGGAATGATTTCGGCGGTTTTCCTCGTAGATTCGGGAACTGCGGTAGCAACGGCATTTATTTGTACACTCATGTCTTATAGATAATCCATTGGTAGCGGTACGCCCATTTCCAACAAATGCTGAATTTAGTGAAATTTAGTTGCATAGCATAACGCAAAAAATCAGCTTTTTTAAACCCCCGTAAAATCGAAACTAAACCATCGTACCTCGACATACATTTTAACCGAAAAGCTATCGCCAAAGCTGTAAACAGATAATAAGCTTGTTTAGACCGATGTAAATCATTGATTACCAGTCCAATATTTGCTTTCTCGTAATATTTTCGAAGCACCTCAAGCAACAATTCGTCTTCAAAATGATGCAAGGTTAATGTGCAAATTACAATATCGATGGGTTCATCGGGGACTACCTGTAGAAAATCGGAACAGCTATAGCGAATCGAACTATCAGATAGTTTTATTGCATGATTTATGGTGGCCTGATTCCCGTCGATTCCCGTTAGACGAACATTTAAGTTACGTTTCTCAGCCCAGATTTTTATGGTTCTGAGCATGTCGCCGTTTCCGCAACCTAAATCAACAATATGTACTTCCTTTCGATTTTTATCCCGAAGAAGTTGTTCAATTCCGTTAATTGTAACCCGATTCCCTCCTAAAATTCGATTGATCCAAGCAATATTATCGAGTGCGTCTGTCAGCTCCGAACCTTTCAAATTCATATCGTCCATGATTTCCGGTTCTGTAGAGCGCGTTCGAGTACTTATCATGTGGATTCTTGTTTGCCGTGCGTTTGTTTGATAACGAATTTCAACAACTGCGGGTATCTCACGAAGATAGGGAACAATTTGTCGGCAATGACTTGATTTTGCAAAACTTTAGAGATTTGTCGGCCCATCCACAATCGACCTGAAAACGCCTTGTTCCAAGCTTTTTTATACATTTTCTCGACACGTATTCGATTTATTTTTGTGGGTTCGGGATATTTTGTCAGTATTTCCGAAATCAAACGCGCACTATTTATGGCCATTGCCATTCCGTTTCCACATAGCGGATGTATCAAACCGGCAGAATCGCCAATCATTAAGATATGTTTTTCTGATTTGGTTTTCTTTTCAAAAGAAATTCCGCTGATGGCAATTGGTTTTTCAAAAGTGGAAGTGCTTTTTTCGAAGATTTCTCGAAGCAGTGCATTCTTAAAAAGGACGTTCTTAATTAATTCGGATATGGTTTTGTTTTGCTCGAGCAACTCTTGTTTGGCAAGAAAGCAAATATTTATTTCGTTGTTTTCGATTTTAGAAACGCCGCAGTAACCGCCGGTAAAGTGGTATAATCCAACGATGTTTTCGGGGAAATCGCCTTTGTAGTGTGCTTTGACCGCAATCCAATCTGCATTTTTATAAGTGTGCTTTCGCTGAAATTGAACATCGACAACACTTTTCTTTCCCAAAGCGTTTAATACGTAATCGGCTGTTAGTGTCTGATCACCGCGAATTCTGACATTGAATACATTTTCATGGAAGCTGATGTTGTCTACTTTTTCAAAGATAAAGTCGACGCCAATAGCTTTCGCGCGTTGGTACAGCAGTGAATCGAGGGCAAATCGACTGATTCCCAGACCTCCAAGTGGCAATGTACACTCCAATTGCTTACCATTTTCCAACACAAATCGCAGTGTGTCAAGATTTTTCGGTTGCAAAGACAAAACATCTACACCTATTTGCCGCAAGTAGGAAACTACTTCATTAGACAAATATTCGCCACACATTTTGTGATGCGGATACTTATTTTTTTCGATGACCGTAACATTAAAACCATTCATACGCAGGTGAATCGCGACAGTTAAACCGGCTAATCCGCCTCCCGCGATCACAATTTTTGGTTTCATTTCGTTTGAGGGTCTTCCCTACTGCATTACGTGGGATTATGTTACAGCATGTAAGGTTTACAACTTTCCTTTTTTAATTTCGTCGACAACTTCTGGATTGAGTAAGGTTGTGATATCTCCAAAATCAGCGTCGTTATTTTCGGCGATTTTTCTAAGAATTCGTCGCATTATCTTTCCAGATCGCGTTTTGGGTAATCCACTTACAAACTGAATTTTATCCAATTTCGCAATCGGTCCGATCTGACTTGCAACTACTTGATTGATTTCATTGCGCAAGTTGTCGTGATTACGGGTCATTCCTTCTTCTTTCAAAATAACAAAGCCGTAAAGCGCGTTTCCTTTGATGTCGTGTGGGAAGCCAACAATGGCACTTTCTGCAACAGCTGGATGTTCGTTTATGGCGTCTTCAATTGGCGCAGTTCCTAAATTATGTCCGGAAACAATTACGACATCGTCAACGCGTCCGGTAATTCGGTAATAACCTACTTCGTCGCGCAGTGCACCGTCACCGGTGAAGTATTTTCCAGGAAATGTAGAGAAATATGTTTTCTTATATCGTTCGTGATCGCCCCAAATGGTTCGTGCAATGGCAGGCCAAGGGAATTTTATGCATAAGCTTCCCACAACCTGATTTCCATCGATTTCATTACGCTTTTCGTCCATCAATACCGGCTGGATTCCCGGCAACGGCAAAGTCGCATAAGTTGGTTTTGTAGGCGTAACGAAGGCAATAGGCGAAATCATGATGCCACCCGTTTCCGTTTGCCACCAGGTATCGACAAGCGGACAGCGTTTACCTCCTACATGATCGTTAAACCAGTGCCAAGCTTCTTCATTAATAGGTTCACCAACCGAACCAATCACTTTCAATGACGAAAGCGGGAACTTTTGCACATAATCCAAGCTCTCTTTAGCAAGCGATCGAATCGCTGTTGGTGCTGTATAAAACTGCGTAATTTTATGTTTTTCAATTACTTGCCAAAATCTACTCGGATCTGGAAACGTCGGAATTCCTTCAAACATCACCGTAGTTGCACCATTTAATAACGGTCCGTACAAAATGTAAGAATGTCCGGTTATCCAACCTAAATCTGCCGTACACCAGAAGATATCGTTCTCTTCATAATTAAAAATGTTCTTAAAAGTATAAGCCGTGTAAACCATGTAACCTGCGGTGGTATGTACCATTCCTTTAGGTTTTCCGGTGCTTCCACTGGTGTAGAGAATGAAAAGCGGATCTTCACTGTCCATGATTTCTGCCACGTGATTGTCGGATGCATGAACCCACAAATCGTCTAGCCAAATATCGCGACCGTCGGTCATGTTTACCGAAGTATCTGTGCGCTTTGCCACGATTACGCGTTCTACGGTATCGTTTGATTTCAAAGCTTCGTCGACAATTTCTTTCAGATTAATGGTTTTGTTTCCACGGAAACCGCCGTCGCTGGTAACAACTAGTTTACAACCCGCATCGTTTATTCGGGCGGCGAGTGCAGCCGAGGAAAATCCGGCGAAAACTACCGAGTGGATGGCACCGATTCGCGCGCAAGCTAAAGTAGCTACCGCCAATTCCGGAATCATAGGCATGTATATGCAAACACGATCGCCTTTTTTCACACCTAAATCTTTGTAGATATTTGCCATTTTACAAACCCGCGAATGCAATTCGTTGTAAGAAATGTGCTGTGCTTCCTCGTCGGGATTATTCGGTTCAAAGAGAATAGCCGTTTTTGTACCACGCTTCGCTAAATGACGGTCGATACAATTTTTTACAATATTTAATTTGCCGTCAACAAACCATTTTACATCGGCTTCAGCCATATTAAAATCAACCACCTTTTCCCAATTTTGGTACCAAACAAAGTGCTCTTCAGCAATTTTCCCCCAAAATTTTCGCGGTTCGCGGATCGACTTATTATAATGTTTAAAGTATTGTTCTAGGTTTTCAATCTTGTAGTAACTCATGGCTTAAAATTCGTGTAGTTCAAATCTAATAACTTTTATTCGTTAACAAGTAAAAAATCACAAACGAGTGTTCACGAAATCGTTTGCAAAAGCTATTTTTTATTTAATTTGTGGAAAAACAATCCAAAATGATAATCAAACCGGAAGAACTCGATTTCAAATCGGTTTATAAGTTGCTCACCGGACTTGTAATTCCCAGACCTATTGGTTGGGTAGCCACTGTAAGCGAAGACGGCGTGCACAATTTAGCTCCTTTTTCATTTTTCAATGCCGTGAGTGCCGATCCTCCTACGCTTATGTTTTCGGCATCTAACAGTCCGAATGCCAATAAAGATACTTCTCGAAATGCCCTTCAAACCGGCGAGTTTGTCGTTAATATGGTCACCGAAAATTTAGTTGAACAGATGAACGATACAGCAGCACCGATTCCTTCCCACGAAAGTGAGTTTGATTATGCGAAGATCGCGTATGCAGAAAGTACCGTAGTGAAACCGCGTCGTGTGGCAAATGCACCGATTTCGTTTGAATGTAAGGTTATTCATCATCATCACATCGACGGACAACGCGGTGGAAGTATGATGATTCTCGGAGAAATCGTGATGATTCATATAAACGATCAAATTGTGGATGAGAACTATCACACCGATTTAGAAGTTTACCAGCCAATTTCGCGTTTAGCGGGAGCTTTTTATGCACGCTTAGGCGATCAATTTGTTTTAAAACGCGCACAATGAAAATAGCAGTAATTGGCGGTGGTCCAGGCGGATTATACTTCTCGATTTTACTCAAAAAACAACAACCTACGTTCGAAATTTCGGTTTTTGAACAAAATAAAGCCGATGATAGCTTTGGTTTTGGTGTTGTTTTTTCAGATGAAACACTAAGTGAATTTCTTCAAAAAGATCAAAAATCATACGATTTAATAAAGAATTCGTTTGCTTATTGGGACGATCTCGACGTGGTTCTCAACGGGAAATCGGTTCGAATTTCTGGAAACGGATTTTGCGGCTGTTCGCGAAAAACTCTACTGAAACTTTTACAACAACGAGCTTTAGAAGAAGGTGTTACGTTACATTTCGAAACTAGTATAGAACCCGACACCGCCGTTTTAGCATACGATTTGATTGTTGCAGCCGACGGAATTGGCAGTAAGTTTAGAACGCAATTCTCCGAGACATTCAAAACTGAGGTTACTTTGCATTCGAACCGATTTGTTTGGATGGGTTCTACAAAACCTTTAGATGCATTTGCCTATTTTTTTAGAACTACCGTACACGGTGCTATAGTAGCACACGCTTACCAGTACGAAGCCGGAAAAAGTACGTGGATTTTCGAATGTTCGGAAACAACATGGAAAAACGCCGGATTCGAAAATCTCGACGAAGCGCAAACGGTAGCGGTTTTACAGGATTTATTTTCTGAAGAACTCGACGGACACGGCTTACTCACAAATAAATCTATTTGGCGTCAGTTTCCCGAAGTTCACAATCAAAATTGGCATCACAACAACATCGTTTTGCTCGGCGATTCGAAAGCTACCGCACATTTTTCCATTGGTTCGGGTACCAAATTAGCCATGGAATCGGCTATTGCTTTGGCAGAAGCGGTTCAGACACATCAAACAAATTTGCCTGAAGTTTACGCACAATACGAACAAAATCGGCGTAAGCGTGTAGAAGCTATTCAACATGCAGCAGTAGTTTCATTGAAGTGGTTTGAATCGATGGATTTACAAGTGAAAAAGCCGTTTGAAGCATTTGCTATGGCGGTAATGACACGTGCTAAAAAAGTAACCTACGAAAACTTGCGCATTCGCGATCGTAAATTCACTGATTTTGTAGCGCAGGCGTTTGCGGAGAAAAATGTCGCGTCGATTGACAGTCCGGCTTTTCAACCCTTGAAAATAAACGGCTGTACGTTGTCAAATCGTATTGCCATGAGCGCTATGGGGCAATATTGCTCAGAAAACGGATTACCAAACGATTGGCATTTTCAGCACTATACCTCGCGCGCACTTCAAGGACTTGGTTTAATCATTACCGAGGCAACTGCGGTCAGTGCAGGTTCGAGAATTGCTGAGACTTGCACGGGTATTTACAATTCCGAACAGCAAGAATCGTGGCAAAAAATCAATAGTTTCATACACGAAAATTCGGACACTAAAATCTGGATTCAGTTGGCGCATGCGGGTCGGAAATCGGTCATTGAACCCGTTGGACCTTCCGCGATTCCCTTCCATGAAAATGGAAAAACACCGGAAATTTTATATGAAAGCGATCTAGAACGCATCACAAACGATTTTGTTGCTGCCGCAGAACGAGCTGTTTCCGCTGGTTTTGACGGTATCGAAATTCAGATGCATCACGGATTTTTGCTCGGCAGTTTTATTTCACCTTTGACAAATCTTCGAAACGACGATTACGGAGGAAACATAGAAAACCGTATGCGATTTCCGATTCATGTTTTGAAAGCAATTCGAACAGTTGTGGCAAGAGACTTTCCTATTTCTGTGCGAATTTCGGCAACCGATTGGCATTCCAAAGGCGTTTCAAAATCTGATATTCAAACTTTTGTTTCAACTTTGAAAGAAAATGGTGCGGATATCATCAATGTTTCGACAGGCAATACGCATGCGCAACAGCAAGTAAAAGTTACGCCCATGTGGCAAGTTCCTTACAGCGATGAAATTCGAAATGCTTCTAATGTAAAGACAATAACAGCAGGTGAAATAACGGATATCGATCAGATTAATACCATTTTACTTGCCGAGAAAGCCGATTTGATTGCCTTAGGAAAGCCACTTTTATTGAATCCCGGATTTGTAATGAAAGCTGCTGCCTATGAAGGTGTTACTTTGAATAAGATTCCAAAAGCTTATCAAAGATCGTGGGATTCTCTACTCAAAACAACGCAGTTTGAACGCATGCAACTCGAACGTATGAAACAAGCTTTAAAACCAAAATCACATAAACCACAATGATGATTGCCGACCGTTTTGCATACGATGGATTACCGGAAGCGAATCGCTTAGCAAATAATCCGTTTGTGGAATTTCCCCGTTTTAAAGGAAATTGCACAACTTTGTTTTTGGAAAAGAATATTGAAACAGGTTATGGAGATAACATTGCTTTAATTTCTGAAAATCATTCAATTACTTATTTTGAATTACTTGAATTAGTTAATCAGGCAGCTCACGAATTAACTAAACGATACGGAATTCAAGCCGGAAATCGCGTATTGCTTCGCGGATACAACAGCGCAGCTTTTGCTGTGTATTGGTTAGCGATTGCGCGAATTGGCGCTATAGCTGTTGCAACTATGCCACTTTTGCGGAAGAAGGAATTAGAAGTGATCGCAGAAATGGCAGCTGTGAACTTAATGATTTGCGAAGATGAGTTAGCCTCAGAACTCGATTCGATTTCAAAAATTGAAAAGACAAAACTCCTTTTATTTAATCGTACTGACTTCCATCTTTCTTTAAAGAAAAACAATTTCAGCACCGATTTCCAGACTTTTATTGCCCATGAGGAACTGCTGGTCTTGATAGGTTTTACTTCAGGAACTACGGGAAAACCAAAAATGACTGCCCATTATCACAGTGATGTAGCTGCTATTTGCGAAGGGTTTCCGAAATATTCGTTGAAACCAAAGAAAGGAGAGATTTTCGCTGGGAGTCCGCCGCTAGGTTTTACCTTCGGATTAGGCGGCTTGTTGCTGTTTCCTTTGTATTATGGAGCTACTTCCCTACTCATTCCAAAACCTGCTCCAGAAGTTTTGCTACAAGCTATTGAAAAACAAGGTATTACAACTTGTTTTACTGCGCCCACCGCTTGGCGTGTCATGTGTGAAAAGGCAGCCGATTACAACATCGACACCTTAAAATATTGCGTTTCGGCAGGTGAAGCATTGCCCGCTAAAGTGGCAAAAGATTGGGAAGAAGCTACGGGAATTCCGATTTTGGATGGTATTGGCGCTACGGAAATGCTGCATATTTTCATCGGATCTTCACATGAAAAACGGAAAATCGGTTTCACGGGAGTACCGGTACCGGGTTACGAAGCGACATTATTCGACGACTTTGGCAATGAAATACAGGAGATTAATAAAGCAGGTCGACTAGCCGTTCGTGGAATTACGGGTTGCAAATATCTTTTTAACGCCGAAAAACAAGACGCCTACGTACAAAACGGCTGGAATTTTACAGGCGATATTTACCAAAAAGACGCTGATGGCTTCTTTCAATTTGTGGCACGTGGCGACGATATGATCATTTCATCGGGCTATAACATCGCAGCAATCGAGGTAGAACAAGTACTTTTGGAACACGAGTTAGTTAAAGAATGTGCTGTGGTAGGAAAACCCGACGAAAACAGAGGTATGCTCGTTGCTGCTTATGTTGTTTTGCACGAATCGGTTTCTGGAAACGACGAACTCAAAATACAAATACAAAATTGGTTTAAAGAACATGCTGCTCCGTACAAATATCCGAGATATATTGAATTTGTAGCGACACTTCCAAAAACGGAAACAGGAAAAATTCAACGATTTAAACTTCGAACGTCATGAAATCTTTTATAAAAACAGAGGAAATTCGTTTCAGGCATTGCGATTACGCCGGAATTGTGTTCTATCCACGCTATTTTGAAATGCTCAATGATTTAGTAGAAGATTTCTTTGCCGAAGTTTTAGAACGTCCGTTTTCCAAAATACACGAAACCAACGGTATTCCAACAGTACAACTGCAAACGCGTTTTTCGGCGCCCGCGCGTATTGGCGATAGGATAACCAAAAAACTGAACGTACAAAAAATAGGTTCTTCTTCGGTTGTATTTAAATTTTCCTTTACAGGAGCGCATGATCAAGAAATTTTGTCCGGCGAAGCAACACTAGTGAATGTGCGTTTAGCAACAGCAACCGAAGCTATGAAATCGGAACCCTTTGATACAAAAACCATTGAACTTTTAAATCAATACATATGAGTTTAGAACTTCCGAAATTTAAAGCAGCAGTTGTACAAGCATCGCCTGTTTTCCTAAATGCCGAAAAAACGGTTGATAAAGTGCTCGACATCATGCGTGAAGTGGCGCGGAACGGTGCTCAACTGGTGGCATTCCCCGAAGTTTTTATCTGTGCATATCCGTATTGGAATTGGATACTCACACCCGTTCAAGGAAGCAAATGGTTTGAACTCTTGTATAAATCGTCATTAACGGCTGATGATGTTCTTATACAGAAAATCCAAAAAACAGCAAAGGAACTTGATTTGACGGTTGTTATTGGCATGAACGAACGCGGAACAAGCTTTGGCGAACTGTACAATACGAATTTGATAATCGACAACACCGGCGAGATCGTTGGAAAGCACCGAAAGTTAGTTCCCACCTGGGCGGAAAAACTTACATGGACTTCTGGCGATGGTTCTTCATTGCGCGTATATCCAACAAAAACGGGAAATATTGGAACTTTAGCTTGTGGAGAAAATACCAATACTTTGGCGCGATTTACTTTGTTGGCACAAGACGAAAACGTACACATTGCTAATTACATTTCTTTGCCTGTGGCGCCTCCTGATTATGATATGGCCGATGCTATTAAGATTCGAGCGGCTGCACATTCGTTTGAAGGGAAGCTATTTACGTTAGTTTCGTGTTCAACCATCGGTGCCGACGCAGTTAAGATGTTGGAAGCCGATTGTCCGAATGCTGCCGAATTGTTAAGTCGCGAGCACGCTGCTTTTTCTGGAATTATCGGTCCGACGGGAGTTCCGATTTCCGAACCGTTAATCGACCAGGAAGGAATTGTTTACGGAGATATCGACTTAAGTAAATGTATCCAACCCAAGCAAATGCACGATATTTTAGGACATTACAATCGTTTCGATATTTTTGAACTCCGTGTGAATACAGCGAAAACTAAGAGAATAACGTTTCTTTAACCTGATAGTTCGGCCGACTTTTAATTAGTTTAAAAGAAGCTCGTATGATTGACAATTCTACCACACCTTTACTTTCAATTACAAATAGCTAAATGATGGTGCTATTCAGTGGAAAAGAACATTTTCTTGTGTATCACATGCAACAGCAAAATTGGAATGCCATAAACGAATCAATTTTAGAATAATTTTCGAGCTACTTTGAGTTTAATAATTTAATACTTTTGAATACCACCAAATGAATAATAATCACTCAGACGACCAACTAGGAAGAGCGCGAGTTAAATCTTCGCCTGAACTCGAAGCCTATTACAAAGAACTAGAAGGCTTGGGTGCTGGTGCTTTATGGACCGTTGCCAACGACATTGAACCTTGGGAACCCCGCTCCTACTCCGTTCCTATGTTATGGAAGTACGAAGAACTGCGCGATCTAGCTTTAAAAAGTGCCGAATTGGTTACACCCGAACAAGCAGGTCGACGCGTAGTTTATCTCGTTAACGACAATCGAAAAGCGGTAAGTGCAGCTGTTGGTTGGTTGTACACAGGTATTCAAGTTACAAAACCCGGCGAAAGTACTTCGGCACACCGTCACAAAGCTTCGGCACTGCGTTTTATTATGGAAGGAAAAGGCGGCTACACGGTTGTCGACGGACATAAAATAACCTTTGAAGTAAACGATTTTGTAATCACTCCAAACAGCACCTGGCACGAACACGGCGTTGCCGAAGATGGTGAAACCTGTGTTTGGCAAGACGGCTTAGATATTCCGCTAGTAAATGCTTTGGAAGCGAATGATTATGCGGTTTACGACGGAAAACAAGAATTAAAGTATCCTGTTAATTATTCCGTTTTAAATTACGGAAATTCAGGATTTTACCCTACTCATGAAAATTGGAATAAGCCGTATTCGCCGTTGTTTAAATTTGAATGGAAAAAAGTTTATCCGGCTTTAGTAGAGGCAGCAAAAGTTAATCCGATTGATGCGTACGACGGTGTAAAAATGCGTTACAGCAACCCGATTACAGGTGGACACGTTATGCAAACCATGGGAGCTTCCATGCAATTACTTCCTGCTGGATTTTCTGGCAAGCGTCACCGACACACGGGTTCGTTTGTTTATCAAGTGGCGAAAGGCTCCGGATATTCGATTATCGCGGGAAAGCGTTTTGATTGGAAAACCCGCGATATATTTTGCGTGCCGTCTTGGGCGTGGCACGAACATCACAATGCATCGGATACTGAAGATGCCTGTTTATTCTCCTTCAACGATTTACCAGTTATCGAATCACTAGGTTTGTACCAAGAACAAGCCGATTAAAAATTACATTATGAAATTAAATAGTTTCCTTTTTCACGAACGTGAAACCTTGGGCGTTGTTTTGGGCGATTTTGTGGTTAATACACGCCTGTTGAACGCACATTATCCAGAAATTCCTGTAACGATGCTTGAACTAATCAATCGCGGACAAGCAGCGAAAGATCAGCTACAATTGCGTATTAATCGTTTGAAAGAAGGAGAATTTGTTCAAGTAAGTCATAAGCTTTCTGAAATCCAGTTGCTGGCTCCGATTCCAAAACCAAGGAAGAATATTTTTGGTATCGGATTAAATTACACCGAACACGTAGCCGAAAGTGCGCGAACACTCGATACTTCAAACGAATTGCCGCAACAGCCCGTCATTTTTTCTAAGCCACCAACTACAGTTACCGCACATCAAACCGAGGTTCTATTAAATCGAAAAATTACGAATCAGCTGGATTGGGAAGTCGAATTAGCGGTTGTAATTGGAACTGGCGGAAAGAATATCCCTAAAGAAACTGCACATAATCACATTTTTGGTTACACTATTATTAACGATATCTCAGCACGCGATTGTCGACGTGCCGGACAATGGATTGTTTCAAAAGGTCAAGACACTTTTGCGCCTATGGGGCCTGCTCTACTTACTGCCGATGAAATTTCAGATCCGCAGGATTTAGACTTACGACTTACCGTAAACGGCATTGAAAAACAGAATAGCAATACCAAGTTTATGCTTTTCAGTATTGCCGATTTAATTTCAGATTTAAGTACCGTTTTTACTTTGGAGCCTGGCGACATTATTGCAACAGGAACTCCTGCTGGCGTTGGTGCCGGACGAAATCCGCAGGAATGGCTGAAAGACGGCGACCTTATTGAAGCCAGCGTGGAACGATTGGGAACGCTTGTAAATCACGTAAAAGAAATTTAATGAGTTCAAAAAAAACATACCGTATTGGCCAGATCGTACCTTCGTCGAATGTGACGATGGAAACCGAAATCCCAGCTATCTTCAGAGCTAGAGAAAGCATTTTACCCGAACGCTTTACGTTTCATTCGAGTAGAATGCGTATGAAAAAAGTTACCAAAGAGGAACTAGAAGCCATGGATGCCATGAGCTTGAAATGCGCGGTCGAATTGTCAGATGCACGAGTAGACGTAATGGGCTATGCCTGTTTAGTGGCCATTATGAGTATGGGAAATGGGTATCATTGCGTTTCCGAGAAAAATCTTCATGCCGAAACTGTGGCCAACGGTGCGCCAACGCCAATAATTACGAGCGCAGGCGCATTAGTTAGCGGCTTACAAACCTTGAAAGCAAAAAAAATCAGTATCATCACGCCGTACATGCGTCCGTTAACCGATTTAGTAGTTGGTTATTTAGAACATCAAGGATTTACCGTAATCGATTCCATTGCTTTGGAGATTCCCGATAATTTGGAAGTTGCCGCGCAAAATCCCATGAATTTATTGGAAATATCCGAACGTTTAAATATCGCTGGAGCCGATGTGGTGGTAGCATCTGCCTGTGTGCAAATGCCTTCTCTAGCTGCTATCGATCCGCTACAGCAAAAAATCGGATTGCCCGTTACCAGCGCAGCGGTTTCAACTACCTATGAAATGATGAAAGCACTCGGTATTGAACGAAAATCAACTTTAGGAGGCGAACTTCTTTCCGGTAAGTACTAAAACTCACATTGAATTTATTCGCAATAGAATAACATTCGCGTAAAGCACATTTCATAAGAGCTGCCGAACTTTACTAAAAAGATTAGCTGCTATGAATCCATTGTCTTACGCCGAAGTAAATTCTGATTTAGAAAACATCATCGCCATAAACAACAGCGACGATTACGATGATAATTTATTTGATTTCGACTTCGACTACGATCCAAACGACATGTATTTCGAATTGATGGATCAGTCAGATCTATAATTTCATTTCAGGTTGTGAGCGAGAAGTCGGTTTATTGTATTTTCTAAGAAATTTCTTCTTAAAATTGTTTACTATTGCTTCAAATTGAAGTACATAGTCATGCGTCTTCTCTATCTCACGTTAATTGCGCTAACACAAATAAGCTTTTCTCAAGAAATTGAAAGCAGTACACCGTCTTTAAAGAAAATCGACAGTTTAAAAGCGGTGTTGCGACAAGCAAAGAATTCCAAAAACGACCGGCTCGCGTATATTTTGGCCGAAGACTACCGTTACATAAACGCCGATAGTGCAACACATTACGCACTTCTGGCTGAAAAATTGGCGGGGAAAAATCCCAAAAAGCGCAGTAAGATTTACCAACTATTGGCAAGCATAAAGCGTATTTCTGCCGATTATACTAGCTCAGAGAACTACTTCAAACGCGCCATCGAGCAGGCGAAAATAGCCAAAGATGTTCCTCAAGAAATTGCCGTACTAAACGATTACGGCATCATGCTCGAAAATCGGAGTCAGTACACCGAAGCACTCGATTTATACCTAAAAGCCTTACGACTCAGCGAAAAGCAAAACGATTTAATCGGAGCAGCAAATGCGCAACTTAACATCGGATTTGTGTACTTGAGTCAGGATGAAATCGACGAAGCGTACAATTGGTTTAAAAAGTCGCTCGCCAGCAGCATAAAAGCCAAGTACAAAAAGGGCGAAGCTTGGAACTACAGCAATATTGCTATCGTGCTCGACCGAAAAGGACAATACGAAGAATCGCGAAAATACTATTGGAAAGGAGCGGCCTTCATTGATAAAGAAAAGAACAAACGCGAGTATTCACGGATTTACTTCAATGTGGCCAACACGTATAAATCCGAGCGTCGCCATAAAGAAGCCACCTTCTATTTTTTGAAATCACTCGAATTAAAACGCTTGTTTAACGATCCGTTTGATTTAGCATCAACCTTAGCAAAGTTAAGCGTTTCATGCCGGCAAACCGGAGATTACACCAAAGCAGTCGCCTACGCAGAAGAATCGCTTGTCATGGCACGAAAAGCTGAATCGGCCGATTTGGAAATCAGTTCGTTAATGGCACTTTCCGAAGCGTACGAAGCTGTGGGCGATTACAAAAAAGCACTTTCGTACGAAAAACAAGTTCCGGATTTAATGGACGATTTGTACAATGAAGAAAAGCTTGAAAAGCGCACCGAAATGATTGAAAAGTACGAGTCGGAAAACAAAGCCCAAGAAAACAAATTACTGAAGCAAAAAGCCGCCTTAGCCACGGCTACGCTCCACAAAAAAAATCTAACCATCGTAACATTTTCCCTAGTTATTGCCTTGGTGCTGGTCGTCCTTTTGTCGGTGTATCTCCAATCGCGCAAAAAAGGGAAACTGAATGCCTTACTCGTACAACAGAAAAAGGAGATCGAAACTAAAAATTCGTTGCTGGAAGAAGCTGTTTTCGAGAAAAATAATCTGATGAATATCGTTGCGCACGATTTGCGAGCGCCTCTCGATAAGGTAAAAGGATTGAGCGATTTGCTGCGAGATGCAGACACCGATCCGGAAACACAGCAACAGTGCTTGGATTTAATTACTGTTGTAACCGACCAAGGACGCCGTCTTATCGACGATCTGTTATGTCTGAGTAAGGCCGAATCGACCGATTTCGTTGTGGAAAAAACTGAAGTTTCTGCTCGACCATTTTTGGAAAATTTAGCCAAAACTTATCAAATGTCGGCGCAGGAAAAGGGAATCACATTGCTTTGCGAAGCGATTGAAACCACTTTTTATACAGACACCGACAAGCTACAACGCATTTTAGATAATCTGATTTCCAATGCTTTAAAGTTCTCACCAAAGGAAAAGCGCGTCTGGATTCGCTTTTCAGAAAGCGACGATGCATGGATTTTCTCAGTTCGCGATGAAGGACCGGGAATTAGTGATACCGATCAAACGAAGTTATTTCGCAAATTTCAGAAACTAACTGCCCGCCCAACCAACGGCGAAGCGTCGACAGGTTTAGGTCTAGCGATCGTAAAACAACTGGCGGAGCGCCTAAATGGCAGCATCGAAGTATCGAGCACCTTAGGCGAAGGAACCACTTTTTCTCTGATTTTAAATAAGTAGTATTTTTTCCTGGAAAGCAAGTTTTTTGTACGATCGGAAGTAAAAATATTACCATTGCTTGCAGCGCTTTATCGGTGGGTGTACGATTGTATTAAAATGTGTGTTCTGGTACTTTTTATTTGGGCAGCATTTCCGGCTTTCGGCTGTATCTTTTAATTCCGCTTCGCTCCATCAAAAGGATGCCACCTCTATCCGGGCTGCGAAAATCGTTACCTTCAACTGCAATACCGATTTTGACTAGATCGCCACTTCACGTATCTTTTTTGGGAAGGAAGTCCCGATAGCTATCGGGATTGCGACATTCACCACTTGACGTATTATTTTGCCCGCCCGAACCCGCGTATCGTCGGAGCTTGAGCCTGTCGAAGGCTGATTTTTAGAAGATAGAAAATAGTCCCGATGGCAATCGGGATAGAAGCTAGTTCCGATAGCTATCGGAATTGATGAATTCACCACTTTACGTTTCATTTTACCTCCCGAACCCGCGTATCGTCGCAGCCTGAGCTTGTCGAAGGCTGGTGCGATTTTTTGGTGGCTTGACACGTTCTGTGTTTTCCTCAACGGTAACCCTATTGCGCAATATTCTGTGAGGTTCAGTGTTTTCTGTGCGCTTAAAATTCTGGTACGTGAGCAGGTCGATGGCAAACTTGGTGTACATTGTGAAAAACTTCGTGGAACATTGTGCTCCTAAAATCTTTTCATCTCGAAATTTCGAAATCTCAAAATTCTATCAAAAATGTGGTTTTTCCGTAAAATTTATTTCCGGGATTTTCGTACGTGGGAATCGCTCCCCATCCCTCCCGCCCCCATCGAAGCGAAGTTTTGAAAAAAAATCGACATACGATTACGGGTTTTCCGCATTTTTTAAGATAAGTATCAAGTATTAAGATTTGAGTATTAAGACTTCGCGACGTTGACCAATTTACGTATCATCTTTCCAACATTATCCGCGTATCGTCGCAGCCTGAGCTTGTCGAAGGATGGTACGCTTTTTTGGTGGCTTGACACGTTCTGTGTTTTCCTCAACGGTAACCCTATTGCGCAATATTCTGTGAGGTTCAGTGTTTTCTGTGCGCTTAAAATTCTGGTACGTGAGCAGGTCGATGGCAAACTTGGTGTTCATTGTGATAAACTTTGTGAAACATTGTGCTCCATCGGCTCCAAAGCTTGTTGAAGGCTTAACCGCAAAGAACGCAAAGACTTACGCAAAGTTCGCAAAGAGGAAATTTTTCGATTCCGATAGCTTTGGGAATTCACTTTTTTAGCTTTCCGCGTTTCTTCGTTGTTATTCGGGTGGACCACATAGGCACAGAGTTCACAAATGATTGACAAGATATCCAATAGGCAGATTTTATTTCTTACCGTTGTTTCTTTTTCGCTTTTTTAGCTTTTTCTATTCTTTCTATTTTTTCTATTTTTTCTATTTTTTCCCTGCGCAGCTTTTCCGCGCGAACGGGTGCAGCGATATCCTTTTTTGCGCTTCGGTACTTCCATTACTATTTTGGCAAAAAAGATAAAGCGGAACACGTGACGGCGTGAACTTCTTTTGCGCAGCGACGACACGTTTGCCGGCGCGCCCAAATAAAATGCAATAAAAAAGCGCCCGGAAGAGCGCTTTGTAAGATTTCGTTCCAAATTCTACGTTGACAGTACGTTATGGGTTAAAAGTCTTTAACTAGGTCGAAATCTTTTTCTAAGGTACGCATTAATTAGTTCGAAAAAACATTTAATGTGCTTTTTTTCAATTATTTAACGATAATTTTTTCGAACCAAACAATTCGCACTATGGTGTTTACACTTTGCAAACAGTTGTTAAAATAGAAAGTGATAATCAGCTATTTTGCGGTGATTACAGTTAATTACACCTAAAAAATAAAAACTCAAACTGTATTAGTGCACTCGTTTTGCGCCCATCGTTACGTTGAAAATTGTTGAAAAATCGACTGAAAAAACATGTGTCAGTTTTTGTCGGAAGTGGGTTTACAAAGCGGAAATCAGCTACTTTTGCAAGAAACTAACACCCATGAAAAACGTTGCTTTGCACGCGCTACACGAGCAATTAGGCGCCAAAATTTTGCCTTTTGCCGGATATAATATGCCCATAACTTACGAAGGCGTAAATGCTGAACACGAAACCGTTCGAAATGGCGTCGGCGTGTTTGATGTTTCGCATATGGGCGAATTTCTCGTATCGGGTCCAGGTGCCTTACCTTTAATACAATACGTTTGTAGCAACGATGCGGCAACTCTGGAAATTGGTCGTGCGCAATATTCTTGCTTCCCTAACGGTAACGGCGGTATTGTCGACGATTTGATTGTTTATCGCATCAAAGAAGAACAATATTTACTTGTTGTTAATGCCTCGAACATCGATAAAGATTGGGCGTGGATCAACCAGCACAATACTTTTGGTGCCGAGCTTAAAAACTTATCCGATAACTATTCGCTACTGGCGATCCAAGGACCTAAAGCGGTTGAAGCGATGCAAGCATTAACATCGGTAAACCTAGCTGAAATTCCGTATTACCATTTTGTTGTCGGTCCGTTTGCGGGTATCGAACACGTTATTATTTCGGCTACTGGTTACACCGGATCGGGAGGTTTTGAGATTTACTGCAAGAACGAAGAAGTCGAACAACTTTGGAACCGAGTGTTTGAAGCTGGTGCAGCATACGGTATCAAACCAATAGGACTTGCCGCACGCGACACCCTGCGTTTGGAAATGGGGTATTGTTTATACGGAAATGACATCAACGACAGCACCTCTCCCATCGAAGCTGGTTTGGGTTGGATCACGAAGTTTTCTAAAGATTTCATCGATAAAGAGCGCTTAGAAGCACAGAAATCGGCGGGAGTTACGAGAAAATTAGTTGGTTTTGAATTAACCGAACGCGGTGTTCCGAGACAAGACTACGAAATTGTGAATGAAACCGGTGCCGTAATTGGTAAAGTAACTTCCGGAACAATGTCGCCTTCATTAAACAAAGGAATTGGTCTTGGTTATGTAGAAACTGCCTACGCAAAAGTAGGTACCGAAATTCGCATTCGCATTCGTAAAAATGATGTAGCAGCACAGGTCGTAAAATTGCCTTTCTACAGCAAATAAGATGGGGAGAAATTTCTGGGTTGTCGCGCTATGTGTGCTTGTAAACTTCGCGTGGTCGCAGCAATTGGTTTATTGCGAGCGTTTTGAAGCCATGGTTAACTTTTTAAAAGTCAATCACTTGCAACCAAAACCCATTGATGAAAACCTAAGTAAATACCTGTTCGACGGTTTATTAAACAACTTAGATCCCAACCGGAGCTTGCTTTCGAAAACCGATTACGAAGAGCTCGCTGGATACCGAACGCAATTACATACTTCGCTCTTAAAAAAAGATTGCTACTTTACCGAATTGGTTTGGAACATTTACGTTTCTGCTTTGAACAGGAAGTTGCTGTATTTTAAAAATATTGATGCATCATTATTGCGAACCGAAGGCAGCGAAACGCTTCGATTTTCGACCGAGCCTTTTGAATTTGATGTCACGGTAGAAGATCTTCCAAAGCTGTGGAACAAACGTATTAAATACATTGCCCTAGATGAAGTTGCCCGCTTGAGCAAAAATAAAGATTCGCTTACTCCTTTTGTAGAAGAACTAGCGGCAGCAAAACGTTCAGAAATTGTAGCGCGCGAAGTTTGTCGTATAGAGAACATCCTCAATAAACAAGGAGAATTGAATGAGGAAATTGCCGAAACGCTCCTCAATTTAATCGGTTCGTATTTTGATCCGCACACCAATTACTTCAATGCCAGCGAGGCTAAGAGTTTTATGTCGGGATTGGCCACTGCAAACAAGAGTTTCGGACTCATGCTTGAGCTCGATGAAAAAGAACAACTAATTGTTGTTGGAATTTTGCCGGGCAGTTCGGCAGCTAAAGTTCCGGGAATTCAGCCAGGCGATATCATTCGGAAAGTTCGTTTGCCGAAAACGGGTTTCGAATACGATACTGCTTGTAGCAATATGGAACAGTTGGCAATTATCATCTATGGAGAGGAAGAAGAAGAAGTTACTTTTGAAATTGAAAAACAAGATCAGCGACGTGAAAAAGTTACGTTGACTAAGAATTTGGTTCCGTCGGTAGAAAACACACTTACTGTTTTTGTTTCTGAAACTTCACCGAAAGTAGCTTATATTAAAGTGTCGAGTTTTTACAGCGATTTTGACGGCAGCAATCGTGGACTCACAGCCGATTTTCTCGAAGCGCTTTTAAAATGTGAAAACGAAAAAATAAAAGGATTAATCATTGATTTATCGGGCAACGGCGGCGGTAGTGTCGACGAAGCGCATCGACTATCATCGCTTTTTATTGAAGGTCCGGTGGCGTATAGTTCCGACAAAAACAGCCAAATTAACTATTATCAAGACTTAATACCGTTCTATAAACCAGACTATCCCATTGCGATCATCACCGACGGAACTTCGGCATCTGCTAGTGAATTCTTTGCCTCTGCCATGCAAGATTACGGGAAGGCAATTGTTTGTGGAACCGCTTCCTGCGGAAAAGCAACGATGCAATTTATAACGCCAATAGACAAACGAAGCAACAGCGATTTGTGCAAGGTAACTGCTAGAAGTTTTTTTAGACCAACCGGCGAAACGATTCAAAAGAAAGGAATCGTTCCCGATATCGAGTTGCCTGCGCTCTATAACAATGTAATCAGCAGAGAAGCAAACTTTGAAACGGCTTTGAGTATTCCAAAAATACAAGTGCCAAAACCCGATGGTTTGCGTAAGTTTCGAAAACTAAAGTCGCTCAGAAAGAAAAGTTTAGCACGTATTGCCGCTTCACCCTATTTTAATGAAGTGCAACGAGTGAATCCGCTTATTGAAAAATTAGCGAATGGTGAAAACAAAGAAATTCCATTAAAGTTTCAGGCTATTTACGAGCAAGTTCACAGCATCGATCAGCTTTACGCGGAAGTTGTTGCATTGGACAAGCTGGAAACCGACGTAAAATTTAAAAATTTAAGTATTGATAATCAGAAGATTGAATCCGATCCGTTTAGTATAGAATTGAATAAAATGGCTTTAGATGAAGTAAGTCGAAATTTTAGATTAGCGGAGGTATATCGAATTCTGAAAGATTATATCGGAAAATAAAGAATTGACGGCAATGGTATTTGCAGCATAATCTAGCAAATCTTATTTTTGACCGTTTTTTGAAAATACAACTATGGGAAGAGCATTTGAGTTTCGCAAGGGAAGAAAAATGAAAAGATGGTCGGCGATGGCCAAAGCATTTACACGTATCGGTAAGGATATCGTTATGGCTGTAAAGGAAGGCGGACCTAATCCCGACGCCAATTCGCGTTTACGTGCGGTAATTCAGAACGCGAAAGCGGCGAATATGCCGAAGGAAAACGTAGAGCGCGCGATCAAAAAAGCAACTGAAAAAGATACTGCCAATTACAAAGAGGTACTTTTTGAAGGCTACGCACCGCACGGAATTGCTATTTTAATTGAAACAGCAACCGACAACAATAATCGTACGGTAGCGAATATTCGCAGCTATTTCAATAAATGTAATGGAACATTAGGTACACAAGGTTCGGTAGAATTCATGTTCGATCATACCTGTAACTTCCGTATTCCTAAAAACAACATTGATCCAGAGGAACTTGAATTAGAACTGATCGATTTTGGTGCAGAAGAAGTTTTCGAAGACGAAGACGGGATTTTAATCTATGCGCCTTTTGGCAGTTTTGGTGCCATTCAGAAAGAACTTGAAAATCGCAATTTAGAAATTTTAAGTTCTGGTTTCGAACGCATTCCTCAGGTTACCAAAGCATTAACGCCGGAACAAGTTGCCGATGTAGAAAAACTATTGGAAAAAATTGAAGAAGACGATGATGTACAAAACGTATATCACACAATGGAAGAAGCTGAATAGCTCGTTTTAAATTTCAAATATCCCCGAGGCTGCAAGAAATTGTGGCCTTTTTTTATGAGGCAAATCTGTACTTAAAGATTGCTCTTTTTAGCTAGTTTCCGATTCGCTTGAATTGAAATGCAATCGTTGTCGAGTCGTCGGAAATATCGGCTTTGATGTCGTTACCTGTTTTAAAATATCGGATTTGTTTTGGGAATTCATTCTTATTATTTCGGCACGTAAATGAGGTGTCGGTTTGTTGCGTAAAGGCAAAACGTGTTTCTTTTTTCTCGCTAGGCATTCGAACAACGTACTCCCAGTTGTTTTTGTCTTTTACCAGCTGCAGCAACTCTTTAAAAACCGTGTCGGTTCCTTGTAAGGTGTACCCCATACCATGAAAAAGCGAATCGTTTATTTTGTGCCACTCTTCAAAAGTTCGCCGACCGGCTTGCTCGTTCGTGCGTTCCCAATTACCTATTAACCAGCCGAAAACCGGGCGATTCTGAGTTTTTGATTCTTGTTTTCGATCCGAGCAAGCGATCAAAATTATTCCAAAAAATGCAGCGCCTAAAAAATACCAATAATGACTCTTTTTCATCGCAGAATTTAGTTATAACTTACTCATTAGCAACAATTTCAATAGTATTTTCTTCAATGGTTACTGACGATTCAAAATCCATTGTTGTTGTGTGAATACCGTAAACCAACCAACCCGAATCGTGAATCAAGGCCGAGGTGTAAATATCTCCTGATACTTTCATGTCCTTAGAAAATTCAAAATCCTTTTTGGCACCCATCGATTTTGTTAGCGAGTCAATATAATCACCCATCACTTTTTTCAATGCTTCACTATCAAAAATTTGCCTGCATCGAATAATATAATTGTCGTCCTCTTCAATAATTTCATCTAAAAATAGCGTCAAATCTGTCTCAATTTCTGAGCCTGTCAAAGGAAAAGGGATTGGAATTTTGTTGGTTATCTCTTCTCCCAATTTGACTTTTATACCATGAAAAAAGTGAAATTGCTGTATATCTTTTATCGCAGCTGATTCGATATACTCGCGTGAACAAAATGAATTTTCGAGATTTTTTATTAACTGCTTTACCTCCGGCTTTTCCGTCGAAATATCTTTAGAAATCTTTTTAAAAACTTCACGGTAAAATGCGCTTATTTCTTCCCAGTTGAGCAACTCAGCGAAATCACCTAGTTCTGAGATTTTATATATGAACTTTACATCTTTAGATAAATCGTTAAGTTTTTGATACAGTTCATTGTTCTCACTTGATTTACAGTACAAATACTTCCATTCTATCGTATAACTATTTGCAGTAGAATCTAGTACTGTAACAGCTACACGACAGTTTATCACATTCGTTTTTGTAGTATCTGTTCCCTTTATTTTATACTTTATCTTTTCGAGATCATAAATTTGCTTTTCTCCTTTACTCCAGTAGGCAACCACCTGTACTGTCGAATCAGCTTTATTGATTTGCGCCGAAACCGCATTAGCAGCAAAAATGAAAAGGAACATCAAAAGAAAACTTCGAAAATGCTTTTTGAAAAAACAAACCATCATAGTACCGTCGTTTACTATTTTACAACGACGAACTATGTCGCTACAAATAAGATTATACGTGCCTAAACTACAATTAATTTCGAAATACTAAACAAGTTTCTCGCACATTTTTATGTAGTTATTGCCAACAAAAAAAGTCTCCCGAAACGAGAGACTTTCCTGCAAATGTGCTATTATTTTACATGTGAATCGGTCGGTTTGCCGAACTTGCTAAAGCCGCTTCTTTTACCGCTTCGGCGTAGGTTGGATGCGCATGACTCATTCGCGCAATATCCTCGGCCGATGCACGGAATTCCATCGCAGTAACGGCTTCGGCAATTAAATCGGCTACACGAGCACCTATCATGTGTACACCCAAAACTTCGTCGGTTTTTTCGTCGGAAAGAATTTTTACAAATCCGTCGGTGTCGCCGCTAGCACGTGAGCGTCCTAATGCTTTAAACGGGAACGAACCCGATTTATACGCCACACCCTTTTCTTTTAATTGCTCTTCGGTGTAACCTACTGCAGCTACTTCTGGCCAAGTGTAAACTACGCCAGGAATCAAATTATAATTGATGTGCGGATGCTGTCCGGCAATCGTTTCAGCTACAAAAACGCCTTCTTCTTCCGCTTTGTGCGCCAACATAGCTCCAGCTACTACATCGCCAATTGCGTAAATGTGTGGTTGTGCCGTTTGCAATTTATCGTTGGTTTCTACTTGTCCTCTTGCGTTTACAGTAATTCCTACTTTTTCTAGATTCAAACCGTCGGTGTAGGCACGGCGACCCACAGAAACCAGAGCGTAATCGCCCACAAGCTCTACTGTTTGTCCTTTGGCGTCGAGAGCCACTACTTTTACTTCGTTACCATTGCGCGAAACTTCTTGCACTTTATGCGACGTGTAGAATTTCATGCCTTGCTTCTTGAAAACTTTGGTAAGCTCTTTTGAAAGCGCCGCATCCATGGTTGGAATAATTCGATCCATGAATTCAACAACCGAAACTTCAGCGCCTAAACGACGATAAACCTGACCTAATTCTAAACCGATAACGCCACCTCCGATAATCACCAGATGTTTGGGAACTTCTTTCAGTTTCAAGGCTTCGGTAGATGTTATAATACGTTCTTTATCAATACTTATGAATGGTAAACTTGCAGGTTTACTTCCGGTAGCAATAATGATGTTTTTTGCGGATAAAACCTCCGAAGAACCGTCGGCTTTGGTAACCGAAACTTGGTGTGCATCTACAAACGAACCTACGCCTTCAAAAACAGTGATTTTGTTTTTGTCCATCAAATACTTAATTCCACTTACGTTTTGGTCTACAACCGATGCTTTGCGCGAAATCATTTTTGCAAGATCGAAAGAAACTTGTCCGCCTACCGAAATACCGTGGTCTTCCAGATGGTGAATCGCATCGTAATAATGGTGCGACGAGTCGAGCAAAGCTTTCGAAGGAATACATCCTACGTTTAAGCAAGTTCCGCCTAAAGTGCTGTATTTCTCAATGATAGCAGTTGAGTAACCCAATTGTGCGCATCTGATTGCAGAAACGTATCCGCCCGGACCCGATCCAATGACTACGACGTCGAAAGTGTTCATAAGTGTTTTTTTAGATTAAGCGTTGCAAATTTAGGGTTTTGAACGATTTGTTTTTGAACACAAGTCGTTTTTAGGTGCTAAAAAAACGTGAATTTCACGTAGAGCAATGTTTGCGAAATTCAGGAGCCGGATTTACTTTCACATTAAAACGCCAAAACATGCGAGCGCTTCACTTCGTTGATTTTAAAAATACTGTGCGTACTCGCGATATAATCAATAGTTGTGAGCTTCTCGACCAAGAATTTCCGATAGGCTTCCATATCCCGAACGGCAATTTTAAGAATATAATCGTAGTCGCCGCTCACGTGATAACATTCTAAAACCTCGGGCAGCAACGAAACGGCTTGCTCAAAACCGGTTAACAACGCTTGTTTATGCTGCTGTAATTTGATGTGGCAAAAAACGACAAAATTCTTATCGACACGCACTTGGTCGACTATAGCAACATAGCCTGCAATTACGCCCGACTTTTCTAGCTTTTTGATGCGTTCGTGAACGGCCGTTGTGCTTAGATTAAGTTTCAAGCTCAGCATTTTGGTGGTTTGCCGACAATCGGTTTGCAAAGCCGTAAGCAATTTTTGATCGAGGATGTCGAGTTTTACTGTTTCCATTCTATGTAAGTGTGATACTAAACGAATTTACAGAAAATTATTCTATAAAAATTATAAAAAACACTATTGCATTCTAATTTATGATGTAAATGTAGTTTTTTATTTGGAAACGATTTTAATTTGACGTTCACGCGCAGCCCGGATTGCAGCAAAAGCCTTTGCTACAGCAGTTGCAGTGCGGCTTACTGCGGCAGAGCGACCCAAGAAGCTACTGCCGCAGTGTAGCCAAACGCAGCTGATGTAACGAAGCTTGACGCGAAAAGCCGGATAGCTGCCCAAAAACAACAAATTATGGAGAATTTTAAACCTGCCGATCGCATACAAGACTTGCAATATTTCGGTGAATTTGGCGGCGTAAACCCGTCGATAAGCGACTCGTCGACCTACACTTTTTTGTCGGCTAAAACGATGTTCGACACTTTTGAAGGTAATGCTGAAGGCTGTTATCTGTATTCGCGTCACTCCTCGCCTAGCAATTTGTATCTCGATCAGGCATTGGCAGCGATGGAAGGCACTGAGGCTGCGAATGTTGCGGCTTCGGGAATGGGCGCCATCACGTGCACCTTACTGCAAATTTGCGGACAAAACGATCATATTGTTTCGAGCCGAACCATATACGGAGGCACTTACGCTTTTCTGAAAAACTTCGCTCCAAAAATGGGCATCACAACTAGTTTTGTGGACATTACAAAACTCGATTTAGTGGAAGCTGCCATAACGCCTCAAACCAAGGTACTTTACTGTGAAACGGTGAGCAATCCGCTGTTGGAAGTAGCCAACATTGCTGGCTTATCAAAAATCGCAAAAAAACACGGACTTTTATTGGTTGTTGATAACACGTTTTCGCCATTATCTGTTGCTCCTGCTGTTTTGGGAGCCGATATCGTTTGCCACAGTTTAACCAAATACATCAACGGAAGTTCGGATACCGTTGGCGGAGTTACCTGTGCATCTCGCGCTTTTATCGACAGCATGAAAAGTGTAAATACAGGAGCTTCGATGTTACTTGGCCCGACTATGGACAGTTTGCGATCGGCTAGTGTAATGAAAAATTTAAGAACGTTACATATTCGAATGAAACAACACAGTCATAACGCTTTATATTTAGCTACAAAGTTTGAAGCCGACGGACTCAAGGTGGTGTACCCCGGTTTGGCGAGTCATCCGAGTCATAAATTGTACGCTTCGATGATCAATCCGGAATACGGTTTTGGCGGTATGATGACTATTGATGCGGGTTCACTCGATAAAGCCAATGAGTTGATGGAACTGATGCAGCTCCGCAATTTGGGGTATTTGGCTGTGAGTTTAGGCTTTTACAAAACGTTGTTTTCGGCTCCAGGAACCTCGACTTCGAGTGAAATTCCGTTAGAAGAACAGCAAGAAATGGGATTATCCGACGGACTTATTCGTTTCTCGATTGGTTTAGACAACGACATTGCGCGTACCTACTGCGAAATGAAGAAATGTATGGAGGAAGTGGGCGTGCTCGAAAAGAGTTTTGCTTAATATTTGGGCAACCCGGCGGCGAAACACTTACATTTCGAGGACAGCAGCCGAGTTGTTCCTTGTTTAAATCAAAGAATTTTGATGGTCGTATTATTAGCAAACGATGTATGTAAATAGTCTTTCATAAAACCGTAAAGACTTAAATCTTCGTCTAAAGTGGGCCAATGAATACCGGTTCCTTGTGCGATGAGTAAGAAATTATCGCGATCAACCGACTTCGCAGTTGACAAACGAGGATATTTAAGTAACGAATCAATTAGTAACTGATTGGTATTTAGCGTGATATTAATTAAATCGTTCTCAAAAGCTACAGCAGTGATTTTCAACTGCTTTGCGGCAATAAATTCTAGAATGGGATCGTATTTTTTATCTAAAGTATTCATACCATTTTCGTTTAAGCAAATCTGCGTTTTCTGAAACTATCTTTTTTATTAGCCTCTGTTCCTGTGCATTAAATCCATTAAAATAATCTGATTCAATCGGATCCAACCATATTTTCCCATAACCGTCGCCTTTTTCAACATGCACATGAACAGGTTCATCGTTCTCATTACTGTAAAAGAAGAACCGAAATCCGTTACTGTAAAAAACCGTAGGCATTCTTCAAAGTTACTAAATTAACTAGTTAAGATAAAATAGTATTGTATTTTTTCAGGGCAACCCGGCGGCAACCGTTCTTCAACTAAAAGTCGCGCCGCCGTCGGGCATTTCGCTGCAAGTTTGCGCACTGCGGGCTATAAAACTAAAAAAGCACAGACGCTTCTGTTAGTCGCACTGTGCTTTTCGTTTTATAGGCCCGCAGTTTTGCAAAGCTTTTCGCTACATTCCCTGTTGCGGAAATACGTTACCCTTTAAAATCGCGTTTTAAAACCGTTTTCACATCTGTGGCTTTTCTTCCCAAAACGAGCTCCACACCATCGGCAATAACCTCCGCTTCTTTCTTAGCAATAACGCCGTACACCGAAATCAGGTAATTAGCAACAAATTCAGGCGCACCACTATCCACTAAAACCTGTCTGAAAACCTCCGGCGTCGGATTCGGATATGTAATTTTCTTACCCAAAATTTCAGTTAAATAGGCAGCAAGATCTTCATACGTTAGCAACTCAGGACCGGTGAGTTCGTATGTTTTATGTTCGTGCCCATCTTCAGTTAGTGCTTTTGCGGCAACTTCAGCAATGTCGTAAACATCCACAAAAGCTGCTTTGCCCAAACCTGCCGGCATAAAAATGATGTTGCGTTGGGTAATGTTCTCGAATTCGTAATTTTTAAAATTCTGCGCAAAAAACGAAGGCCGTAAAATGGTATATGCAAATCCGTCGGCAGCTAACTTCTTTTCCAAATTCAAATGAAACTCGAAATTGTCGCCCATCTTTTCCGAGGCAAAAGCCGAAAAGTAAACTACACGATTAATTCCCTTTTCCTTTAAAAAATCAATGAAAGGCGTAAGCAAGGCTTCAATACCAAATTGCAAAGGCGGTCCCAATAAAAACACCCGATCCACATCGGCCACAGCAGCTTCAAAAGTTGACACGTCTGCAAAATCAAAAGGCACATACTCTGAATACTCGTTTGTAGGTAACGGATTTCTACTTGCTAACTTTACTGCAACACGGCGATTGGTGAGCACTTCTGCTAAGGCTTTTCCGTTGGTCCCACTTGCTCCTGTAATAAGAATTTTCGACATAATACTTGTTTGAAAAATGATACAATAGTTACTTTTAATAACTCAAAAGTAAATAGTAACTTTGCGTCAAACAAGAAGGTACAGCGCTATAACTCACGCACACAGCAGTAACTAATATGGAAAATCAAGACCTTAAGTCCGAAAAAAAATTTAAAGAATATTTCAATTTGGCAAACAGCAGTCGGAACTTCTCTTGTCCGGTACGCGATGTTGTTGCGCACGTGAGCGATAAATGGTCGCTTTTGGTGGTATATGCATTAGCAGGCGACGGCACCCTTCGCTTTAACGAACTAAAATCAAAAATCGGCGATGTTTCGCAGCGCATGCTTACCGTTACGGTTCGTAAACTAGAACAAGACGGACTGGTAAAACGTACGATTTATCCCGAAGTACCGCCACGAGTTGAATACCAGTTAACAAGCTTGGGTATGGAATTGCTTAACAAACTCGTTCCGCTAATAGATTGGGCGCAAGAAAATAGCAATCTTATCATTTCCAGTCGAAAAAAAGCCGCGAAGTATTAACCTTAATTCCAATAAAAAAAGCCGTTCGAAAAATCAAACGGCTTTAAAAATGGAGTTCTTACGGTTAACCAAGAACTTCTTTAACTTTTTTACCTATTTCAGCAGGAGAATCTACCACGTGGATTCCGCAGGCGCGCATAATTGCTTTTTTAGCAGCAGCTGTATCGTCGGCACCGCCAACAATTGCTCCAGCGTGCCCCATCGTTCTACCTTTTGGTGCAGTTTCACCAGCAATAAAACCAACAACTGGCTTGCGGTTACCATCGGCTTGAATCCATTTTGCAGCATCAGCTTCAAGCTGACCTCCAATTTCGCCAATCATAACAATACATTTTGTTTCCGGGTCGTTCATCAACAACTCAACAGCTTCTTTAGTTGTAGTTCCAATGATTGGGTCGCCACCAATTCCAATAGCCGTTGTAATTCCCAAACCTTGCTTCACTACTTGATCGGCAGCTTCGTACGTTAATGTTCCCGACTTTGAAACAATTCCCACAGTTCCTTTTTTGAAAACGAAACCAGGCATGATTCCTACTTTTGCTTCTTCTGGTGTTATTACACCTGGACAGTTTGGGCCGATTAAACGGCAATTCTTTCCTTTGATATAATCGTATGCTTTAATCATATCAGCAACTGGAATACCTTCCGTGATGGCGATAATAACTTTGATTCCGGCATCGGCAGCTTCCATAATAGCATCAGCGGCAAATGCAGGCGGTACAAAAATGATACTGGTATCTGCGCCAGCTTGTTCAACAGCGTCTTTTACGGTATTGAAAACCGGACGATCTAAATGCGTTGTTCCGCCTTTTCCTGGAGTTACACCGCCTACGACGTTTGTTCCGTATTCAATCATTTGCGAAGCGTGGAAAGTACCTTCGCTTCCTGTAAAACCTTGTACAATAATTTTTGAATCTTTATTTACTAAGACGCTCATTATGGTTGAATTATTTAGTTTATAAAATTGTAGCGCAAAAATAAGGTAAATGCTGTAACTATTGGTTAAATTATTACAGCTTGTTTTTAAAAATTAGTCAAAATAAATGATGTTCGCTGCTTTGTATGGATACTGATAAATGCAAAAACTCAGTTCGGCTTTTGGATAACGCATTTTGAGCGAATCGGCTATTTGTCTATAAACACGAATCTCTGGATATACCACGGTATTGGTTTCGCGGATGTGCCACACATTAGTTTGAAGAACCGTTTTCGTATCGCAGTACGTGCGCTTTTTCGTTTCAAAAACCTGCAAGTCGGGCGCTTCATCAGGTTTCCCCACACAAATATCAAATTGCTTTAACCTGCCAGAGTAGAGATTAAACGCTAAAAAGTTATCGTAGTAATCAAAGAAACTTAAAAAAGGGAGTATTAGTAAAAATAGGCCTAACAGCAGTGTTTTCGGGTGTTTTAAATTGAAATGCAGTGCTGCTCGTTCTGTTTTATGATAAAATATGACAGGCAAAATAGCCATCATTAATATATTCCAAGGCCAAACAATACTGTTGTAATCTATTCCGGAAGGTGAAATAAACAGCAAAATGAAAATATGCATACCTACTAAAATCCAGGCATAAAAGAACTTGTTTCGAGCAAATAAAACTCCTATAGCGCCAATTACTTCGAACACACCTAGAGCCAAACCGCTGTAATGCACAATGGGTTGTTCGGCTATCGATAAATCGAAACCTAAAAATTGATGCAAAATCATTCGTTCCCACACGTGGAATAAAAAGCCTCCGTTCAATTTATGCAAACCCGAATGCAGATACAAACAAGCCGAGTAAAACGCCATGTTCGCTGTAAAAAGCGCTGGCTTCTTTCTGTATAAATCAAATAAAATTCCTGTAAAAATAAATTGTAAAATATACGGCTGCCAGCGGTTTTGATCAGGAATTAATTGAATTATTTCTATGATTATCAAAGAAATAAGCACAATTCGATTTGTGGGCTTTAGCATTAAAAAAAGCAAACCCAACAACGAACCACCAAATAACACGTAGTGCAAAAACGCGGGAAAGGCAGGTATAAAACTAAAGTAAGGCGCCATTGGAAACACATGCGTTCCCAACCACAGCGAGTAACTCATTAACTTGGTTACCAGCCAAAAAAATAGCGTTAACCGAAAGATTAACGCTACTACTTTATCTTGATTTTGAAAAAATGACATATTAGACGAGTTGGCTAATTTGAGTACCACTTACCAATTTCGCATCTTTCACTTCCCAAACCACAGCAAAATCAGCCAAAAGAATATCCTCACGCGGATTCTCAATAGTTTTCACATAATGAGCATAAAAAACAGCAACGTGGTTCTTTTCTTTAACCAGACTTTTAATGCGAACTTTTGATCGCACATACGCCCTACTCATCTCAGTCGCCAGAGCAACCAGGTCGCTTTTGGTATATGTTTTTTTACCTGTAGAACTTGTCCAAACAAACTCAATATCGTCGTGTAAATAGGTCGCTAATAACTGACCGTTAATCAACGCATCCGATTTATAGAAATCCTTTATGAATTTTTTGACCGACATAACTATTTCAATTTTTCGACAATTTCAGGAAGTCTCTTTAAATAAGCAAGTTGTTTAAGCTTTTCTCTGCTCTCTTCGATCGGAGTTCCGAAGTAACTCTTTCCACCTGCGATGGATTTCGTAACACCAGTCTGCCCCATAATTACTGCTTTCTTACCGATGGTGATACCGCTCGTAGTTCCAACTTGTCCCCAAATCGTTACTTCATCTTCGATAACCACGCAACCTGCAATTCCAACTTGCGAAGCAAATAAGCACTTTTTACCCACAACGGTATCGTGACCAATCTGTATGTGATTATCTAACTTTGAGCCCGCACCAATAGTTGTATCGCCGGTAACGCCACGATCTATTGTGCAAAGCGCACCAATATGCACATCGTCTTCAATAACTACGCGTCCGCCGCTTTTAAGCTGATCGAAACCTTCAGGTCGCTTTTTGTAATAAAAGGCATCAGCTCCGATAATCGTTCCCGCGTTAATGACTACGTTATCGCCAATAACACAATGATCGTAAATCACCACATTCGAGTAAATAATACAATTTTTACCGATTGTCACATGATTTCCAATCACTGCTTGCGGTTGTATAACCGTACCCGAACCTATTTGAGCCGTTTCCGAAATCGATGCATGCAATGCCTGAAACGGTCGGAAATAATTGGTTAGCTTATTGAAGTCGCGAAACGGATCGTCACTGATTAAAAGTGCTTTACCTTCCGGACATTCAACTTCTTTGTTAATTAAAACGATCGTTGCAGCCGATTGTAGCGCTTTGTCGTAATATTTCGGATGATCCACAAAAACGATGTCGCCCGGTTCAACAACATGAATTTCGTTCATACCCAAAACCGGAAAATCCGGCCGACCTACAAACGTAGTTCCGATGATCTGAGCAATCTCTTCAAGGGTATGTACTTTTGGAAATTTCATGTTATTCTTTTACGCGTTCGATGTATGAACCTGATGCGGTATCTACTTTTATTTTATCTCCTTCGTTGATGAACAACGGCACGTTTACCACGGCTCCAGTTTCTAAAGTTGCTGGTTTTGTAGCATTTGTAGATGTATTTCCTTTAACTCCAGGTTCAGAATAGGTAACTTCTAAAACAACCGAAGCAGGCATATCAACAGATAAAGGCAAATCGGTTTCTGTATTTATGGCTACCATAACATTCTCACCTTCTTTCAATAAATCAGGTGCATCGAGAATTTTCTTGTCGAGCGTTATTTGTTCGAAGCTTTCAGCATTCATGAAGTGAAACGAATCGCCTTCGGCATACAAAAACTGAAACTTATGCGTTTCCACACGAATATCTTCAATTTTATGTCCTGCAGAAAAGGTGTTATCAATTACTTTTCCAGTGGTTAAGCTCTTTAATTTTGTTCTCACGAAAGCCGGACCTTTCCCAGGTTTTACGTGTAAGAACTCGATAATTTTGTAAATGTCGTGGTTGTATTTAATACACAATCCGTTTTTGATATCTGATGTAGATGCCATTAGTTGATTTATAAGAGTTTTTAATAATTTCCGCTGTAACCTTTCATGATTCCGCGAGATGAATTTTTAATAAAATCCAGAATCTCGTCGCGTTCCGGAGTTGCCTCCATTTCCGCTTCTATAATACTGACTGCCTGAGAGGTATTGTAGTTTTTTTGATAAAGAATTCTGTAAATATTTTGAATTTCGCGAATTTTATCTGTTGAAAAACCGCGACGGCGTAAACCTACCGAATTTATTCCCACATACGACAAAGGTTCTTTTGCGGCTTTGGTGAACGGTGGAACATCTTTTCTAACCAACGAACCACCAGAAATCATCGCATGATCGCCAATGTGTATGAACTGATGCACGGCTGCTAAACCACCAATAATCGCATAATTACCAACCACTACGTGTCCGGCTAATGCAACGCCATTAACGATAATTGCATTGTCGCCAATATGGCAATCGTGTGCAATATGCGCTGTGGCCATTACTAAACAATTATTTCCCAAGACAGTTTGTCCAGATGCTACCGTTCCGCGGTTTATGGTTACACATTCGCGTATAGTACAGTTATCACCAATTATCGCCAACGAATCTTCGCCGCCAAATTTCAAATCTTGTGGAACTGCGGCAATAACGGCTCCGGGGAAAATATTACAATTCTTACCGATTCGAGCGCCTTCCATAATGGTTACGTTCGAACCAATCCAAGTACCATCGCCAATAACTACATTATTATGAATGGTCGTAAAAGGCTCAATCACTACGTTTTTAGCGATTTTGGCTCCGGGATGTACGTATGCTAAAGGTTGATTCATGCTGTTTGTTTTGGATGTTACGCCTTGTCTTTACGTGCAATTTGTGCCATTAATTCGGCTTCGGCAACTAAACGTCCGTTGGCGTATGCATTGGCTTGCATGTGACAAATACCGCGACGAATCGGCGCCAATAAGTCGCATTTAAAGATTAATGTATCGCCAGGCAATACTTTTTGTTTGAACTTTACATTATCGATTTTCATGAAGAACGTCAGATAATTTTCTGGATCTGGAACGGTACTTAAAACCAAAATTCCACCGCACTGTGCCATCGCTTCTACAATCAGAACACCTGGCATGACGGGAGCATCCGGAAAATGACCTACGAAAAACGGCTCGTTCATCGTTACATTCTTCAATCCTAAAACGTGCTGCTCCGACAACTCGAAAATTTTATCGACCAATAAAAACGGCGGACGGTGCGGCAACATACTCATGATTTTATTCACATCCATGAGCGGTTCCTGATTAACATCGACCGTTGGCACTTGGTTACGTTGCTCAATCTTGATCATTTTTGCCAATTTCTTAGCAAATTGTGTATTGATGTAATGACCCGGTTTGTTTGCAATTACCTTTCCTTTCAAACGAACGCCTACCAAAGCTAAATCTCCAATTACGTCTAGAAGCTTGTGTCTTGCGGCTTCGTTTGGATAATGAAGTGTAAGATTATCTAGTATTCCGTTTGGTTTAACCGAAATGCTATCTTTTCCAAAAGCTACTTTCAAACTTTCCATCGTGGCAGGCGAGATTTCCTTATCCACATAAACGATTGCATTGTTTAAGTCGCCTCCTTTTATCAATCCGTGTTCTAAAAGCGACTCCAATTCGTGAAGGAAGCTAAAAGTTCGGGCATCAGCAATTTCTTTTTTGAAATCGCTCATCGATTTTAAGGTCGCATTCTGTGTACCTAAAACCTTGGTTCCGAAATCGACCATTGCGGTAACTTGATAATCATCGCCTGGCATCACCAAAATTTCACTACCTGTTGCTTCGTCGCTGAAAGAAATTACTTCTTTTACCACATAGTATTTGCGTTCAGCGTCTTGTTCAACGGTTCCTACTTTCTCAATAGCTTCAACAAAATATTTCGATGAACCGTCCATAATAGGTGGTTCTGAAGCATTTAATTCGATAATTACGTTATCCAAATCACAACCTACACAGGCGGCAAGTACGTGTTCTGAGGTTTGAATTTTTACACCTAATTTCTCCAAATTGGTTCCGCGCTGCGTATTCACTACGTAGTTAGCGTCGGCTTCAATAATCGGACTTCCCTCCAAATCAACGCGAACGAAAGTGAAGCCGTTGTTGATTGGCGCAGGTTTAAATGTCATTTTGACTTCCTTACCGGTGTGTAATCCAACACCCGTAAGAGATATTTCTTCTTTAATTGTTTTCTGCTTGACCATCGCCGGACAATTGTGAGCTGTTTGCATGAAGTATTTGCTTTTTCAAGTCTTCTATTTCTTGAAGAATTTTAGGAAGGTTTTTAAAATGAATATATGATTTGCTGTAATCGGTATACGGAAGTGCTGGACTTCCTTGAACTGTTTCGCCGTCTTTAAGATTTCTGCCAATACCCGATTGTGCCTGAACGCGCACGTTATTGCCTACCATTAAGTGGCCCGCAATACCTACCTGTCCGCCAATCATGCTGTTCTTTCCAATTTTTGTAGAACCTGCAATTCCGGTTTGCGCAGCGATTACTGTATTTTCACCAATTTCAACATTGTGTGCAATCTGAATTTGGTTATCGAGCTTCACTCCTTTTCGGATAATCGTGCTTCCCATAGTGGCGCGATCAATAGTTGTTGCCGCTCCCACATCAACGTAATCCTCTAAAACCACGTTACCAATTTGTGGGATTTTCTTGTAACTACCGTCTTCTTGCGGAGCAAAGCCAAACCCGTCGGCACCAATAACTACATTGGCATGAATCGTACAAAAATTACCAATCACGGTTTCTGAACATATTCTAGAACCACTGAAAATAAGCGTATTGTCGCCAATTCGAACATTATCTCCAATAAAAACTCCTGGATAAATCTTTACATTTTCGCCAATTACTACATTTTCACCTACGTATGCAAAGGCACCAAGATAAAAATGAGCACCATACTTCGCTGAAGCGGCGATAAAACTCGGATTTTCAATTCCAGATTTGTTGTGTTTCACCTGATCGTAAAACGACAAAATTTTGGTAAACGCACCGTAGGCATCATCCACTTTTATTAAAGTAGTTGTGATCGGATTTTCGGGAACAAAGGTCGAATTCACAATGCAAATCGACGCTTGTGTGGAGTAAATGTAATTTACATATTTAGGATTCGACAAAAACGTAAGCGAACCTTCGGTACCTTCCTCGATCTTAGAAAGTCGCGAAACCTCGGCTAACGGGTTGCCAACGACCTCTCCTTCGAGTATTCCTGCTATTTGAGCTGCTGTAAATTTCATTGCGACAAAAATAGAAAATTTTGGTGTCTATTGTTAAATTTCTACAAGAGCTTCGGTTTACACAAGTAGTATTTTACTACTGGCTTCGACAAGGCCTTCAAATTGAGCTGATCGGATACAAAAACAACATCGGCTATTGTCTTGTCTTTCTTCAAGATACATATAGGCTCTTTATCCATCGAATACGCCTGATTCTTGATTTTTCCTTTGTACACAAAATACGAAGCCTCAGCTTTGCTGATTTGGTATTTCTCAGCAACTTCTGCAATAGCTTGCTCCTTATCTGCAGCTGTAAACTTCTCATCGCCCAAACTAATCTTAAGTAAATTCCTGTTCAAAATGCGCTCGCAAAGCTGTTCCAAAACAAAATCGCCACAACTTTGCCACTGTTTTAATGCCATCAATACATCAGTGTCATCGAGTTTGGAAAACAATTCTAAATCGGCTTCATCAAATGCGACTGCTGCGCCATTTTTTAGAAAATGCAATAAAGGATCTGAAGCCTGTAAGCTAAAACCTTCGCCAATTAGCTGCACAGCACGTTTAAATATTTGCTGCAACATCAACTCGGCCACATAACTTGTTTTGTGTAAATACGCTTGCCAGTACATCAAACGTCGGGCAACTAAAAACTTTTCAACAGAATAAATTCCCTTTTCTTCCACAACCAAACGATCGTCGACCACATCCATCATTTGAATCAAACGATCGGCATTGATACTTCCTTCGGCTACACCGGTATAAAAACTGTCGCGTCGCAAATAATCCATTCGATCCATATCTAACTGACCCGAAATGAGTTGAGACATAAATTTGCGTTCGTAATTTCCCGTAAAAATGCGAATAGCTAAATCAAGCTTCCCATCAAAAACACCGTTTAGTGCATGCATGAATTTAAGCGACAAACTTTCGTGATGTACGCCTTTAACGATGCTTTGTTCCATGGCGTGAGAAAACGGCCCGTGACCAATGTCGTGCAATAAAATCGCTAAATACAAGGCTTGTTCTTCTTCCGGACTGATCTCAACACCTTTAAAACGCAATACTCGAACCGCCTTTTGCATTAAATGCATGGCACCCAACGCGTGATGAAAGCGCGTATGATGAGCGCCTGGATACACCAAATACGAGAGTCCCATTTGTGAAATACGCCGTAAACGCTGAAAATACTTGTGCGCAATAACGTCGAAAATAAGTGGATTTGGTATGGAAATAAATCCGTAAATCGGATCGTTGAATATTTTGAGTTTATTTGAAGAATCGGACATTTGCGAAGAGATCATGTCGCTAAAATAGTTTTTTGCTGCCGATTTTTATTCATTTGAGAACGTATTTTTTCCTTCCGCGAAAGCGAAAATCACAACAACCGCCAAAAAAATAAGCGAGCGGGCTTCAGCAATTTCCAAAATGATATATTTGAATCCTAATTTGTTTGTATGCGTTCTTCATTTACTCTTCTTCTAACTGTTTTATTTTTAGCTTCTTGCGGAAAAACCGAAACCCGAAATTACCTGAGTTCTGGCGATTACGATGTAGCAATTGATGTAGCAATCGACCGACTTTCAAACAATAAGACTCGGAAAGGGAAGCAAGACTACATTTATATGCTGGAAGAAGCCTTTGCTAAAGCGAAAGAACGCGATTTACGAGATGTTGATTTGTTGGTGAAAGACAACAGTCCTGCGAATTTAGAACGCATTTTTGCTACGTATCAACGTCTTAACGCGCGGCAAGAAAAAATTCGTCCGCTCCTACCCTTGCCGCTCCTTAAAGAAAAGCGTGATGCTATTTTTCCGTTCGACGATTACAGCGAAGAAATTGTAAACAGCAAAAATGCTTTGGTTAAATATCTGTACACGAATGCCAAAGCGTTACTTGCCAGTAAATCAAAAGTTGGTGGCCGACGTGCGGCAGAAGATTTGGAATACCTTTTACAGTTATCGCCTGCTTATAAAGATGCCGAAAAACTACTCGCCGACGCCATTTTGCTCGGAACCGATTATGTGAGTATTTACACCAAAAATGAAAGTGGGAAAATCATTCCACAGCGTTTGGAAGCTGATATTTTAGATTTTAGCACCGGCGGATTAAACGATAAGTTTACGGTATATCATTCGATTAGACAGCCGAAAGTGAACTACGATTACGGCATAGTACTCACGTTTAGAGAAATAAATATTTCGCCAGAACAAGTACGTGAACGCCAATTTGTGAAAGAAAAAGATGTGAATTTCGGTAAGAAAAATGTGTACGACGACCGCGGAAGAGCGGTAAAAGACTCGCTTGGAAAGAACATTACCGTTGACGATATCCGAAAAGTGACCTGCTCCGTGTACGAGTTCGTACAATTTAAAAACGTTCAAGTTGTCGCGAAAGTAGATTTCATCAATTTCACAACCAACCAATTGATAAATAGCTTTCCGCTTGGAAGCGAATGGATTTTTGAAAACGGCTATGCTACCTACAACGGCGACCGACGCGCAGTGGAAAACGATTATTGGCCGTTTTTCGACCGCCGTGTACTACCGTTCCCAACAAACGAACAGATGGTTTTGAATTGCTCGGCAGACATCAAACAGAAACTACGAGCGGTGATCTTAAACAACCGATTTCCGACAGCGCCTTATTGATTCAGGATTCGGTTAACGACCTCCGAATCAATCGACGAGTGCGAAGCGGCATAGAGAACTTTTCCTTCCGAAATAACTAATAACTGCGGACTCTCGTGCTGAATACCGTATTTCTCGGCAATATAATTACTGATGCTGCGATACTGCAACAAATCCAAATACAAAAATGTGGCGTTGTTGAACTCTAGCGAACGATTCAATTCTTTCAAAACCGTTTTACTCACGATACACCGCGTGCTGTGTTTTATAACCACCAAAAGACCGTGGTCGTCAAGCTGCGAAGCATCGGTTAAAGCCACCCAAGAAGTCGTATCTTCCGAAACTGAATTAGAAAAAAATCCCATTTTTGACTGATTTTAAGACGTTTTGTCGCTTTACAAAGTTAAATTAACGCCATTTTGGCAGCAATTCTAACTTGGCGCATTAGTTGTTCAAAGATGATTAAAATTTTGCAATTATTATGAACCTGAATAAATTAACTACAAAAGCAACCGAAGTGCTACAAAATGCACAGCAGTTGGTATTCAATAAAGGGCAGCAATTCATTGAAAACGAACATTTACTGAGAAGTTTATTGGATGTCGATCAAAACGTAATTGGTTTTCTATTAAAGAAAATGAGCGTAAATGTTGACTTGCTTACGCGACTCATCGACAGTCAGCTAAACACCTATCCGAAGGTTAGAGGAACCGATATTACGCTTGGACGCACCGCAATTGCGACCTTAAACGAAGCTGAAAAAACGGCAACCGCCATGGGCGACGAGTTTGTGGCCACCGATCATGTATTGCTAGCTATCGTTAAGTCCAAATCGCAAGCCGGACAAATTCTGCGCGATCAAGGCGTTACCGAAAAAGAACTCGTAGCGGCGATTTCCGAATTGCGAAAAGGCGAAAAAGTGACGTCGCAAAGTGCCGAGGAAACTTTTAATGCACTCTCTAAATTCGCTAAAAACTTAAACGACTTAGCCAAAAGCGGGAAACTCGATCCGGTTATTGGTCGCGATGAGGAAATCAGACGTGTGTTGCAAATTCTAACACGCCGCACCAAAAACAATCCGATGTTAGTGGGCGAACCCGGAGTGGGTAAAACCGCAATTGCAGAAGGTTTAGCGCACCGAATTGTAGCTGGCGACGTTCCCGAAAACCTTAAAGATAAAATCGTTTTTTCACTCGACATGGGTGCGCTGATTGCCGGCGCCAAATACAAAGGCGAATTCGAAGAACGCTTAAAAGCAGTAGTGAAAGAAGTTACGGCAACCGATGGCGATATTGTTTTGTTTATCGACGAAATTCATACTCTGGTTGGCGCTGGTGCTGGCGAAGGAGCGATGGATGCAGCAAACATCCTTAAACCTGCTTTGGCTCGTGGGGAACTTCGCGCTATTGGAGCAACAACACTCGACGAATACCAAAAATATTTCGAAAAAGACAAAGCACTGGAACGCCGATTTCAAAAAGTACTGGTCGAAGAACCCGATACCGAAAGTGCCATTTCGATACTTCGCGGGATCAAAGACAAATACGAAACGCATCACCAAGTACAAATTAAGGACGATGCCATTATAGCCGCTGTCGAACTTTCTCAACGCTACATTACCTCACGCTTCTTGCCTGATAAAGCTATCGATTTAATGGACGAAGCAGCTTCGAAACTGCGTATGGAAATCAATTCCAAACCGGAAGAGCTCGACGTCTTGGATCGAAAAATCATGCAGTTGGAAATTGAAATCGAAGCGATTAAACGCGAAAACGACGACGTAAAGCTAAAAGTCTTGGGATTAGATTTATCAAATCTAAAAGAAGAACGCCAGGAAATTTACTCGCGTTGGAAATCGGAGCGCGACATTGTAGATAACATGCAGCAAATAAAGGCGCACATTGAGTCGTTAAAGCTCGAAGCCGAACGTGCTGAACGCGATGGTAATTACGGTTTGGTAGCCGAAATTCGCTACGGGAAAATTAAGGATGCACAAACAAAGTTAGAAGAGTACACTGCCGAATTACAACAAAAGCAAGGAAGCCAAGCTCTTATAAAAGAAGAAGTTACCCGAGAAGACATTGCCGAAGTGGTTGCGAAATGGACCGGCATTCCAGTAGCAAAAATGATGCAAAGCGACCGCGAAAAATTGCTGCATATTGAAACCGAATTACACAAAACAGTTGTGGGTCAGGAAGAAGCTGTAGCAGCGGTTGCCGATGCGATTCGCCGAAGTAGATCGGGTTTACAAGACGCACGCAAACCTGTGGGAACGTTTCTATTTCTAGGAAGTACGGGCGTTGGAAAAACCGAATTGGCTAAATCGCTTGCCGGATATTTGTTCGACGACGAAAATGCCTTAACGCGAATCGACATGTCGGAGTACCAAGAAAAGCACGCGGTGAGTCGCTTAGTTGGTGCGCCTCCAGGTTACGTGGGCTACGAAGAAGGCGGACAGTTAACGGAAGCGGTACGCAGAAAACCCTATTCGGTTATATTGCTCGACGAGATCGAGAAAGCGCATCCCGACACCTTCAATATTTTATTGCAAATGCTCGACGAAGGGCGCTTAACCGACAGCAAAGGTCGATTAGCCGATTTCAAAAATGCGATTATCATTATGACCTCCAATTTGGGAAGCGAAGCCATACAGCGGACCTTTGAAGAACCGACACTCACAGCAGAGGCAGCCGCGGTTTTAGCAGAGGAAGAAGTAATGCAGTTACTAAAACGTACGGTACGACCCGAGTTTTTAAATCGGATTGACGAAGTGGTGCTCTTTAAGCCGTTAACGCGCGAAGAAATTGGAGAGATTGTAGGAATTCAACTGCGTCAGGTATCGAAAATGTTGGCTAATCAGCATATAAGCTTAGATGCCACGAATGAGGCCAAGGCGTATTTGGTGAAACGCGGTTACGATCCGCAGTTTGGCGCACGTCCGGTAAAGCGCGTCATCCAGAAAGAAGTTCTAAACGCCTTGAGTAAAGAGCTGCTTTCAGGCAACATTAAAGCAGATCAAGCCCTCCTACTCGACTGTTTCGACGATAAGTTGGTTTTTAGACAATGAGTAGTAGATTGAAGTAATAAGTATTAAGATTGGAGTATTAAGATTAAAGTATTAAGGTTGAAGTATTAAGTATTAAGACTTCGATGAATTCACCACTTAAAGTTTCGTTTTTTGAGAGGCTAGAAGCTAGACACGAGAAACTAGACTTCGTGACGTTCATCACTTAAGGTTTCGTTTTTTGAGAAGCTAGAAGCTAGACACGAGAAACTAGACTTCGTGACGTTCACCACTTAAGGTTTCGTTTTGGTAACTTAACCCACGATTCGTCGGTGCCTGAGCTTGTCGAAGGCTAATCTTTTCAATTTTTACTAAATCACTTCGGTTGACCACATAAGCACAGAGTTCACAAAGTTTTTACACGATGTCAAAAAAGCACTGTTTTTCTCTAATTACTTGCATTTCAATTTTTTCGCTTTTTTAATCTTTTAATCTTTTAATCTTTTAACTTTCAATCTTTCAATCTTTTAATCTTTTAATCTTTTAATCTTTTAATCACTTCGGTTGACCACATAGGCACAGAGTTCACAAAGTTTTACACGATGTCAAAAAAGGACTGATTTTCTCTATTTACATGCATCTCAATTTTTTCGGTTTTTTAAATCTTTTCAATTTTTACTACATCACTTCGGTTGACCACATAGGCACAGAGTTCACAAAGTTTTACACGATGTCAAAAAAGCACTGATTTTCTCTATTTACATTTATTTCAATTTTTTCGGTTTTTTCGCTTTTTTAAATCTTTAAATCTCAAAATCTTTTAATCTTTTAATCTTTTAATCTTTTAATCTTTTAATCTTTTAATCTT